>JAFAZF010000013.1 GCA_019239915.1 Sphingomonadaceae bacterium
GGTCTGCCGCTCTTCGCTACGGCTTCAAGTTCGAAGGCGTCTTTCGCAACGCCGCGGTCGTCAAGAAACGCAGCAGGGATACTGCCTGGTTCTCCATAACGGATCACGAGTGGCCGTCTGTGAAAGCAGCTTTTGCGAAATGGCTCCTACCGTCGAATTTTGACAACGAGGGTCGGCAGCGGAGCGCCCTCGCTGCTTTAAGGGGTCGAGCGCTGTAGCAATGTGGTCCGGTGACAGCGAAGCTGGGGGGTAAGCCATCTTGGCTGACATGATCCTCGTGCGTCCGCCGCAAGGCCCCGACGAGCCCGCTTGGCGGCGTCTCTGGGCGGCTTATCTCGATTTTTACGGGATGACGGTCCCTCCCAAGGCGACGGAGCATACTTGGAGCCGCATTCTCGATCCGGCCGGACCCATGTTCGGCAGAATCGCGGTGCTGGAGAGCGCCATGGTCGGCTTCACGATCTGCGTCGTTCACGAGAGCACCTGGAGCGTCAACCCGACTTGCTATCTTGAGGATCTCTTCGTCGATCCTGCCGCGCGCCGGGCCGGCCTCGGCCGGGCGCCTCTCGACGATCTGGTGAGGCTCGGCAGCCAGAACGGCTGGAGTTCGCTCTACTGGCATACAAGGGCCGACAACACGCCGGCCCGTAAGCTGTACGATCGCTATATTCAAGCCGACGAGTTCGTGCGCTACAGGCTCGCGCTCCCGCCGAAAGTCTCGAACCAGTTCGGGTCATCGAATTAGTCGAACGAAACGCTCGGCTTTATCCAAATTCCGCGAGCATTGCTTCTCAAGTAGACACCTCCCGATGCGCGGTCCGGATCTGCCGATCTGTCGCTGCGAGGAACAGCTACGTGGAGGGCGCAACCGTTGAGAAGCAGCCATGGTCTGGTGTCCTGATGGCCGCCCTGCTGCGTCCATTGGCGCTGCTCTGGCTGGCCGGCGTGATGCTCCGGCTCACCATCCTGGCGTTGCCGCCCGTCCTCCCTTCGATCGAAGCGGAGCTCAATCTTCGCGGCCACGACATCGGCGTCTTAACGGCGATCCCACCATTGTTTTTCGCGGTGGCGGCGTTGCCCGGTGCGGCGCTCATCAGTCGTTTCGGAGCCGTGCCCAGCCTTGTCGCGGGCCTGCTCGTCAATGCGTTGGGAGCGGCGGCGAGAGGGTTCGTCGGCGGCGTGACCGGGCTGGAGTTGACGACCTGCGTCATGTGCTTGGGCGTCGCCGTCATGCAGCCGACGATGCCGACGTTGGTGCGCGGTTGGACGCCGGCACGCGTCGGCCTCGCATCAGCCGTTTACACCTGCGGTCTGCTATGCGGCGAAGTGCTGCCGGTGCTCTGGCCGTATTCGTCCGACCTTCCGGTAATCGGCGGAGGCTGGCGAGCGGTGCTCTTTCAGTGGTCCCTCCCCGTGCTCGCGACGGCGGCTGTCATTGCTGCTCTGGGATCGCGCCCGCCACGGAAGCAGGATTTGCGCGTAGCGCGGGCGTGGCCGGACTGGCGGCAGGGATCGGTCTGGAAGGTCGGGCTCTTGCTAGGCGCCGTTAACGCCAGCTACTTCGGCCTGAACGGGTTTTTGCCCGGGTGGCTGTCAAAGGCGGGCGGCTCGGCGCAAATTCAACCAGCCCTGCTGGCGTTGAACGCTGCACAGATCCCGGCCTCGCTGCTCATGATGATCTATGTCGAGCGCCTCGCGCTCCGCCGAGTAGGTTATGCGATCGCGGGGTTAGTTGTCCTGGCCGGAAGCGTAGGCCTAGCGACGGCGCATGCCGCTCTCGCCGTCGCGTTCGCCACGGTGGCAGGCTTCTCCCTCGGCTGCCTTTTGACGATGGCGTTGGCTTTGCCGCCGCTCACCGTCGCTGCGCAAGACGTGCCGAGCTTCTCGGCCGCGGTCTTCACTGTCAGCTACGCGCTCGCCGTCCTGACCGCGCTCGTAACTGGTGTCCTGCAGGGCCTGGGGACAGGGCAGTTCGTCAGCATTCTTCCGATCGCGGCGGCCGCGCTGGCCGTCGTCGCCGTCGGGGCGACGATCCGTCGTCCGGCGAATCCGCAGGGGTCCGATTGAGGCAAGCAGGGCGGAAGAAGGTCGTGCTGACTCAAGAGATGATCGATCTCATCGCGACATATACGATCGGCTGCGTCGCGACCGTGCGTGCTGACGGGACTCCCGCAGTGTCGCCGAAGGCGACATTCCTCGTCATTGACGAGCATACGATCGCTTTTGCGAACATCCGCTCTCCAGGAACGGTCGAAAATCTGCGCCGTCGCGCGGACGTGGAGGCGAATTTCATCGACGTGTTCGCGCGCAAGGGCTGCCGCGTGCGTGGACGTGCCCGCTATCTTTCCCGTGAAGACGCCGAGCCAGCGCTTCAGAGCAGGTTTGAGGAGAAATGGCCGGACCTGTTCGACATAATAAGAGGGTTCGTTCTGATCGATTTGACCGGAGCCGAGGTACTTACCTCACCCTCCTACGATGTCGGAGCTTCCCCCGGCCAGCTCACCGAACATTGGCTACGCCTATACGCAGGCAACCTCGGCTTCTCGGTGACAGGAAACGCGCGCGGCGTACACGACGCAGCAGAGTCCTGAGGTGAGCGACAGCGTAGCATTCGTGTTTGATCTTCAGTCGGTCAGCCAAGCGTTGCTGCTTGCGGAGCATCTGAGTATTCGCCTTACGGCCGAACAGCTCGGATTGCGACCCTCGGCCGTTAGCCGACGCGTGCGGGCTTTGGAGGAGCAACTGAACGTCACCCTGTTCGAACGCCATAGCGCCGGCGTGCGAACCACGCTTGCTGGCCGGCGCTTTCTCGAACGAGCCCGCTGGGCGATGGCGGAACTCGACCATGCCGGACGGGACGCCACTAACGTGCAGCGCGGCGAGGCTGGGGTGCTGGGCGTCGCCTTCTATCCGTCTCTCGCCTCGGGACGCCTGCATCACCTGATCGGATCCTACCACACGCGCTTCCCCGCTTTGGAGCTCTCGTTCCTTGAGGATGCCTCTATGGACCAACTCGTGGCGCTTCGGCAGCGCCGGGTGGATGTGGCCTTCCTGATCGCCGTGGACGAGGCGCCGGGCGCCGAGAGCGAGCATCTCTGGGACGAGCGCATCTATGTGGCGTTGCCTGAGGCTCACGCCTTCGCGACACGCGAGACTCTGAAATGGGAGGAGCTACGTCAGGAGGCGTTCGTTGTACGCGCCTTCGGATCGGGGCCTGTCAACTACGCATGGCTGGCGGGCAAGTTACATCCTGGTGGCTACGCGCCCAAGATTCGTCAGCACGCCGTCTGTCGCGAAAGCCTGCTTAGCCTCGTAGGCGGCGGTTTTGCGCTAACCATCGTTAGCGAGGCGGCAATTGCAGTCAAACTGCCTGGAGTGGTCTACCGCCCCGTGGTGGACGAGGGCGCGGACGTGTCGGTGCGCATGGCGTGGCTGACCGACAACGAGAACCCGGCGCTCGGCCGCTTTCTCAGCCACGCCCGGCGGGCAGCTCGTCATGGCGCGTGTTGACCTTCGATGTAATCAGCGAGCCTGGATTGCTCAAGCCTGTTCCCGGCGCGCTTTGGCGAACCCCCGATCGGTCGCCATGAACCGCGCCAACATGGGCGCAACCAGTCTTGCCGGGTCAGGCGGCGCTTGGCTTCCGGTCTCGCGGGCAAGAACCTCGGCATAGGCGACGAGATCGCGATGCACCTGCGCCGGCAGCTCGACGGTGAGCTTAACCCGCTTGTCGTCCTCGATCGTGCCGAGCTTCAACTTCGCCATTGTGGTCTCCTCAACTCGCGTAGGGCTCCAGCACGAGATCACGCGTGACGATGACCCGGACCGGGAATCCGGGCCGGACCGTGATGGTCGGCTGTATGTTGAGCGATCGGCCGACCACCTGGCTGCCGGTCTGGGCGAACGAATTGGACGCCCCTTGCCGGATCGCCTGCACGAGGCTGTTCTCGTTGTTCGACGTCCCCGCTTCCGAGCCGACCGAGAGGATGGTGGAGAGCAACGCGGCCTTGAACAGCTGCCCCCAATGGTTGTCGATCTGGTCCTCAAGCCCGGCATAGCCCTCCGGGTCGGCGCCGGGTTGGCGCTCCAGAACGATCGAACGGCCGTTCGGGAACACGATGCGGTTCCAGACCAAGAGCGCGCGCGACTGTCCAAACTGCACCTGGGCGTCGTATTGGCCGATCAGCCGCGCCCCTTGCGGGATCAGCAGGATCTTGCCCGTCGGACTGTCATAGACGGCCTCGGTCACCTGGGCGGTGATCTGGCCGGGAAGGTCGGAGCGAAGGCCGGTGAGCAAGGCGGCCGGGATCACCGCGCCCGCTTGTACGACGTTGCGCGACGCCGACGCTTGGACCCGATCGGGGCTGACTGTGCGCCGATCGACGTCGCCGTTGAGGAAGGCGACCTTGCGGTCGCCTTCGCTCTGCTGCCGCGTGGGTGTCGTTGTTCCGGCGGCGCTTTGGCCGCTCAGGTCGGGCGTGGGAGACGCGCCCGCTGTCAACACGGTCGGCTGAACCGCCGCCCGCGCTTCGCTTGCGAACAGCCGACTGGTGCGCGCAGCTTCGAACTCCTGGGCGAGTCGGGCCCGCTCCTGCGCGAGCCGCTGCGCCTCCGGGTCGGGCGGCGTCGACGCCTGCGGCATGCCGGGTGCGGGCGCGCCGGCGTTGAGCATGGGACGCCCAAGGTCTCCCGGCAGCGGCGGACCGAGCTGCGGGATGGGCTTTGGCAACCCCGTGTAGTCACGTGGAAGGGTGTTCAGCCCGTCGGGCGTGGCCTTGTTGTCCGTCGAGAGCAACTCCTGGCCGGTCTTGTTACCGTGTGGCCAGAGCGCAAACAGCAGGGCCGCAGCGATTGCGATTGCCGCCGTCCCTCCGAGGATGGTCAGGACGCGCCGGGAGAGTCGCGTGACCCGTGTCCGCTCGGGGCGAAGCCGCAGTTCGCCGGCGAGGTCCTGGCCTGAGCGCGACCGCTCTGGTCGGGCGTCCGCGGCTCCTCGCTCCGGCCGGAACTCATCTAGCCGGCCCGGCTCGCCGGAACCGCCGTCTTCTTCCCGGTCGTGATCCGGTTGATCGTCGGCGCCGCTCATGACGTCGGCCGTCCGTCGGTGCGCTCGATGCGGACCTTTTTCTGGTGCTCGCCGCCGAGGCGCAGCTCGGCGGCGGCGAACAGCCGGTCGACGATCATGTAGTGGCCGCGAACGCGGTAGTTGACGAGCTCCGCGCCGCCCTCGACGCCGATCACCCACAAAGGCGGCATCTCGCCCTGGGCGACGCCGCGCGGGAACTCGATGAACACCTGCCGGCCGTCGTCGTAGGCGCGCAGCGGCCGCCAGGGCGGCGTGTCGCCCTCGATGCGGTAGCGGAAGTTCAGCGCGTCGAGGTCGACCCCGGAGGCGACCGGCTGCGCCGCCTCGGCCTGCACGTTCTGCTGACGCAGCGCGATCAGCTGGTCCTGCGGGTAGGACCAGGAGAGCGAGGCCATGTAGGTGCGCTCGGAGGAGCGCATTTCGATGTGGTAGGTGCGCCGGTCGGTGTTGATGACGAGGTTGGTTTGGAGGTCCGGCCGCGACGGCTTGACCAGGATGTGGACGCGCTTGGTCGCCCCCGAGCCGCTCTCGGTGTCGCCGATGATCCAGCGCACCGTGTCGCCGGCCGCGACCGGCCCCGAGCCGACCAGCTGCTCGCCGGGCTCGAGCGCGACGTCGGTGACCTGGCCCGGCGCGGCATACAGCTGGTAGAGCGCGCCGTCGGCGAAGGGGTAGACCTGGACGGCGTTGATGTAGCCCGCGCGGGTGGGCTGCATGCGCGCCGCGTGGTTGGCGGCGTCGATCCGCACCTTCGGGTCGGCGGCTTCCGGCGGGGCCGTGCGGGCGCCCGGCAGCGGCTTGAGCTGGCCGGGAAGCGGCAGCGGCTGCGGCAGGGTGACGACCTGGACGGGCTTGGGCGGATCGGGCGCCAACACCGCCGCGCGCGGCGTGTCGTCGTAGCTGATTTCGGGCGGCGTATAGTGGGCGCAGCCGGCGAGCGAAGCCGAACCGATAAGCGCCGCGAGCATGGGGGAACGGCGCATCAGCCGAGCTCCTTGGACCAGTTGAGGGCGGTGACGTAGACCCCGAGCGGGTTCTTCTTCAGCGTCTCGGGATCGCGCGGCGTCTGGATCGCGACGGTGAGGATGGCGGTCCAGCGTTCGGTCGCGGCGAGCGCGCCGTCCTGGTAATGGCGCTCGGTCCAGGCGACCCGGAACGAGGACGGCGAGGCGCGGATCACGCTGGAAACGTCGACTGCGACCTGTTGATGCCCGAGCTTGGCGAACGGGTCGTTGGTGCGGGCGTAGTCGTTGAGCGCCGCCGCACCCGAGGTCGAGGTGTAGTCGTACGCTCGGAGCCAGTTCTGGCGCAGGATGATCGGGTCGGCGGGGATGCCGCGCACCGCTTCGATGAAGCGCGCGAGGTGGAAGGCGATCTGCGGGTCGGTCGGCCGGTAGTCGGCGTCGGCGGGCGCGACGGCCTGCGCCTGGCCGACCCGGTCCACCTGCACCACCCAGGGCACGATGCGCCCTGTCGCCGAGGTCCAGACCAGCGCGGCGGCGAGCCCGCCGGAGAGTAGGAGCGAGCCGAACGCCATCAGCCGCCAGTTCCTGGCCTGCACGCGGGCTGAGCCGATGCGGTCGTCCCAGGCCTGGGCGGCGCGCTGATAGGGGGTGGTCGCCTCGGGCGTGCGCCCGTAGCGCACCTCTGATCGCCTGAAGAGCATCACTCGGCCTCGGACACGTCGATGGAAGACCCTGAGCCGCCGCCGTCGCCGGAGCGGACGGCGTGGGTGGCGGTGTTGACGCCCTCGCGCACGGCCGCGCGGCGGCGCATGGCGCGCGCCCAGCCGGGCTCGCCTGCCGTGCCAGCTGCGTCGGCCGCGGCCGGGGCTGCGGCGCTCGCGGCCTTGCCGCCAACGGTCCCGCCGCTAGCGCGGAAGGCTTCGCGGGCGCCCGAGCGGTAGCTCTCGCCCATGGCGGACGTCGCGCGGCGAAGCGGGCTGGTCACCGTCTGCCCGGCGGAAGATGCGCCTGCGCGCGCCACGCCACCGAGGCCGCTCGCGACGCCGGCAACTCCGCTCTGACCCGCTGAAGCAGTCCGGTAGGCGGTCGTCGCCGCACCCGCGATCGAGGCGCCGCCGCGTGCCGCCCCGGCCGCCACGCCTGCGGCAGCGCCTACGCCGCCCGCGGCAAGCCCGGCGCCCGCGGCAACGATGCCGCCGGCGGCAAGGCCCGTTCCGACCGCGGCGCCAGCGCCAAGCTGCGGGCCGCCGGAGATGATGCCGTTGGCGATACGGGGGCCGAAGATGCCGAGGCCAAGCAGCGACAGCGCGGCGAGCACCAAGCCCATGGCGTCGGCGATGGTAGGCTGCGCCGCGAACCCTTGCGTGAAGGTGCCGAACAACGTCGAGCCGATACCGACGATGACGGCCAGCACCAACACTTTGATGCCGGAGCTCATGACGTTGCCGAGCACACGCTCGGCGGCGAACGACGTCTTGCCCCACAGGCCGAACGGGATGAGCACGAACCCACAGAGCGTCGTCAGCTTGAACTCAATCAGGCTGACGAAGAGCTGGATCGCCAGGATGAAGAAGGCGAGCACGACCACCACCCAGGCGAACAGCAGCACGGTGATCTGGATGAAGTTCTCGAAGAAGCTGACGTAGCCCATCAAGCCGGAGATCGATTGCAAGATGGGCTGGCCCGCGTCCAAGCCGGTCTGGGCGATGCGGCCCGGGCGCAGGAAGTCGGCCTCGCTGAGGCCGGTGCCGGACGCTTTGAGGCCGAGGCCGGCGAAGCTCTCGAACACGATGCGCGAGAGATTGCCCCAGTTGTTGATCAGGAAGGCGAAGGCGCCGATGAACAACGTCTTCTTGACCAGCCGCGCGATCACGTCGTCGTCGGGCGCCCAGGCCCAGAACAGCGCAGCGAGCACGAGGTCGATGGCGATCAGCACGCCCGCCAGCCACTTCACCTCGCCCTGGAGCAGGCCGAAGCCGGAGTCGATGTACTGGGTGAAGGTGTTGAGGAAGGTATCGATGACGCCCGTGCCGCCCATCTCAACGCTCCCGGGCGGGCGTCGCGGCCGGGTTGGGGCCGAGCACGCGGTGGTCGGGCGTGAGGAAGCGGCGGCGGTTCTCGGCCCAGGCGGCGAGGCACTGCGGGTCGCGCGCGCCCGCCTCACCGAGCGCCTGGCAGCGCGCGAACTCGGCCGTGAGTGGATCGACGGGGCGCAGCGCCACCGGGCGCGGCTCGTCGCCGCCCGGCGTCTCCGCCTCCTTCACGGCCATGAACGCCATGCCGGCGACCAGCGCCGCCGCGAGGCCGAGCGCGAGCGCGGTCCGGCGGCGGCCGCGCCGGTCGAGGGCGGCGTAGCGCGCCGAGCGAGAGAGCATCCGCACCGCCCGCCTCAGTGGAACATGATGACGCTGGAGGACTGATAGCTCTGGCTCGGCGTCAGGAAGCGGTTTAGCTGCTCACGCGCCTGGTCCTGGCCCGAGGCGGTCTGCGCTCCCTGCAGGCTCGCCGCGCGCCCGTTCGCCGCGACGAGCGCGGTGACGTCGGCGAGCTGCTTGGAGACGAGGGCAAGGAGCTGGTTGGTCGCTTGACTGGCCTGAAGCGCGCCGGTCGCGCCCTGGCTGACGCCCACCAGGGCGCCGACTTGCGTCTGGGTGGTCGAGAGATTGCCGACCGCGGTCGCCCCGGTCTTCAACGCGTCCTGGTAGCTGAACAGCGTGTTCTGCCAGCGCGACTGGGCGTCGGCGATCATCTGCGCCGACGAGGTCGAGCCGGTATAGCCGTTCGGGTAGGTGTGCTGGAATGTCGACTGGATCTGGCCGACATTGTAGATGACGCCCTGCGCCTGGCCGAGCAGTTGCTGGGTTCGGGTGATGTCGGCCTGAAACTGTGAGACTGCGTTGTACGGCAGGCTCGTCAGGTTGCGCGCCTGGTTGATCAGCATCTGCGCTTCGTTCTGAAGCGAGGTGATCTGGTTCTGGATCTGCTGCAGCTCGCGCGCGGCGGTCAGGACATTCTGGCTGAAGTTGTTGGGATCGAAGACGACCCACTGGGCCTGCGCCGGCGCGGAGGCAAGGCCGAGCGACAGCGCGGCGGTGCCGGCGAGGATGACGGTGCGGAGACGGCGTGCGGACATGATTAGGGCTCCTTGGGCAGATTGCGGGCGAGGTCGGCGGCCCAGCCCGCACCGCGCGCGGCGAGCCAGGCGGCCGCGAAGCCGTCGCGGCCGTGCTGGGCGAAAAGGCCTGAGATGAGCGCCTGGTCGGTCTTGGAGGACGCGGCCGCGAAGGCGAGCGCGACCTCGCCGAGGCCGAGCTCGAACAGGCGGTTGCCGCGCCGCGACTGGCAGTAGTAGTCGCGCTTGGGCGTCGCCCGGCTGAGAATCTCGATCTGGCGGTCGGAGAGGCCGAACCGGCGATAAGTCTGCGCGATCTGCGGCTCGAGCGCCCGCTCGTTGGCGAGGAACACGCGCGTCGGGCAGCTCTCGATGATCGCCGGCGCGATGGCGCTGCCGTCGATGTCGGCGAGGCTCTGGGTCGAGAAGACGACGCTGGCGTTCTTCTTGCGCAGCGTCTTCAGCCACTCGCGGAGCTGGCCCGAGAACCCCTCGTCGTCGAGCGCGAGCCAGCCCTCGTCGACGATGAGCAGCGTCGGGCGACCGTCGAGGCGGTCCTCGATGCGGTGGAACAGGTAGGCGAGCACGGCCGCGGCCGCGCCGGTGCCGATCAGCCCTTCGGTCTCGACCGCCTGGACGTCGGTGAACCCCAGCCGCTCGGCGTCGGCGTCGAGCAGCCGGCCCCAAGGGCCGTTCAGGCAGTAGGGCTGCAACGCGCGCTTGAGCGCTTGGCTTTGCAGCAGCACGGTCAGACCGGTGATGGTCCGCTCATGGACGGGCGCGGTGGCGAGCGAGCCGAGCGCCGACCAGAGATGCTCCTTCACCTCGGGCGTGACCGCGACCTTTTCGCGTGCGAGGATCGCCGCGACCCACTCGGCCGCCCAGGCGCGCTCCTCGGGAGCGTCGATGCGGGCGAGCGGCTGCAGGGCGACCGGCTCGGTCGCGTCCTCAGCCAGGCTGCCGCCAAGGTCGTGCCAGTCCCCGCCCATGGCGAGCGCCGCGGCGCGGATCGAGCCGCCGAAGTCGAAGGCGAACACCTGCGCGCGCTCGTAACGCCGGAACTGCATCGCCATGACGGCGAGCAGCACCGACTTGCCGGCGCCCGTCGGGCCGACCACCAGCGTGTGGCCCACGTCACCGACATGGAGCGAGAAGCGGAACGGGGTCGAGCCCTCGGTCTTGGCGAAGAACAGCGGGGCCGCGTCGAGATGCTCGTCGCGCGCGGGTCCCGCCCACACCGCCGAAAACGGCATCATGTGCGCGAGGTTGAGCGTCGAGATCGGCGGCTGGCGGACATTGGCGTAGAGGTGGCCCGGCAGGCTGCCGAGCCACGCCTCAATCGCGTTCACACCCTCGCGGATGCATGTGAAGTCGCGGCCCTGGATCGTCTTTTCGACCAGACGCAGCCGCTCGTCTGCGGCGCGGGCGTCCTCGTCCCAGACCGTCACGGTCGCGGTGACGTAAGCCTCGCCGACGAGGTCGGTGCCGAGCTCCTGCAGCGCGAGGTCCGCGTCTTGCGCCTTGTTGGCCGCATCCGAGTCCATCAGCACCGAGGACTCGTTGGTCATCACCTCCTTGACGATGGCGGCGATCGACTTGCGCTTGGCGAACCACTGGCGGCGGATGCGGGTCAGCACCTTGGTGGCGTCGGTCTTGTCCAGCATGACGGCGCGCACGCACCAGCGGTACGGGAAAGCGAGCCGGTTGAGGTCGTCGAGCAGTCCCGGCCAGGTGCGGCTCGGGAAGCCGAGGATCGTCAGCGTGCGCAGGTGCGCCGCGCCGAGCCGCGGCTCCAGGCCGCCGGCGAGCGGCTCGTCGGCCAGGATCGCGTCGAGGTGCATCGGCGTCTCGGGCACCCGCACGCTCTGACGGCGGGTCGAGACGGTGGAGTGCAGGTAGGTGAGCGTCTCCGCGTCCGAGAGCCACCCGGCTTCGGGCATGAACCCGTCGAGCAGCGCCAGCACGCGGTCGGTCCGGTCCACGAAGCCGGTGAGCAGTGCGGGGCCGTCCGCGCCGGCCTTCATCTCGCCGCGCTCATAAAGCCAACCCTCGGCCCGGTCGGCGGCGTCGACCGGCGGCAGCCAGCAGAGGGTCAGAAAATAGTCGCTCTCGAAGTGCGCTCCCGCCTCCTCGAACTGGAAGCGCCGCTCCATCTCGACAAGCGCGGAGGCTGGGTCAGGAAAGACTGAACGTGGGTAGCGGTTGGCCGGGATGCGCTGCGCCTCGACGAACACCGCCCAGAAGGAGCCGAGACGCCGCAGCGCGCTGTTCAGCCGCGAGGTCACCGACACGAGTTCGGCCGGTGTCGCGCTGTCGAGGTCCGGTCCGCGGAACCGGGCGGTGCGCTGGAACGAGCCGTCCTTATTGACGATGACGCCTGCGCCGACCAGCGCCGCCCAGGGCAGAAAATCGGCCAGCGCTTGTGGGCGCGAGCGGTACTCGGCGAGGTTCAGCATGGCCGCCTCACACGCCGAGGTGCGCTGGGTAGCGCAGGTGACGGCGGACGACGTCGACGAAGGCGGGGTCGCGGCGCGCCGCCCAGACCGCGGCCATGTGGCCGATCGCCCAGACCACGATGCCGACGATCCAGAGCCTGAGGCCGAGGCCCAGCGCCGCCGCGAGCGTCCCGTTGATGATGGCGACCGCACGCGGCGCGCCCGCCATCAGGATCGGCTCGGTCAGGCTCCTCCGGACGGGTGCGTAGAAGCCGACCGCCGGCTCGTCGCCGCCGTCGAGCATCAGACGATCGCCCCGCCGGAGAAGGAGAAGAAGCTCAGGAAGAAGGAGCTGGCGGCGAAGGCGATCGACAGGCCGAACACGATCTGGATCAGCCGGCGGAACCCGCCGGAGGTGTCGCCGAACGCCAGCGTCAGGCCGGTCACCACGATGATGATGACGGAGATGATCTTGGCGACCGGGCCCTGGATCGAGTCCAGGATCTGCTGGAGCGGCTGCTCCCACGGCATACTGGAGCCGGCCGCGTAGGCGGGCACCGAGAGCAGGCCGAGGGCGAGGAACGATGCGCCGGCGGCGAGCCGGCGGCGAAGGGTGCGGATCATGCGGAGTCTCCGAGGTTGCGGGGCCAGTCAGGGGTAAGGCGGTAGTCGCCGTCGGGGCCGAGCCCCTCGACGCGGGCGAGTTCGGACAAGCGGCGGTTCGAGCCGCGGCCGGTCAGGACGGCGATGACGTCGATGGTTTCGGCGATCAGTGCGCGCGGGACGGTGACGACGGCCTCCTGCACGAGCTGCTCGAGCCGACGCAGCGCGCCGAGCGCGGTCCCGGCGTGGATGGTGCCGATCCCGCCGGGGTGGCCGGTGCCCCAGGCCTTGACGAGATCGAGCGCCTCGCCGCCGCGCACCTCGCCGAGGGGGATGCGGTCAGGGCGCAGACGCAGCGCCGAGCGCACGAGGTCGGTCAACGAGGCCGCGCCATCCTTGGTGCGGAGTGCGACGAGGTTCGGCGCGGCGCACTGAAGCTCGCGCGTGTCCTCGATCAGCACCACGCGGTCTTGAGTGCCTGCCACCTCGGCGAGGAGCGCGTTGACGAGCGTGGTCTTGCCGGTCGAGGTGCCGCCGGCGACCAACACGTTCCTGCGGTCGCGGACAGCCGCGCGGAGCGCTTCGGCTGCACCCTCGGCCATGATGCCGGCCGCAACGTAATCGGCGAGCGTGAACACGGCGACGGCGGGGCGCCGGATCGCGAAGGCCGGTCCGGCCACGACCGGCGGCAACAGACCCTCGAACCGCTCGCCCGTCCCGGGCAGCTCGGCCGAGACGCGAGGGGATCCGGGGTGGACCTCGGCCCCGACATGGTGGGCGACGAGCCGTATGATGCGCTCGCCGTCCGCGGCGGCGAGGCGTTCGCCCGTGTCCTCCAGGCCGCCGGCGAGCCGGTCGATCCAGAGCCGTCCGTCGGGGTTGAGCATGACCTCGCCGATGCTGGCGTCGTCGAGCCAGCCGGCGATCGCCGGCCCGAGCGCCGTGCGCAGCATCCGCGCGCCACGGGCTTGAGCTTCAGGCCGGAAGGCGATGGTGGTCACAGCTACGTACCCCGTCTGACTGGCGCGCCGCGGCGCGGATCACTGACGGGGCGGATACAAAGCGGCGGATCGGGCGCCGTTCAACAAGCCCGTTCAGGGCGTAGGGCGCTGGCGTAGAACGGGAGACACAGCGGCGGGTCGGCTCAGCCGTCGGCCGCGGAACTCTCGGGCGTCACCTCGCGCGAGACCTCCTCGGCGAGCGACCTGCCCTTGGCGAGTCGGCGGCCGAGCGCCTCGACGAAGCCTTCGTAGCGTTCGCGCCCCTTCGCCTGGGCGGCGGCCTGCGCGCTGTCGGGCAGCGGCGGCACGCTGGTCAGCCAGAAGCGGACGAAGAGCGCGAGCGCCTCGTTGCCGATTGTCTCGTGCCGTTCCAGCCGTTCGATCGCGCGCGTCATGCGGTCGAGCCGCCGCGCCAGCGCGGCCTCGAGCCGGTCGGCGGCGTCGGGCGACAGGTGCGAGGCGAGCGCCGCCTCGACCACCTGCGCCTGCGGCACGCGGGTCCGCGCGGCGTAGTCGGCCAGTCGCGCCGCGATCTCGGTCGAGAGCCGGAACGTGTATTTGCCGCGCGCCGCCACGGCTCACATCCGCATGTCGTCGGCCGGGTCGAGCGAGACTTGGCGGGCGAGGCTGCGCGTCGCCCGGTTCTGGAGTACGCGCGCCTTCAGCGCTTCGGCATCCGCGTCCGGCTGGTCGTCGCTGTCATCGAACTCACGCGACGGCCGGGGCGGCGTCTCGGGCGCGACCGCCTCATGGTCGGGCAACTCCGGCTCGCGCCGGATGCCGGCGTTGGCCGGGTCCTCGGCCTCGGTCGGCGGGACGGAGGCTTTGGCGGCCGGGGTGATCACAACGGGCGCGGACGTGGCGAGCGGCTTCAGCCCGCTCCAGTCGTCAGCCGCCACGGGGCCCGCTTCCCTTCCCGGCCTCCTCTCCGGTTTCGGCAGCACGCGGGCGGCGAGCCGCTTGTCGACGTAGTAGCGCGCCTTCTTGGCCCGGATCGGCGCCAAGCCGGAGACCAGCACCAGCTCGTCTGTCGGCGGCAGCTGCATGATCTCGCCGGGGGTGAGCAGCGGGCGCGCCGTCTCCTGCCGCGACACCATGAGGTGGCCGAGCCAGGGCGAGAGCCGGTGGCCGGCATAGTTCTTGGCGTCGCGGATCTCGGTCGCGGTGCCGAGCGCGTCGCTGACCCGCTTGGCGGTCCGCTCGTCATTGGCGGCGAAACTGACCCGGACATGGCAGTTGTCGAGGATGGCGTTGTTCTGCCCGTAAGCCTTCTCGATCTGGTTCAGCGATTGGGCGATCAGGAAGGAGCGGATGCCATAACCGGCCATGAAGGCCAGCGCCGACTCGAAGAAGTCGAGCCGGCCGAGCGCCGGGAACTCGTCGAGCATGAGCAGCAGCTTGTGGCGCTTGCGCTTGTCTTCGAGCTCCTCGGTCAGCCGGCGCCCAACCTGGTTCAGGATCAGGCGCACGAGCGGTTTGGTGCGCGAGATGTCCGACGGCGGCACGACCAGGTAGAGGGTCGCGGGCCGGGCGTCGTCGACGAGGTCGCGGATGCGCCAATCGCAACGGCGCGTGACCTGCGCCACCACGGGGTCGCGATAGAGGCCCAGGAACGACATGGCCGTCGAGAGCACGCCCGAGCGCTCGTTCTCCGACTTGTTCAGGAGTTCGCGGGCGGCGCTGGCGATCACCGGATGCGGCCCGGCCTTGCCCAGGTGCGGGGTCGTCATCATGGCCCGCAGCGTCGTCTCGATCGGCCGCCTGGGATCGGAGAGGAAGTTGGCGACGCCTGCCAGCGTCTTGTCGGCCTCGGCGTAGAGGACGTGGAGGATGGCCCCGACGAGAAGCGCGTGGCTGGTCTTCTCCCAGTGATTGCGCTTCTCCAGCGCGCCTTCTGGGTCGACCAGGATGTCGGCGACGTTCTGGACGTCGCGCACCTCGTTCGGCCCGCGGCGCACCTCCAGCAGCGGGTTGTAGGCGTCGCTCTCCGCGTTGGTGGGATCGAACCGTAGGACGCGCGAGAAGCGCGACCGCCAGCCGGCGGTGATCGTGTGGTTCTCGCCCTTGATGTCGTGGACGATGACCGAGCCCGCCCAGGTCAGCAGGGTCGGGATGACGAGGCCGACGCCCTTGCCCGACCGGGTCGGGGCGAAGCACAGGACGTGCTCGGGTCCGTCGTGGCGGACGTAATCGCGGCCGAGGCGGCCGAGAACCGTCCCGTCCTTCCCGAGCAGGCCGGCCCGCCGAACCTCCTTCTCGGTCGCCCACCGGGCCGAGCCGTAGGTGCTGGCGTGCTTGGCTTCTCGGGCGCGCCAAACCGACAGCGCGATGGCCACGACCACGGCCGCGAGCCCGCCGGCGGCGGCGATGTAGGCCCCATGCACGAACACCTGCGGTGCGTAGGCGTCGTAGGCAAACCACCACCAGAAAAAGGCTGGTGGGTGATAGATGGGATAGCCGTCCAACCGGAACCACGGCGTGCCGAGCTGGGCCTGGTAGCCCAGCGCGGCTGCCGTCCACTGGGTCGCCGCCCACACGAAGGCGAGCGCGACGGTGCATACAGCCATGACCTGGCCCCAAAGGATCTTGGTCGCGTTCATGAGGGCTCCGCCTGTCGTAGAGTGGGGCCGTTCAGGGATAGGCCGCGCTCGCGCGCGCAAGGGGGAACTGAAGGTCATCGCGCAATGGCGGGCGGCGGCGCGCAGAACGGCGGGTTCTACAGGCCGAGCCCGCGCTTCCGACCGAAGCTCCAGTCCACCCCGCCGCCCGGCAGTATGACCCCGGACACCTGGCGCCCAAGGTGCTCCTCGAGCGCCGGCTTCCAGGGTACGAGTTCGAACCCGAGCCCGTCGTCGATCATCGCGAACCGGCCGGAGGCGAGCTGCACGCGCTGGCGGTAGACGCCGGCAACATGCTCTCCCTCAACCGAGGGTTGGCGCACGAGGCCCGTCTCGGCTGCGATCTTCCCGGCGGCTTGGTCGAGCTCGCGTCGCCGCAAAGTATCGAGGAGGTCGCGTGCGAACACCGCCCGCTGGCCGGCCCGCCGCGCCAGACCGTCGCCGGCCAGGTGATCGGTGCGTCGCTCCAGCGCGTCGCGCACCTCCGCGCCGAACCCGGCGTTGGCGAGCGGCGGCGGCTCGCGCGCGACAAGGTTCCGGTCGAGCCAGGTCGCGCCCGCCGAGCTCACCTGCGCCTCGAGCGGCACGTCCGAGCGCACGGCAAGGCTGAGCCGCTGGCGGCCGTCGCCGCCGCTGAACGGCCGCGCCTCGACGATCGCGCCGATCTGGGCGTCGCCAGTCGCCTCCAGGCTGCCAAAGCGGATGTGGTGAGCGCGGCCGTCCACGCCCTCGATCACAACGTAGGCCGAGCCTTTCAGTTCGTCGTGCAGCCCGCGGTCGGCGAGCCGCCCGAGCACGCTCGGCTGGTCGTCGCCGTGAATGGCGAACGCACCCGGGTCTGGCTCATGGTTCCGTTGGCTGAGCGCCCGGTGCATGGTCTTGATGATGTCGCCGCGCTCGCTGAGCGCCCGCAGTGTCGGCTCGATCTCCGGCTTGAGGGTCCACTGCGCTGGGCCGAGCGGCTCGGCGATGCCCAGCCGCTCCAAAATCTGCGCGCGCCCGACCAGGAGCCGTCGCAGCTCGCGATCGCCGTCTCCTCCCGGCCGGAGGTCCGCGACTCCGCCCCCGTCGTCCGCCGCGGCGCGGAGCGCGCGGTCGAGGCCCGTCCAGCGCTCCGCTCCGACCTCCCGCTCCAGGCTGGTGCGGATCGCCTGTTCGGAGCGCGGCCCAAGCTCAAGACCGACCAGTTCCTCGGCGCGGCCGCGCAGGCCGCGGCTGATATACTCGCGGCTGATGACAAGATCCGCGCCGTCGTCGGTAGACCCTCGCACCAGCACATGGACGTGCGGCTGGTCGGTGTTCCAGTGATCGACCGCAACCCAGTCGAGCTTGGTCCCGAGGTCCCGCTCCGCCTGCCGCATCAGGTCGCGGGTGAACGCCCGCAAGTCCGTCATCTCGGGCGCGTCCTCGGGCGAGACGATGAAGCGGAAATGGTGCCGGTCGTCCTCGCAGCGCTCGGCGAAGGCCGAGGCGTCCGCTGCCTCCCCGCGCGCATCGAACATCAGCGCGTCGGCGCGGTCGCGGGTCACGCCGTCACGCTGAAGGTAGCTCAAGTGCTTGGCCAGCGGCGCCGAGCGGAAGCGGTTCCCGCGCTGCCGCACCACCCGCGCAGCGATCACCACCCGCCGCGTCGGCGAGCGCAGCCGTAGCGCCGCAGCGGCGGCACGGCCGCGCCCGAAGCTCGCGCGGGACTGTCGGTCGGCGCGGAGCCCAGGTCCCGTGTGCCCAGCCTTGCGTGCCGCCCGCATGACCTGGCCGACGAAACTCTGCGGCCTACCGGCCCCGCGCCCTCCGTCACGGACCCGTCCCGGCCGGATGCGCAGCTCGTCATCGCGGACGGTCATCGGTTAGACCCGGGCGGCTGACAGCAGTGGCTGGCGGCTAAGTCGCTGTGCGAACGGGACAAATACTCAGGATTGCCAGCCGGCTTGTTCTTCGGGCTGGCGCGACGGGGTGAGCTAAGTACTTGTAAGCCCTGCCTGTACGCTCCCCCGAACACCCCAGGGCTGGCAGCCCTTTTATCTTGCCCTCCCGTCTCCATTGCTTTGACCGACTGCCGCTCCTTCCGAAGCAACCCTATCCAACACTTCCCGACGCAGCCGAGAACTCGCCAGAGTCTCCCGCGTCCGCCGTTGACACGCTCGCGGCCGATCTGTCGAAGTTGTCGTGCAATCATGGCTTCGATCCTCCGCTCGCGCGTTCTGGGAAGAGCGGGTTCCGATGGGACGAGGATGGCGGCGAAGCAGCGGAAGACGTGAGGGTCGACAACGGCAGGTCTGCGCCGCGAAACTCGCCAGATTGAGCAGCCTGCTGCGCATCGGCTGCACCCGGACGGGAGACGAAAATTGTATCGGTCGCTCGAACCACGGACGCGTTCGCGTCGATGGTCCGGACGATCCGCTCGCGCTCGGTCGGCAACACGACGGAGTTCGAGACGTTCGCGAGATGAACGAAGATCGGCGAGGCGAGCGGCGAACGCGGTGCAGCCCAGCCGGCGAAGGTCGGCAAGTGCAGCACGCTCCCGCCGACCACCGGACCAAGACGCGCGAGATAGGCAACCGTCTCAGCGGGCAGCGGGCGGGCGCGCAGCCGGTAGTCGTCCCAGCGACCCGGCCCGGCGTTGTAGGCGACCAGGAACCCCGGTGCGCCATAGCGGTCGTAGAGCAGCCGGAGATACGCCGCGCCCGCAAGTAAATTGTCGCGCGGGTCCCAAGGGTTCGCACCCAGGCCATAGCGTGCACGCATGTCGGCGTAGGTGTCGGGCATCACCTGCATGAGGCCGATCGCACCCTTCGGTGACAGCACGTCCGCGCGTCCACGGCTTTCGACCGACATCACCCCGACAAGCCAGGAGGCGGGCACGCCGAACCGCACTGACGCCTCGGCGATCAGGTCCTGCAGAGTCGGCGCGTGATCGGCGCTGCGCACGGGAGGCAGTGGCTGCGGACCGGCAAGGGCGGGGCCCGAGCCGCAGGCGAGCACGCCGAGGGCGGCGAGCCATGCAAGTCGCCTTCGGTTGAGCCGAAGCGAAAGCGACCGGAAAGGCGGAAGAACGCGCACCGTCACCGCTCCTCGTCCGTCCAGAGGGGCTCCGCGCGGCCGACGATGGTCTTGCGGTCGAGCGGCCCGAAGTAGCGTCCGTCGAGCGAGTCCGGCCGGTCGGCGTTGAACAGGAATACCTGCGTGTCGGTGAGCACCACGCAGCCCGACCAGGTCGGCAGCGACCGGCCGCGATGGTCGTGCGCCAGCGCAGACCCGAGCGACACGCCGTCGACGCTGACGGCGGCGCCGGTGCGGCAGACACGTTGTCCGCCGAGCGCGGCGATGCGCTTCAGGAGCGGCACGCCGCGAGGCAGATAGCCGCCCTCGGCGAGGAACCAGACGAGGTCGTCGGGCGGATGCACGACGACGAGCTGGGTCAGCTCCGGTTGCGGGTCGGGCTGCACGCGGTAGAGGCCGAGCGGTGCGCTCGGGGAGGCGTTCCAGAGCAGCACCGGGTGCGCCGATGGGCCGGAAGCGATGACAGCGCTCGACGCTGCAAGCGTGGTGAGAAGCGTCTTCCACGCCAGCGTCATGCGGCGATCCTCCGTCGTAGAAGCCAGGCGGCGTGACGCTCGCGCGTGTAGGGGCGCGGCCTCTCGCCGGCGGTGACGCGGTTGGCGACGTGCCGCCAATGGTCCGCGCAGGCGTCCTCCGACCGCAGATCGAGCGCCTCGACCTGGTCGATGGCGGCGAGCACCTGCGCGACCTTGGGCCAGCCGGAGATGCGCAGCAGGATCTCCGCGCCCGGCGTCACGAACGGTACGGTCGAGAACGGCTCGCCTGTGGCAACGGCGCGCAGCACGTCGATGCGGCTGACGACGGTGCCGTAGTCGTTCGACGCCCAGCGCACGAAGGCGAATATGCTGCCGGGCGCGAAGGCGAGCACGCGCCGGCGTCGGTCGAGGATGCACTCCTCGCGTTCCCGGCCGAACCGGATCCAGCGCTCCACCTTGCCTTCTAGGTGGATCAGCTCGACCTCGGTGAGCGCGGTCACGGCGCGCCTCCGGCGTCGCCGTCGCGAGAGCCGTACTCGCGATCGAGCAGCGCGCGCAGCATGTCGGTGACGGTCAGGCCACGCTCGAAGGCGATGATCTTGATCCGGCCGCGCAGCGCCGGCGTGACGTCGATAGTCAGGCGGGCGGTGAAGGCGTCCTTGGACGAGGTTCGGGGCTCTGGCGCGCGGACCCAAGCGTCGGCGGCGCCCGGCCGGGCCGCGAAGGACGAGGCGGCATCGCGTCGGGTCATGGCGTGAGCCCTTCAATCTCGGCTGCGAGTGCGGCGATCTCGGCCGCCGCCAAGCAGCCCGGGTCGAGCTCGTCGGCGAGCCGGCCCGTGCGCGCCGCATCGGCGAAGACCACACGCTGCCCGATGCGTGTCGCCAGCACGGGAGGGTCGTGGTCGGCGAGCGCGTCCGCCGTCTCCCGCGCGATGACGGTGCGAGCGGCGCAGCGGTTCAGCACCAAACGGGCGGGGAGTTCGGGGCGGAACACGCGTGCCTCGCCGAGCAGCCGCAGCATCTCGGCCGACGCCCACCCGTCGAGCGGCGATGGCGTGGCCGGAATTAGCACTAGGTCGGCGGCGAGCAGCGCGGAGCGCGCGACGCCGGCGATCCGTGGCGCGCCGTCCACCACGACATGGTCCACGTCCGCGGCGATCGCTGGCAGCTCGCGGTGCAAGGTCTCGCGCGGCAGGCCGACGACGCCGAACAGGCGGGGCAAGCCTTCTCGGACGCGTCGCTCCGACCAGTCGAGCGCCGACGCCTGCGGGTCGGCGTCGACCACCACCACGCGCCTTCCCTTACCGGCCCAGCGACCGGCGAGGTGCAGCGCAAGCGTCGTCTTGCCGACACCGCCCTTCTGATTGAGCAGCGCGATGATCATTGCGCGCCCTCGCCGTCGTCGAAGAGGTCTGGCGCTCTGGCGTGATGTGGCGTATCAACGGCCGTAACGGGTGCGTCGTGAGCAAACCCGGGAAGCATAAGCGGGCTTGTGGTAAGTCCAGATCGCGAAATGCCTACAGAAGAGTCTTTGTTAGACTCTAGGTTAGATGAGTTACGGGCCGCCGATCGTTGGACAAGTCGCTGATCAGCAAGGGTTTTCGTCTCATCCGTATTTACGGGTTGCGCCCGAAGTCCCGATGATGGTGCGCCCGAAATCCCGATAGGCGTGCGCCCGAAGTCCCGATAGTCGGCGTAAGTTGTCCCTGGTTTATCCACAGGGTTGTGCACAGGGCGGATCAGGACGAGGTCGCGCGCGCTGCCATCGGCCTCGACGACGCGCTCCAGCACGAGGCGGTAGCCGGGCAGCGGCTGGCGCGCGGCGATGCGACGGAGATCCAGGGAGAAGTCCGAAAAGCGCGCGGTCGAAGCGCTCTTCGCGTGCAGGTGTCGGAGGTCGAAGGACCAGCCTTGGGCCTGACGACCAGCGTGTTTGCGCGCGACTCGGTAGAGCCAGCGCTCGATCCCGCCCGACAGGCGGAAATAGGCCGGGTCGATGGTGAGCACGAGCCGGCGATCAAGGACGCCCTGGTAGAACCAGTCCGGGAGCACGAACTCCATGCCCTCGATCCGGCCCGCGCGGGTCGAGAGTTCCTCCCACTCATTGACCCAGGAGAACTGCTGGCGGCGCCAGTGTTCACCCTGGCGGATCGTGGTGCGGATGACGGTCGACTGCAGCCGGGCGAGTGCGCCGCGCAGCAGCTGGTACTCGCGGTTGCCGGTGGCCCGGCCGATGGCGGTGAGGAGCTGGTAGGGCGTGAAGCGGAAGAAGCGCGAAGTGGACAGGCCGCGGTCGAGCGCCTCGACGAGTTGCGAGCCCGCCCAGATCAGCACGTCCGCGTCCCAGATCGTCGCCAGCCCATGCTCCGGGACGGCGTAGACCTGCACTTCCGTAGAGCCGGAGGCGTAGTGGATCGGGGTCACGCGCTTGGCCTTTGCGAGAGAGAAGAAGGGGCGCTCCATCAGGTCGCGCTGGTCGCGCGGGGCGACCGGGCCGGAGAGCGCCTCGAACACGTCGAGCGACGCGCGCTCGCTGGTGGACGGCGGGCGTCGCATAGGCGGCGATGCTCAGCGGCGCGCCTGGCCGACGTAGCGGGCGAGCGGCGCGTGGTGCGGCTTGGCCGGCAGCACGATCGCGCCGGTGTCGTCGGAGGTGGACGCCTTGGCTCCCTGAGCGACCCAGGCTTGGAGGTCGTCGATCCGGTAGACGACACGGCCGCCAAGCTTGGAGTAGTGCGGGCCTGTGCCGTAGGTCCGGTGCTTCTCCATCGTGCGGGGCGAGAGGCCCACGAAGCGCGCGGCCTCCTGCGTGCGGAGGTAGCGCGGCGGAAAACCAGCGAGTGGGTCGGGCATAGGAGCGGCTCCGGTGAAGGTGCGCCGCGGCCGGCTATCGGCGGCGGTCGGCGAGCACCCTGGCGGAGCAAGCGCGGCGGGGTGGATGACGAACTTATCGGCGGGGCAGCGTCATCCCCGGGGCGGATTCAGCGGCGTCGGCGCGGGCCGCGTCGCTCGGGGCGAAGCAGGTCGAGGTAGTCGCCGCGCATCAGGCGCGTCCCGTAGCGCACCAGGCGAATCGCTTGGGCGCGCAGGCTGTCGTCACGGAAGGCGGAGCCGGAGGGCACGCGGTCGCCGAAGAGGGTCTCGGCGATGGCACGGTAGTCCGCGCCATCGAGCGAGGCGTCGAGCGCGCGCAGCGCCAGCTTCAGCCGGCCGCGACGGTAGGCGGTGATCGTCGCCGCCGACTTACGCCCCTGCACGAGCAGCCGGTGGAGACGCCGAGCCGTGTCGAGGCGATCCTCGAACATGGCGTCGAATGGCAGCACGAAGCCGATGGCGTAACCGCCTAACCCGTGCAGGAGGAGCGCGCCGCGGACCGGCAGCAGCGCAAAGAGCTCAAGATATGCGCCCTCAGCAGCCGAGGAGATCGGACCCGGGGCTGCGACCGTAAGGTCCGGACCGGCGAACAGGCCCGGAGGCAACGGGGCAAGGATCGCCAGCCGCGGATTGACCTCCGGTAGCCAAACGATCGTTGCCTGATCGGCGCGGAGACGCGGGTCCACCGCGAAATCGTAAGCCCCAGCGCGTCAGCGCCGGGGCCAGCCGGTCTGTCGCCGGGGCGGCGCGCAGCGTCGCGAAATCGGCGGCGTACTCGTTATTGCGCCTCAGGAACTCGTGCGCGATCTTCTCGGGATCGAGCGCGTCGAAATAGTCGTAGGCGGGGCCGTTCCGCCAGTCGCCGCCCACCGCGGACATGCGACGTTCCTCCACAAAGGACGCCTACGCCGCTACTCGGGAGGAACGTCCCGCATCACACTACCCATGCTCGAGTTGGGCCTTGTAGATCGCGCCAGCGCAACGCGTGTTGCCGGGCGCGCAACATCAACCGCTAATGGGCGTAGCGGCCTAGCAGGAGGTCGCGATAGCCGACGCGCGTCATCCAGCGCGCGCGCTCAAGATGTGCGGCGTGGACGCGGCGGCTGCGCTCGGGGTCGGCGGTCGGATCGAGGCCGAGCACGACGGTGGCGACCTCGCGCCAGTCCGCGTCCTCCGCCGCCGCGTCCAACAGGCGCAGGTAAGTCTTGAGGTGCTTGCGGTCGTAGTCAGTCAGGTGTTCGGAAGCCGGCGGCGCTTCGGCGACGGATTGGGACGCGGCGTTCATCGGCTCCTCCGATCGGGTCGCGATTACCTGGACGAGGTTTGGTTAACCTTGGCCGGTGACGCGTCGCAACCGCACAGGTGTGACGCGCCGACGAAATCGGCCGGATCGGCGCGTCCCGTGTCGGGTATTATAGTGCGCGGCATTGTAATACGCGAGCGGTGTCCATCCTTCGGATGGATATCCGGAGTCTCTTTGGCGGCAACATGCGCCGCTTGCGGCTCGCGGCCGGGCTCAGTCAGGACGCGGTGGCGGTCAAGATGGGCGTGGATCGCGCCCACGTGTCGAGCATGGAACGTGGGCAGCAGAACATCACACTGGCGATCCTGCACCTCGCGGCTCAGGCGATCGGGGTCAAGCCGGCAGCGCTCCTGGAGCAAAGCGACGAGCCTGCGCCGCCGGTCGGGACAAAGGCGCCCCGGACGCGCCGGGCGGTGCGGCCCAGGCAGTGAGGTCGGCGTCGACTACTTAGGCCGACTCTCTTCATCTCGCGGCTTTGCACGCGCGCGAGCGCCTCGCCCGGGTCGGCCCGGGGCGAGGCGTCGTGGTCCGGCTCAGTCGCCGTTGCGCTTGTTAGGGCGCGACCAGATGAGCGAGTGGGTCTCGCTGTCCTCGTCGGCGAAGAGGTTCGCGTAGATCGGGGCGGTGAAGCTCGGATCGTCAAGCTTGAGGGCGAGGTAGTCGCGACCCTCGTTGGAGCGCTTGGCCCAGGCGGCGCCGATCTCGATCTTGTTGCCGACGAAGACGCGGTGGGTCGGAGCGTTCTCGTTTGAGCGGTTCTCCTCGCGGACGATGCGGACGTTCTTGGCCTGCATCTGGAGCGTGGTGATCTCGCCGGTGTAGCCGTTGCCCGAAGCCTTGAAGGTGCCGATGGTCGCCATGGTGAAGTTCCTTTCGGTGTCTCGAGCCCCGCGCCCATCGCGGCCTCGATGGCGGTCGTGAGGCCGGAGGCGACCGACGCCGCACCCGCTTGCGGGCCGCAGCACAGCGGAGGACGGCGACGGGCGGCTATTTTGCTTCGCGATGCAAAGAGCGCTTGCGCTCGGCGGAAAATAGTCTCCCGACGTCGTTGCGGCTGAGGCGGTCGAGGCGTTCAGCCGGCCTTCGGCCAGACCAGGCCATCACAGAGGCGGCGTGGGTCGCGTGCGAGGAGGCTGGCCAGGAACGAGAGGCGTGGCGACGCTTCGCAGCACCCGCAAGCGGGTGGCGGCTCCCGGCGTAGACTCGGCGGCTTCAGCGCGCACAACGGCGTCCGTGCGCGGGACCGCTTTCGCCGGATCGCGTGCCTTCAACCTCGTCCGGTCGGCCGCTTCGAGTGCGCGCCGCAGCCAACCGCTAGAGTGGGCCGTCTTTCTCGCACCCGACACGATCCGAGTCGGCCGCCTGCGCTCGCAGCGGGCAAAGCCCACGGGCAGAGAGGTCCCGTCCACATCACGCGCGCCTGCGATCAGGGCCGTGCCGTGCCTCGAACGCCTCGCCCGGGACCGACCCGGGCGGAGCGCTCGCGACGTGCCGCAGAGCCGAGCTCAGACGCGTCGGTCGCTTCCTTTCCCGGCCAGAGACGCCGGCGTGGGTTAAGCTGAAGGTCGCCGCACCGCCTTGCGCGATAATGGAAGGGCTCACGCCCGCTGAGGCTGGTCGAGCGGGATGAGCGGCGTAGCCAGGCGCGCGAGCGCCGCAGCTGCAATCGCGACGGCGCCAATGCTCGCGAACGCGACCTGCCATGCCCCATGCGCCCCGCCGATGCGGGTGAGACCGAGCACGACATGGTAGCCGGCGAAGGCGGCAGGCGCGGCGAACACGAGCATCACGGCAAGCCGGAGCGCGGTCGATTTGGTGAGCGCCAGGACGAGCTGTCCGATGCCGAGGGTGAACAGCGCTCCGAGTAGCCCGATCAGGATAGCGCCCAGCCAACCCGCGCCCGAGTCGTAGGCGAGCCGGCCGGCGCTGACGCCGGCGAACAGCGGCAGCGCAAACACCGCCATCTGGAACATGAGGGCGACCAGCAGGAAAACGCCGGTCAAGCTGATGATGACGCCGAGGATCATGGCATAGCTCCAGGACAAGAGGATGTCTGGAGCGCCGCCACCTCCACCATGGCGCTACAATGAAAGCATAACAGAAGGCGGGCCGTCGTAGAACCGCAAAGACGTAGACCCGTCGAAGCGGGCCTACGCTTCGCAGCGGAGGCGGCGCGATCACCGCGCGTAGGGGTCGTATTCATGGATCACCGTCGCGGGATCGCCGTCGAACTCGGCGCTCGGCATGACGCCGAAGCCGTCGCCGGCCTTGAAGAGAGTGATGCAGGCCATAAGCGTGGTGGCGAGGTTCCAGGCGAGCTTCTGTGCAGTGGGAAGTGACATCGGGGCAGCTCCTGTTCGGAGCGGGACCGTCCCGCTCGACAGGCGTCCGACGTGTCCAGGTTGGGGCCGCGATCACCCGCAGGCGTCCGCCGGAGGGCGGCACAGCGTGCCGAGCCCTTGCGGCTTGATCGAACAAGGCCACGAGTTGGACCAAGGATCAGCGCCGACGTGAGCGGATCGGGCCTGCGACAGGAGCTGCCGCGGTTAACACCGCGCAAGTCGTAGAGCCGTGCCTCCGCAGACCCGTAAAGCCGCCGTTACGCTGATGCGGGTTCACCCCGCCCAGTCAAAGATGACGTGGATCTTGGCGCCGCGCAGGCGACGGAGCTTCAGCGCGTCGGGCGAGGAACCGTCGACCAGCTTGTAGTCGGCTGACCCGCGCTCGAGGATGATCTGCGCGAACCCGGTGTCTCGCGCGTTGCGGCAGGCCCGGGCGTAGATTGCATCCCAGGCGATCGTGTCGTGCAAGGCGAGCTGCTGCTCGACGTGTTCGAGGTCGAATTCGGCATCGGTCATGGCGCTCTCCTGATGCGCTGAGGTGAGGGCCGGCGCTCACGCGCTGGCCTTGCGGAAGTCGAACAGCGGGATGCCGAGCTTCTTCGCCTTGTCGGTGAGGTTGTCGGTGATGCCGGTGCCAGGGAACACCACGACCCCGATCGGCAGGGTGTCGAGCATGGCGTCGTTGCGCTTGAACGGCGCTGCGCGCTTGTGCCGGTCCCAGTCGGGCTTGAACGCGATCTGGGTCACGCCGCGCGCGTCGGCCCATTTGGCGGCGATCAGCTCGGCGCCCTTCGGTCCGGCCCCGTGCAGCAGCACCATGTCGGCGTGCTTGGCGCGGACCCGGTCGAGCGCGGCCCAGATGGCGCGGTGGTCGTTGTAGTCGGTGCCGCCCGTGAAGGCGATGCGGGCGCCCGCGGGCATGAGCACCTGAGTCTCGGCCCGGCGCTTGGCGGCGATGAAGTCCCGGCTGTCGATCATCGCGGCGGTGAGCGCGCGGTGGTTGACCCTGCTGCCGTGCCGCGGCGTCCAGGCCTCGCCGGTGATGCGGCGGTAGCTGTCGGCGGCGCTGTCGCGGAAGGCTTCGAGCGCGTCGCGGCGGTCGAGGAGCACCGACCCCTTGGCGAGTAGCCGCTCCAGCTCGACCGACTTCACCTCGCTGCCGTCCTGCTCGCGCTGGCTGTCGCGCTGGGCGACCTCGTTATCGTCGAGGAGACGGCCGACCCGTTCGGCGGCGCGGTGACAGGCGTTGACCAGGCCCCAGAGCAGGTCGGAGCCGTCGGGCTCGGAGCGCGTGCCCCCGATCGCGTCGGCGATGGCGTCGAACGCGTCTTCCATCACGCGGCCGATGCGGGTGTCGTCGGCGGGCTCGCGCGGGTCGGGTTCGTCGTCGGAGGGCGTGAAACCGTAGAGTTCAATCTGGTCGACGATGTGGGCGGTGGGTGAGGAGTCGTGCGGGGGCTCGAAGTCGGGGTCGGGGCGGTGCGCCATCTGAGGTGATCCTTTCGCTGGCCGCGCCCATCGCGGCCTTCGTGGCGATCACCCGACCGGGGGCGGAGCCGGCCTGCATTCTCAGGGGTTCCCCATCGCGCTCGCGCGATGGGGTGGAACCGGAGCGCAGCGGAGGACGGCGAAGGGCGGCTTTCTTGCCCCGCGAGGAGCCGGCACAGCCGGCGGGGAAGAAAGTCGCCCGCAGCCGTTGCGTGCCGGAGCTGCCTCCGGTCCGATCGCCCCCTAGAAGGCCATGGGCGCCTCCTGCCGGTCAGAGGCGTCACACGGCGCGTCGCTGCCCGGCCTCGACTACGCCGCCCGCACTCCCGTCCCGGCCACCTGGTCGTGCAGAAAGCGGCTGACGTCCTCCGGGGCTAGCTGCACCCGGACCAACGCCCGCAGGTCACCCGCCCCGTGCCGTATGAGATGGGCGTTCAGGTCGCTCATCGGCGTGGTCAGCGGCCGCGCTTCGATGCCCTGCGCCTCCGCCCGCTCGGCGAGCTGGCGTGCCCCGTGCTGTCCGGCCGAGTCGGCTTCCTCGGCGATGTAGAGGCGTCGCAGCGTGGGTGGCAGGATCAAGGCGGCGAGGTGCGCGGCCGAGAGCGCGGCGACGCTGGGAAGGGTCGGTGCGACCTGCCGCAGTGAGAGCATTGTCTCGATGCCTTCGCCCGTCGCCATCGTATCCGTCGCATGGCCGAACCGGACTCCGTAGCCGAGCAGGTCGCCCATCGCGCGCCGTGGGGTGACGATCGGAGCCTTGCCGCCTCCGCCAGGGTCGAGCCAGGTGCGGTGGACGCCGGTGATCGTGTCTGAGAGATCGACGACGGCGGCGATCAACGCGGGCCAGGCGGTGCGCACGTCGGGATCGTCGTCCCGGTCGGGTCGATAGAAGCAACGGGGGTGATACCGAAGCGAGGTGCAATCCCGGAAACCATTAAGCCCGCGACTGCGGAGATACGCTTCTGCTGTCGTACCCCGGACCGGCTTCGAGATAGCCCAGAGCCGTCGCGCAGCTTCGGGCGAACCACGAGTTGCGGGCGTGGCAAGGTCCTCCCGACGCTCCGGTCGCGGCAGGCTGAGGAAGCGGCGGGCCTCGTCCAACGTGTCACGCAAGGTCGTCAGGTGCTGGTTGGCGGCGATCAGGTCGAGGAGGTCGCCGTGCTGCCCATCTGCGGCGTCCTGCCACTTACCCGCTGCGCCCTTGCCTGACTCGGGCCCGCGCAGGCGGACATACAGGCTGCGACCGGGCGAGTTCTCGACATCGCCGATAAGCCAGTAGCGGCCTTCGCGGCGTCCATTGGAAAGATAGTGCCGGCACACGGCCTCGGCGTCTCGGGCGAGGCGGCGCGCCAGCTCGGATGCGGTGTCCGGCATGATGGTGCTCCAGCGCAAAGAAATGCCCGCCGCGACCGCTGCCGCGTGTGCGGCGACGGCCCCGGCGGGCCAGTTGGACAGGGCGTGTTGCTGACGGTGCTATGCGGCCCGGACTGAGGGGGCTCCGGCCCGCGCCGCCTCGGCAGACTGCGCGAGCGCGCCCGGCAAGCCCATGGCCGGTGCGCCGCCGATGGCCGCCGTCTGCGCGACCGGCGCGGGGCTGCTGTTCCGGGACGCGGACGCGGGCTCGATCACTCGCGCGATCGAATGTCGGTCGAGTAGGCCGGCCAGGATCGCCGGACCGCTCGCGCCCGTGGGCACGAACAGCCGCAGGCGCCAGCTGATGATCTCGGAGATGAGCCCGAGCGCCTTCAGCCGGTCGACCATGCCGTCGCTGAACCCGGCGAGTTCGACACGGTTGACGCCCATCACCAGCGACCGGCGGACCGACAGGCCGTCGGCGAGCTGGAGCGAGCCGCCGCGGTCGAGCACCGCGCGCCAGGCCTCGTCGGCGGAGACGGACGGAGCCTCGGTCCCGAGCGCGTCGGCGACCCAGGCGGGCGACACGAGACGACCGATCACCCGCTCGCCGTCATCGGTCTGCAGGCGGTAGACCCGGCAACCGTCGTCGGGCAGCCGTCGCCAGATCGGCAGCAGCAGGCCGGTGACGACGTGAAACGTCGACGCGACGAACTCGGGCAACCCTTCGAGCTCGGCCGACCAGGCTTGCGCGAACGTCGCTTCGTCGACCTCCTCCCAATGCGAGTTGAGAAAGGTGGGCTCGGCCATGTTCTTGCGCTCGGTCGGCCGGATCAGCCGGATCCGACGCTCCACCTCGCCGTCGTCGAGTGTCACGCTCGCGGCTGGGACGCGCAGGGCGGCGTGGCCGGAGCGAGCGTTAACCAGCAGTCGCGCCCTGGGCTCGTCGGCGACGCGGGCGAGCGCGTCGTCGAGCGACATCGCCTCGGTCCGGTCGCGGCGGTCGACGGTGAACGCCTGCGTCTCCGCGCCGGTGCCCGGGTGCGTGTAGACGGTGCGGCGCTCGACGACGCGGAGCGACTCCGCCGTCACCGTCTCCATGCCGAGGTCGAACGTGCCCGCCGCGACCGCGGCCTCGATGCGGGCGGCGAGCAGGCCGTCGAACACCTCGAACAGCAGGTTCTGCAGGTCGATGGTGAGGGCGAGCACGCGGTTAAGGAACTGCGTGATCGGCGGCAGCTCCTCGCGCACCGCGCCGTCGCGGGTAGTCAGCGACAGCCCGGTGGCATCCTCGAACTGCCCGAGAGAGCAGCCTTCCACCTTGCCCAAGAGCAGCAGCATGTAGAGCTGCCGGAGCGCGGCGCGGGCGTATTCCGACTCGAGGTTGTCGGACGCGCGAAACAGGTTCTGCCCGCCGGTCTGGCGCTGGCCGCGCGTGATGGCGCCCAGCGTGTCGAGCCGCCGCGCGATGGTGGAGATGAACCGCTTCTCGCCGCGCACGTCGGTGGCGATCGGCCGGAACAGAGGCGGCTGCGCTTGGTGAGTGCGGTTGGTGCGGCCGAGCCCCTGGATCGCGGCGTCGGCTTTCCAGCCCGCCTCGAGCAGGTAGTGGACGCGCAGGCGGCGGTTCTTAGCGCCAAGATCGGCATGGTAGCTGCGGCCGGTCCCGCCCGCGTCGCTGAACACGAGGATGCGCTTGTCGTCGTCCTGGAAGGCGGAGGTCTCGGCGAGGTTGGACCCCGCGGGCCGGCCCTCGACCGCAAGTCGTTCCACGCCATCGTCGCCGCGCTTCCTGACGATCCGGCGCGAGCGGCCGGTCACCTCAGCGACTTGGTCGGTCCCGAACCGCTGCACGATCTGGTCGAGCGCGCCCTGGACCGGCGGCAAGCTCGCCAGCCGCTCGATCATGCGGTCGCGCCGCTCAACCGCATCGCGGCAGAGCACGGGCTGCCCGTCGCGTGTCACCGGCCGCGAGGCAAGGTTGCCCTCGCCATCTGTGTACGGCTCATAGAGCTGCACCGGGAAGGCGTGGGCGAGATAGTCGAGGACGTACTCGCGCGGCGTAATGTCGACCTGGACGTCCGACCACTCCTCAGCGGGGATGTCGGCGATCCGGCGCTCCATCAGCGCCTCGCCCGTGGACACGATCTGCACGACGCAGGCGTGGCCGGCCGCGAGGTCCGCCTCGGCCGAGCGGATCAGGGTCGGCGTCTTCATCGCCGTGATGAGGTGGTTGAAGAAGCGCTGCTTGGAGCTCTCGAAGGCCGAGCGCGCCGCCGACTTGGCCTGGGCGTTGAGCGTCTTGGCGCCGCCGTCCGGTCCGGTGCCGGTGACGCCGGAGGCTTCGAGCGCCTGGTCGAGGTTGTGATGGATGACTTGGAACGCCCCGGCGTAGGCGTCGTAGATGCGGGTCTGCTCGGAGGTGAGCGCGTGCTCGACCAGCTCGTACTCGACGCCGTCGTAGGAGAGCGAGCGCGCGGTGTAGAGGCCGAGGCTCTTCAGGTCGCGGGCGAGCACTTCCATCGCGGCGACCCCGCCGGTCTCGATCGCCGCGACGAACTCGGCGCGGGTGGCGAACGGGAAGTCCTCGCCGCCCCACAGCCCCAGCCGCTGAGCATAGGCGAGGTTCTGGACGGTGGTGGCGCCGGTCGCCGAGACGTAGAGCACGCGGGCGTTCGGCAGCGCGTGCTGCAGCCGTAGGCCGGCGCGGCCCTGCTGGGAAGGCGCGCTATCGCCGCGCGAGCCCTTCGAGCCGGCGGCATTCTGCATGGCGTGGCTCTCGTCGAAGACGATCACACCGTCGAAGTCGAGCCCAAGCCAGTCCACGACCTGCTGGACGCGGGAGCAGCGCTCCTCCTTCGCGTCCGAACGCAGCGTGGCGTAGGTCGCGAACAGGATGCCCTGGTCGAGGCGGATGGGCGTGCCCTGCCGAAAGCGCGCCAGGGGCTGGATAAGCAGGCGCTCCTGGCCGAGCGCCGACCAGTCGCGTTGTGCGTCCTCGATCAGCGTGTCGGACTTCGATACCCAGAGCGCGCGGCGCCGGCCCTTGAGCCAGTTGTCGAGGATGACGCCCGCGACCTGCCGGCCCTTGCCCGCGCCGGTGCCATCGCCGAGCATGAAGCCGCGCCGAAAGCGTATCGCGCCCGCGGCGTCGTCCGCGGCGGCCGAGACCAGGTCGAAGGTCGCGTCCACCGTCCAAGCACCCGCGAGCTGCCCGCCGTGCGCCTCGCCGGCATAGATCACGGTCTCGAGCTGCGCGTCGGAGAGCAGGCCATCTGCAACCAAGCTCGTCGGCAGGTGGGGGCGACCGACGCCATCGCCGCCGACTGGACCAGCGGCGTCGGGTGCGGCTGCGCGCCAGCGATGCGGAGCGACTGTAGCGCGTAGGGCTCGTAGAGCGACGCGCTGATGCGCCCGCCTTCGGCCGGCGACCAATCGCAGGTCTCATAGGCGAGCAAGACGGCGTCGGACGCCACGGGCGTGAACGCGGGCGCCTTAGAGCCGCCGTTCCGCAAAGCCGGAGACGCGGATTTGCAGGGAGCCGGAAGTGCGGACCCGTGCATCGGCGTGCAGGGCTGCCGCGGCGGGACGTGAGCGTCGACCCAGCCGAGCAAGGTCGCGAGGTCGGGGGCGAGGCCGAACGATGCGGGCAAGCGCGTCGGGTCGGCGGCGGGCAGGCGGTCGATCACGGTCAGCCGCGTTTCGGTCGTGGTGCCGTGCCGCGCGTAGACCCTGCCGTCGATCGCGGCGGTGAACACGACCGTGCCACGCTCCTGCAGGCGCGCGAACGCGTCCTGCCAGCGGGGCGCCTCGGGCGAGAGGTTCGCGCCGGTGATGGCGACCAGCCGTCCGCCCTCGGCCAGGCGCGCCAGCGCCGAGCCGATGTGGCGTAGCGCGGCGTCGGCCACGCGCCCGTCGACGTTCACCGCCGCCGAGAAAGGCGGGTTCATGAGCACGACGCTGGGGCGCAGCGCGGGGTCGAGGTGGTCGTCGATGAACGCGGCGTCCTGGCGGGTCACCGGCGCGGCCGGGAACAGGTGGGCGAGCAGGTCGGCGCGGGTCCCGCCGAGCTCGTTCAGGATGAGCGACGCCCCGGCGAGTTCGGCGAAGATGGCGAGCAGCCCGGTGCCGGCCGAGGGCTCGAGCGCCAGGTCGCTCGCGGCGAGCGCGGCCGCGCGGGCGGCGACGAGGCCAAGCCCGATCGGGGCCGAGAACTGCTGAAGTGCCTGGCTCTCCTCCGAACGGCGCGTCTGCGACGGCACCAGCGCGGCGACCTTGGCCAGCATGGCGAGCTGGGTGGCGGCGGGCTTGGCCCGCATCGCCGGCCCGAACCGGCGCAGGAACAGGACCTCCGCGGCCTCGCACGCCTCGTAGGAGTCTTTCCAGCGCCAGGCACCGTGCGCGTCGGAGCCGCCGAAGGCGCGCTGCATCGCGGCGCGGATCGCGCCTGTGTCAACCGCGCGGCCGGCGGCGAGGTCGAGCAGGATAGCCTGCGCCGCGTCCAACAGGCGTGCGGCCCCGCCGGGATCGGCGGCAGCGAGATTGGAGGCGAGCGGAAGCGAGGCGGCGTCGAGCGCCGTGGCGGTGAGGTCGAGCATGTCGGGGTTCCCGGGAGAGCGAGGACGAGACGAGCCGACGGGCGCTCTCTCTCGGCCGCGCCGGCTCGCCTCCTCCCGGCCGACCTCTCCCTCTCCTGGGCTGACATAAGAAAAGGGCCCGGCGCGAAGCGTCGAGCCCTGTGATCGCAGCCGACCCAGTCAGGTGTTCGGCTCGATCGTGTAGCGGTAAGCGGCGAGCCGGCCGATCCGGTAGAGGCCGTGACCCTGCTCGGGGCGGAACCGGACCGCGCGCGGCCGATGCGGGTCGATCGCGACCTGCAAGCGGCGGTGCTCTGCGCCGTCGGCGAAGCGAACCGGCTCGTCGAACGCCAGCGTCCAGCCGTTGCGCAGCCGCGGCTTCGCCGCGCGGGCGGCGAGCGCCTCGCGACAGCGCTTGCGCCACGCGACGGCGTACTCGGTGTCGGTGGGCGTCAGCAGGTCGAGGATCGCCGCCGGGCACTCGGCCTCGTTCGGGCCCATATGCTCGGTCTGATCCTTGTAGCCGAAAATGTACCCTTCGGCGTCGCGCGGGTTGTAGCGGACGAGGCAGACGGCCGCGAACACCTTGCGCGGGCGATCGGGCCGGATCTGCTCGACCGCGGCGTAGTAGGTCCGCATTCGGACCAGCCCGGAGCGCAGCACGGTCGAGCGGACAGTCTCCTTCTCGTAGGTGAACTGGTCATCGAGATAGGCGCGCGGGGTGTCGAAGCGCCCGAGCGATTGCATGTAGAGCCAGCCCATGACGGGTCTCCTGAAACGACGAAGCCCGGCGCGGTGGCCGGGATGTAGGATTGATGGTGAGGTTAAGCCGGTCAGGCGAGGGCGATCCCAGCGTCGGGGTCGGGGTCGGGATCGAGCATGGCGACGAGCCAGTGGTCGCAATCGGTCCAGGCGAGGCTCTTGCGCGCGCCGAGGTCGAGCAGTTGCGCGCCGCCGGCAAACCCGTCGAGCCGCGGCTTCGAGCAGGTCAGCGCCCAGGTGAAGCCCCAGCGGCCCTGGAGGTGGAAGGCCTCGGCGCAGGCAAGCGCGAACGCGATAACGTGCTCGGGCTCGCCATGCCCGTCCGAGCTGATCCAGAGCATGCCCGGGCCGGCGTCCGGGTCGGGTTCGACGGCGAAGCCGGGTTCGGAATACTTGTCCTCGTCGAGCGCGGCGGTCTGCTCCTCGTAGATGGCGAGTGCGCGGGTGACGTTATCGGCCGTGCCGACATCGAACATGCAGGAGAACTGGGTGAAGTAGGCGGCCATCATATGGCTCCTGGATGGGTGCGAAAACGCGTGAGGCGGCCGGAGCCGCCCCGCGCAGGTCGGCTACTCGGCCGCGATCGCGAACGGCTCCGGATCGGGTTCGGCCGGCTCATCGTCGCTGGTCGGGTCCTCGTCGTCGGCGAGGAAGGCGGGCAGCGCCTCGGGCTCGCCGGCCGGGTCGGCCGCGCCCGCCTCGGCACCCGCGACCTTGAGCGGCTCGGGCACCCAGCCCGTGTCGGCGAGTAGCCGCTCCGCCTCTTTGGCCATTTCGGGCTTCTTGAGGTGGTCGATGAGCTGCGCCGCCATCTCGCCCTTGGTCTCGCGCACCGCTTCGAGGATGCGGGCCTTGGGCACCCGGCCAAGATAGTTCTCGGCGGTCGGCCGCCAGCCCGCCTCGGCCATGTCGAGCCCGACATGCCGCGCGAGCACCTCGCCGTGCGCCAGCGCGCCGGGGGAGCGACGGTTGAACGGCTCGCGGGTGACGTTGACGGTCGCTGACGCGGCGTGGGCGAACAGCAGCTGGCGCTCGTCCGGCCCGAGCGCGACCAGCGCGGGCCAGAGGTCGCCCGAGCGCTTGGGCAGGCGTTGCGCCCAGAAGGCGTGCCGCGCTTCGATCGCCTGCGCCGAGGCGGAGTCCTTCAGACCGGGCGCCTGGACCGAGAATCCGGACGGCCGCGCGCTCAGCTCCAGGCAGCTGTCGTGCCCGAAGCTGTAGAACACGGGCAGGCAGAGCGCGTGCAGCACGGCCAGGCGCGCTGCGTCGGGATCGCGGCCGACAGCGTCGCGGAGCGCCACGGTCTTGGCTGCGGTCAGCTCGGTGACGAGCTTCTCGGACAGGGGCTTGAGCGCGCCGTCGTCTTCGCCCTCGTCTGGCTCGGTCTGCCCGCCGACGGTGATCACCGCCGGCGCGCGCGGCGCGGGCTCGCCCGACGGCTGCGCCTGCTCGCCCTCCGGCGTGATCGGCGCCTCGTCCAGCGGCCGCACGAACCCCCGCTCGACCCGCAACCGGCCCTGGTGGTCGACCGTGACGAACGCGCCGCCGAGCGCGACCTCGGCGGGGTCATAGAAAACCGGCGGGTTGTTGAAGGCGTCGATCGCCGCCTCCAGCGCCTCGGCTTGCGCGACCACCTCGTCGGAGACGTCCTCGTCGCGTTCATGCGCGGCGAAGAGGCACTCAAGCTCGTCGGTGCGGGCCTCGTGCGCGGCCTGCTCCTCGTCCGAGATCTCAGGCCGCCGGCCGTAGAACCGGCGCAGCCCCGACGCGTGGCCGTAGGTGAAGTCGAGCGCGGCTTCGACCCACTTCCAGCCCTCAGCCCCGACCATCTCGGCCTCGCGGGCCAGTCGCTCGGAGACGAGCCGGTCGAGCAGCGCCACGTCGTCGAGCCAGCCGCCGCGGTCCTCGCTGAACAGGTCGCGCGAGACACGCCCGCCCGCCGCCTCGTAGGCTTCGACGCCGACGAACACAGCGCGTCGGTCGCTCGTCGCGACCGAGCTTTCGGTCAAGAGGCGCCGAATGTAGTAGCCGTCCTTTTGGTAGGTGTCGCGGACCTGCTGCCAGACCTGCGCCTGCCGCGCCTGGTCGGGGCTGACCGTGAACGCCATCAGCTGCTCCAGCGTCATCGCGTCGTCGGCATAGGCGTCGAGCAACGCGGGCGCGACCGAGGCGAGCTTGAGCCGCTGGCGAACGACGGTCGGGCTCACGAAGAAGCGCGCGGCCACGTCGTCGATGCCCTGGCCGGCGTCGACCAGCGCCTTGAACGCGCGGAACTGGTCGAGTGGATGCAGGTCCTCGCGGTGGGTGTTCTCTGCGAGGCTGTCCTCCTCGGCCGAGATCTCTGAGGCCGCCTCGCGGACGTTGCAAGGGACCGGCGCCGTCTTCGCAAGGCGCTTGGATTTCACGAGCAGCTCGAGCGCGCGGTAGCGCCGCCCGCCGGCGGGGACCTCGAACGTGCCGGTCTCCTGGCCCTCGGCGTCCAGTACGGGCCGGACGTTAAGGTTCTGCAACAAGCCGCGACGGGCGATGCTCTCGGCGAGGTCCTCGACCGAGACGTTCGCCTTCACGCGGCGGACGTTCGCCTGGGACAGCACCAGCTTATTGAACGGGATGTCGCGCGTGTTGCTGAGCTGCGCGATCTTCTGAACGGCGGTCGCCATGTCGGGATACTCCGAGACGGGCGGCCGGGAGCCTCTCTCCCGACCTCCTACCCGTCATCTCGACCGGCGCAGCCCTCTCCCTCTCCGTTCCCGCCTGTGCCGGAGGACGGCGAACGCGCAGAGCCGCCGACCCTGATCGGCGGCGTCACGGAACAGCCGGTCTACACACCGCACAGGCCCTCGCATTCGTTCGGCCAGAGGTCGAGCTGGCCGGCGTCGGCGGCAGTCGCGAGATCGGCCTCGTCCAGCGGCACGGCGGGGCGGTGCAGGAACACCTCGCCCCGCACGCCGCGGATTCCGGTGCGGATTGCCCGGTCGACCTCGATCGCTTCCAACCAGGCGACGGGGTCGTTGTCGCGCAGCCAGCGCCAGGCGTCGTCATCGTGGAACGGGCAGCCGGCGCAGCTCGACTTCGGCGGAACGGGGTAGTCGTGCCGTTCGAGCCAGCGCAAACAGCCGGTGCGCCACATGCGCTCTTCGATCAGCGGCCAGCGGTTTACCTGCCACGTCTCGAAGCTCGGCTTCATTCGGACAATCTCGTCGAACGAGATGCCGATCCACTGCTCGACGATCAGCGCCGGAGGCGAGCGCCGCCGGGTGAGCCCGGCGAGCGCGCGGACCTTCCGGCGGATCGGCACGAGCTTGTAGTCTTTGGTGCACTGGCGCCGGATCATGCCGATCTCGACGCGTATGCCGCGGACGGTGCGGGTGAACGCCGGGATCGAGGCCCAGCGCTCGCCCGAGCCGGCGCGATGCAGGTCGGCGCGAATGTCGCCCGCCGTGACGACATGGACCGGGAACGGGAGCACGTTCGGCGAGCGCAACCAGGCGAGGTGCTCGTAGACTGCGGCGGGCTCCCAGCCGGTGTCGGCGAACACGGCGCAATCGGGCATGGGCCCGATCTCGCCGTGCGCCGCCATCAGGGCCAGCGTGGTCGACTGCACGCCCGCGCCGAGGCTGAGCACGCGCAGCTGGATGGTGTCCAGGTCGTGGACGGGCAGGCCGAGCGGCGAAACGAAGGCGGTCATGGCGCCGCCCTCCGCCTCACGGCGCGCTCGGCGACGCGCCAGGCCTCGGCGTCCCAGCCGCCCATGGTCGCGGCCCAGTCGAGCAGGCCGGCGAGCGCCTCGTGCAGCCGATCCGCCTCGCCATGCTCGGAATAGGCGTGCGGGACCGGCAGCGCGGACGTAGCTTGCGCCCACAGGTCGACGTCGTCACCCTCGGCGAGTCGCTCGACGAAGGTCGGCCCGCAATCGTCGATCGAGCGCCAGCCGTCGCGGCCGTTGGCCTCCTCGACCGCGCGTTCACAGGCTTCGACAATCGAGCGCGCCTCGACCACGAGGGTGATGGCGTACCACGTCGGATAGCCGACCTGGACGGTGAAGGGCCGCGCAGGCGCGGCCTCGGGTGCAGGTAGCGCCTCCATCACGCCGCCTCCTGCACGAAGTCGGCATCGTTGTCGGCGACCGCGACGGTCGCTGGCTCAGTCGATGGCCGGAAGGCAAGGAGGAAGTCCGCCGCTTTCGATGCGGCGCTGGCGGCGCGAATGATGGCCCGGTTGTCCTCGCGCAGGACCTCGAGCCAGGTTCCGATATAGTCGGCGTGGCGGACGGTGGGCGTGATGCCGAGCGTCGCGCAGCAGAAGGCGGCGCACATTTCCGCGACCAGTTCCTCGCGGGCGTATTTCGCGGAGCCGAAGCCGCCGGTGAGGTCGCGCGCCAAGCGCTGCGCCGCTCCCGACCAGTGACCGAGTTCGTGCAGCGCCGTCCGGTACCAGTCGATCAGCTGGAAGTAGGCTTCGGGCCGCGGGACCTGGATGTAGTCGGAGCCGACGGCGTAATAGGCCTTGTCGCCGCCGAGCCGGAGATCGGCGCCGCTCGCGCGGATCAAGGCCTCGACTTCCGGCAGGATCAGCCCTTCGAGCAACGGCGGCGGCGCGGTCGCGAGATCCTCAGGCAGGTTCTCGCATTGCTCGGTCGAGAAGACGGTGAAGCGCTTGAGGAACGGGATCGCCTGAGCGTCCTCGCCGGTCTCCCGGGCGCGCCGTTTCTCGTCGTCGGGCACGAAGCGGTCGGCATAGACGACGGTCACGCCGCGCTCGCCCTTGCGGATGGCGCCGCCGAGCGACAACGCCTGGCGGAAGGTGAGCCAGCTCTGGCGAGAATAGCCGCGGGCGACGACGGCGCCCCAGAGAATCAGGATGTTGATCCCCGAGTAGGCGCGCCCGGTAGCGGCGTTGCGCGGCATGGCGAGCGGGGCTGAGACCGCGGACGATCCCCAGGGCTGAACCCAGGGCAGCCGGCCGGCTTCGAGCTCGGCGATGATCTTTGAGGTGATCTCGTCGTAGAGATTGGCCCGATCGGCGCTGGCGCCGAGCGGGCGTGAAGAGGAGCGAGGCATCGCGGGTCTCCGCGACGGGCGCCTGGGAGCCACTCTCCCGGACCTTCACCCGTCACGGCGACAGCCGCAGCCCTCTCCCTCTCAGCGGGGCGTTGCGGGGCGCGGCCCCGCAGAAGGGGTCGGCCGAGACGACAGGCTCGGCCCCAGGGGAAGGCTTTCCCCCTCCCGCGTTCACGGCCGTCGCGGAAGGGCCCAGGCTGTAGGTGGGCTTTCTTCCCTCCATTCTGTCGATTGCGCTCCGCGAGCGACGCGGAGCGTCGGCCAGCAAACCGGATTAGCGGACGTGGGTCTCTCGCGCGCAAGGCCGATGTTCATGATCTGTTCTCATCAGGCGACAATTGTCGTAACTCAACGGGCGTGGGTCACAACATCAGCCACCGCAAGCAGGAGGAAATCGAGCGTAGCCGACGCGTGGCCGAGCTGACGTCCTACCTCGTCCCGGGCTGGCGGATCGATGCCACCCACACTCGCATCGTTCCGGTCGAGACGGTCCTCGGCGCGCACCACCGGGGCCAACTCGTCCTCCTTCGATGTCGGCGGACGGATTGTCGGCGCCGCGTGGAGATCGACCTGAGATCAGCCGTCCAGGCGGGATTCGGCGATCGACCGATTGCCTGGCTCGTCCAGTCGCTGCGCTGCCAGCACTGGAACGGGTGCCAGCTCGAGGAGGCGAGCTGCACCTATCCGAGGGGCGTGCCGCTGGTCGCCTATCTTCAACACGACGATGTGCTGGTCGCGATCACCTGCGCGCATTGCCGAACGCGCTGGTTGCTGCCGCCCCGACGCATCATCGCCGGTCTCAAGGCCGCCGGGCGCGGCGACGGCGCGAGCGGCATTCTCGAAATGGGCACGAAGATCCGCGGCCCGTGCCGGCGCTGTCACCGCTCGGGCTTTGAGGCGGAGGTGATCTGGCCGAAGCGACCGTGAGAGGCTCCGGGCGTGGGCCGGGTTTGCCCGGTCAGATCATGTCGGTGGGCTGTCGCCGCCGCTCATCCGCATCTCGTCGAAGCCGAACACCGCGGGGACGGTCTCGCCGCGCACCGGCTCGCGTCCGGTCAGATGTTCGACTTTCACACGCGGCCGGCCGTAGCGCGCGGCGTCTCGCGAGCCGGGATTGGGGAAGGCCGGCAACGTCAGCGGTCTCCCGTCGATGCACGCGTCCTGGATGATGGACGGCAGGAACACCTGCAGCACCTCGTTGCCGTAGGCCATAGTGAAGAAGGCGTAGGGCACGTTGTCGACGGAGGCGCGACGCCGCATCAGCATGAGCACGATCAGGTCGTTGCGCATCGGACCGGGAACGAAGGTGCGGAACACCGGGAATTCCGAGACAAAGTTGCGGCGGTGGTCTGGATCACGGATCCAGTCATACGTCTCGCGGAAGTTCGCGACCTCGACCTCCGGGATGAGCGTGAGCCCGATCTTGACAAGCCCCTTCAGCGCCGCGACCGGAGTGTAGGTGTCGCGATGGAGCTGGAAGCGGATCTGCTTGGCCGCTTCGTCGATCTCGAAGAACGGCTCGTCCTCGTAGTGGCTGAGTTGGAACCCGCTTCCGTCGAACTCCACGCGCCAGCACTTGTCGGGACCGGGCTTCTTGATGGTTGGAACGCCGCTGCGGCCCTTGATGCGTCCGAGCGTTCGCATCGGCTTGGACCAGTTGCCGAGCTGGTTTTCGATACCTTCGCCGAACAGGTGGTTGCAGGCGTCGCATTCGTAGCGGCTGAACAGCCCGGTATTGCCAAACGCCGCCGGAAGCGCATGCGCCTCGTCCTTGAACGTGACAGCGGGCTCTTGAAGACGGCAGAAGCGGCAGCGGCGCGGATGCGCCCTGTCGCCGAGCATCAGCTTCTTGCCGGGCTCGAGGAAGATCGGGTCCGCGCCGGCGTAATGGGCATCGTAGAAGGCGCAGGCTTCAATGATGGCGGGGTCGAGGTCGGTCATCGACAAGATCTAGCACCTCACTTGCATGTCGGCAAATCCGACATTATAGAAGGGTGAAGTTCTGGAAAGACACGCTATGGCCGTCGCCGCCCTTGCCTCTCCCATCCCGCAGACCGCTCCGCCGGCCTTCCCGGCCGCCGCGGTCGAAACGGCTGTACGCGACGAGCTGATCGAAGCTGTGAAGGCGGAAGCGATGATTAAGGGGGTCGCCCTACCGGCGTCGGCGGCGGCAATCGGTGAGACCGCCTTCCAGGTCGACTCGCTCGTCGCGGTGTCGATCCTCTGCACGGTCGAGCCGATCGTCGGCTTTGAACTACCCGACAGCGTGGTGAGGACGGGCGGCTATTCGTCGGTCGACGAGGCGCTGGCGCATTTGGTGCCGCGCATTCAGCTGCAATGGACGAAACGGAAAGGAGGCAAGCCATGACCCAAGCCGCCGTTCGTGAGGAAAGCGATGAACTGGAGCGGCGACGCCTCGGTGAGCGCCTGCGCGAGGCCCGCAAGTATCTCGGGCTCAAGCAGGAAGAAGTCGCCACCTACCTGAAGATCCCGCGCACCGCGCTGACCGACATCGAGAACGGCCAGCGGCGGGTCGAGGCGATCGAGCTCAGCCGGCTCGCCAGGCTCTATCGCCAGCCGGTCGGCTTCTTCACGGGAGAGGACGCGGACGCCGCGGCGCTGCCGGTCGACGTGGCCCACCTCGCCCGCCGCGTGGCCGCGCTCTCTCCGCAAGATCGCGATGAGCTCGGCCGGTTCGCGGACTATCTGCGCGCGCGCTCACGCGCTGGCCAGGGCTGATCCGGATGGCGGCGGCCGATTATGCGGGCGCGGTGCGCGCAGGCACGCTCGCCGCGGCGCGCCTGCACCAGCGGCTCGACCTGCGGCCCACGATCGAGGCGCGCGGTGGGAATGTCGATGTGTTCGGTGCGATCCACACGCTCGACCTGCCGCTGCTCGTGCGGCCGCTCCAGGGTCTGCTCGGGGCGTACCTCAGCGATCCCGCGCCCGGCGTTCTCGTCACAACGCAGCGGCCGATGGCGATCCAGCGCTTCACGGCGGCGCACGAGCTTGGCCACTTCGCCATGCGTCACGCGCCGAGCCTCGATGATGAAAGCATCCTGCGGCGGATGCCGCTGGCCGGCGCGCCGGTCGAGGATTTTCAAGAGGTCGAAGCCGACGCCTTCGCGACCGGCTTCATGATGCCGCGTTGGCTGATCCAGTGGCACGCCGCGCGCCAGGGCTGGACCGTCGCCGACCTCCGCCGGGCGAACCGCGTGTATCAGCTCGCGCTGCGGCTGGGGGCGAGTTACGAGGCGACCTGCTGGACGCTGGTGCGCCACCGCCTGACCACCGCGCCCACCGCCCGTGAGTTGCTGCGCACCCAGCCGCGCGAACTCAAGGTCGCACTGCTGGCAGACTACCGGCCGGATGACTATCGCGGCGACGTCTGGCTCCTGACCGAACGCGACGCCGGCACGCGGATCGACGGCAGCCGTAATGACCTGTTCGTGCTGAGGCTCGAGGAGCACAGCGGCGGCGGCTATCTCTGGAACATCGACCAGCTCAGGGACAGCGGGTTCGCGATCGTCCGCGACGGGCTCGAAGCCATCGACGGTGACGGGATCGGCGGGCCGGTCATCCGCCGCGTCACCGCGGCGCCGGAGGAAGGCGGCTACGGGCTGCTGCAGCTTGACGAGCGGCGCCCCTGGGAGCCTGACCCGCCGCTGTCGCGCCTCGCCCTCGATTTCGATCTGACCGGTCCCGAGGAGGAGGGTTATTCGCGGGCCGAGCGGCGGAGGCTTCTCGAAGCCGCATGACCGTCGTCACCGTGCTGAATGACCTGCGGGCCGAACTCGGCGCGGCGCGGAACCAGGGACCGCGACCGACCTGCCTCGCCTTCGCGGCCAGCGACGCGCACGCCGCGCTGCGGCCCGGGTGGGAGCCGCTGTCGTGCGAGTTCGCCTTCTACCATGCGCAGCGGCGGGCCGGACGGCCGCCGGACAGCGGCGCGACCCTCGACGCCATGCTCACAACACTGCGTCACGACGGGCAGCCCGCCGAGCCAGGGTGGCCCTACCTCGCCGCAACGCCGACGGACGTGGCGGTCTGGTCGCCGCCGGCGGAGGTCGGGCCTCGGTTTGGACGCCTCGGCGCACCGCAGGCGGCCTCCGTCGATGGCGTGATCGGCGAGATCGGCGCAGGGCGGCCGATGATCCTGCTCCTGATGCTGTCGCGCAGCTTCTACGCTCCTGGTGCCGACGCGGTGATCCGCGAAGCGGCCGGTGAGGCACCCGAGCCGGCCCGACGGCACGCGGTCGTCGCCGTAGGCCATGGGACCGTTAGCGGCGAACGCGTCATCCTGGTTCGCAACAGCTGGGGGTGTGGCTGGGGCGACGCGGGTCACGGATGGCTGACGGAAAGCTTCATCGCGCCGCGCCTCTTCGCGGCCGCGTTGCTGACGGAGGACGTTGATGTATCTGCCGGTTCCGCCGCAGCCTGATTGTGCGAGCGCCTGGCGCGAGGCGGTGCGGCTCGTCGACGCCGCTCCCGGGCGCCAAGCCTACAACGTGATCATCGACGTGGCCGATCCTGTCGCCAATGCGTCGATGGCCCATGCCGGGATCAGGGCGGTGGACGCCTTTCTCGCCGCCCGCGCGAAGCCGGTCGACACGGTCGCCAACACGATCTTCCCCGCCTCGCTCTATCACCGGCACGGCGCACCCGGCTTCTTCGACGTGTTCGAGAAGCGCGTCCTGCCGAAGGTCCGCCGCGGCGAGCGCTGGTCGGGCTACTATTTCGAGCGGATGATGGCCTTCCCGGTCCCCGAGGGCGAGCCGCCCAATCAGCTGTGGGACATCGTCGAGCGCATGAAGAGTGACGACGTGCGCGCGCTCAACAAGTTCGAGCTCTCGCTGTTCGATCCGGTCCGCGACGTCGACAACTCGCCTTACGGCGGGCAGTGCCTGAGCTTCCTGAGCTTCAAGGTCGTTCCGGCGGCGGCCAAGATGGTGACGCTGACTGCCATGTACCGCAACCACTTCTACATCGAGAAGCTGCTTGGCAACCTGATCGGCCTCGGTCGCCTGATGGCGTTCGTCGCGCGCGAGACCGGGTTCAAGGTGGGACCGCTGACCGTGATCTCGACGCACGCCAAGATCGATCAGCCCGCGCGCTGCCGGCGCGGAGAGATCGAAGCCTTGCTCGCGGCCTACGATCAGGTGGCGCTCGCGCTCGCCGCCTAAACCGCGCGAAGTGGCAAGTCGGCAAGCGCCGGCGCATCACCGTCGACGCCATAGAGCGCGAGAACGCCGGCGATGAACTCGGCCTGCCCGCCATAGCTCGGGTGACGGACGGTCGTGACCGGGATGTCGAGGTCGGCCAGCGCTAATCCGGCATCGCGCCCGATTGCCACGATTCGGCGCGGCTGGATCATCGCGACGAGCGCCAACAGGAAGGGCCAAGCGGCGTCGCGCTCGGCGCGGCTGTGGCAGCGATTGGTCAGCGGATCGCCCGGCTCGTGCGGATGAAGCGGAAAGATGTTCCAGAGCACAACGGGCTCGCCGATGCGGGCAAGGACACGCCAGACGACCGCGGCGGTGCGCTCGGCGACGACCGGACCTCGGGTGGCGCGGTCAAGCTCGATCCCGCCGAGCAGCGTGCTCGCATAGGTCAGATGAACCTCGTCGGTGAGCGGGACGCCGGTGCGGCGACCGCCGCGGTAGCCGAGGTCGCGGGCGATCCAGATGGTGTCGACCCGCGCTTCGAGGGCCGCATGGAGGCAGCGGACGAGATTGCGTCGGCGGACGTTCGCGGCGTCCGCCCGGTCGTGCAAGGGACAGCAATCGACATAGGGGTTGAAGACTGATTTGAGCGACAAATCCGCCAAGGCGTCGGCGAAGGTGGTCGGCATCTTCATGGGAGCGTCTCGATCCTGAGCTGGCGCGCGTCCATGTCGATGAGGACGCGGCCCCGACGATGCTCGCGTAGGAAGCGGAAGGCGGCGTAGCCCTGTAGGATGGCCTCCTCCCAAAGCCACAGAGGGCACTGCTCGGCTTCGTAGCCGGCGACGAACTGGCGGACGTGCTTCAGCAGGTCGAAGGGCAGATCGCCATGACCCAGGCCGGCGAACAGGTCGAGATTGACTGCCTGTCCGAAGATCCAGGTCGTGATGCCTTCTTCGATCAGCGTGGCACGCGCGCCGTCCTGGGCGTCGTCGATTGTCGGATCGGATTTCCGCTTCAGCCGGAACAATGCGCGGATCACCGGCGACCAACTGAGCACCGCGACATAGGCATAGTGGAACACGTCATGGAACCGATAGTCATCGGCGGTCATGGCGTTATCGGTCAGCCGATCGCCGATATTGATGCCGTTGCAGCGCTGGAAGACGTAGGTCCGGCCGCGCACCTGCCGCTCGAAAACTTCGATGGCGAGTTGCCGCGGCAACCGCTCCGCCGGCTCGGCGAGCGCGTCGAGCGGCTCGGGGTAGCGGCGCGCACGTGGCCAGCGGTCGGCAATCTTGGCGAGGTTCTTCACCGCGGCCGCCTCCAGCGTGACGCCGGCCTCGTTTGCAGCCTGGATCAGAGTGCCTGCAATCGCGGTAAGCCGAGCGGTCGAAACGTCTTGGTCGTTGCCGACGAGAAACCCGACCTGGCTCGCGAGCTTCAAAAGCGTCCGCTCGAAGGCGGAGGTCGGCTCGCCCCCGCGCGGCATAATCTCGGGCTGAAGCCCAGCCAGCGTGAGCGGCTCGTCGCTCGCCCGCTGCGACGCAGCCTGCCCGAAGACCTCAACCAGGCTGACGCCCGCGCGTGAGGCAACCGCCGCAAGATACCAGAGGACATCGCCCAGCTCTTCAACGACGGCTCCCGCATACCCGCGATAGGAGGCACGATCGCGCTGCTTCTTCTTAACTTCGCTGAGAAGACTGCCCGTCTCGCCAAATAGGCCGAGCAGCGGGAAGGCCAACGAGCCGCCGTCGCTGCGCTGATCGGTGGCGGCCGCTTGGGCGGCGTAGTCGGCAATCGTCAGTGGCCTGAATGTATCGGTCACGAGGCGTATCCCGCCTGCGGCAACAGGGAACTGCGGGCTATGCGGACGGAGGGGTAAGGAGTTCCGAGCACCATCTTCTCTAGCTGTGCGGGTCATGACCGGCGTGTCGCGCGCGGCGAGACGTAGAAGTCCGAATGTGTTGAGGTCGAGCGAATCTCCTTCCGGGCGATTGCCAGCTTGGCGGCGGATCACCGTGACGGCAATCGGCGAGCTCGCGCCAGCTTTGGCTTGCTCGCCCGTTATGGTTGGTCGCACCGCCGATCACGCGGCGGCGTTCGTGATGTCGGCTTCCGCATTGAGGCTGGCCACGTAAGCGGCTGCAGCCGGCCCGGGACCATACCAACCGTAACGCAGCCGAGCGAGCACTCCGTCGGCAGTAAGGAGCTTGATGACCGGGCGGGACACGCCTGCTGCGTTGAGTTCACAGCTCCTCACCTCACCCTGCCGGAGCGCGAGCGACGCCGCAAGGTATCTCGGCCCTTGCCGCTTTCGCTCAGTCGAGCGTAGCGCCTTTTCGTGTGCCTGCGCGCTCTGGCGTGCTTTGACTTTTTCCTTCGGGTCCGGGAGTAGGAGGGTTATAGCGTATGCGTCGTCGGAACCTTGCAGCGACCCGGCGAGCCACATTCCTGGCGAGCGATCGCATCGCACCCGCGGCACCGGCTGTCGCTTCCAGCTTTCCGGCCAAGCGTATTAGTCTTATAAGACAGTAGATGCTGAGCGGCGATCCCGAGCTTGCGGTTCCCACGGACACCGTTGCGAGCGCCGCGGCGGCGCCTCCCGCGCTGTCTACCACGCCCAGCGCGCCGCGGCGGCATGGCGTGTTCCGGCTTCTCAACGTGCTGCTCTCGCTTATACTGCTCGCGGCGTTTGTTGTGCTCGGTTGGTTGGCGATCGTGGCACCGCCGTCGCGCTCCGCACATCCGATCGCACCGCCGACGGTGACGCTGCTCGCTTCCGATGGCAGCCTGATCGCGCGCCGCGGCGCGATCGTCGACCGTCCGGTCGACGTCCGCACGCTGCCGGCTTATGTCGGCGAGACGTTCATCGCGATCGAGGACCGGCGCTTCTACCGGCATATCGGCGTCGATCCGCACGGGCTTGCGCGCGCCGGTTGGAACGATCTGCGCTCCGGCCATGCCCGCGAGGGCGGCAGCACGATCACGCAGCAGCTCGCCAAACTCGTCTATCTCGATTCGGATCGCACGATCGCGCGCAAGGCGCAGGAGATGCTGATCGCGCTGTGGCTTGAGGCGTGGCTGCGCAAGGACCAGATCCTCTCCCGCTACCTCTCGGACGCCTATTTCGGCGACAACGTCTATGGCCTGCGCGCCGCCGCGCGGCATTATTTCAGCAAGCCGCCCGAGAAGCTGACGATCGGCGAGGCAGCGCTGCTCGCCGGGCTGATGAAGGCGCCTTCGAAGCTGGCGCCGAGCATCAACCTGGCTGGCGCCCAAGCGCGCGCACAGCTCGTGCTCGCGGCGATGGCGCAGGCCGGCTTCATCTCGGCACGCGAGGCCGCGACCGCCAGCGCCACGCTTCGGCTGCGCGCCAACCCCGAGCCGACGCCGAGCACCTATTTCGCCGACTGGGTGCTGCCCGGCGTGCGCGAGAAGGCGGATGGTTATGCCGCCACCACCGTCCGCACGACACTCGACGCAAGGCTGCAGCGCGATGCCGAGGCGGCCGCGGCACGCGCTCATCTGCCCGGCGCGCAGGTCGCCATCGTCGCGATGCGGCCGGACGGAAAGGTCGTCGCGATGGTTGGCGGGCGCGATTACGCTGCGAGCCCGTTCAACCGCGCCGTCCAGTCGCGGCGGCAGCCGGGATCGACCTTCAAGCTGTTCGTCTACTTGGCGGCGCTGCGTGCCGGCATGACGCCAGACAGCCGCATCGACGATCGACCGGTCACGATCGACGGCTGGACGCCGAAGAACGCTGATCGGCATTATCATGGCGAGATCACGCTGCGGCAGGCGTTCGCGACCTCGAGCAACATGGCAGCGGTGCGCCTCACCCAGCAGGCTGGGCCGGCCGCCGTCGTCCAAGCCGCGCGCGATCTCGGCATCGCGAGTCCGCTCGCGGCCGATCCGTCGATCGCGCTCGGGACCTCGGGGATCAGCTTGCTCGAGCTCACCGGCGCCTATGCGGCAATCGCGGGCGGCGCCTATCCGGTGCACCCCTATGGACTTCCCGACCAGCAGCCGACGGTGAGGGGCGCGCTGCTCGACTGGCAGCACCATCTCGACGACCGCCAGCGCGCGATGCTGCTCGATCTGCTCTCGGCGACGGTCAACAGCGGCACCGGCCGCGCGGCCGCGCTCTCCAAGCAGGTGTTCGGCAAGACCGGCACGTCGCAGGACAATCGCGATGCGATCTTCGTCGGCTTCGCCGGCGGGCTGGTGACGGCGGTGTGGATCGGGCGCGACGACAACAAGCCGCTGCCGGGCGTCGCCGGCGGCGGACTACCGGCGCGGATCTGGCGCAGCTTCATGGCAAACGCGATCGGCGCCCGCCCGCTCGGACAGAAGACGCCGGCGGCGATCGACCCCGATGCCGGCATCGGCCTCGATATCGCCAACGCGCTGCTCGGCCATCTCTCGGTCGGCGTCCACCTCGACCAAAACGGGCTGCACCTGAGCCCCGATGATGACGTGGATCCCGACACGCATGACACCGCCGATGGCCGCTGAGCTGACGCCGCACCTTCCCGCGCTGCACGGAACGGCGCCGATCGTCGCGCTGCTGATCGGACTGTTCCTGCTGCTCGCGATCGCGCGGGGCGCGCGAGCGCTGCTCTCGCTGGCAAGTTGGGCGCTGTTGTTGGGGCTCGGAGCGTTGCTCGTCAGCCAACGGGCCGGCGTCGATCCGACCTTTGCGCGGATCGCGAGCTTCCTGCATCTTGACGCCGGCCAGGAGGTCGTTGGCAAGGAAGTGCGCGTTCGCCTGTCGCCCGATGGGCACTTCTGGGTGCGCGTGCGGCTGAACGGCGTCGAGCGGCGCATGCTCGTGGACAGCGGCGCGACGATCACCGCGCTTTCGGCGAATACCGCGCAGGCGGCCGGCCTGACGATCCGGCCGAGCTTGGTGCCGGTGCAGATCAGCACCGCCAACGGCCGCATCTCGGCCGATACCGCAACGGTCGCCGATTTGCGGCTCGGCGACATTCGGGCGCGCAATCTGTCGGTCGTCGTGTCTCCCGCTTTCGGGGACATCAACGTGCTCGGCATGAACTTCCTGTCCATGCTGAAGTCCTGGCGGGTCGAGGACGGCACGCTGGTGATGACGCCGCATCATCCGCAAGATGCGGCGTGAGGCGGCTTTGATGACGCTGCTGATCGTCTGGCACTCGCGCACTGGCGGCGCGCGAACGATGGCGGAGGCGGCCGCGCACGGTGCGTGCGGCGAGGACGGCGCGACGGTCAGGCTGCTGCCGGCGGAAGAGGCGGGTGGCGATGATCTGCTCGCCGCCGACGGCTATCTCTTCGCCGCGCCGGAGAACCTTGCCGCGCTCTCTGGGGCGATGAAGGACTTCTTCGACCGCAGCTACTATGCCGTGCTCGATCGGATCCAGGGGCGCCCCTATGCCAGCCTGATCTGCGCCGGCAGCGACGGCAGCAACGCCGCGCGGCAGATCGCGCGCATCGCCACGGGTTGGCGGCTGAAACCGATCGCCGATCCGCTCATCGTCTGCACCCACGCGCAGACGCCGGAGGCGATTCTCGCCCGCAAACGGATTTCGTCCGACGCGCTCGACCGCTGTCGGGAGATCGGTGCGACGATGGCCGCCGGATTGTCGCTCGGCATCTTCTGATCCATCCTGTGCGGATCATGCCTCGCTCCACCGCCACCCTGTTCGCGCTCGCGCTGCTCGCAGCCTGTCACCGCGCGCCCAAGGATGCGCCGGCCGGAAACACCGCCGACCCCGCGGCGCCGGCGCTCAAGCCCGGGCTGGGCGACTTCGCGGCGCGCGCGCCGGAAGGACCAGCCCCGCCGCCCTTCGCAGGCGATCCCGCCACTTTCGTCCCGCTGCAGTCGCAGCCGGTGAAGGACGCGATCTATCGCGCAATGACGAGCGGCGACGCACAACGCTGGCAGGACGGCGCCGTGAGCGGCTACGCGGTGCCGAGCAAGACCACCGGTGCCTATGGCTGCCGCGCCGTCACCTACACGGTCGATCAGCTCCGCGACGCGCCGCCGGCGACGATCAACGCCTGTCACTGAGGCTGGCGACATGCTCGCCGCGCTGCTGCTCGCGCTCCACATCGCGATCATTGCGTTCAACATCTTCGGGCTGTTCGCGATCCCGCTCGGCGCCTGGCGCGGCTGGGCGTTCGTGCGCCGGCCGATCTGGCGGCTGCTCCACCTTGGGTCGCTCGGCATCGTCGCGCTGCAGGCGGCGCTCGGTCGTGCCTGCTTCCTCACGATCTGGCAGGACGCAGCCACGGGCCGAGCAAGCGCGACGCCGCTCATCATGCGCACGATCAACGCCCTGATCTACTGGCCGCTGCCGATCTGGGTCTTCGCCGCGGCCTATTTCGCCATCTTCTGCTACGTCGCCGCGTTGTGGTGGCTGGTGCCGGTGCGATGGAGGAGCGGCGGATGCGACAGGTGACGAGCAGCATCACGGTGCGGACGCCGCGGCAGGGGCTCTTCGACGTAACCGACCGCATCGTCGGCTGGTTGGACGGGCAGGGGATCGGCGAGGGGCTGCTCACGATCTTCTGCCGGCACAGTTCCGCCTCGCTGCTCATCCAGGAGAATGCCGCGCCCGAAGCGCGCGAGGACCTCGAGCGCTACTTCGCGCGGATCGCGCCGGAATCCGACACCGCCTATGCGCACGACGACGAAGGGCCGGACGACATGCCCGCGCATCTGCGCGCCGCGCTCACCCAGGTGCATCTCGCCATCCCGCTGATCGGCGCCCGCCTCGCGCTCGGCACCTGGCAGGGCATCTATCTGTTCGAGCATCGCCGTCGCCCCCACGAGCGCGAACTCGCGCTGCACCTGCTCGGCGAATGAGCTAGACCGCGAATTGCTCGCGCGCGATGCGGTCGTCGAGCGCATGCTCGGGATCGAACAGCATGTTGAGCGGACGCGAACGATCGATCGCGACGGTCACCGTCGCGACATCGCGGACCTCGCGCTGATCGGCGACCGCGCTGACCGGACGCTTGTTGGGATCGAGCACGCGGAAGCGCAGCTTGGACGCTTCGGGCAGGATCGCGCCACGCCAGCGCCGCGGCCGGAAAGCGCTGATCGGCGTCAGCGCCAGCAGCGCCGAGCCCAGCGGCAGGATCGGGCCCTGCGCGGAGAGATTATAGGCGGTCGAACCCGCGGGCGTCGCCACCAGCGCGCCGTCGCACACCAGCTCGGGCAGCACGACGCGCCCGTCCACCGCGATCTCGATCCACGCGGTCTGGCGGGTCTCGCGCAGCAGCGAGACCTCGTTGATCGCCGGAATCGAGAACAACTCGCCATCGACCGTCTCGACGTCCATCCGCAGCGGCGTGACGCTGAACGAACGCGCGCGCTTCAGCCGATCATGCAGCGCATCGATGCCCCATTCGTTCATCAGGAAGCCGACGGTGCCGAGGTTCATCCCGAACACCGGCTGGCTGCGATGGCGATCGAGCATCGTGTGCAGCGTCTGCAGCATGAAGCCGTCGCCGCCGAGCGCGACGACGATCTCGGCCTGCTCGGGCTCGACCCACTCGTAGCGGGCGCGCAGTTCGCTGGCGGCGGCTTGCGCCGGCGGAGTTGGGCTCGCGAGCAGCGCGAGCCGGGGCAGATCGCTCATCCGCCGGTTACGCTCATGTGGCGCGCCACGGCCGGAGCGGCGCCCCGCGCAATGCGAAAGTCATGCCGGGCCGGCTTCATCCGCAACGCCTCGTCGATCGCGGCGTCGAGCGCCGCCGTGCCGCCGTGCCGCAGCGCCGCGCGGAGATCGACGCGATCGTCCTGGCCGAGGCACATGAACAGCTTGCCCTCGGCAGTGAGCCGCATGCGATTGCATCCGTCGCAGAAATTGGCGGTGAGCGGGGTGATCATGCCCAACCTGCCGCCCGTTTCGGCAACGTGCCAGTAACGTGCCGGCCCGCCGGTGCGTTCGGCCAGCGGAACCAACGTGAACTGTTCGTCGAGCGCGCGCTTGACGCGATCGAGCGGGAGGAAATGCGCGGTGCGATCCTCCTCGACGGCGCCGAGCGGCATCGTCTCGATGAGCGTCAGGTCGTGCCCCTCGTCACCGCACCAACGCAGCATCGCAGCGATCTCGTCGTCGTTGATCCCCTCGAGCGCGACCATGTTGATCTTGACGTGCAGCCCGGCGTCGCGCGCCGCCGCGATCCCCGCGAGCACGCGATCGACCTCGCCGACGCGGGTGACGTGGCGGAACCGCGTCGGATCGCGGCTATCCAAGCTGACGTTGACGCGGCGGATGCCGGCATCGAAGAGTGCGCGCGCCTGATCGCCGAGGCGGGTGCCGTTGGTGGTGAGCGTAAGCTCGTCGAGGCCGCTCCCCAACCGGCCGCCGATGGTGCGTGCGAGATCGACCGTGCCGCGGCGGACGAGCGGCTCGCCGCCGGTCAGCCTGATCTTGCGGACGCCGCGATCGATGAAACGACCGGCGATCGCCGCGATCTCGTCGAAACCGAGCAGCGCGGAGCGCGGCAGGAAGCGCATCTCCTCCGCCATGCAGTAGCGGCAGCGCAGATCGCACCGATCCGTCACAGAGATGCGCAGATAGCTGATGCGACGGCCGAGACCGTCGCTGAGGGCCGTCACGGGCGAGGGCGGCGCGCCGAGCATCGCCAAAGGAGGTAAGCGTTCGACGAAACAGGGGCAAGGCCACCGTTCTGACGCCGCTGCAGGAGTTTGTTACACATATTCCGCCAAAAGGGACGCCGGGTCGCCCGCGCGCGAGGGGAAAGTCATCACGTCCGCACCGACCGAGCCGCTGTTCCTGCTTTCGTTCCACCAGCGCGACGCGCTGGCGGCAGCGACGGAACGCGCGGGGTGGACGCCGGTCGCCGCGCGCCGTTCGGACGGGCTGGAGCAACGCTTTCTCGCCAGCGGCGCTGCGATCGCGGTGATCGATGCACGCGAGGCTCTCGATGCCGCGCTCGACGCGGTGCGCGCGCTTGCCGATCCTGCGGCGGCGAGCGGCTCGGCGCTGCTCTTCATCCTCGATCGCGCGGAGTTGCCGCGGCTCGCCGAGGTGCATCGGGCCGGCGCCACCCACTACCTGGCTGCGCCATTTGCCGACGATGAACTTGCGACAGCGCTCCGCTTCGCGGCGCGGCATGCCGAGCGGGCGGCCGCAGCGCCCGACGGCACGCAGAGCGGCGCGGATCTCGGCTGGTCGTGGCGGAGCGGCGACGATGCCATCCTGCTCACGCCTGCCCTGGCGGCGCTGCTCGGGGCATCCGAGCGCGTCGCGCTTCCGGTGCTGTGGCGAAGCCTTGGGCGCGACGGCATCCGCGCGGCGCGGGAAGGCCTGCGACGGCTGCGTGGCGGCGCGCCTGCCACCGCCTTCGCCCACCGATCCGGCGCCGTCCGATACGTCCACCATCTTCACCGTCGGGACGACATGCTCGTCGGCCGGGTCGAGCGGCTCGACACGCCCGGGGCGCGCCCCCGCAAGCGCCGCGACCGCCTCACCGGCCTTGCGGATGCGCGCGACGCGCGGCATTGGATCGGCGAGCGGCTGCGCGCCGCGACGGCGATGCCGGTGCAGCCCCTCGTGTTGCTGCTGGTGGCGGCCGCGCAACTCGAGACCGTCAACCGCACCTATGGCCGCGACGCCGGCGACGCACTGCTGCGCGCCGTCGCGCAGCGTATCGAGGAGGTGCTCGGCACCGTCGAGCGGCGCCTGATCGCGCGGATGTCGGGCTCCGAATTCCTGATCGGGCTCACCGAAGCGACGCTCGACGAGGCGCGGCTGCTCGCGGACGGGCTCGCCGCGGCGATCGCAAGGCCGTTCGTGATCGCGGGCCACAGCATCGGCCTCGGCCCGCATATCGGCATCGCCGTCGCGGAGAGCACAGGCGAGAGCGCGACGTCGCTGCTGCGTCGCGCCAGTCTCGCACTCGGGCAGGCGAGGGCGTCCGAATACCAGCCGGTTCGGCTGCTCGGCGCGCGCGAGGAAGACGAGGCGGCACGGCTCGCCGCGCTTGCCGTCGACCTGCGCCACGCGCTCGAGCGGCGCGAGATCGCCTTGCTGTGGCAGCCGCAGGTCGCGGTGACAGGTGGAGCGATCGTCGGCGTCGAGGCACTGGCGCGCTGGCGCCACCCACGTCTCGGCGAGCTAGGCGCGGAACTGCTCTTCGCGGTCGCCGAGCGTTCGAACTATCTCGCCGAGCTTTCCGAGCATGTGCAGCGTCGGGCGATGGGTGCCGTCGCAGCGTGGCCGGCGGCGCTGTCGCATCTCCGCGTCTCCATCAACGTCGTGGCGGCCGATATTGCGCGGCGCGATTTCGACGAGGCGTTTCTTCGCGCACTCGATAGCGCCGGTCTCGATCCGCGCCGTGTCACCGTCGAGATCGTCGAGAGCGGGCTGATCGGCGAGCTCGAGCGCGCCGGCGCGCTGCTCGCGCGTCTGCGCGCCGCCGGCCTGCGTGTTGCGATCGACGATTTCGGCACCGGCTATTCGAGCCTCGCTTATCTGAAGGCGCTGCCGCTCGATTATCTCAAGCTCGATCGCAGGCTCAGCCAAGACATCGTCGGGTCGGCACGAGATCGTGTCGTCGTGCGCGGCGTGATCGAGATGGCGCGTTCGCTCGGCATCGCGGTGATCGCCGAGGGTATCGAGACCGAGGCGCAGCGCGACGCGCTCGCGCACGAAGGCTGCGACTATTATCAGGGCTTCCTCTGCGCCCGCCCGCTCGATCTCGGCGGTCTCAAGGCGCTGGTGGAGAGCAGGCGCTCCTAAAGCATTTTCTAATCAGCATGGATCAGCAGCAACCGTTCGGGCTGAGCGCAGTCGAAGCCCGGCCGCAGCGCATCCCTTCGACTTCGCTCAGGGCGAACGGCCGCTGGTGAGCCAGATTGATCGAAATAGTGCCCTAACTCGAAAATCTCCGTTACTTCCTCAGCGTCTCTTACTTCGGCGTCCCGTCGACCACCTTTGCGAGCCCGCGCGAAAGCTGCGTCGCGCCGTTGAGCATCGCCGCAGCGTCGGGCCACGCCCGGGTCACGACGAGCTTGCTGTCGGGTCGGAGCTTCGCGGTACCCTTCAGCTTGTCGACATAGGCGAGCAGCCCGGGCAGGTTCGGGAAACCTTCCTCACGGAAGGTGACGAGCGCACCCTTCGGCCCGGCGTCGAGCTTGGCGATGCAGGCCTTGCGCGCATGGAGCTTGATCTCGATGACGCCGAGCAGGTTCTTCGTCGCCTGCGGCAGCTTGCCGAAGCGGTCGATCATCTCGGCGGCGAACGGCTCGATCTCGGCCGGCGCCTCGATCTCGTTCATGCGTCGGTAGAGGCCCATGCGCAGATCCAGGTCGGGAACATATTCCTCGGGAATCATGATCGGCGCGTCGATCGTGATCTGCGGGCTGAACTCGCGCGCGGACGGCGCGGCGTGGGCGTCGCCGCCCAGCTTGGCCTCGTTGATCGCATCCTCGAGCATCGACTGATAGAGTTCGAAGCCGACCTCCTTGATGTGGCCCGACTGCTCGTCGCCGAGCAGGTTGCCGGCGCCGCGGATGTCGAGATCGTGGCTGGCGAGCTGGAATCCGGCGCCGAGCGTGTCGAGATTGGCGAGCAGCTGCAGGCGCTTCTCGGCGGTGTCGGTGATCCGCGCGGTGTTGGTGGTGAGATAGGCGTAGGCGCGCGTCTTTGAGCGGCCGACGCGGCCGCGGAGCTGATAGAGCTGGGCAAGGCCGAAGCGATCGGCGCGGTGGACGATCAGCGTGTTGGCGGACGGGATGTCGAGCCCGCTCTCGACGATCGTCGTCGAGAGCAGCACGTCGTATTTGCGGTCGTAGAAGGCGGACATGCGCTCCTCGACCTCGGTCGGCGCCATCTGGCCGTGCGCGACGACGTAGCGGACCTCGGGCACCTCGGTGCGCAGATATTCCTCGATCTCGGGAAGATCGGCGACGCGGGGCGCGACGAAATAGGCCTGGCCGCCGCGATAATGCTCGCGCAGCAGCGCCTCGCGCAGGACGACCGGGTCCCACGGCATAACATAGGTGCGCACCGCGAGGCGATCGACCGGCGGCGTCTGGATGATCGAGAGCTCGCGCAGGCCCGACATCGCCATCTGCAGCGTGCGCGGGATCGGCGTCGCGGTCAGCGTGAGGACGTGGACGTCCGCTTTTATCGCCTTCAAGCGCTCCTTGTGGGTGACCCCGAAGCGCTGCTCCTCGTCGACGATGACAAGCCCGAGCCGCTTGATCTCGACCGACTTGGCGAGGATCGCGTGGGTGCCGACGACGATATCGATGTCGCCGCTGGTGAGACCCTCGCGCGTCGCCTTCGCTTCGGCGGCGGCGACGAGGCGCGAAAGACGGCCGATCTTCAAGGGAAAGCCCGAGAAGCGATCGACGAAATTCTGGTAATGCTGACGCGCGAGCAGCGTCGTCGGGCAGACGACCGCGACCTGCATCCCCGCCATCGCCGCCACAAAGGCGGCACGCAGCGCGACCTCAGTCTTGCCGAAACCGACGTCGCCGCAGACCAGCCGATCCATCGGGCGGCCGGCGGCGAGATCGCCGAGCACGTCGTCGATCGCGCGATCCTGATCGTCTGTCTCCTCATAGGGGAAGCGATCGACGAAGGCGGGATAGCCGCCGGCATCGGGCTCAGCGACGTCTGCCGGGCGCAACGCACGCGCCGCCGCGGTCGCCATCAGCTCGCCGGCGATCTCGCGGATGCGCTCCTTCATCCGCGCCTTGCGCTGCTGCCAGGCGACGCCGCCCAGCTTGTCGAGCGCGACGCCCTCGTTCTCGCTGCCGTAGCGCGACAGAATGTCGATATTCTCGACCGGCACGTAGAGCTTGTCGCCGCCGGAATATTCGAGCGCGACGCAGTCGTGCGGCGCCTTGCCGACCGGGATCTGGGTCAGACCGTCATAGCGGCCGATGCCATGATCGGCGTGGACGACGAGATCGCCGGGCGAGAGCGTCGCCAGTTCGTTGAGGAAGGCGTCGGTCGACTTCTTGCGCTTGCGGCGGCGGACGAGGCGATCGCCGAGCATGTCCTGCTCGGTGAGCACGGCGACGTCGGGAGCGGTAAAGCCATGATCGAGCGGAAGGACCGCGAGCGCGACGCTGCCGGCTCCCCTCCCTGCAAGGGAGGGGCTGGGGGTGGGTCCTGGCTGGGCGAGCGGCGCGTTCTTGCCGCGACCCACCCCCAACCCCTGCCTTTCAGGGAGGGGAGAGGAAGCGCCGAGCGCCTCCTGCCATGTCTCGACATCGATCGCGCCCTTCAGCCCATGATCCTTGAGCAGGCCGGCAAGCCGCTCGCGCGATCCGTTCGAGTAGCTGGCGAGGATGACCTTGCGCTTGTCTTTGCGCAGCCTGGCGACGTGATCGACGACCGCCTCGTAGACATTCGCCTGCGCCGTGCGCTCCGGCGCGAAGTCGCGTGGCGCATCGACCTCGAAATCGATCACGCTCGCGCTCTCGGGCTCGCGGAACGGCGTCGCGGCGTGCATCGGCCATTCGGCGATGCGCGCATCCCATTGCTCGGCGGTCAGATAGAGCGTGTCGGGTTCGAGCGGCCGGTAGGTGCCGGCCTCGCCCGAGCCCGCGCGCTTGCGGTTGCCATAATAGTCAGTGACCGCCTCGAAGCGCTGCTCGCCCGCGGCGCGCGTGCCCGCGTCGCGAATGATGATGTCATCGTCGGCGAGATGATCGAAGAAGCTTCCCAGCCGCTCCTCGAACAGCGGCAGCCAATGCTCCATGCCGGCGAGGCGGCGGCCGTCGGAGACCGCCTGATAAAGCGGGTCGCCGGTCGCGTTGGCGCCGAAGCGCTCGCGATAGCCCGAACGGAAGCGCTTGATGCTGTCCTGGTCGAGCAGTGCCTCGGATGCGGGAAGCAGCGTGAAGCCTTCGTCGAGGCGCCCGGTCGTGCGCTGGTCGGCAGGATCGAACTGGCGGACGCTCTCGATCTCGTCGCCGAAGAAATCGAGGCGCAGCGCCTGCGCCTCGCCCGAGGGCCAGAGGTCGACGAGGCCGCCGCGCACCGCATATTCGCCGGGCTCGGCGACGGTATCGGTGCGGACATAGCCGTTGGCCTGGAGCAGCACCGCGAGCTTGTCGCGATCGATCCGCTCGCCCGGCGCGAGCTTCGCGACGAGCTGGCGGATGCGGAACGGCGTCAGCGTCTTCTGGGTGACGGCGTTGACGGTGGTGACGAGCAGTTGCGGGCGTGCCTGTCGGCTTCTGGCGGACGTCCGCTGCAGCGCGTGCAGCGTGCCGAGCCGCTCGGCCGAGACGCGCAGCGACGGCGACGAGCGATCATAGGGCAGGCAGTCCCACGCTGGATAGCTCAGCACCGCGAGCTCGGGCGCGAAATAGTTCGCCGCCTCGGCGACGGCGCGCATCGCCTGCTCGTCAGGCGCGACGTAGACGGCGCGACCCTTCGACGCACGCGCGAGATCCGCCATCAGCCAGGGCAGGAAGCCGGCCGGCACGCCTGCGAGCGTCGTCGGCTTGGCGGCCTTGAGGATGCGCTTGAGATCAACAGCCACGAAGAGAATCCGTTCGCTTCGAGCAGCATCGAGCCTGTCGAGATGCGTCCGTAGAGAAGGCGTAGCTTGGGGCAGGTTCTCGACAAGCTCGAACCGAACGGATCACTTGCTTCAAATTCACTCTTCCAGCGGTATATAGTCGAGCTTCAGGAAATCGTCGGCCATGGGCCCGGCGTAACGCGCGGGGAAGGGCTCGCGGCCCATCGCCCAGGCCATAATATCGACGTCCTGCTCCTCGAGCAGTGCTTCGAACCAGCTGATCTCGGCCTCGCCCCATTCGGGATGGCGGGAATCGAAATAGCCGCCGACGAACAGATCGGCTTCCTTGGTGCCGCGGTGCCAGGCACGGAAGCGCAGCCGCTTGATGTGGGTCTCGCGATCCATCTGTCCGTCTCTCGCCGTCACGCCAGCGCATGCTGGCACCTCAGGCGTAAGGAGTGCCGACCGCGATGCCAGCTTTCGCTGGCATGACGATGGGGGTTGGGGGAAAGGGCATCTAGTGATGCGGCCCGAAATCCTCAATCCGCTGTTCGCCGAAATCGAGGCGCTGAAAGGCGTCGGCGCCGGTCTTGCCAAGCCGCTCGGCAAGCTCGGGCTCGATCGGATCGTCGACCTCCTCTTTCACCTGCCGGTGACGTGGATCGACCGCAAGCGGGTCGAGGTGCTGGAGGAGAGCGACGTCGGTGCGATCGTGACGATCCCCCTCACGCCGATCGAGCATCGCGGCGCCGGCGGGCGCGGTCCCTTCCGCGTGATCGCGCAGGACAAGCTCGGCAACACCGTGGTGCTCGCCTATTTCGGCGGCAATCCGGGTTGGGCGAAGAAGCTGCTGCCGATCGGCGAGACGCGCATCGTCTCGGGCAAGCTCGATCGCTACGGCCAGGAGCTGCAGATCGTCCATCCCGATCATGTGCTGCCGCTCGGCGAGGCGCTCGACCTGCCTGCGCGCGAGCCGGTCTACGGGCTGTCGGAAGGGCTGACCAACAAGCGGATGGGCCAGCTCGCGGCGCAGGCGCTGGAGCGCGCGCCCGAACTCGCGGAATGGATCGAGCCGAGCCTGATCGCGACGCGGAGTTGGCCGGGCTGGCGCGAGGCGCTGCGGCGCGTTCATGCTGATCCTGCTGACGGTATGGCGCGGGATCGCCTCGCCTATGACGAGGTGTTCGCCAACCAGCTTGCGCTGGCGCTCGTCCGAGCGTCGACGCGACGCCGGCGCGGCCGGGCGCTCGAAGGGGACGGGCGGCTCCGCGCCATGCTCAACCTGCCTTATGCGCCGACCAATGCCCAAGCCCGATCTTTCAATGAGATAGCGGGTGATCTTGCGCAGGCGACTCCGATGGTGCGGCTGCTCCAGGGCGATGTCGGCTCGGGCAAGACGCTGGTCGCGACGCTGGCGTTGCTCGTCGCGGTCGAGGCCGGCGCGCAGGGCGCGATGCTGGCGCCGACCGAGCTGCTCGCCCGCCAGCACTACGAGACACTTCAGCAGACTTTGAGCGGCCTGCCTGTCACCGTCGCGATCCTCACCGGTCGCGAGAAGGGCCGTGTCCGTGAATCGATTCTGATGGGCCTTGCCGACGGCTCGATCGACATCCTCGTCGGCACGCATGCGATCTTCCAGGAGGCGGTCGCCTACAAGGCGCTCGGCCTCGTCGTCGTCGACGAGCAGCATCGCTTCGGCGTCGCGCAGCGGATGATGCTCGCCGCCAAGGCGAAAGCGCCGCCGCACCTGCTGGTGATGACCGCCACGCCGATCCCGCGCACGCTGACGCTCACCCATTATGGCGAGATGGACGTGAGCCGGCTGGACGAGCTGCCGCCGGGGCGAACGCCGGTCGAGACCAGCATCATCTCGGCCGACCGCATCGACGAGGTCGTCACCGGCATCGGCCGCCACATCGAGAAGGGCGGCCAAGCCTATTGGGTGTGTCCCCTGGTCGAGGAGAGCGAGCAGAGCGACCTCGCCGCCGCCGAGGAACGTGCAGCGGCGCTGCGCGCGCGCTTCGGCGATCGCATCGGGCTCGTCCACGGCCGCATGAAGGGGCCGGAGAAGGACGCGGCGATGGCGGACTTCGCCGCCGGGCGCACGGCCGTGCTCGTGGCGACGACCGTGATCGAGGTCGGCGTCAACGTGCCCAATGCGAGCCTAATCATCGTCGAGCATGCCGATCAGTTCGGCCTCGCGCAGCTCCACCAGCTGCGCGGGCGCGTCGGGCGCGGCGCCGCACGCTCGGTCTGCCTGCTGATGTGGGGCGGATCGCGCGTCGAAGGCATGCCCGGGCGTGCGCTCGGTGAGACCGCCAAGGCGCGGCTGATGACGATGAAGAACAGCAACGACGGCTTCTTCATCGCCGAGGAGGATCTGCGGCTGCGCGGCGCCGGCGAGATGCTGGGCACGCGCCAATCGGGCGATGCGGCGCTGCGGCTGGCGACGCCTGAGCAACTCTCCGCGCTCGTCGAAACCGCGCGAGACGACGCCCATCTGCTGATCGAACGCGACGGCGGGCTCGACGGCGCCCGCGGGCAGGCGGCGCGGATCCTGCTCTATCTGTTCGAGCGAGACGCCGCCGTTGGGCTGCTGCGCGCGGGCTGACGCACTATTTCAGAACCGTTCCCACGGCGAGGGCGGCGGCGGCGGATGGGCGAGGATGCGCGTGCAGATCACTTCGCTGAGCGGCTGAAGGAGCTCGCAGCCGATGCGGCCGCCGAGCGACCAACGGACGAGCGCCTCGCGGCGGCCGGCGATCGGCAGATCGAGCGTCACGCGCTCGCCGACCGCCAGCGCGGCGCTCGACCGCGCCATCATGCCATGCGTCGAGATGTCGACGACGTGGATCGCGAACCGCGCCTGCCCGCTGCGGTGTAGCCACGCGCGAATCGACACTTCGTGGCGCGGCGCGCGCCGCTGCTCGGCGAACGAACTGGATTTCGCGACACCCACGACCTCGACCCTCGTCCTTCTTATCGGGGTAAGGTGCCGATGCCATTTTAATTCGCAGCTAAATCGAAGCCTTAGCGACGAGGATACCATGACGCTTGGCGCCGAGGCTGACGCGCAGCGGTTCCGCGCCGGGCCGGATTTCATATTGGCCGTCGCTCACCTTCTCGCCGCCGACGCGCACCGCGCCCTCGGCCAGCTTGCGCTTCGCCTCGCCGTTCGAGGCGGCGAGACCAAGACCGGTCAGCGCCGCGATCACGCCAATGCTGCCGTCGACCTGGAGCCGCGGCAGCGCATCACCGGTCGCGCCTTCCTCGAAGGTGCGCCTCGCCGTCTCGGCGGCGTCGCTGGCGGCGGCGCTACCGCGACAGAGCGCGGTCGCCTCGTTGGCAAGAACCTTCTTCGCCTCGTTGATCTCGGCACCGCCCAGCTCGCCAAGTCGCGCGATCTCGTCCATCGGCAGATCGGTGAAGAGCTTGAGACGCGGCAGCACGTCGGCATCCTGCGTGTTCCGCCAGAACTGCCAGTAGTCGTAGGTCGGCAGCTGCTCTTCGTTCAGCCACACCGCGCCGCCGACGGTCTTGCCCATCTTGGTGCCGTCGGCATTGGTGAGCAGCGGCGTCGTCAGCCCGAACATCTGGCGCCCGTCGACACGGCGGGCGAGCTCGATGCCGTTGACGATATTTCCCCACTGGTCCGATCCGCCCATCTGCAGGCGGCAATCGGCGCGGCGCGACAGCTCGAGGAAATCGTAGGCCTGAAGAATCATGTAGTTGAATTCGAGGAAGGAGAGCGACTGCTCGCGATCCAGCCGGAGCTTGACCGAATCGAAGCTCAGCATGCGGTTGACCGAGAAATGCTGGCCGATCTCGCGCAGGAACGGAATATATTCGAGCGCGTCGAGCCACTCGGCATTGTCGAGCATGATCGCGTCGGTGGGGCCGTTTCCGAAGGTTAGAAAGCGTTCGAACACGCGCTTGATCGAGGCGATATTCGCCGTGATCGTCTCCTCGCCGAGCAGCGAGCGCGCCTCGTCCTTGAACGATGGATCGCCAATCTTGCCGGTGCCGCCGCCCATGAGCACGATCGGCTTGTGACCGGCGCGTTGAAGCTGGCGCAGCATCATGATCGATACGAGGTGGCCGACATGGAGCGAGGGCGCCGTGGGATCGAAACCGATATAGCCCGGCACGATCCCCGCGCGCGCCGCTTCGTCCAGCCCCGATGCGTCGGTCAACTGGTGGATATAGCCGCGCTCGTCTAAGAGCCTGAGGAGGTCGGATCTGTAGGTTGTCATCGGCTTACGTCTTGGGGATAGCTGGTCAGGCGCGGGCGCTTAGCAGGGGGTCGAGGTTTTGGGTAGCAGCTTGCTCGCGGTCGGCCTCATGTCGGGGACATCGCTGGACGGTATCGACGCCGCGCTGATCGAGACCGACGGCGAGGGCTTCGTCCAGCCGGTCGCCTTCCGCTCCGAACCTTATTCCGAACATGCCCGCGCCGAGTTGCGCCACGCCGCCGCGATCGCGCGGCAATATGAGCGGCCACGGCGCGGTTCCTCGATCGTCGACGCCGAGAAGATGCTGACGCAGCGCCATATCGAGGTGGTGGAGGGGCTGCTTGCGAGCGCCGACGTGCCGGCCTCCAAGGTCGATGTCGTCGGCTTCCACGGCCAGACGCTGGCGCACCGGCCCGAGCGCGGCTGGACCTGGCAGATCGGCGATGCCGATGCGATGGCGCGTGCGCTCGGCATCGCGGTCGTGAGCGATTTCCGTGGCGCGGACGTCGCGGCCGGCGGGCAGGGCGCGCCGCTGCTCCCCGTCTATCATCGCGCGCTGACCGCCGGGCTGGAGCGTCCGCTCGCGGTGCTTAACCTCGGCGGCGTCGGCAACATCACCTGGATCGGCGAGAGTGCGGACGATCTCATCGCGTTCGACACCGGGCCCGGCAACGGCTTGATCGACGATTGGGTGATGGCCGAGACCGGCCGCCGCTACGACGAGGGCGGCGCGCTCGCCGCCGAGGGCAGCATCGACGAGAAGGTGCTCGCGGCGATGCTCGACAACCCCTGGTTCGACGCGCTGCCGCCCAAGTCGCTCGATCGCGCCGACTTCACCATGCATCCGGCCAAGGGCCTGTCCGCGGCGGACGGCGCCACGACGCTCACCGCGTTCACCGCGGCGACCGTCGCGCTGGCGCTCGACCATCTGCCGTCGTCGCCGCGGCGGCTGATCGTCGCCGGCGGCGGCCGCCACAATGCCACGCTGATGGCGATGATCGCGGACGCCTGCGACCTGCGCACCGAGCCGATCGAAGCGCACGGCCACAATGGCGACGCCACCGAAGCGGAGGGCTTCGGCTATATGGCGGTGCGCGCGCTGCGCCGTCTGCCGATCAGTTTTCCCGGCACCACCGGCGTGCGCGCGCCCAATCCCGGCGGCGTGCTGACGCGGCCGGAGTAGGCTGAAGCCCGAATTGCCCGTCGCCCCGGCGAAGGCCGGGGCCGCGACCGGCTGAAGCGACGCCGTTGACTTGAATCACCGTTCGCCCTGAGCTTGTCGAAGGGCTGCACTTCTCTTCCCGCAGGGAGAAGAAGAAAAGTGCTTCGACAAGCTCAGCACGAACGGGCTTTAGATTACAAACTCGGCCCGCACTCGCGCTCGAACGAAGTCGCTTGTGCCGCCAGCGGCCCCGGCCTTCGCCGGGGCGACGGAAAAGATCACGCCTTCCGCGTCAGCGTGCGCGTCGCCTCGTCGAGGCCGCCCAGCGTCAGCGGGAACATGCGATCGGACATCGCGTCGCGGATCAGCTTGGTGGACGCGCTGTAGTTCCACTGCTGCTCGGGCACCGGGTTGATCCAGGCGGCGGCCGGATAGGTGGTGGTGAGCCGCTGGATCCAGACCAGCCCGGCCTCGTCGTTCATATGCTCGACCGAGCCGCCGGGATGGGTGATCTCGTAGCTGCTCATCGCGGCATCGCCGACGATCAGAAGCTTATAGTCATGGCCATATTTGTGGAGCACGTCCCACGTCTTCGTCCGCTCGGTGAAGCGGCGGCGGTTGTCCTTCCACACGCCCTCGTAGACGCAGTTGTGGAAATAGAAGAATTCGAGATTCTTGAACTCGGCCTTGGCCGCCGAGAACAGCTCCTCGCAGACGCGCACATGCGGGTCCATCGAGCCGCCGACGTCGAGGAAGAGCAGCAGCTTGACCGCGTTGTGCCGCTCGGGCCGCATCGCGATGTCGAGCCAGCCGCGGCGCGCGGTGCCGTCGATCGTGGCATCGAGATCGAGCTCGTCGGCGGCGCCTTCGCGCGCGAACCGCCGCAGCCGCCTGAGCGCGATCTTGATGTTGCGGGTGCCGAGCTCGCGATCCGAATCGAGGTTCTGGAACTCGCGCCGTTCCCACACCTTCACCGCGCGGCGATGCTTGCTCTTGCCGCCGATGCGGACGCCTTGGGGATTGTAGCCGGCGTTACCGAAGGGCGAGGTGCCGCCGGTGCCGATCCACTTGCTGCCGCCCTCGTGGCGGCCTTCCTGCTCCTCGAGCCGCTTCTTCAGCGTCTCCATCAGCTCCTCCCAGGAGCCGAGCGCCTCGATCTTCGCCATCTCCTCCCGGCTGAGGAACTTCTCGGCGACGGCGCGGAGCCATTCCTCCGGAAGCGCGTGCGCCCCCCCTTCCGAGGAGAGCTGAAGGCCGCGAAAGATCTGGCCGAACACACGATCGAATTTGTCGATCAGCGCCTCGTCCTTCACGTAGGTGGCGCGCGCGAGATAGTAGAATTCCTCGGGGCTGCGCTCGATCACCTCGCGGTCGAGCGCCTCCAGGAGCACGAGATGCTCCTTCAGCGTCGCCGGGATGCCGGCCTTGCGCAGCGCATCGAGGAAGTTGAGGAACATGGGCCTAGACGCCTAAACCAATAACCCGTTCGCGCTGAGCGAAGTCGAAGTGCGTGCCCCCAACGCCACCGTGTGCGGCACGTCCTTCGACTTCGCTCAGGACGAACGGATCATGTGCGGCCGAGAGTGCCCTCACGCGCCCTGACGGCGTGCGAGGAAGGCGAGGCGCTCGAACAGCATCACGTCCTGTTCGTTCTTGAGCAGCGCGCCGTGAAGCGGGGGGATGGCCTTCTTGGGATCGCGGTTTTGAAGCGCCTCGAGCGGCATGTCCTCGTGCAGGAGCAGCTTCAGCCAGTCGAGCAGCTCGCTGGTCGAGGGCTTCTTCTTGAGGCCGGGCACCTCGCGCACCTCGTAGAAGATGTCGAGCGCGCGCGACACCAGCACCTTCTGGATGTCCGGGAAGTGGACGTCGACGATCCGCTCCATCGTCTCGCGGTCCGGAAAGCGGATATAGTGGAAGAAGCAGCGGCGCAGAAAGGCGTCGGGCAGCTCCTTCTCGTTGTTCGAGGTGATGACGACGATCGGCCGCTCGAGCGCGGTGATCGTCTCACCCGTCTCGTAGACGTCGAAGCTCATGCGATCGAGCTCCTGGAGGAGATCGTTCGGGAATTCGATGTCAGCCTTGTCGATCTCGTCGATTAGCAACACGGGCAGGCGGGGGGAGGTGAAGGCGTCCCAGAGCTTGCCCTTCTTGATGTAGTTGCGGATGTCATGGACGCGCTCGTCGCCGAGCTGGCCGTCGCGCAAGCGGGCGACCGCGTCATATTCATAGAGACCCTGATGCGCCTTGGTGGTCGATTTGACGTGCCATTCGATCAGCGGCGCATCGAGCGTGCCGGCGATTTCGTGCGCGAGCACCGTCTTGCCGGTGCCGGGCTCACCCTTGACGAGCAGCGGCCGCCGCAGCGTCACGGCGGCATTGACGGCGACCTTCAGATCCTCGGTCGCGACATAGTCGTTCGTTCCCTCGAAGCGCACGCCCGTCTCCCTTCTGCAATGCAGCAGCGATAGGGACGCGTCGAAGCGCGTGCAAGCAAGGGATTCAGGCGGTGTCCCGGCGGGCGGCGCGACGCGTCTCGAGCAGATCCCAGAGGCCGCGATGCTGGACCAGCACCTGCTGCGCGCCGAACGCGATCGCGCGCTCGACCGCAGGTTCCCCCGACAGCGTCGTCGCGACCTCGCGCGTCTCTTCGTCGAGCGGCAGCATCATCGCCGGCGCCGGGATCGACAGGCGGTGCGCGGCGGCATCGAGCACACGGCGGATCGCGCGCCAATCGAGCATGAAGGCGAGCGCGGCGCCGAGCGCGCAGCCGGTGCGATCGGACTGCGCCAGCATCGCGAGCGCGTGGTGCTGGTTGGCGACCGCCGCCTCGCTCTCGGCCTGGCCGGGCGTGCTCGGCAGCGGTCCGGACGCGACGACGAGCTTGGTGAGGAGGCCGCGCTCGCGCGAGAAGCCGGCCGCCGACGCCTCCAGCCACTCGGCGGCGATGCGGCGCGGGTTGCGCTCGGCGGCATAGTCGATCACGCCGGGAAAGCGACCGTGGAGCATGCCGAGCGCATGGATCGCATCGGCAAGATCGCGCGGCGCGGCGCTCGCGGCGCACAAGGCGGCGACATAGGGGTGCGTGGCGCTGCCCTCGCCATCGGCAAGCGCGAAGAGCAGCTCGGCGATCCCGCTGCCCCTTGCCGTCTGCACTGTCGTCGCCATGAATCTCTCCCCGGACGCGCAACAACGGGCGCGCGATCGGAACCATGGCTGAGGGACCTATACCAAGCCCCGTAAAAAGCTGGTGAAACCCGGATTAGGCATTTGCTGACGCGGGTTAACGGCCCGCGCTGGGACATGGCGGCACGAGGCTTGACCCTGATAGCGGCTCCTGCTTTCGCAGGAGCACTGCGGTGCATCGGATCAGCGTTTGGCGCTGCGATGCCGCAGCAGGATGGCGGCGCGATAGCGGAGCCGGGCGAGATCGGCATAGGCGATCGGGCGGCGGCTGGTGATCTGGAGATCGTAGGCCTCGAGCCCAAGGCCATCGAGATAGGCGAGGAAATCGGCGGTGCCGAAACCGAGTGCCTCCATCTGGCCGGGCGACCACTCCATCAGGATCGATATTCGCGGGTTCGCGCCGATCGTGCGCTCGGCGCCTTGCAGCACCAGCTGTTCCGCCCCCTCGACATCGACCTTGAGGAAGTCGACGCGCCCACCGAGCTCCTGCGCAAGCTCATCGACCGGCACGCATTCGACGGCGAACGCCGTCGCCGGACGCTCGCCGAAGCTGGCGGCGAAGTGATCGTCGTAGGCATAGAGGCTGGTGTTGCCGGAGCGCGTGTCGCGGCGGTGCAGCGTCATCGCGCCGCGCGCCGCGCCGGCGGCGACGTTGAGAACGCGCGCGCTATCGAGGAAGCCGTTGGCGGCGATGTTGTCGCGGGCCAGCCCGAACACGCCCGGCTCGGGCTCGACGGCCACGATCCGGCCGGCCGGCGCGAAGCGCGCCATCAGGCAGGCGAAATAGCCGAAGTTGCAGCCGACATCGATGCAATGGCTGTCGCGACGGAGATGCTGGAGAAGATAGCGCGTCGGCGCCTTCTCGTAGCGTCCGGAGGCGACGAACATCGGCGTGATCAGCCGATCATTGGCTTCGACGAAATAGGCGATCTCGCGGCCACCCACGATGATGGCGACGAGCAGCCGGTTGTCGCCGACATAAACCGCGCGGCCCGAACGGCGGCCATCCAGCTGCGCCAGCAACTGCCGCGCGCCCCTCGTTACGCTCTCGAACACAAGATGAGGCGTTCGCCGGTTCGGACGTGAAAGGCAAGCGCTGCCGCAAGAAGCGCGAGGCCGGGCCGAAAGGGACACCGTCATTCCCGGGCAGGCGGGAATCCATAGCCGCTGACGTCGCGATTTTCATGACCGGTCGAGCATATGGATTCCCGCCGGCGCGGGAATGACGAAATCTGTTTTTCTAACGTCGGCTCCGCGCGCCGCTTACTGGTCGAGGAACGACCGCATCTTCCGCGAGCGGCTGGGGTGCTTGAGCTTGCGCAGCGCCTTGGCCTCGATCTGGCGGATACGCTCGCGCGTCACGCTGAACTGCTGACCAACTTCCTCGAGCGTGTGATCGGTGTTCATGCCGATGCCGAAGCGCATGCGCAGCACGCGCTCCTCGCGCGGCGTGAGCGACGCCAACACCCGCGTCACCGTCTCCTTGAGGTTCGCCTGGATCGCGGCGTCGACCGGGATGACCGCGTTCTTGTCCTCGATGAAGTCGCCAAGATGGCTATCCTCCTCGTCGCCGATCGGCGTTTCGAGGCTGATCGGCTCCTTGGCGATCTTCATCACCTTGCGGACCTTCTCGAGCGGCATCGAAAGCCGCTCGGCGAGCTCCTCAGGAGTCGGCTCGCGGCCGATCTCATGGAGGATCTGGCGCGAGGTACGAACGAGCTTGTTGATCGTCTCGATCATGTGAACCGGGATGCGGATCGTCCGCGCCTGGTCCGCGATCGAGCGCGTGATCGCCTGGCGGATCCACCAGGTCGCATAGGTCGAGAACTTGTAGCCGCGGCGATACTCGAACTTATCGACCGCCTTCATCAGGCCGATATTGCCTTCCTGGATGAGGTCCAGGAACTGAAGCCCTCGATTCGTGTATTTTTTTGCAATGGAGATCACCAGGCGCAAGTTGGCCTCGACCATCTCCTTCTTGGCGATACGCGCCTCGCGCTCGCCCTTCTGCACCATGTTCACGATGCGGCGGAACTCGGGCAGCGACATGCCGGTCGCCTGGGTGATCTCGGCGATCTCGGAGCGGATGCGGTCGACGGCATCGGCCTCGGCGGCGGCGAACGCCATCCACTTCTTGTCCTGCCCGCCGACGCGCTCGAGCCAGCCCTCTTCGAGCTCGTGGCCGATATAGGCGTCGAGGAAGGATTTCCGCGGCACCTTGTGGCGTTCGGCGAGGCGAAGCATCTGGCCGCCGAGCGCGGTTAGCCGCCGGTTGAACGCATAGAGCTGGTCGACGAGATACTCGATCTTGGCGCCGTGGAACTGGACGCTCTCGACCTCGGCGGTGAGTTCCTCGCGCAGCCGTTGATACTGGTTTTCGTCGCGATCCGGAAAGCCTTCGCCGGCGCCGAGCGCGGCGACGCGCGTCGCCTGGACCTTGCCGAAGCGCTTGTAGAGTTCGGTGATCGTCGCGAACTTCTCGAGCGCGGCGGGCTTCAGCTGCTCTTCCATCTGAGCGAGGCTGAGCGTGTTGTCCTCGTCGTCTTCCTCGACCGGGCGCGGTGCGCGCCGCTCGGTCATCGACTCCTCGTCCTCGTCCTGCTCCTGGACCTCCTCGACGTCCTCCTCTTCCTTATAGGAGGGGCCGGCGGTCTTCTCCGAGATCTCGCCGTTGTCGTCCTCGCCGTCTTCGGTGAGGCTTTCCGGCGCCGGATCCTTGTGGAGCATCGCATCGAGATCGAGGATCTCGCGCAGCTGCATCGCGCCTTCGTTGAGCGCGCTCGACCACTCGATGATCGCGTTGAAGGTGATCGGGCTTTCGCACAGCCCCATGATCATCGTGTCCCGGCCGGCCTCGATGCGCTTGGCGATCGCGATCTCGCCCTCGCGGGAGAGCAGCTCGACCGCGCCCATTTCGCGCAGATACATCCGCACCGGATCGTCGGTACGGTCGACCGTCTCCTTCTTGGTCACGGTGGTGAGCTGGGGAGCGGCTTCGCCGTCGTCGATGCCGACGACTTCTTCTTCCTGGGCTTCCTCGGCCTGGGGCTCGTCGTCGGACTGCTCTTCGTTCTCGACGATGTTGACGCCCATCTCGTTGAGGGCGGACATCACGTCCTCGAGCTGATCGGAGGACATCTGGTCCTGCGGCAGCGCCTCGTTGAGCTGATCGTAGGTGATGTAGCCCTTGCGCTTGGCGCGCGTGATCAGCTTCTTGAGGCTGGCTTCGTTGAGATCGATGAGCGGCGCATCGCCGTCGCCACCGCCGGCACCGTTCGCCGCCGTCGCCGCCTCAGCCGTGTTCGTCTTCGCCATCCGTGAGCCCTATCTCAAACCGTCGCGCCGTCAGCCTGGACCAAATCCATGAGCCGACGTTCCGTATCCCTCAACGCCGCGCGCAGCCGCTGCTGCTCTGCGAACGCGGCCTCGTCCATGCGCTCGCCCAGCCGCGCGCTCGCCTGCGCCAGCGCCGCGTCGATCTCGGGCCGCGCGACGAGGACATCGATCGCTTCCCCAAGGTCACGATGCGCCCGTTCCGGGTCCGCATCGTCGCGCAGAAAGGAAAAGGCAAGGCCGTTCATCTGCCCGATCTCGCGTGCCAGCCCATCGAGCCCCGCAGCCGCCAATATGGGAGCAAGACCAGTCGCTTCAAGCGCCTCGTCATCGAGCGCGGCATCGAGCAGTGCGGCGCGCAGCCGATCGAGCGGCCGCTGGACGAGACGGAGATCGGCAATGCGCTCGGAATGCTCGGCGATCCACGCAGGATGGCGGAGCAGCCCGGCGAAGACTGCGCGCAACAGCCGCTCGTCGATCCCGCCGCTGCGGATCGCGTGCGCCTGAGCCGATACGGGACGTTCGACCGGCATCCAGCCGCGGCGATCGCGCGGGCCTGACTGCCGCGGGCCACGGCGCGGCAGCCGGCGATCTGTGAACAGACCTTCGCAGCGGCGGCGAAACTCGGCCTGATATTCGCGCCGTAACTCAGGGTCGCCGATCGCTTGCGCCTGTTCGTTCAGGCGGCGCGACAGGCTCGCCCGCGCCTCGGGCGTGGTCAGCGGCTCGGCGTCTCGCTCGTGCCGCCACAGCCGCTCGACGAGCGGCTCAGGCTCGGCGAGCAGCGCGTCGATCGCCGCCTTGCCTCCGGAGCGGATCAGGTCGTCGGGATCCTGGCCCGCCGGCAGTGTCACGAAGCGCAGCGTGCGATCGGGCGCGAGCATCGGCAGCGCGCGGCCGATCGCGCGGATCGCGGCGCGCTGGCCGGCGCCATCGCCGTCGAAGCAGAGGATCGGCGCCTCGTGCGTGCGCCACAGCCGCTCGAGCTGCATCTCGGTGAGCGCCGTGCCGAGCGGCGCGACGGCCTCCTCGATGCCGGCCTGGGCGAGCGCGATCACGTCCATATAGCCTTCAACGACGACGATCCGGTTCGCTTTACGCGCGGGCCCGGCGGCGCGATCGAGATTGAAGAGCGTGCGCCCCTTGTCGAACAGCGGCGTGTCCGGCGAATTCAGATATTTGGGCTCGCCGGAATCGAGGATGCGGCCGCCGAACGCGATGACGCGGCCGCGCGGATCCCGGATCGGGATCATCAGCCGGCCGCGGAAGCGGTCGTAGGGCTCCTTACCTTTCTCGTCGGGACGGATGACGAGGCCGGCTTCGACGAGCTTGTCGAGCCCGAACTGCGGCTCGAGCGCCTGGCGGAGGCGATTGCGGCTATCCGGCGCGAAGCCCATCGCGAAGCCCGCCACCGTCTTGTCCGTAAGCGTGCGCCGCTTGACGTAGGCGCGCGCCGCCGCGCCGTTCGCGCCGGCGAGCTCGTTCGCGAAGAACCGCGCCGCGGCCTCGGTGACGTCGTGCAGCGTCTCGGCCTTGGCGGCGCGCTCCTGCGCACGGGGATCGGGCGCGGGCATCTCGACACCGGCGGCCTGCGCGAGTTCCTTCACCGCATCAATGAAGCCCAAGCCGAGCTGGTCGGTCATCCAGCGGATCGCATCGCCATGCGCACCGCAGCCGAAGCAATGGTAGAAGCCCTTGGCGTCGTTGACGTAGAAGCTCGGCGTCTTCTCGTCGTGGAAAGGGCAGCAGCCTTTGAACTCGCGGCCGGCGCGGGTCAGCTTCATCGACTTGCCGACGAGCGCGGAAAGCAAGGTGCGGGCGCGCAGCTCGTCGAGGAAGGCGGGGGAGAGCGACATCACTCCCCCTCCCGCTGGCGGGAGGGGGCTGGGGGGTGGGCGCACGAGTCGAGGATGCGAAGCAGCACGTTCTCGATATTATCCTGAACCTCATTGTTCCAGAAGCGGATCACATGATAGCCGGCGCGTTCGATACGTTCGGTTCGCGTACGATCCTGTTCCGCCTGCATTGCGTGCTGGCCGCCATCAATCTCGACCACCAACCGCGCTGATCGACAGACGAAATCGCAGAGATAGCCGGCAATCGGAAGCTGGCGGCTGAATTTGAACGCGCCCAGCTGGGAACGGCGCAGATGGCGCCAGAGCAACTGCTCGCTAACGGTGGCGTCGGTACGAAGCGATTGTGCCAGTGCGGTCGGTCTGCCGAGCCGGAAGCGCGAGCCCACCCCTCGATCCCCTCCCGCAAGCGGGAGGGGAGGACCGGCAGTCTCCGCCTCTCGCGTGCAGGAGAGGGCTGGGGGGTTGGCGCCCGGCTCGTGGCTGGGCGTTCCGCTCACCCCGCCAGCGCCGCCTTCACCAGACCGCTCGCCTTGCTCATGTCGATCTGGCCGGCGAAGCGTTCCTTCACGGCGACCATGACGCGGCCCATGTCCTTGACCGTCGTCGCGCCGAGTTCCGCCACCACGCCAGCGATCGCCGCCTTCGCCTCCGCCTCGTCCATCTGCTTCGGCATGAAGCTCTCGATCACCGCCAGCTCGGCCCGCTCGGCCGCCGCAAGCTCGGCGCGGCCGCCCTTGTCGAACATATCGATCGATTCGCGGCGCTGCTTAGCCATCTTCTGGAGCACCTCGGCGACGAGCGCGTCATCGTCCGCCGGGGCGGCGCCGGTGCGCGCCTCGATGTCGCGATTCTTGATCGCGGCCTGGATCAGCCGGATGGCGGCGGTGCGCTCGCTGTCGCGCGCCTTCATGGCGGTGACGAGCGCGGTCTTGATGTCGTCGCGGATCACGGGCGAATCATTGTCTCGGGCTTTCGGGCAAGCGATCAGCATAGGGCGCCGCGCCGAAAATGTAAGCGATTGACCGGCTCATGGCGCGCACCTAAGTGCCCGGCCGTTTACCCGCAGCATGGCTCGAGAGAAGGAGGCCCCGCCACATGGCCGACGCGCGCGCGCGCCCCGAAGGTGCCACCGGCGTTCTCGCGCTGGCGGACGGATCGCTGATCTGGGGCCGCGGCTTCGGCGCGGAAGGATCGGCGGTCGGCGAGGTCTGCTTCAACACCGCGATGACCGGCTATCAGGAGGTGATGACCGATCCGAGCTACGCCGGGCAGATCATCAATTTCACCTTCCCGCATATCGGCAATGTCGGCGCCAACCCCGAGGATATCGAGGCGCAGAACCCGCACGCGCTCGGCCTGATCGTCCGTGAGGACGTGACCGCGCCGTCCAACTTCCGCGCGACGCAGCGCTTCGACGAGTGGCTGCGCAACAACGGCCGCATTGGGCTTTCGGGAGTCGATACGCGTGCGCTCACCCGCGCGATCCGCATCGGCGGCGCGCCCAACGGCGTCATCGCGCACGACGCAGCCGGCGATTTCGATACCGACGCCCTCGTCGCGCAGGCGCGTGCCTGGCCGGGCCTCGAGGGCATGGACCTCGCTAGGCAAGTCTCGACGCTGCAGACCTACCAGTGGGACGACGGCCTGTGGCGGCTCGGCGAGGGCTATGAACGTGCCTCGACTTCGCTCGGCACGAACGGCGGGCTTGAAGCAGGAAAGCCGTTCGTCCCGAGCGAAGTCGAGGGACGCGCCGCAAGCGACAGCCGTCCGCATGTCGTCGCGATCGACTATGGCCTCAAGCGCAACATCCTGCGCAACCTCGTCGCCGCCGGCGCGCGTGTCACCGTCGTGCCCGCGACCGCGAGCTACGAGGACGTGATGCGCCACCAGCCCGACGGCGTCTTCCTCTCCAACGGCCCCGGCGATCCGGCGGCGACCGGCGAATATGCCGTGCCGGTGATCCGCAAGCTTTTGGAAGTCGGCAAGCCGGTCTTCGGCATCTGCCTCGGCCACCAGCTGCTCGGGCTGGCGGTCGGCGCGCGCACCTCCAAGATGCATCAGGGCCATCGCGGCGCTAACCACCCAGTCAGGCGCGCGTCCGACGGCCGCGTCGAGATCACCAGCATGAACCACGGCTTCGCGGTCGAGACCGAGACCCTGCCCGCCAACGCCGAGCCGACCCACTTCTCGCTGTTCGACGGCAGCCTGGCCGGGCTGAGGCTCACCGACAAGCCGGCGTTCAGCGTGCAGTACCACCCCGAGGCGAGCCCCGGCCCGCAGGACAGCCACTATCTGTTCGAGCAGTTCGTCGCGCAACTCCGGAGCGCGGCGTGACGACTCCCTCTCCCCAGCGGGGAGAGGGTCGGGGTGAGGGGGCTACGACATCAGCTATTCCGCGCCAGTCGAACCTGGGCGGCAATCACTTCGAGGACGGCTTCGAGATTTTCCGTAACGTCGTTATTCCAGAAGCGGACGACTGTAAGGCCGCCGGCTTCGATGAATTCCGTTCGGGCATCATCGGCTGTGCTCATTATGTGCTGACCGCCATCCAGCTCGATCACCAGGCGGGCAGCGCGGCATGCGAAGTCCACGACATAGGGACCTATCGGAAACTGGCGCACGAACTTAGCGCCTTCAATCTGCCGGTTGCGCAGCCGCTGCCACAAGAACGCCTCGACCGCCGTCGCATCTCGCCGCAGGGTGCGGGCAATCGGCGTCAGCCTCTTCTCCGTCATCGGCGGACCACCCTCACCCAACCCTCTCCCTCCAGGGAGAGGGCTAAAGGCTCCTCATAGACTATGCCCAAACGCACCGACATCTCGTCCATCCTCGTCATCGGCGCGGGGCCGATCGTCATAGGGCAGGCGTGCGAGTTCGATTATTCGGGCACGCAGGCGATCAAGGCGCTGAAGGACGAGGGCTATCGGATCGTCCTCGTCAATTCGAACCCGGCCACGATCATGACCGATCCCGAGTTCGCCGACGCGACCTATGTCGAGCCGATCACGCCCGCGGTCGTCGCCAAGATCATCGAACAGGAGCGGCCCGACGCGGTGCTGCCGACGATGGGCGGCCAGACCGCGCTCAACACCGCGCTCGCGCTCTTCAAGGACGGCACGCTCGATCGGCTCGGCGTCAAGATGATCGGCGCCGATGCCGATGCGATCGAGATGGCCGAGGATCGCCTCAAGTTCCGCGATGCGATGGACCGGATCGGGCTCGAAAGCGCGCGCTCGGCCGTCGCGCACACGATGGAGGAGGCGCTCGCGGGGCTCGAGCATACCGGCCTGCCGGCGATCATCCGCCCGTCGTTCACGCTCGGCGGCACCGGCGGCGGCATCGCGTACAATCGCGAGGAGTTCATCCGCATCGTTACCAGCGGCCTCGACGCCTCGCCGACGACCGAGGTGCTGATCGAAGAAAGCCTGCTCGGCTGGAAGGAATATGAGATGGAGGTCGTGCGGGATCGCAACGACAACGCCATCATCATCTGCTCGATCGAGAATGTCGATCCGATGGGCGTCCACACCGGCGATTCGATCACGGTCGCGCCGGCGCTGACGCTCACCGACAAGGAATATCAGATCATGCGCTCGGCGAGCATCGCCGTGCTGCGCGAGATCGGCGTGGAAACCGGCGGCTCCAACGTCCAGTTCGCGGTCAATCCGAAGGACGGCCGCCTGATCGTGATCGAGATGAACCCGCGTGTCTCGCGCTCGTCGGCGCTGGCATCGAAGGCGACCGGCTTCCCGATCGCCAAGGTCGCCGCCAAGCTCGCGGTCGGCTACACGCTCGACGAGATCGACAACGACATCACCGGCGCGACGCCCGCGAGCTTCGAGCCGACGATCGATTATGTCGTCACCAAGATCCCGCGCTTCGCGTTCGAGAAGTTCGCCGGCAGCGACAACACCCTGACGACGGCAATGAAGAGTGTCGGCGAAGTCATGGCGATCGGTCGCAATTTCCACGAGAGCCTGCAGAAGGCGCTGCGCGGGCTCGAGACCGGCCTCGTCGGTCTCAACATCGTCGACGAACTCCGCGGCGCCTCGCGCAACGAGATCGAGGCGGCGCTCGCGCACCCGACCCCGGAGCGGCTGCTCGTCGCCGCACAGGCGCTGCGCGAAGGCTTCACCGCCGAGGAGGTGCAGCGCGTCACCAAATATGATCCGTGGTTCGTCGAGCGGCTCGCCGAGATCGTCGCCGCCGAGACCGAGGTGTGCAGCGAGGGTCTGCCGCGCGATGCCGCCGGGCTGCGCCGGCTGAAGGCGATAGGCTTCTCGGACAAGCGGCTCGCCTGGTTGGCGCTGCAATCGGCCAACGCCCGGCCCGAGCTCGCCCGCGTCGCGGCGCACGGCACCGGCCTGCTCCATGATGCGCTTTCGGCGATGACCGGCGGCGTCAACGAGGTCGAAGTGCGCGCGCTGCGCCACAAGCTCGGCGTGCGCCCGGTGTTCAAGCGGATCGACACCTGCGCCGCCGAGTTCGACGCCAAGACACCGTATCTCTACTCGACCTACGAGGCGCCGGCGTTCGGCGAGCCCGAGAATGAGGCGATGCCGTCCGATCGCCGCAAGGTCGTGATCCTCGGCGGCGGGCCGAACCGGATCGGCCAGGGCATCGAGTTCGATTATTGCTGCGTCCACGCCTGCTTCGCGCTCGAGGAAGCGGGCTTCGAGACGATCATGATCAACTGCAACCCGGAGACGGTGAGCACCGACTACGACACCTCAGACCGGCTCTATTTCGAGCCGCTGACGGTCGAGGACGTGCTGGAGATCCTCCACGTCGAAGCAAGCCGTGGCGAGCTCGTCGGGGTGATCGTGCAGTTCGGCGGGCAGACGCCGCTCAAGCTTGCCGCCGAGCTCGAGGCCGCCGGCATCCCGATCCTCGGCACGACCCCGGACGCGATCGATCTCGCGGAGGATCGCGAGCGCTTCGCGGCGCTGGTAGAGCGGCTCAAGCTCAGGCAGCCGCGCAACGGCATCGCGCGCAGCCGCGAGGAGGCGCTCGCCGTCGCCGATCGTGTCGGCTACCCCGTGCTGATGCGGCCGAGCTACGTGCTTGGCGGCCGGGCCATGGAGATCGTCGAGGGGCCCGCGCAGCTCGAACATTATATCCAGACCGCGGTGCAGGTATCCGGCGATGCGCCGGTGCTGATCGATCAGTATCTGCGCGATGCTATCGAGGTCGACGTCGACGCGCTTTCCGACGGCGATGACGTCGTCGTCGCCGGCGTGATGCAGCATATCGAAGAGGCCGGCGTCCATTCGGGCGACAGCGCCTGCGCGATCCCGCCGCACAGTCTGCCGCCGCAGGTCGTCGCCGAGATCGAGCGGCAGGCCGATCTGCTGGCACGCGCGCTCGAGGTACGCGGGCTGATGAACGTGCAGTTCGCGGTGAAGGATGGCGAGGTCTATCTCATCGAGGTCAATCCGCGCGCCAGCCGCACCGTGCCGTTCGTCGCCAAGGCGATCGGCGCGCCGATCGCCAAGATCGCCGCGCGCGTGATGGCGGGCGAGAAGCTGCGCGACCTGCCGAAGATCGATCGGAGCATCGATCACATCGCGGTCAAGGAAGCGGTGTTCCCGTGGGCGCGATTCCCGGGCGTCGATCCCGTGCTGTCACCCGAGATGAAGTCGACGGGCGAGGTGATGGGCATTGATCGCGATTTCGCGACCGCCTTCGCCAAGGCGCAGCTCGGCGGCGGTGTCGTGCTGCCGCAATCGGGCACCGCCTTCGTCTCGGTGAAGCCGAGCGACAAGCCGCACATCGAGCCCGCCGTGCGCGGTCTGATCGAGCTCGGCTTCGAGGTGATCGCGACCGACGGCACCGCCAGCTACCTCGAAACGCGGGGGCTGCAGGTGGGCCGGATCAACAAGGTTGCGCAGGGCCGCCCGCATATCGTCGACCGGATCAAGGACGGCGGCGTCGCGATCATCTTCAACACCACCGAGGGCTGGCAGAGCCTCAAGGACAGCCGCGAGATCCGCACCTCGGCGGTGAGCGCCAAGGTGCCCTACTACACGACCGCCGCCGCTTCCGTCGCCGCCGTGCAAGCGATCGCGGCGATGCGCGGCACCAGCCTTGAAGTGCGCCCGCTCCAATCCTATTATCCTCAGCCGCTGTCCTGATCCCGACATCCTGTTAGGCGCGGGCGACCTTCCGGACGGAGGGGCGCCGGGAGAGCGGCGTTGGCGGGCGTTCCGCCGATGATCGAACGACGAAAGGGTAGTTGCGGATGGCGACCGCCGAAAAGATGCCGATGCTCGCCGAGGGCCACAAGCTGCTCAGCGATGAGCTGCACCGCCTCAAGACGATCGAGCGCCCCGAGGTGATCGACGCGATCGAGGAAGCGCGCGCGCACGGCGACTTGTCCGAGAACGCCGAATATCATGCCGCCAAAGAGCGTCAGGGCCAGATCGAGGCGATGATCGCCGACATCGAGGATCGGCTGAGCCGCGCGATGGTGATCGATCCCAAGACGCTCTCGGGCAACAAGGTCGTGTTCGGCGCGACCGTTCATCTGCTCGACGACGACGACAAGGCGGTCGTCTACCAGATCGTCGGCGAGCGCGAGGCCGACGCCAAGCGCGGCCGGATTTCCTATAATTCGCCGCTGGGCCGCGCGCTGATCGGCCGACAGGTTGACGAGGATGTCGAGGTGACGGTGCCGTCCGGCGATCGCTATTATTCGGTAGCGAAGATCGAGTTCATCTGAGCCGGAGCCGAGGGGGATGCGTCAGCCGCCCGCTCGCGCCACGATCGGGCTCGTCGTCGCGACGTCGCTCGCGTGGGCGGTCGTCGCCTCGTCGGGGCTTACCGATCGTGCCGCCGTGCTCGGCGGCTTCATTCCCGCACGCTTCGGGCCGGCACCCGTACTCGCCGGGGCCGTGCCCGCGGTGCTGACGCCGCTCACCGCGACGCTGCTCCATGCCGGCGTACTGCACCTCGTTTTCAACATGCTGATGCTGGGCTTTTGCGGCCGCTTCGTCGAGGCGGCGCTGGGGCCGGGCGGGACGCTGATCATCTACGGTATCGGCGCCTACGCCGCCGCGGCCGGCCAATATGTCGCCGATCCGACCAGCTTTAGCCCGATGATCGGCGCGAGCGGCGCCGCCTCGGCGGTGCTCGGCGCCTATGCATTGCTCTACGGTCGACAGGTGACGACGGCCAAGGGTCCGCTTTCGGCGCAGATCGTCAGCGTGTTGTGGCTAGCGGCCGCCTGGATCGGCCTGCAGGTGCTGGTCAGCTATGCGGCAAGCGGCGAGAACATGGCGATCGCCACCGCCGCGCATGTCGGCGGTTTCCTGTGCGGACTGGTGCTGGCACGGCCGCTGCTGCTCTGGCGCTACCGACACGCGTGATCGCCGCCTTCGCTGGGCCGGGAGGCACTTCAGCTCAGGCGGGGTTCGGCGTCGGCGCCTCGAGATCCGGCTCCAGCAAGCGGTGCAGGTGCACGATGACATATTTCATCTCGGCATCGTCGACCGTGCGCTGCGCGGCGCCGCGCCACGCCATCTCCGCCGAATGGAAATCCGGGAAGATCCCGACGATATCGATTTTGTCGAGATCGACGAAGTCGAGCGTGCGCGGATCGCTGACGCGCCCTCCGAAGACGAGATGCATCTTGCTCATGCGCGTCTCCCGGTCGCCGACTAGGCGCGCGACTTCATGAACGCGACAAGCTTGTCGAAGCCGTTGCGCTGCACGTAGGAATCGAAATCCGCGCTCTGCGTCACCGCGAGGTTGATGCCGCCGACCGTGAGATTGCTGATCTTGTAGCCGCTGCCCGAGTTGGTGACGGTCCAGATCGCGGTGATCGGCTGCCCGCCGGGCTTGGTGACATGGGTCAGCACCGCGGCGCTCGCGCCGCTGTTCTGCGCGCGGACGACGGTGAGCTTCGCATTGGCGTAGCTATAGAGGTTATCGGCATACGACCCGATGATGTAGCCCGGCAGCGCCGCCTTGTAGGCCGCATATTGCGCCGGGGTGATCGTCGGCTTCCAGCGCCGGATCAGCCGGTCGCCGATCTCGTCGATCGCGAAATATTGCTGGAGCAGCGTGCGGAACTTGGTGCGCGCCGCGGCCTGGTTGCCGCTCCGCAGCGTCTGGAACGCCTCGTCGCTTAGCGTTTGGACGAATTGCGACGGATCGCTGGTTACCACTTCCGCCGATGCGGGTGCGGCGAGGAGAATGCCCGGGAGCATGCCAAGGCTCAGGGGAGCAGCGAGAAGGAAGGAACGCAGGCGCATCGAAACCTCATAAAGCGAAAAGATCAGTTCAGGCGGCGACTAGGCGATGCCGCCTGAACGCAAGCTGTTCATCGATCACTCGCCGCCGCGCGCCGATTTGAAGGCCGCGCCGCCCGCAGATGTCGCCGCCGCGAAGGCGGCCTCGATGAGCTTGGCGACAGCCTCGTTCATCGAGGTGTCGCGGTTGAGCACGAAGTCGCCAAGCGATTCCCGGCCCGTCGAGCGCGCGGCATCGGCGGCGGCACGTGCCGCGGCAGACGCCCGCTCGCCGAGCGCGAGTCCGCTCAGCGCCTCGACTTCGGCCCGCGACTTCGGAATGAGCGCGCCAGCGATGGCGCCAATGGCGAGGCCGCCGAGCAGCGCCGCGACGGGATTTTCGGCAATTTCGCGCGTTGCGCGCTCGGTGACGTTTGCCGCCGCCTCGCGCACCGTTTCGAGCGCGGCGCCGGTCTGCTCGCGGACGCCGTCGAGAGCGTCCGCGCCGCGATCGAGCGCATCGGCATAATGGCTGCTCGACGCGCCCTGGCCCGAGGAACGGGTGCCGGATGCAGCGCCGCCACTCGCGCCGGGCTGCTTGGTATCGGTGTCGCTCGCGCTCATACGATCCGTCCTTCCTTCATACGCCGCGGGTCTTCGCCTCCGGCATGCATCGCTTCAAAACTCGGCGTCCTGCTTTTCGTTGCGGCGCGAGAACAGCCGCCGCGCGAGCCGACCGATCGGCTTGCGTAACGTCAGCGCCGCGACGCCCGCAACCGCGCTCGCAACCGTGCCGGGGCGAGCCTTGGCGACCGCCACCGCATCCTCGGCAATCTCCGAGGATTTCTCGCGCACGCCCTCCACCGCCTCGCGCACGAGGCTGTCGGGCTTGATCCGCCGCTGGATCTCGCCGGCGGTCGCGGTCAGCCGCGCCTTCGCCGCCGCGACGCGCGCCTCGGCGACCTTCACCTTCGGGTCGCTCACGCCTTGCTCCCGTCCTTTGCGTCGTCACCCGATGCCGCCGCGATCAACCGATCAACGCCGAGCTTGCCGAGCAGCCCGGCGATGCAGAACGTGGCAATCGAAACGATCAGCCCGGCCGCGAATGGCCCGACCAGCGGACGCAACCCCAGCAGGCACCCTACGAGCAGCGTCGTGATGGCGGACGGCACCAGCAGCACCGCCGCGCCGGTCATCATCAATCCGAGCCGCGCCCGCGCAATCCGGTTGAGCGCGATCGCCTTGCCGAGATCGATCTCGGCGCGGACGAGATCGCGCCCTTCCTCCAGCAGGCGCGAGACGAGCGCGCCGAGGCCGTCTTTGCCGTTCGGCGGCGCCAGCATCGTCAATCCGCCTTGCCGTTGGCCTTCGGCCGGTCGTCGCGCTTGGCGGGATCGAGCGCCTGGGCGGTGCCCTCGAGCGTCGTGCTGCCGGCCTTGATCACGCGGGCGATGAGGAAGCCGGCCGCCGCCGCAGCGCCGACCGCGAGGGCAGGGCTGCGCTTCACGAACTCGCGCGCATCGTCGAGCAGCTCGTCGACTTCCTTGGTCCGCAGCGTCGCGGCGAGGCCGCCGACCGCATCGGAAGCCTGCCGGGCATAGCCGCCGAAATTCTCGCCGAGCCGCTCCTCGATCTGCTGTGCGGTGTCGGCGATCAGCTTGGCGGCGCCGTCCAGCGTCTCGCTGGCGCGGTCCTTGCCTTGAGCGGCGAGCGAGAAGACCTGATCCGTCGCCTGGCCGCGTAGTTCCGAGACCTTTGCGGTGGCGTGACTGCCGAGATCGCCGAGCTGGCTGCGGAATTTGTCCGCGATCCCGCCGTTTTCCGCCGACGCCTGCGCGCCGGTCTCTTCGCTATCGTCCTGGAGCGTCTCGGGTTTGCTGGCCATACTTGCCTCCGGCATAGTGCTTCGCCGAACAACATCGGCGTAGGGGAAGGGTTCCGCCCCGAGAGTGTCCGTATGTGTAACGACACGGCCCGTGGCGCGCCACCCGCGATTGCACGCGCGCGCGGCTGCCGATAGAGGCTGCCGCAGCGCAGCAATTCGGAGCCGACATGACCGCGATCCTCGACGTCCACGCCCGCCAGATTCTCGACAGCCGCGGCAATCCCACCGTCGAGGTCGACGTGCTGCTCGAGGACGGCAGCTTCGGCCGCGCCGCGGTGCCGTCGGGCGCGTCGACCGGCGCGCACGAGGCAGTCGAAAAGCGGGACGGCGACAAGGCGCGCTATCTCGGCAAGGGCGTGCTCAAGGCGGTCGACGCGGTCAACGGCGAGATCGCCGAGGCGCTCAGGGACTTCGAGGCCGAGGATCAGGCCGAGATCGACGCCATGCTGATCGCGCTCGACGGCACGCCGAACAAGGCACGCCTCGGCGCCAACGCGATCCTTGGCGCCAGCCTCGCGGTCGCACGCGCCGCGGCCGACGCGCGCAGCCTGCCGCTCTATCGCTACATCGGCGGCGTTTCCGCGCATATGCTGCCGGTGCCGATGATGAACATCATCAATGGCGGCGCGCATGCCGACAACCCGATCGATTTCCAGGAATTCATGATCATGCCGGTCGGCGCCGAGAGCATCGCCGATGCGGTGCGGATGGGTGCGGAGGTGTTCCACACGCTCAAGAAGGCGCTGCACGACAAGGGCCTCGCGACCGCGGTCGGCGACGAGGGCGGCTTTGCGCCCAACCTCGCCTCGCCGGCGGACGCGCTCGACTTCATCATCGTGTCGATCGAGAAGGCCGGCTACAAACCCGGCGACGATATCGCGATCGCGCTCGACTGCGCGGCGAGCGAGTTCTTCAAGGATGGCGCCTACGTGCTCGAAGGCGAGGGCCGCACGCTCTCGTCGGCCGAGATGGCGGACTATCTCACCGAGCTTTCCGCCCGCTATCCGATCGTCTCGATCGAGGACGGCATGGCTGAAGACGATTGGGAGGGCTGGTCGACGCTCACCGATCGCCTCGGCGACAAGCTCCAGCTCGTCGGCGACGACATCTTCGTGACCAACCCGCGCATCCTCGCGCGCGGCATCCAGGAAGGCGTCGCCAATTCGCTGCTCGTCAAGGTCAACCAGATCGGCACGCTGTCGGAAACGCTCGAGGCCATCGCGCTGGCGCAGCGCGCAGGCTACACCGCCGTGATGTCGCACCGCTCGGGCGAGACCGAGGATTCGACGATCGCCGACCTCGCCGTCGCCACCAACTGCGGCCAGATCAAGACCGGCAGCCTCGCGCGCTCGGACCGGCTCGCCAAGTACAACCAGCTGATCCGCATCGAGGAAGAGCTCGGCCCGGTGGCGCGTTACGCCGGCCGCGCGATCTTTGCGACGAAAGGCTGAGCGGCGGCGACGAAAGGCGGCGAGTGCGGCTTGTAAGCGACGCGGTTAACGGCGAATTTGCTCTATGGCCAAGCTCACCGTTCGCTATGCGACCCGCCCGAAGCTCAGCATCATCAAGACGGCCGCACTGCCGGCGCTCGGCGTGCTGGTGATCTGCAACTTCGCGGGCTACGCGCTCGCCGGCCCCAACGGCCTGTTCGCGCTCGGCGACTATCGCCATCAGCTCGAGCGCAAGACGCAGGAGCTGCAGGCGATCCAGGGCGAGCGCGCGGTTCTTCAGCATCGCGTCGACCTGCTCGATCAGCGCCACACCGATCCCGACATGGCCGATGAGCTCGTCCGGCGCGATCTCGGCCTAGCCCGTCCCGACGAGGTCATCATCCCGATGACTGACAAGTGAGCGCTTGATTGCCGCGCGCCCGTTGCGGAGCGCGCGCCGACAAGCCTATAGCGAACCCGCCTCCAGCGACGATGAAAGGCGGGATCCTTGGCGAGAACCTCTCAGCCACGTGCGGCCAAGCCGGCTTCCAAGGCAGCGGCGGAGCCCCCCGCGCCCAATCGTGAGCGCCCCGCCGAACCGGAGCGGTTCAAGGCGAGCAAGGACCAGCTCCTCGAATTCTATCGTCAGATGCTGCTCATCCGCCGCTTCGAGGAGCGCGCCGGCCAGCTCTACGGGCTCGGCCTGATCGGCGGCTTCTGCCATCTCTACATCGGCCAGGAGGCGGTCGCGGTCGGCGTCCAGTCGGCGCTCACGGGCGGGCTCGACAGCGTCATCACCGGCTATCGGGATCATGGCCACATGCTCGCCTACGGCATCGATCCCAAGGTCATCATGGCCGAGCTTACCGGGAGGGCCGCGGGCATCTCCAAGGGCAAGGGCGGCTCGATGCACATGTTCTCGGTCGAACACGGCTTCTACGGCGGCCACGGCATCGTCGGCGCGCAGGTGAGCCTCGGCACCGGCCTGGCGTTCAAGCATCGCTACGCCCGGGACGGCGGCGTCTGCGTCGCCTATTTCGGCGATGGTGCCGCCAATCAGGGCCAGGTCTACGAGAGCTTCAACATGGCGGAGCTTTGGAAGCTCCCCATCGTCTACGTGATCGAGAACAACGGCTATGCGATGGGCACCGCGATCGGTCGTTCGTCTGCCGAGGACCAGCTCTACCGCCGCGGCGAGAGCTTCCGCATCCCCGGCATCCAGGCTGACGGCATGGACGTGCTTGCGGCGCGCGGCGCGATGGAAGCGGCGCTCGCCTGGGTGCGCCAGGGCAAGGGCCCGGTGATCCTCGAGCTCAAGACCTATCGCTATCGCGGCCACTCCATGTCCGATCCCGCCAAATATCGGACGCGCGACGAGGTGCAGGAGATGCGCGAGAAGCGCGATCCGATCGAGCATGCCAAGCAGGAGCTGCTGGCCATGGGCGTCTCCGAAGACGCGCTCAAGAAGCTCGAGAAGGACATCCGCACCCAGGTCGCCGAGGCCGCCGACTTCGCCGAGCAGTCGCCCGAGCCCGACGAGGCGGAGCTGTACACCAACGTGCTGGTGGAGAGCTACTGAGATGGCACTCGAGCTCAAGATGCCGGCGCTGTCGCCGACGATGGAAGAGGGCACGCTCGCGCGCTGGCTCGTCAAGGAAGGCGATACGGTGAAGTCGGGCGACATCCTCGCCGAGATCGAGACCGACAAGGCGACGATGGAGTTCGAGGCGGTTGACGAGGGAACGATCGCCAAGATCGTCGTTCCCGAGGGCACCGACGGCGTGAAGGTCGGCGCGGTGATCGCGGTGATGGACGGCGAGGGCGAGGAGAGCGCAGCGCCGCGAGAGAGCGGCGAGAACCCGGCCGCCGAGAAAGCGCCGCACGCCGATGCCTCCGGCGACCCCGAGAAGCATCCGAACCCGGCAGACAAGCAGGAGCCGACGCCGCATCAGATGGAGACCGCCGCGCGCGAACTCGTCGCTGACGTCACACGCGCGGGCACGAAGGAGGCTGCCGACCCGGCGATCCCCGAAGGCACGCAATATGCCCGCCAGACCGTCCGCGAGGCGCTGCGCGACGCGATGGCCGAGGAGATGCGCCGGGACGAGCGCGTCTTCGTGATGGGCGAGGAGGTCGCGCAATATCAGGGCGCCTACAAGGTCACGCAGGGGCTGCTCGACGAGTTCGGCGATCAGCGCATCATCGACACGCCGATCACCGAATATGGCTTCGCCGGGATCGGCACCGGCGCCGCGATGGGCGGGCTCAAGCCGGTGATCGAGTTCATGACGTTCAACTTCGCGATGCAGGCGATCGATCACATCATCAACTCGGCCGCCAAGACCAACTACATGTCCGGCGGCCAGATGCGCTGCCCGATCGTGTTTCGCGGGCCCAACGGCGCCGCTGCGCGCGTCGCCGCCCAGCACAGCCAGAACTATGCGCCCTGGTATGCCAGCGTGCCCGGCCTGATCGTGATCGCGCCCTATTCGGCGGCGGACGCCAAGGGGCTGCTCAAGGCCGCGATCCGCTCGCCGGACCCGGTGGTCTTCCTCGAGAACGAGCTGCTCTACGGCCAGAGCTTCGATGTGCCGCAGCTCGACGATTTTGTGCTGCCGATCGGCAAGGCGCGCGTCGTCCGCGAGGGCAAGGACGTGACGCTGGTGAGCTACACGATCGGCGTCGGCGTCGCGCTCGATGCCGCTGCAAAGCTGGCGGAGGAGGGGATCGAGGCCGAGGTGATCGATCTGCGCACCTTGCGCCCGCTCGATACCGGGACGGTGCTCAAGAGCCTCGCCAAGACCAATCGCATGGTCGTGGTCGAGGAGGGCTGGCCCACCTGCTCGATCGCCGCCGAGCTCTGCGCCGTGGTGATGGAGCAGGGGTTCGACGATCTCGACGCGCCGGTGCTGCGCGTCACCGATGTCGACGTGCCGCTGCCCTATGCCGCCAATCTCGAGAAGGCGGCGCTGCTCAAGTCGAGCGATGTCGTCGCGGCGGCGAAGAAGGTCTGCTATCGCTGAATCGTATCGCCCTCCTCGAGAGAGCGAGGATCAGGCCGAGAAGGTCGAGCAGCTCGAGATCTGCGAGGTCGACAGGTTGCTCGTATTGTACAGCGTCTGGTCGGTGCGCTGGCGCACGTTGAACGCGCTCGTCGTGTTGATCGTGCGCGCGCCGCCGATCCAGATGTTGCTGATCAGAGGCTGATAGGCATAACTCACCTGCACGAACATGACGGCCGTCGGCGCCGTCGTGGCGGCGATCTGGTTGCCGGTCGGGCCCATCGCGGTCATCGTGCTGCTACTCATGGCGTTCGGCGTGCCGTAGCTCGACGTGACGTTCTTCGCTCCCGAACAGCGCTGCCAGCGGATCCACTGCTTGGTCGTATCGCTGGTGCTCTGCTCGAGATCCGAGAGGATGATCCGGCCATTGGCCGCGAAGCCGATGTTCGTGCCGACGAGCTTGGCGCCGGTCAGCACGTCGTTGACGTCGGTCTCATCGATCGAGATCCGCACGCGGCTCGCATTGTCCGCCGCCGTCATCGCGATCTGGCTGCATTCCTGGATGGCGAGCGCATAGTGCGCGATCTCGAGCCCACCGAGGCCGAGCGTCAACAGAACCGGCAGCGCGAGCGCGAACTCGGTGAATGCGATGCCCGAGCTATTCGCCGCGAGCCCGCGAAGTGCCGAGGGGACCATCCGCTTCAGCATGCCGAGACATTTCCCGAGGCATCGAGCTTGATGTTGCGCGGCGTCGCCTGCGATGCATAGGGCTGGTTGCGCAATACCGTGGTGCCGGTGACGCTCATCGTCGAGCTCCAGCGCAGGAACCGGTAGAGCGGAAACATGCGCGGAAACGTCATCGTCACCGAATAATAGACGATGTCGTCCGAGCCGCCGAGGCCGCTGTTCCCGGCCGTGGTGCCGTCGTCGTACTGGTTGTTGCCGTTATCGTCCTCGAAACAGTCGCCGACATTGTAGACGCCGAGCGGCACGGTATCGCCGACGATCTTCTCGGGCTTCTGCACCCCGGTAAAGTCATAGTAGCTGCGCTTGGTGATCGACACCGTCGCCCGACGATTGAAGTTGGTCAGCTGGCTCGTGACCCAGGTATCGATCTGGCTGGTGGTGTAGTTGCCGGTCGTCGCGCGACGCGCGGCGCGGTACAACGTGCCGGACATCACCGACTTCGCGTAGCTGTCATAGCCCATGTCGAACAGGCCGAGCAGCACCACGCACAGCGGCACGATCAGTAGCCCGAACTCGGTCAACGCGCCGCCGCGTGCGTCGCGCCGCAGCGCGCGCAACCAAGAGACGAGCCGCCTCACTGCGTGATCCTGAGCGAGCCGATCTGGTTGCCGATCTGTGTGAACTTGGCGATCAGCGAAGCGCTGTCCGTCGAGACGGAGGCCTGGTTCGCGTTGCTCGCGCAGCCCGACAGCGCCGTGTCGAGCACGCCGCCGGTCGATTGACCGAAGCCGATCACCCAGATCGATACGCCCTCGCCCTTGATCTCGTTGCAGACCATCGAGAAGCGCTGCTTGTGATTGGCATCGATGGTGCTGTCGCCGGGGTAGGGGTTCGCACCGGTGCGATGGTCGTAAGTTTCGACACCCCAAGCGCTGTAATAGGTGCTGCCTGTGTCGATATAGCCGTCCGTCATCAGGATGATGTATTTGTTGACCGGCATGTTGCCGTAGGTTGTCGGGTTGATCGACGACCAGATTCCGGTCGAAGAGAGCATGCGCCCGCCCCAGATCATGCCGATGTCGGTATAGGTGCCGCCATTGGCGACGAGCCCGTTGACATAGGTCTGAAGATCGGAGCGCGCGAACGCTTGCAGCGGCACAGCCTGCGCCGGGCAGGCGGTCTGAGTATCCGCCTGCTCGCTGTTCTCGTCGTAAGGCGCCCACTGCGTCGCTTGCGCGGCTGCGGTCGTGCCGATCGTCGGCACGAGATCGACGTTCAGATCGTAGGCGCCGGTTGGAATTGCGTAGCCCGACGACGAGTTGATCGTGTTGACGCTGTTGGCTTCCTCGATGCAGCCGCCCCATTGCGAAGCGCTGGTGAAATAGCCGTTCGAATGATTCACGCTCGTTGCGACGTAGCTGCAGCTTCGCGACCATCCGCTGCCCGTGCATTGCTGCTGCTGATAGGGCGCCGGGTTCTGAATGTAGCCGGTGTTCATCGCATAGATGAGCTTGCCGACGTTGACCGTGCCGGAGAACGGCACGATGCCGTAGCGCAGCCGCAACCCGGCGGTCGTCAGCTGGGTCTGCGCCGGCGTCAGCGCGTCGTAGAGCGCCATCACCGCCGAGCGCATTCCCGCCATCTTCGAACCGCTGACCTCGCTCGGGCAGCTTGCCGTGGCACTCGCGCTGGGCGCGCAGGCCATCGAGCCGGTGTTGTCCAGCACCAGCACGACGTCGGTGTTCACATAGTCTTGGCGGGCGTTGCACGTCGCCGAGATCGGCAGCGTGCGCTTGCCGAAGATTTTCATGATCGCGGTCGGGATCGTCGTGCTGGCGGTGACGATCACGGTGTTGCCGCCGCTCGCCGAGATCGAGGGCGTGAACGCCGCGGTCTGATACTAGCCCTGGGCAAAGTTGAAGTTGAATAATTTGGTCGCCTCGGCGGTCACCGTGGAATTGGCGGTGCCGTCGGTCATCACACGTCGCCCCGCGAGCGCCGCGGCGTCGCAGGCCTGCTGGAGACGGTTCTGCGCGAGATAGGCACGGCTCATGTCGACGCCGGAGCCGATCATCGCGGTGAGCGGGATCAGCGACGCCGCCATGATCGCAAGCGTATTGCCCGCGATATCGCGCGCGAGCCTCGCGAGCAGCCCGGTCCGCCGACCGCGCATACGCTTGTCTTCGCCTTCCATCCCTGTTCCCGCGACAGCACGGCGAATTTGCCGTTAACGCGACGTTTTCGCCGAAAAAGGCTAAGATCGGCTGAAGTGCGACGGTTAACGCCGGGTTGACGCGCGGCTCACTGGGTGAGGTGCGCGGTGGCGACGGCTTTCTGGAACAGCGCGTTCAGCGCCGCCGAGATGTCGTCGTTGGTCGTCACCTTGTAGTAGAGCCCGCTCGAGGCGCATGTCTGCAGTGCCGGCTCGATCGAGGGCTGCACCGGCGCCGCGTAGGTTTGCGACCAGCCGTCGGTGAAGGATTGCGGCAGATATTCGGTGTAGAGCACCGCGATGCGGATGCCGCGGTTCTTGATCGTCGAGCAGAAGCTGGTGTCGATGCCGCCTTCCGGGCCGCCGCTCGAACGGAACTCGTCGCGCATGCCGTCGGTGACGATGAACATGATCTCCTGCGGCGTATCGTTGCCCTGGTTGGTGCCGTTGCCGGGGTTCGGCATCAGCGTGTTGATCTTGGTGAAGGCGTCGTTCGTCGCTGTGTCGGTGTCGTTGTTGCAGACGCTGCTCGTTGGGCAATTATTCGTGTAATAGAGCGAGACGCTCGCCGATCCTGCCTGCGTCGCCGCCTGGCTGAGGTTGGTGGTGAGCGGCGCGATCGTCCTGAACGTGTTCGCCGCCGCGAAGGTCGAGACCGACATGCGGTAGCTTGCGTGGTTCTGCCCCTCGGTCGAGGTCGCGGTCGTCATCAGGTTCTGCGTCGCGGTCGTCTCCTCGTCGACGCGCAAGGTGATGCCGTAGGACTTGGCGACGCCGTAATAATCCTGCTGCGTCCCGTCCTTCGCGGTCGCCTTGGCATCGTTGGTGCTGTGGCAGGCGAAGGCGCAGCCGCCGGTCAGGCTGGTGAGCTGGCTCAGCCCGGCGGAAGTCGTCGGCAGCGCCATCGAACCGGAGGTGTCGAGCATCAGGTAGAAGTCGATATTAGGCGCGGTCGAGGCGCTGGAGGCCGAGGTGCCCTTGATCGTCAGCGTCTTGATGCCGAGCACACCGGCGAAGCTGTTCTTCGATTGGCCACGGAAGGTCACGGTCGCGGTGCGGACGTTGGACGAGCCGTTGGTGTCGTTCACGGTCACCTTGAACTGGGTGGGATCGTTGTAGTTGATCACCAGGCCGTAGAGGCCCGACGTCTGCGTGATGAACATCTGCTGCGCGGCGAGCGCGGCGGTCGCGCTGTTCCAGCTCATCACCGAGCGGCTGACGGCGGCGAGCGCGGCGGCATCCGCGGCGGCTGCGAGCTTGGTCTGCAGCCGCATCGCGCGGGCATAGTCGACGCCCATGCCGGTCGCGAAGACGAGCGGGAGGATCGCGAAGCCGCAGATCATCAGGGCGCCGCCGCGGCGATCGCCGCGCAGCCGCCGGAGGAAGCCGGCGATCGCCGTCCGCTTGGCCATCAGGGTGTCTCCGTGATCGAGCTCGACACCCGCGGCACCATGTAGACCGTCTGGGTGAGGCTGAGCGGCTTGATGAAGCCGAGGCTGATCCTCGGCTGGTAGGCGTAGGCGACCTCGCTGTAGATCAGCGACGAATTGGCGAGCTTGATAGCCGGCGGCAGCGTGAAGCTGGATCCCAGCGTGCGCCTGCTGCCGTTGATCGCCTCGCTCCAGGTCACCGTCGTGTTGCCGGAGCCGTCGGTGGTCAGTTCGCTGACGCGAACCAGCGCTCGCGAGGCGGGGTAGGGCACCATTACCTGCGTCGAGGCGTTGAGCACGGTGTTGATCTGGCTCGACGACATCGTCGCGTTTTGCGAGATCAGATCGGCGACGGCGCGCGAGGTGATCGTCACCTTGCGGTTGCACGCGATCGCGTCCGAGATCTGCACGCCGCCCAGGTAGAGCACCAGCAGCACCGGCACGCAGAGCGCGAACTCGGTGAGCGCGACACCGCGCGTGCAGTCGCGAAGCCGGCGGAGAAGACGGCCGCCGATCATGCGTAGGGCTCCGTCTGGAACACCGAGGTGGCGACGAGCAGACGCTTGCCCGTGCCGGAATTCGCGAGGTTGAAGCCGAGCGGACCGAGCGAAACCGGCCAGACGTAGAGCAGCCGCATGATCACGATCGATTGGGCGCCGCCCGGCGTGTAATTCCACGTATTGCTGACGTTCCCGCTGCTGTCGTAGCTGATCGTCGGCTTGGTCGTGTCGACGGCGCTGAACGTGCTCGCCGTCTCCACGTCGATCATCAGGTTGCTGCATTTCAGCGGCGGCGGCAGCACCGCGCAGGCGCTCGCCTTGAACTGGGCCTGGGTAAGGTTCGCTTTCTGCGCCTGGCCGGTCATCAGCGTGCGCGCCGCCGCTTCGGCAGCGGTTTCCAGGCTCTGTTGCGCCAGGAAGACGATGCTGGTCTCGACGATGGCGATGAGCAGCGCGAACAGCGGTCCCGCGATCATCGCGAATTCGATGAGCGCAGCGCCGCGCGCGTCACCGACGAGGTGGCGCGTCTGCTTCGCCAGCGTTGCTATCGGTGACGCTTTGGCGCCACGCCCCTTTTCGCCTGCCATGCTTTTCGCCCCAGGCTCCCCGTGCTGAAGATCGCACGGCGAGCTTTAAGATTTTCTCAAAAACTGCGTGAATTGCGCGTAATCCACTGGAAAGGCGCCAGAATTTGGTTAACGAGATATTGGATCCCGAGCGCGCGCTGATGTTGGCCTACGTACCCGCGAGCCGACGCTCCGGCGTTGCGGCGCTGTGGCGGCTCGACGAGGCAATGGCGCGGATCGTCGCCCAGGCGCGCGAGGCCGCGCTGGCGCAGCTGCGGCTCGTCTGGTGGCGCGACGCGTTGGCCGCTCTGGCCGGCGACGGGGCGCCGCCGATCGATCCGTTGCTTGAGGCGGTTCGGGACACGGTGTTGCCGGCGGTGCCCGGCGCGCGACTGGCGACGATCACGGAAGGCTGGGCCGAACTGCTCGATGCTCCGGATGCGGATGCGCTCACGCGCTTCGCCCGCGATCGGGGGGGCACGTTGTTCGAAGCAGCGGCCACGCTGTTGGGAATGCCGGCGTGGCCAGATATTTTCCGCGCGGGCGAAGTCTGGGCACTCGTCGACATTGCCGACCGCTTTCCCGCAGCGCTGGCACTGGTGCGCGAGCGGCAGGGTCAGGGGCGGTCTGCGCCCTGGCCCAAGCCCTTGCGGCCGCTGGGCATGATCGCCGCGCTCGCCGCTGCAGATGCGCGACTCGGCCGCGTTCCGATTGCGCGCGGGGGCCCCGCCCGCATCGGCCGGATGATCGCGCATCGGCTCAACGGGCGAACCGGTCTTGGCGGTACGCCCTCGCCGCGATAGCCTGTCGGCACTGATAAGGGGGAACGGGGATGTGGCGGTTCCTGGCCGGCGCCGTGGCGGCGCTGCTGCTCGTCGGCGCTGGGCTGTTCTGGCGAAGCAGCGGAACGCGGCCGTCGATCGCGCCCGCGACCGCGGTGGCCAACGCCGCCATGCTCGCGACGGAGGATCCCGCACCGCCACTGCCGCCGACCGCGACTGCCGTCACCCGCGAGCAGGCCCGGTTCAACCGCTACGACAAGAACCGCGACGGCATCGTCAGCCGCGACGAGTATCTCGCCAACCGCCGCAAGGCGTTCGCCCGGCTCGATACCAACGGCGACGGCAAGCTCTCGTTCGAGGAATATGCCGTCAAGACCAGCGAGCGCTTCGCCAGCGCCGACACCGACAAGTCGGGCACGCTGACCCCGAAGGAATTCGAGGCGACGCGCGTCGCCCGCAACACCAGCCGCCGTCCAAAATGCCCACCGCAGGCCGAGGCTGCGCCCGCCCCGGCGGACGACGGCGGCTAACCGAGCGCGCGCGCCAGCGCGACGAAGTCACCGACATTCAGCGTCTCGGCCCGGCGCGCGGGATCAATGCCGAGCTGCTCCAGCGCCTGGACCGCGCCGGGGATCGCCTTGAGGCTCTGCCGCAGCATCTTGCGGCGCTGGCCGAACGCGGCGGCGGTGAGCCGTTCGAGCGTCGCGACGCGGACCCCTTCGGGTGCCTTGCCGGGCACGATGTGCACCACTGCCGACATCACCTTGGGCGGCGGCACGAACGCCGATCGATGGACGGAAAGCGCAATCCTAGCCGTCGCGCGCCACTGCGCGAGCACGGCGAGGCGGCCATAGGCCGGCGTGCCCGGCGCCGCGACGATCCGCTCGGCGACCTCCTTCTGGAACATCAGCACGAGGCTGCGCCACCAGGGCGGCCAGCGCTCCGCGCTCAGCCAACCGACGAGGAGCGCGGTGCCGACATTGTAGGGCAGGTTGGCGACGATGTGCGCGCCATCTCCGGCAAGCGCTTGCGCATCGACCGCAAGCGCATCGCCCTCGATGACACGCAGCGTGCCGTCGGCCGCCTCCGCGAGTTCTGCGAGCGCGGCGAGGCAGCGGCGATCGCGCTCGACCGCGATGACCTCGGCCCCGCCGCGCAGCAGTGCCCGCGTCAGCCCGCCGGGTCCCGGGCCGACCTCATAGACCCGCGCGCCTTCGAGCGGGCCCGCGACGCGCGCGATGCGGTCGAGCAGCTGACCGTCGAGCAGGAAATTCTGGCCGAGCGCCTTGCTTGCCGAGAGGCCATGCGTCGCGATCACATCGCGCAGCGGGGGGAGCCCGTCCAGTTTCAACTCATCTTCCCTGAACCGTTCGCAGTGAGCGAAATCGAAGGGTGTGCTACAAGCGGTGTCTCCTGCGGCACGTCCTTCGACTTCGATCCGTAGGATCAAAGCTTATCCTGAGAGCCTGCCTTTGGCAGGCAGTCGAAGGGTCCAGGACGAGCGGCTCATTCAGGAAAGCATGGCCCGCCGCGCCGCGCATTGGCCGGCGAGGCGGATCGCGGCGATCATCGCGCCGGGCTCGGCGCGGCCTTGGCCGGCAAGCTCGAAAGCGGTGCCGTGGTCCGGCGCGGTACGCACGATCGGGAGACCCAGCGTCATGTTGACGCTCTCGTCGAAATGCAGCGTCTTGAGCGGGATCAGCGCCTGATCGTGATAGAGGCAGACCGCCGCGTCGTATCGCGCGCGGGCACGGGCATGGAACATCGTATCGGCGGCAAGCGGCCCGATCATGTCGATGCCGTCCTCACGCAGTTGCGCGATCGCGGGCAGGATATACTCGATCTCCTCGCTGCCCATCGCGCCGTTCTCGCCGGCATGCGGGTTGAAGCCGGCGATCGCGATGCGGGGCTGCTCGATGCCGAAATCGCGCTGCAGTCCGCGTGCGGTCACGCGCGTCCTCGCAACAATCAACTCGACGCTGAGCAATTCCGGCACCCGCGCGAGGGGAACGTGCGTGGTGATGCAGACCGTGCGCAGGGTCGGCCCCGCCAGCATCATCGCGACATTGGCGGGCGCGATGCCGCAGCGTTCGGCGACGAATTCAGTCTGGCCGGCATGGACGAAGCCGGCATCATAGATCTGCGCCTTCGAGACCGGCGCCGTCACCAACGCTCCGGCGGCGCCGTTGCGGGTCAAGCCCAATGCGAGCTCGAGAGCATCGAGCGAGCAGCGTGCGCCCTGCGGATTGGGGCTGCCGGGCACGATCTCGCCGGCATCCTCGACCTCGATCAGCGGCAGCGCGTCGGGGAACACGGCGGCGGCGGCGTCCGGCGTGCCGATCTTGCAGATCGGCCCATCCCACACCGTCGCGATCGAGCGTGCGTCACCGACCGCGAAGAAGGACGGCAGCGCCTGACGTTCCCGCTCCACCCAGGCCTTGGCGACGATCTCGGGACCGATGCCGGCCGGATCGCCGAGCGCGATCGCGAGCGGCTGCAACGGCCGCGCCCCGAGCGGCCCGGCATCGATCATCGATAATCGACCACCGCGTCGCGGCGCAGATCGCGCAGGTAGCGCTGGGCGCGCTTGTTCACACGCTCCTCCTGCATCTGCGCGTAGACCTGATCAAAAGACGGTCCGGCCGCCGCCACCTCGGGATCGTCGCGCCCGCAGAGCACGAGCACGCGCACGCCATCCTCGGCCGAACCGAACACCGGCGTCGCCTGGCCGACCGAAAGCTTGAGCATGATGTCCTGCAACTGCGGCGGCAGATCGCGAACGCGGACGCTGTCGTTCGCGACGGATTCGCCGCCGACTTCGGCCGCCGTCTTCTCGACGCCGCCGCAACCGCTGATCGTCTTCGCTTTCTCGGTGAGCTGCTGCACCCGCGCGCTCATCTGCTCCTTGCCTGCTCCCTTGGGAAAGGCGACCGAGATCTGCTTCAGGCTGAGCACCGCGTCGCGGGGATCGGCCATCAGCACCTGCCGGCTGTCGATCAGCGCGATCAGCGAATAGCCGCCGCCGACGGCGATCGGCGTGGAGAGCTGTCCGGGCTGCATCTGTTGCACCGCCTGCGCCAGCGCATCGGGAAGCTGCTCCGCGCGCACCCAACCGAGATCGCCGCCCACCGCCGCGGTCGATGCCTCGGAATATTGGCGGGCATAAGCGGGGAAGGAGGCGCCCTTGCGCAACTGCTCGACAATCTGGTTGAGGTTGGTCGTCACCTGCGCCTGCGTCGCGGGTGTCGACGAGAGGAAGATCTCGGCGACATGATATTCCTTGGCGCCCTTGGACGCCTTGAGCCGATTGATCACCGCCTTGACCTCGTCGTCGCCGACGTTGACGAACGGCTGGACCTTGCGGTTGAGCACGCGCTGCCAGGCGAGCTCGCCCTCGATCTGCCGCTTCATCGAACTGGCCGAGCTGCCCTGCGAGTGAAGATAATCGGCGAACTGCTGCGGTGTCTTCTTGAACTGGTTCGCGACGCGCGCGTAGGTCGCATCAATGTCGTCTTGAGATATCTTGATGTCGTCGACCTTGGCTTCCTGAATCTCGAGCGTCTCGTCGATCAGGTTGCGCAGCACCTGCAGCCGCAGCCGATCGCGCTCGTCCTCGGGCACCTTGCCGCCGTTCGCGGTGACGACGAGCTGAAGGCGCTGATCGATATCCGTGTCGGTGATGATCGAACCGTTGACGATCGCGGTCGCCTTGCGGATCGACGGATCGGGCTTGCTCAGGATCGTGACGTCAGCCGGCAGATTGAGCGAGTCATCGGATTGCTGCGCCAGGGCAGGCCGGCTCGTGGCCAGCGTCATCGCCGCCACGCCCAGCAGACCGGCGGCCACCACATCACGCACCCTGATCATTACTGCGACCACTCCCGCCCGTCCTGCATCCTTGGAAACGCGCGCCTTGGCGCGAAGCCAGCGGATTGCCCGACCGCGGCTGAACGCAAACTTAGCGGCCCAAATTCTTGAAGGCCAGCGTTAACGAGAAGGTGTTGCCTGCGCGCGCGTCGCCCACCAGCACGTAGGTCCGCTGCCAGTTGACGCCGAACTGGAAGCATTCGTCCTCGTAGGCGAGGCCGACGCGATGGCGGACCGGCTGATAGCCGTCGGTCGTCGAGGTCGGATCCTCATGCTTGGTGGTGAGATCGATCGTGCTGGTGCCGTAGAGCGACCAGTGGCGGAGCAGCTGGACGCGGCCGCCGAGCCGAAGCTCGCTATCGTCGCGCACATCCTCGATCGATTGCGCGATGTCGCGGTTGAGATGGAGATAGCCCGCGGTGATGTAGCTCTTGTTCGAGCCGATCGTCGCATCGATCTCGTTGGTGCGGACGTGGAAGTCGTCCTTATCCAGCCGGAACCGTTCGACGATGCTTACCAGGCTGCCATATTTGATCGTGAACCGACCGACGATGTCGGACAGGCGATCGGTGAGGCCGGTGCCCTGCGTGAAAAGGCTCGGGCGCGAATTGAGACGGTAGCTCTGGCCGATATTGCCGTCGACCATGAACCGCGGCAGCGTCAGCTTATAGTCGAGGCCATAGGTGACGCGCGGTCCATCCTCCCAGCGGTCGTAACCGGGGAAGCGGTTGAGCGCGAACAAGTTGGAATCGTCGAGATTGACGGCGCGCGCATCCTCGTTCGGGATGGCGAGGTTCTTGGTGTGCGGCGAGGCGACGAGCTGGACGCGGGGCGTGACCTGCTGTGTGCCGTCGCCGAACGCCGGGCCGATGAACGGCCAGCGCATGTCGACCGCGGCGGCGACGATACCGCGCTTCTGCCAACCGCTCATCCCGCGATAGGCGACGACGTCGGTCGCGCCGGTCTCATCGGTGCGATAGAGATCGCCCCGGCTGTAGAGCGTGAAGGTGACCTCCTGGCCGAGCTGGGTGAGCTTCTGGAGATCCCAGCGCGCGCTCGCGAAGGCACGCTGCGTATCCTGTCCCTCGGTTCGCGTGATCGCGAGCGTGTTCGCCTCGAGCTCGAAATGGCCGCCGAGCCAAGGATCCTGGATGCGGCGGCGATAATCGATCACCGGCAGGGCGATCGGCTGCTGTCCCTGCGTTTCGCCGACCCGGAGGCTCTGGAAATACCAGCCGGCGATCGAGAGGTAGCTGTCGTCGTCGATCCGTTCGGCATTGATCACCGAGCGCAGCCGGTCGTCGCCCGAGATGCCGTAGCGGAGCAGGAAGGTCTTGTCGGTCGCGAGCCGGACCGAGCCGGTGAGCGTCCAATAGGGGCTGAGCACGAGCTGGCCGCTGGCGTCGAAATAGCCGCGGATCTTGTTGTCGCCGACCGCCGAGACCGAGCCGATCGGCACCTGGCGGCTGTAGGTAAGATCGCCGCCGACCTGGAAGGCGCCGTTGCTGAGCAGCTGACGGTATTGGACCTCGGCCATCGGCGCGACGAGCGAGTAGATGTGCGGCGTGAAGGTCAGATCGCGGTTGGGCGCGATCCGCCAGTAATAGGGCGCATCGAGCTCGAAGCCGTTGACGTGATTATAGTTGAGCTTCGGAATGAGCAGGCCGGACGAGCCCTGACCCGATCCGTCCGGATGCGAGAATTGCGGCAACCACAGCACCGGCATGCCGAACATGTGCAGCTCGGCATCGCGATAATAGACGCGGTGGCGTTGGGGATCGTGGACAATTCGGACGGCGGTGATCTTCCACAGCGGCTCGCGCGGCTTCACCCCGTCGTCGCAAACCACGGAGCAGGGCGAGTAGGCGCCGTAATCGAGCGTCGATACACCGGCGACGCGGCGGCCGTGGCGCGCCGCGAGCCGGCCGCCGTCCGCGAGCACGAAGAGGAGGTTCTCGACGACGCCGTCCTTGAGCGAGTCGGTAAGCTCGGCATTGTCGCCGTAAACGGTGTCGCCGCCGGGGTTGGTGACGACGACGTTGCCGCTTGCGTGCACCGATCCGGTCGCGCGGTTCCACACCACCTTATCGGCACGCATCCGGTCACCGTTGCGGACCATGTGGACGTTGCCGGTCGCGGTGACGATGTCGGCGTCGCTGTCATATTCGAGGCTGTCGGCGGTGAAGCCGGCTTCGTTGGCGGCGAGCGGCGCGCTGGGATCGGGTGCAGGGGCGTCCGCGCTCGCCGACGGCGCAGCATCGGCGGCCCCAGGCGCGACCGTAGCGGGCTGGGCACGCGCCGGGGCTGCCGCCAACAGCAGCGGGAGTGCTCCCAGCAACGCCAGCCGATCTACGCTCACATGCCCCCGATACACGCGGCCCCTTAACAAAGCGGGGCGGGCACGCCTATCGCACCCTTGAGTCGCGGCTGCAATCGCAGCTTTGGCAAGCCGCAGCGCAGGCGCTAGGGGGGCTCATCCTCCGCGCCGCCGTGCGCCAAGAGAAAGGTCAAAACCTCCATGAAGGTCCGCTTCGCCGCCCAGGCCCCCGCCGGTTCGCACGCGCTGGCCGTTCCACTCGCCGCCGGCGCGGTCAGCGCCGACAAGCTGCCCGCCGGCGTGAGCAGCTGGGCGGCACTCGCGACCCGCGCCGCGGTAACCGCGCGCTTCGAGGGCGAGACGGGGGCGGTCGTCGAGCTCTTCCTCAACGAGGCCGACGCCGCTCGGCGCGCCTTGCTCGTCGGCGTCGGCGCCGAGCCCGATGCTGCCGCACTGGAGCGCGCCGGCGGCGCGCTGGCCGCCAAGCTGCTCACCTCAGGCGAGGTCCGCCTCGTCATCGACGTCTCCGGGCTCGCCATCGACGGCGCCGGCGCGGCGCGGATCGCGTTCGGCGCGGTGCTGCGCGCGTGGCGCTACGATACCTATCGCACCAAGCTGAAGCCGCGCCAGAAACCGACGCTTGCCGAGATCGTCGTCGTCGGCGCGCGCGAGGGCGCGGAAGCGGCCTGGGCGCCGCTCGAGAAGGTCGCCGAGGGCGTGTTCCTCACCCGCGAGCTCGTCACCGAGCCGGCCAACATCATCTATCCGGAAAGCTTCGTCCAGCGTGTCACCCAGTCGCTCGAAGGGCTCGGCGTCGGCATCGAGGTGCTCGGCCCCGAGGAGATGGGCAAGCTCGGCATGAACGCGCTGCTCGGCGTCGCGCTGGGCTCGCGCAAGCCGGCGCGGCTGCTCTGCCTGACCTGGAAGGGGTCGGATGCCGATCCGATCGCGCTCGTCGGCAAGGGCGTCACCTTCGATACCGGCGGCATCTCGATCAAGCCCGCCGCCGGCATGGAGGACATGAAGTGGGACATGGGTGGCGCGGGCGCCGTCGCCGGCGCGATCCGCGCGCTCGCCGCGCGCAAGGCCAAGGCCCACGTCATCGGCGTCTGCGGCCTCGTCGAGAACATGCCGGACGGCAACGCGCAGCGCCCTGGCGACGTCGTCACCTCGATGTCCGGGCAGACGATCGAGGTGATCAACACCGATGCCGAAGGCCGGCTCGTGCTCTGCGACGCGATCACCTGGGTGCAGCGTACCAAGGGCGTCAAGACGATCGTCGACCTGGCGACGCTTACCGGCGCGATGATCATCAGCCTCGGCAACGAATATGGCGGGCTCTTCTCGAACGACGACGCGCTGGCGAGCAAGCTGCTCGCCGCCGGCGAGGCGGCGGGCGAGCGGCTGTGGCGCTTTCCGCTCGGCGAGGCCTACGACAAGCTGATCAACTCCGATATCGCCGACATGAAGAATGTCGGGCCGCGCAACGGCGGCTCGATCACCGCCGCGCAATTCCTCCACCGCTATGTCGAGGAGGGTGTGAAGTGGGCGCATCTCGACATCGCCGGCATGGTCTGGTCGGCCAAGGCGGGATCGCTGCACGAGAAGGGTGCGACCGGCTACGGCGTGCGGCTGCTCGACGATTTCGTCGCGCGCAACTACGAGCGCTGACCGCGGCGGTGCGCGTCGACTTCTACCAGTTGGCGCGCGCACCGGTCGCGCAGGTGCTGCCGCGGATCGCGGTGCGCATCCTGGGCGAAGGCGGCCGACTGCTCGTGACGGTCGGCGACGAGGAGGCGGCGCGTGCGCTCGACCGCGCGCTCTGGGTCGACGCGCCAACGAGTTTCCTGCCGCACGGCCGCGCCGGTGCCGAGGGCGCGGCGGATCAGCCGGTGCTGATCGCGACCGATTGCGTCGCGGCGAATGGCGCGCGTAACCTGGCTTTGGCGGATGGTGCCTGGCGCGACGAAGCGCTCGGCTTCGATCGCGCCTTCCACTTCTTCGACGAGGAGAGCGTCGCCGCTGCGCGTGACGCCTGGCGGATGCTCAAGGCGCGCGCCGACGTCGAACCACGCTACTGGCGACAGGATGAGGATGGCCGCTGGCAGCAGATGGCATAAGCTCCATCGACGCGGGCTCGCCCCGATCTTGGTAGGCCCGTCCTCATTTCTCCCGCGTCGGAGCCGACGCGCCACCGGTCCGCTGCGAACGGTTCGCTTGCTTCGCCTGCCGCGCCCGCCTAGAGAGCCGCGACTTTCCGAAACCACCGAAAACAGGAGCCCGCTCGGCCATGGCGACCGAACGCACCTTCTCGATCATCAAGCCCGACGCGACCCGTCGCAATCTCACCGGCGCGGTGACCAAGATGCTCGAGGAAGCGGGGCTGCGCATCGTCGCGTCGCGGCGCATCCACATGACCAAAGAACAGGCCGAGGGCTTCTACGCGGTCCACAAGGAGCGGCCCTTCTTCAACGATCTCGTCAGCTTCATGATCTCCGGACCGGTAGTCGTGCAGGTGCTCGAGGGCGAGAACGCGGTGCTGAAGAACCGCGAAGTGATGGGCGCCACCAATCCCGCGAATGCCGACGAGGGCACCATCCGCAAGGCCTTCGCGGAATCGATCGAGGCGAACTCGGTGCATGGCTCGGACAGCCCCGAGAACGCGAAGATCGAAATCGACTATTTCTTCAGGCCGGACGAAATCGTCGGCTGAAGCCAGTCTGCTGACGGTGCTCCGGCAAAGGCCGGAGCGGTGTAGCCGCCCGTGCTCCGCTTGTCGCCAGCGCTCCGGCTTTCGGCGCAGCACCCGGCATCATTGTCCCCGTTCGCACTGAGCGAAGTCGAAGTGCCTGCCAAGCAGGGCTGCGCTTGCGGCACGTCCTTCGACGTCGCTCAGGATGAACGGGTCTTTCGAGGCCGGCGAGGCTCAGCCGAAGCTGACCTTCCATTCCCAACGCAGCGGATCGCCGTCCATCACCTCGACACCGGCGGCGGCGAGTTCGTCACGGATGGCGTCCGAGGTGGCGAAATCCCTGGCGGCGCGCGCCGTCTGCCGCGCATCGAGCTTCGCCTCGATCTCCTCCGGGACCAGCGTCGCTGCCGCCGGACGCAAACGGAGATCGAGCCGCACGAGCCGTTCGAGATCGAGGCCGAGCACGCGATCCATCAGCCGCACGACGTGCCAGCGCTCGGCGGCGGCGAGCCGCTTCATCGTCACCGCGCTCTCGAGCAGCGGCAGCGCCTCTGGCGTCATCAGATCGTTCGCGATCGCCGCGTCGAACTGATCCAGCAGCGTATGCGCCGTGGCCGAGACCGTCACCGCCGGCATCTCCGGCTCGATCTGCGTACGCAGCTTCTCGACCGCGATCACCAGCCGCTTCAGCCGAGTCAGCGCCGCGAGCACGTTGTCGATCGAGAATTCGAGCTCCGACCGATAGTGCGCGGTGAGGCAGAGCATGCGGTAGGCGAGCGGATGCACGCCGGCGTCGAGCAGCGTGTCGAGCGTCGCGAAGCCGCCACTGGATTTCGACATCTTGGCACCACGCTCGACCAGGAAGTTGTTGTGCATCCAGATGTTAGCACCGGTCTTTGAGGACCCGGTGAAGGCCTGATTCTGTGCGATCTCGTTAGGATGATGAATCTCGCGATGATCGATGCCGCCGGTATGGATATCGAACTGCTCGCCGAGATACTTGATGCTCATCACCGAGCATTCGAGGTGCCAGCCGGGCGCGCCGATGCCCCAGGGCGACGGCCACTCCATCTGGCGCTTGCCCGGCTCTTCCGAGCGGCGCCAGATCGCGAAATCGGCGGCATGGCGCTTACCTTCGACAGTCTCGATCCGGCCGACGTCGGGCGCATTGCCATCATCGACGCTATGGCCGGCGAGACGGCCGTAGTCGGGCACGGTCGTGGTGTCGAAATAGAGGCCGGACGGCGCATCATAGGTCGAGCCGCCGATGCGCTCGCCGAACGAGATCATGTCGGCGATGTGGTCGGTCGCGACGCTCCAGCGCGTCGGCGGCTGGACGTTGAGCTTGGCGAGATCGTCCTTGAAGAGCGCGGTGTAACGCGCCGCCACGTCCCATGCCGAAAGCTTTTCGGCCGCCGCCGCCTTCTCGATCTTGTCGTCGCCGGCGTCGGCGTCCGAGGTGAGATGGCCGACATCGGTGATATTGATGACGTGCGTGACCGGCCAACCCTTCCAGCGCAGCACGCGCGAAAGCGTGTCGGTGAAGATATAGGCGCGCATGTTGCCGAGATGCTGGCGCGCATAGACGGTCGGGCCGCAGGAATAGACGCGCACGTTCGCGGGGTCGAGCGGCACGAAAGGCTCGAGCGCACGGGTGTAGCTGTTGAAGAGGGTAAGCGCGGTCATGCGGAGCCCTGTGCCTGCGGGAAGGCATCGGCCCTAGGGGCTGATCCCGCTCCCCGCAACGGCCGCGCGAGCGAGCCGAGCGCCAGCCCGGGCCGCCGCGGCCATCGCCTGCTCAGCGCTTCTTCTTGTCCTCTATCGTCGTCGCGCCTTGGTCGCCCTGATCGATGCCGAAGCCGATGCCGGTCCACAGATCCTCGTTACCGGCGCCGGTGACCGGCTCGTCGATCAGCGGCGCGAGGCCGAGCGGCGCGAGATCGCTGAACGAAACGAGCTGCGGGCTCTGGAAGGTGAAGCGAAAGGGATCGGGCGTCTGGCTGTTGAGCAGCGTGAGCTCATCGAGGATGTCCTGAATCTGCGTCACCGAGCCCGGCAGGCTGATCCCGCAGGGCTTGCCGATCACGCATCCGTTCACCGTCGAACCGTCGGCGACGTTGACATCGTCGCGGTTATTGATCGGGAAGAGCACGTCGAGCACCGCCTTGCCGGTCAGCACCGTGCCGTCGTTCTGGATGATGCGACCGTTGATTGCCACCTCGACGCCGTCGTCACGCGTGAACAGGATCGCGCTGCCGCTGCCAACCGTGAAGCCGGCGCGGGTATCGGGCATGCCGTTCGATGTGCCACTGTTCTGGATGAACAGGCCGTCATAGACGTCGAAGACAATGCCGTTGGCGCGGATGTAGCCGTCATTGTTCACCGGGCCATCGTTGATCGCGAGGCGGTCGCTGCGCGCGGTAACGTCTGCGAGGCCGGTCAAGTCGGTCGCCGCCTGCGACGATCCTGCGAAGACGTGATCGCCGGAAAGCGTCAGCGTGCCGCCGAGCTTGCCGGTCGGATCGGTGATCGCGATCGAACCCGTCGGCGTGAAGATCTTGAGATTGTCGCCGAAGCCCTGGCCGCCGGAGTTCACCGTATCGCTAATCTGCGTGTTGCCGTTGACCTGCGTGGTCGAGCCGGTGGTCGTCCGTGCGCCGACGCCGGCGTCGATTGCGAGCGCATCGTCGGGGCCGGCCTGGGTGAGCGATACCGCGCCGTCGACGAGCACGCCGCCGGCAGAGTTTAGCGTCAGCTTCCCGCCCTCGGTGCTGACGAGGTTCTGCCGTCGCGTCGCGGCGTTCGGCCCGGCGGTGCCGATGACATCGAGCCGGCCGATGGTGAGATCATCCTCGGCTT
>JAFAZF010000016.1 GCA_019239915.1 Sphingomonadaceae bacterium
AAAGCCGAACCGGCGTATGTCCATCTCGTCGATAAGACGCTGGCGCAGCGGGCTGACGGCAACAGGGATCAGGGTGGTCATGACGGGCTCCTTCTCGTGGAGCCCCGATGCTCTGCCCGCCTCCCGCGGCGCTCAATGCGAGCGCGACGCTTGCCCCTTCACCTCAACCGCGCCGCAAGCGCCCATCCCGCGCAGCGGGTTCGTGCTTCCACCCAAATCGGACATTCCGCTTTCCTACAGCGCGCCGGCCGGCGCATGGTCGGTGCGGCTCTTTCTGATCGCTGGATTCGCGCAAGCGGCAGGACGCGTAAGGTCACATCCACGAAGGTCACGAAACTATGTGACCTTCAGAAGCCAGCATGTGTGACCCTAGCGTGTGACCTTCCGCGCTTTCACGCGGAAGCCCCGGCGCGCCAGGGGCGCGCCGGGGCTGAGCGGGAAAGGTCCGGACGCTACGGTCAGGACTGGATCAGCTTGAGCACGCTCTGCTGGCTCTGGTTGGCTTGCGCGAGCATCGCCGTCGCCGCCTGGGACAGGATCTGCGCCTTCGCGAGGTTGGTCGTCTCCGCAGAGAAGTCGGCATCCTCGATGCGGCTCTCGGAGGCGTTGAGATTGCTCACCGTCGAGGTGAGGTTGCTGACGGTGCTCTGCAGGCGGCTCTCGTAGGCGCCCATCTTGGCGCGGCTCGACGCGACGCTGGTGATCGCGCCGTTGATCGCGGACAGCGCCGAGGTCGCGCCCGACTGGGTCGCCAGGCTGATGCCGCTGATGCCGAGCGTGGTGGTGTCCATCTGGCCGATCGCCATCGTCACCGTATCGGACGCCTGGATGCCGACCTGCAGCGTGAAGCCGCCGGACTGCGAGCCGTCGAGCAGGTTGAGGCCGTTGAAATTGGTCTTCGCGGCGATGTCGTTCACCTGCGACAGCAGCTGCGTGACTTCGACGTTGAGGTTGCTGCGATCGGTGTCGGTGATCGTGCCGTTGGCCGATTCCACCGCGAGCTCCGAGAGGCGCTGCAGGATGTTGGCGACGTTGCCCATCGCGCCCTCGGCGGTCTGGGCGACGGAAATGCCGTCGTTGGCGTTGCGGATCGCGACGGTGTCGCCCTGCAGCGCAGCCTGCATCTTGCTGGAAACGGCGAGGCCCGACGCATCGTCCTCGGCCGAGTTGATGCGCTTGCCGGTGGAGAGGCGCTCCATCGCGGTCTGCAGCATAGCACTGGCGTTGTTGCTGGCGTTGGCGGCGACGAGCGCCGAGACGTTCGTGTTGATGACGGTCATGATACTGGCTCCCCAAAGGTCCGGCCGCTTGGTCAGAGCGGCCATGTCAGGGTTAACGGCAGCCAGCGCGGGACCTTTAACCAAAACATTGGGTGAGCTTTGGAGCGGCAGAAATCTGCCGTTTCCTTGGAATGATCCTCAGGCGATGATGTCGGGAATGAGGTGATCCTCGAGCATCGCGATCTCGTCCTTCAGGCGCAGCTTGCGCTTCTTGAGCCGCGCGATCTGGAGCTGGTCCGGCGAGGTCTGGCCGGCGAGCGCCGCGATCGAGGCGTCGAGATCGCCGTGCTCGATCCGCAACAGCTCGATCTTCCGCCGCAGCTCCTCGCCGTCCATCGCCCGTCCTTGCGCCTGACCGGACAGCGCTAATCGCGCTTCGTTACGGCTGCAAGCGCCCACCCTCCAACGGTTGGTCGCATTCCGCCGCGCGGCCGTCGCGGAACATCCAATCGGGGCGCGACAAGCCGCCCGCTTCGTGTTCTACTGGTCGATGCTTGGTTTCAGGCAAAGGAGACAGGAATGAACGCTTCGCATTCTTCGACTCTTATCGCACGCCATGCCGGGCTCGATGCCCGGATCACTGCCGAGCGAAGCCGCCCCGCACCCGACGAGGCGTTGCTCAGCCGGCTCAAGAAGCAGAAGCTGAAGATCAAGGAAATGCTCGTCGGTCTCTGACCGGCGTCAGCTGCCATTGTCGGCAGGCCGCTCCCCGGTCCGTCCGGGGCGCGGTCCTTGCCGCTCCAAGCAAATTGGATCGATGCGAGCGCCGACGCGGCGCAGCGCTAATTCTCAGCCGAGGCGCAGGCCCGGGCGCCGGCTTTGCGGCATCTGCGGCTTGGTGCGCACGGGCGCTGCCGCGACCGGGCGGCGCGCGCGCAGCCGATCGATCGGTGCATCGAAGGCGATGCCGATCCGCCCGTCGACCGACCAGGCGACCGTCGCCTTGACCGCGCCGACATTCTTGAGCCGCACTTCGACTTCCTCGCCGCGGGCGAGCGGCAGCTCGCATTCGGCCATCATGCCGCCAGCGGAGAGGTTGCGGATACGGACAGGCGATTCATAGCTGTCGTGCGCGCGACGCAAGGTCGCGTGCAGCATCATGCTGTCGCGCTGCTCGGTGCGGCGCGGCGCGTCGGCTTCGTCGCTCATGCTGTCCAGATCGCTCACGATCAAGTCATCCCGTCTGCGATTGCAGCCGCGGCTATAGACCGGAAAGCTTCGCCAAAGCGTTAAGGCGCGACGCCGCTTCGGCGCGCGCGTTTTCCGCTATTCTTCGCGCGAGACCTTCTCGTTGCGCTCGTGGCGCTCCTGCGCTTCGACGGTCATCGTGGCGATCGGCCGCGCCTCGAGCCGGGCGAGCGAGATCGGCTCGCCGGTCACTTCGCAATAGCCATATTCGCCTTCGTCGATGCGGCGCAGCGCCGCATCGATCTTCGAGATGAGCTTGCGCTCGCGATCGCGCGTGCGGAGTTCTATCGACCAATCGGTTTCGCTCGAGGCGCGATCGGTGATGTCGGGTTCGCGCAGGGAGTCGATCTGGAGCTGTGCCAGCGTCCCCTTTGCCTCGTCGAGGATCTGATCCTTCCAGCGCAGCAGCTTGTCACGGAAATAGGTGAGCTGGCGCGGGCCCATGAAGGGCTCGTCGGGACTCGGTCGATAGTCCGGATCGTTGGCCGCGGACGATCGCTCGTCCGCGATATCGTTCAGTCTCTTCCCCGCCGTCGCCATACACCGCCCTCCGGTCGAAGACCGCGGAACGCTCCTGGCGCCGATGATACAGGTCGCCAAGCCACACCCCTGCCCGGGCGGCCCTATACGCATCGCTGCAACCTTCCACAAGCCACGGTATTTCGTACGCCTTTCCGCCGTTGCCGGAACGGCACAGTTCGCAGCACCCGCACATGCGCGCCGTGATTCGCGTCATTCGGCAGCAGGATCGCGTTAACCAAAGATCTTCACCATGACTATCCACCACGGAAGCAGATCATTCGGAGTCGTGCCGCTCTCTTTTGAGACGTTAACCTTGTGAGTTCATGTTCCTACCTCCGTTAGGCATCTTATTCGGGGGGAAAGGTGCTTAACGCGCTTGAACTTAACAACGGCTTCGGCATTTTGCGCAAACAGGCAGGGGACGGAAAGTCTTTGCGGCACAGGGGCTGCAACGACAATTCGTCGGGCAGGTAGAAAAGAGTAGCGCTATGTCCGTTCGTATGGCTCTCACGAAATTGTGCGCATGTGCATGCGGTGGTGCGGTCGTCGGCGGCGGCGCCGTGCATTATGCCGAGCATCATCCCGTCCATAAGGTGTTCGCGCACAAGGTGGTGCGGCGCCCGGTCACCAAGACGGTGGCGAAGACGGTGACGACCACGACGTGCACGCCGACGGTGGTCACCGCCGCTGCCGGGCCGATGCCGGCCTATGAGGCGCCCATGGCACCGCCGCCCGCAATCGTCGGCGGCTCCAGCGGCGGCTTCTTCCCGGGCGGCTTCCTCGGCGGCGGCTTCTTCGGTGGGGGCAGCACGAGCGGCGGCTTCTTCGTCTCCTCGACCTCGAGCAGCAGTGGCGGGTCGACCTCCACGTCGAGCGGCGTCAGCAGCTCGAGCTCGACGTCGAGCTCCAGCTCGACCAGCAGCTCCACCTCGAGCTCAACGAGCAGCTCGACCTCGTCATCGACGAGCTCGGGCGGTCACTTCCCGCCCCCGCCGCCTCCGCCGCCCGGCAACGACGTGCCGGCGCCGCCGATGCTGCTTCTGTTCGGCGCTGCCGCGTCCGCGCTCGCCGCGCGCCGCGCCGGTCGCAAGAACCAGGACGAGGCGGGCAGCGAGATCGCCGAGGGCTGATCACACCTACCGAGTACAGAAGGCCCGCCGGCCCTTCCGGCGGGCCTTTCCTTCTGCACTCCCGCGAAGCGCGTGCGTCAGGAGCCGCTCTTCGCCGCGCTCGCCGCCTGGTCGAGCTGATCCGCGGTCATGCCGATCACCGGACCATTAGGCCCATTGGCGAACGCGGTCAGCGGCAGCCGCACCTTGTTCTTCGCGGTCGCCACCGTCGCGAACTGGCTGTCGACACTGTCGATCGTACCGACCTTGCCGCCCTTGCTGTCGCTCACCGAGGCACCTTTCTGGAGCTTCGGCGGCGCGCCGACCGACGTCGAATTGGTGGCGGTCGTGGTGGCGCGCTGCGGTCCGGCGCCGGTAGCGGGCGTCGAGGCGGCGGGCGCGGCGTTGTTGTTGGATGCCGTAGCGGGCGCAGCGGTGGTCGCCGATGCGCTCGCGTCGGCGCCGGATGCGGCACCCGCAGCGGCATCGACCTGCGCGGCGGTCATGCCGAGCAATGGCCCCTTCGGACCGGCCGCGAATGAGGTGAGCGGCAGCTTCACCTTGCTCTTGCTCGTCGCGAGCACCGCGAACTGGTTGTCGACGCTGTCGATCGTACCGACGATATTGCCGGACGTGTCGTAGACCGTCGCGCCAGCGGTCGGCCCGCCTTGGGCAGTCGAGGCTTGCGGCGTTTTGCTCGCGGAATTTGCGGCTGGTGCCGGCGATTGCGCGAGTGCGGCGGCAGGCAGCGCGACTGCGCAACTCGAGAGAAGAACAAGGCGTGCAATCGTCTTCATCACGAAACATCCTCTTGTGGTTGCGCCGCGCCAAATGGACTGGCTGCAGCATGAAAAGGCGATGAACCAACGGCGCTGATTGCGCTTCCGTTCCGACGTCGCCTCAGCCTTCGGCGATGATCCGTTCGATCTGATCGACGGGATGCCCGGTCAAGTCCTTCGGCATTTCCCCGAGCAGCCGCGACTCGACTTCCTTGTGATAATGCTTGCGCAGCTCGCCCAATGTCTTCGGTGGCGCGACCACGAGCAGCTTGGCATATTCGCCGGCGACGGCGCGCACCTTGAGCATCTCGGCCGCCTCGGCGGCGAAGCGATCCTCCTCCAGCACGTGGAAATCGACCTCTTCCGCACTTTCGCCGCCGGGTGTGGCGGACGACGGCCGCTGCCCCGACGCGTCCGACTTCTGATCGCGGTCGGGCGGGTTCTGGTGCTCGCGGTGCCGAATGACGGTTAGCGACGGATAGTCGGCGTCGCCTTCATTGCGGAAGAACAGCATCTTGCGCCCATCGGCGACGAGCACGGCGGTGTCGTGCGGGATCCGCATGCGCCTCTCCTTTGCTAGACTCCGCAACCCAACGCCGCGATCGGCGCGGAGGTTGCGCGCGGCGGCAGCGGCGGCTAGCGGCCCGCCATGCACGATATCCGCGCCATCCGGGACGATCCTGCCGCCTTCGACGCCGCGCTCGCGCGTCGCGGCCTCGATGCGCAGGCGGACGCGCTGATCGCGCTCGACGAGCGCCGGCGTGCCGCGATCGCCGAGGCGCAGACCGCGCAGGAGCGGCGCAACGCCGCCTCCAAGGCGATCGGTCAAGCCAAGGCGGCGAAGGACGAGGCGCGCGCGCAAGCGCTGATGGCCGAAGTCGCCGATCTCAAGACGCGGCTGCCACAACTCAGCGCCGCTGAGGCCGACACCACGGCCGTGCTCGATGAAGCACTAGCCGCGATTCCCAACCTTCCCGCCGACGACGTGCCGGAGGGCGAGGACGAGACCGACAACGTCGAGCTGAAGCGCTGGGGCGACGTTCCCGCCTTCGACTTCGAACCGCGCGAACATGCCGATCTCGGGCCGGCGCTCGGCATGGATTTCGAGAGTGCCGCGGCAATAGCCGGCGCGCGCTTCGTCGCCCTCAGGGGACCGATCGCCCGGCTCAATCGCGCGCTCGGCCAGTTCATGCTCGACGTACAGACCGAGGAGCATGGTTTCACCGAGGTCGCGCCGCCGCTGCTGGTGCGCGACGAGGCCGCTTTCGGCACCGGTCAGCTGCCGAAGTTCGCGGAGGACCTGTTTCGCACCACCGACGGCCGCTGGCTGATCCCAACCGCCGAGGTCAGCCTCACCAACCTCGTTCGTGACAAGATCCTGCGCGAGGACGCGTTGCCGCAACGGTTCACGGCGCTGACCCCCTGCTTTCGCTCCGAAGCGGGCGCGGCGGGGCGCGACACGCGCGGCATGATCCGCCAGCACCAGTTCGATAAGGTCGAACTCGTCTCGATCACGACACCCGAGGAGAGTGACGCGGAGCAGGAGCGGATGACGCGGGCGGCGGAGACGATCCTCGAGCGGCTTGGACTTGCCTATCGTCGCATGCTGCTCTGTGCCGGCGACATGGGCTTTGGCGCGCGGCGAACCTTCGATCTCGAAGTCTGGTTGCCCGGCCAGCGTCTCTATCGCGAGATCTCCTCCTGCTCGACTTGCGGAGACTTCCAGGCACGCCGCATGAACGCCCGCTATCGCCCAGACGGAGAAGAGAAAGGCACGCGCTTCGTGCATACGCTCAACGGTTCCGGCCTCGCCGTCGGCCGCGCTCTGGTGGCGGTGATCGAGAATTACCAGCAGGCGGATGGGAGCGTCCGCGTGCCGGACGCGCTGCTGCCTTACACGAACGGTCTTGAACTGCTCCAGCCTGGCTGATTGCGCTTGCCGCCCGCGTGACGCTAGGGTCGGCCAAAGCCGCGGGGGAATGATGTGGCGCGCAGGCCGAGGATAGTCTTGTCGCTGATGCCGCTCGCGGCGCTGCTCGCCGCCTGCATTCCGGCCGTGAACCCGCCCGAAGGCTATGGTCCCGCCGCCGAAGCGGCGCCGCGCCCGGCACCTCGGTCGGTTCCCCGCGCCTCCCGCGATGACGCCGACGACGCGCGGGCCGACGACGCCCGGCAGGATAGCGGCGCCCGCCACAATGGCGGCCCCAGCCGCGAGCAGAACGAACACGACAAGGACACGGCGCCGACCTCCGTGGCGCAGACCACCCCCGCCTGGATCGCGCGCAAGGTCGTGGCCGACGCGCGGACGGTGCCGGACCAGACCTATACGGTGAAGCCCGGCGACAGCCTGCGCGGCATCGCGGAGAAGACCGGCGCGGGTTCCGAGGCGATCGCGCGCGCCAACCATCTCGACGCACCCTTCACCGTCGCTCCGGGCCGCAAGCTCAAGATCCCGGGCGGCCGCTATCATCGCGTCAAGGAAGGCGAGACCGGTATCGCGATTGCCCGTGCCTATGGCGTCGACTGGGCCAAGATCGTCGCGCTCAACGATCTGCAGGAGCCCTATTTCCTGCGTACCAACCAGCGGCTGCTGATCCCGAGCGCGACCGAAGTCGCGCAGATGAGCGTCGAGGATCGCGCCAAGGCCTTTCATCTCGACATTGACGATCTCATCACCGGCGCCGAACCGGCGATCGGCGACACCGGCCGTCCCGCGAAGCCGACCGCCTCCGCGCGCCGCACGCTGCCGCCGGAAGCGGTGGTGGCGCCGCCACAGCACTTCGCCGGCCGCTTCGCCTGGCCGATCGAGGGGCACCACGTCCTCACCCGCTTCGGCTCGCTCGGCAACGGCCGTCGCAGCGACGGCATCAACATCGCGGCGGAAAAGGGCGAGCCGATCCGCGCCGCCGCGGACGGCGTCGTCGCCTATGTCGGCAGCGAGATCGCGGTCTATGGCGGGCTCATCCTCATCAAGCACGGGCAGGGTTGGCTGACCGCCTACGGCCATGCCGATGCGCTGCTCGTGAAGCGCGGCCAATCGGTGCGGCAGGGCGAGATCATCGGCCGTGCCGGCGATACCGGCGATGTCAGCGCCCCGCAGCTGCACTTCGAGATCCGCCGCGGCCGCACGCCCGTCGATCCGCTGGGGCAGCTTCCGGGCGGCTGAATCAAACCGTCAAGAACCCGTTCGTCCTGAGCGCAGTCGAAGGACGTGCGGCAAGAGCGTAGCTCTCCACATGCTTCGACTGCGCTCAGCACGACCGGAGTGTGGAGGCGCAAGTTGGCGAACACTGGCAAAATCGCGCGCGCGCGCCTATGTCGCGCGCCTTCCAATGGCCACCATACTCCCCTCTCCGCCCAAGGTCGGCATGGTGTCGCTCGGCTGTCCCAAGGCGCTGGTCGACAGCGAGCGCATCCTCACCAGGCTGCGCGCCGACGGCTATGCGATGTCCGCCGACTATGCCGGCGCCGATGTCGTGCTCGTCAACACCTGCGGCTTCCTGGACAGCGCCAAGGAGGAAAGCCTCGAAGCGATCGGTGAGGCGATCGCCGAAAATGGCCGCGTCATCGTCACCGGCTGCATGGGCAACGAAGCCGATACGATCCGCGCGCGCTTCCCCGCTGTGCTCGCGGTCACCGGGCCGCACCAGTATGAGGCGGTTGTCGGCGCGGTGCGCGAGGCCGCGCCGGTGCCGCCCTCGCCGTTCCTCAACCTGGTGCCCGATCGCGATCTCAAGCTGACGCCACGCCACTACAGCTATCTCAAGATTTCAGAGGGCTGCAACCATCGCTGCAGCTTCTGCATCATCCCGTCGATCCGCGGCGATCTTGTGTCGCGACGCCCTGACGCGATCCTGCGCGAGGCGGAGAAGCTGGTGGCCTCGGGAACGCGCGAGCTGCTCGTGATCAGCCAGGACACCTCGGCTTACGGCGTCGACCTCCGCCACAAGACGTGGCCTTGGAAGGGCCATGACGTCCGCGCGCACATGACCGATCTTGCGCGTGAATTGGGCAAGCTGGGCGGACCGGAGAACAGGCCGTGGGTCCGCCTCCACTATGTCTATCCGTATCCGCATGTCGACGACGTCATCCCGCTGATGGCGGACGGGCTCGTGCTGCCCTATCTCGACATTCCATTCCAGCATGCGGCGCCCAAGGTGCTGAAGGCGATGAAACGCCCCGCCAACGAAACGAAGGTGCTGCAGCGCATTGCGAGCTGGCGCGCGGAAGTTCCTGACATCGCGATCCGTTCCTCTTTCGTCGTCGGCTTTCCCGGTGAGACCGAGGACGACTTCCAGTATCTGCTCGACTGGCTCGACGAGGCGCAGCTCGATCGCGTCGGCGCGTTCCGCTTCGAGCCGGTACAGGGCGCGGCGGCGAACGATCTCCCCGGCGCGATGCCCGAAGAGATCAAGGAGGAGCGCTACGCGCGGCTGATGGAGAAGACGGCCGCGATCTCTGCGGCGAAACTGCAGGCGAAGATCGGCCGCACGCTCGACGTCATCATCGACGCGGCCGACGAGGAGGGCGGCGCCACCGGCCGCTCCAAAGCCGACGCCCCCGAGATCGACGGCGAAGTCCAGCTTCGCGACGCGCAAGGGCTGGCGGGCGGCGACACCGTCAAGGTCCTGATCGAGGATGCCGACGAGCACGATCTCTACGGCGTACCGGTCGCCGCATAGACAGCTATTCGGCCTGAGCTGGCCGCAGTGTCGTGCTTCGTTTCGACTGGCTGAGAATAGGACGGGGCTTCGACAAGCTCGGCCCGAAGGCTATGGCTGAAGGCTATGACGGACTTCGCACAACTCCTCCTGCCCGATCGCGGCGAGCCCGGGCGCACGATCCACACCGTCACCAAAGCCGGCTTCGAGGCCTGGCTCGGCAATCAGCCCGAGCGGGTGCGCATGCTCATCGCGGCGGCGCGATTCAGGGCCAAGCCGGGCGAGTTCGTCATCCTGCCCGACGAGCGCGGCAAGGAGTGGTCGGTACTGCTCGGCACACCCGAGACGCTCGGAACATGGGACCTCGCATCCGCGGCCGCGAAGCTTCCGGACGGCAGCTACCGCCTCGACGATCGCGATTCGGGCGCCGCTGCGCTGGGTTGGCTGCTGGCGCAGCATCGCTTCGACCGTTATCGCCAGAAGCCCGGGCCGCTGTGCAAGCGGGTGCTGCTTTCCCGCGAGCCCGCCAAGATCGAGGAGACGCTCGCGCTCGCCGAGGCGGTCGCGCTGGTCCGCGATCTTGTCGATACGCCGACGAGCGACATGGGACCGGCCGATCTCCAGGCCGCGATCGAGCAGGTCGCGGGGGCGCACGGCGCGCGCGTGCGCGTCACCACGGGCGAAGCTCTCGCCGAGGGCTATCCGATGATCCACGCCGTCGGCCGCGCCGCGGCACCGGATCGCGCACCTCGCCTGATCGAAGTCGAGTGGGGCGATCCCGCGCATCCTCGCGTCGCGATCGTCGGCAAGGGCGTCTGCTTCGATTCGGGCGGCCTCGACATCAAACCCGCGTCCGGCATGCGATTGATGAAGAAGGACATGGGCGGCGCAGCCCACGCGCTGGCGCTCGCGGGGCTTGTCATGCGCGCAAAGCTGCCGGTGCGGCTGCACCTGCTCGTTCCGGCCGTCGAGAACGCGATCTCCGGCGATGCCTTCCGGCCGGGCGACGTCCTCAGCACGCGCAAGGGCCTGTTCGTCGAGATCGGCAACACCGATGCGGAAGGTCGCCTCATCCTCGGCGACGCGCTCGTCAGGGCCGGCGAGGACAAGCCCGAGCTCGTCCTTGATTTCGCGACGCTGACCGGCGCCGCACGTGTCGCGCTCGGCCCCGAGCTCCCGGCGCTGTTCGCGAACGAGGACGGGCTCGGCGACGAGCTGCTCGCTGCGGGCAGCGCGGTGGAAGACCCGCTGTGGCGGCTGCCGCTCTGGTCCGGCTACAAGGGCATGCTCAAAAGCGACGTGGCCGACATTAACAATGCCGGCGAGGGCGGCTTCGCCGGTGCGATCACCGCCGCGCTGTTCCTCGCCGAGTTCGCGCCGGACGGCGTGCCATGGGCACACTTCGATACTTCCGCCTGGCGACCCGCAGGGAAGCCAGGCAGGCCGAAAGGCGGCGAAGCGCTCGGGTTGCGCGCGGCTTGGGAAATGCTGCAACGCCGCTTCGGCGAAGCTCGCCCGGATCGATAGTCGACAGTTTTGCAAGCGTTTCTCGATTGATCGGAAACGATCCGCCTTGCTGGGTGTTCTTGCCTCAAAACTGGGCGCCGGCGCGAGTTTTCGGCGCCCGAGCGCGAGGACGAGGCCAGTGAAGCACGAGCCGCTTTACAATTGGATGGATGCGCTGGTCGCCTATGTCCGCTCGGGCAATGCCGACCTGACCAATCGCCAAATGGCGCTCCTTCTGCTGGTCTATCACACCAATGGACCGCATACGGTCCGCGGCTTGGCGAGCATGCTGGGTGTCTCAAAGCCGGTGGTCACGCGCGCCTTGAATACGCTCGGTGGCCTGGGCTATCTGCGCCGCGAGCGCGATGAAAAGGATCGGCGCAACATCTTCGTGACACGGACGAACGCGGGAGCCGAGTTTCTTGAAAACTTCAAGGGCTTTATCGTCGGAGGCAATGACCGCCGGCGGCTCCGCCTCGCCCACGCGAGCGGCTGAACAGGTCCGCCTGAGCGGACCTTCGGTCCGGCTCGACACGCGCATTAATGCCATCCGTCCCGATCTCGTCGATCTGCGCTTGGCCGATCGCGTTCTATCTGCACATTACGCAGCTCCGATCGAGCGGGTCTGCACAACAGTGGCCGCGGTCATGCGCGGCCGTCCGTCCGCGGATGCGCCGGCGGTAAGCGAATTGTTGATGGGTGAACGGTTCCAGCTGCTCGAGATCAGCGGCGACTGGGCGTGGGGCTATTCGGCACATGACGACTATGTCGGCTATTTGCCGCGCAAGGCGCTTGGCGCGCCGACCAAGACGCCGACGCATATCGTGTCGGCGGCCGCCGCGCTCGTCTTCTCCGCGCCCGACATCAAGTCTCCCGTCGTGGCGCGCTGGCCGATGGGCGGCCGCTTCGTAGCCGAAGAAGAAGGTGAGTTCCTGACCTGCCGGAGCGGCTATATTCACTGCCGCCACGCACAGGCGATCGGAGGCGAGATCGATCCGGTGGTGGCAGCCGAACGGCTCATCGGCACCCCTTATCGCTGGGGCGGCCGCAGCGGTGACGGTATCGACTGTTCCGGCCTCGTGCAGCTGGCGCTGGCATTCGCCGGTGTCGTAAGCCCGCGAGACAGCGATCAGCAGCGGGCGCTCGGCGAAGAGATTGCGGCGGGCGACGCGCTTGTCCGCGGCGATATCATCTGCTTTCCCGGCCATATCGGTTTCATGGCCGATGAGGAGCGGCTCGTGCATGCCAATGCCCACTGGATGGCGGTGACGGTCGAGCCGCTGGCGGACATCGTCGCGCGGCTGACGCCGCGGCACGCGGAGCCGATCGTCGCCAGGCGGCGGCTGCCATGAGCGTTTCCGTTTTCGTCGACGGTGCAGCGGGCACCACGGGTCTCGAGATCGGCGAGCGGCTCGCCGGCCGCGCCGATATCGCGCTCATCACGCTCCCCGAAGAGCGGCGCAAGGATCCGCAGGCCCGCACGGACGCGCTCAAGAGCGCTGATGTCGCCATCCTCTGCCTGCACGACGATGCTGCGCGCGAAGCGGTCGCGCTGATCGGCGACGCGCCGACGCGCGTGATCGACGCGTCAACGGCGCACCGGACCGACCCTGCTTGGACCTATGGCTTTCCCGAGCTCGATGTCGGGCAGCGCGAAGCGATCGCGACGGCGCAGCGTGTGTCGAACCCGGGTTGCTATCCGACCGGCTTCCTCGCGCTTGTGCGCCCGCTCGTGAGCGCCGGGATCGTGCCCGCCTATCTTCCGCTCAGCGTCAATGCCGTCTCTGGCTATTCGGGTGGCGGCAAGTCGCTGATCGCGCGCTTCGAGGATCAGGCGGCGGCTGGCGCCACCGCGACGGGTTTGAGGCTTTACGGCCTCGGTCTCGGCCACAAGCATGTGCCGGAGATGCAGACCCATGGCGGCCTCGAGCTGCCTCCGATCTTCCTGCCGGCGGTGGCGCGGACCTATCGCGGCATGACCGTCGAGGTGCCGCTCCACCTGATGACGCTGAACGGCGGGATCGACGATATTCGCGAGGCGCTGCACGATGCGTATGCCGACAGCGACGTCGTCCGCGTCATCGACGAAACGCCCGATGAACTGCTGATCGAGCGCTGCGCCGGCAGCGATCGCCTCGAGATCTTCGTCTACAGCGAGCCGAAGACCGGCCAGGTCCGGCTGGTCGCGCTGCTCGACAACCTCGGCAAGGGCGCGGCCGGCGCGGCCGTCCAGAACCTCAACCTGATGGCGGGTCTCAAAGAAACGGCGGGGCTCAGATTGTAGCGACTGCGATCTGTTCGCGCCGAGCCCCCATGCCTCCAACGGAGGCGGCATCGTCGGCTACGCTCAGGCCGGGTGGGATGCCTCAGTGTCGGCGGCTAGACGCTCCAATGCCTCGCCCTCGAGCCGCCAGGGCTGCCAGCCGCTCTGCGGACGGCCGCCGATCGCGCGATAGAAGCGCATCGCCTGCTCGTTCCAATCGAGCACCGCCCAGTCGATCCGTGCGCAGTCGCGCGCCCGCGCCTCCCTCGCAAGCGCCGCGAACAGGGCCCGCGCGACGCCGGCCCGGCGCACGTTGGGGTCGACGAACAGGTCTTCGAGATAGATGCCCGGCCGCCCGGTCCACGTCGAATAGTTGAGGAACCAGAGCGCGAGGCCGATCGCCCGTCCCTCGATTTCGGCGAGATGCGCGAAGACCTGTGCGTGCGGGATGAACAGCGTGGCGCGCAGGCTCGCCTCCGTTGCCTCGACCGCGTCGGGCATGCGTTCGAAGGCCGCAAGGGCGCGGATCATGCGCAGGATCTCGGTCTCGTCGCCGGGCAGGGCGGGACGGACGGTGACGGACATCAGGGCAGTTCTCCCGGTGCTGGCGGGTGCGGCCGCGAACGCGCGGCGATCGCGCAGCCGCTCACGATGAGCACGGCGCCGGCGCTCGTCCAGGGCGAAACCTGCTCTCCGAAGAACAGGAAGCCGAACAGCGCCGCCCACAGGAAGCCGCTATACTCGCTCGTGACGAGATAGCTCGCCTCCGCGCGCGCATAAGCCCAGGAGAGCAGCAGCAGCGACACAATCGCGAGGATACCGGCGGCAAGGATCTCCGGCAGTTGCGCGGAAGCCGGAACGCTGCCGAGCCACGGTGCCGCGATCAGCATCAGCGCGAAGATGACCAGATTCTGGAAAAAGACGATCTCGAGAGGTTTCGCCACAAGTGCCTGCTGGCGCATCAGGATCAGGTTCCACGCATAGCAGAGCGCCGAGCACAGAATCGCGACGGCACCGCGGAACACCCCCGGCGCCGGCGCTGCGACCGCCTGCCCGGCAACGATCACCAGCACCCCCGCGAATGCCGTCGCCGCGGC
>JAFAZF010000052.1 GCA_019239915.1 Sphingomonadaceae bacterium
GCACCGCGCAGGGCAAGGTCCGCAAGGCCGATCTGCGCCAGTCGCTCGTCGTGCAGGAGGCCTGATGGATCTCGAGATCAGCGAGCGGGAAGCGCGCTTCCGGCAGGAGGCGCGCGCCTGGCTCGAGGACAACGTCCCGAAGGACAAGCGGCCGCCCGACGGCAAGGACGCCGCTTCCTACGACCGCGCCTGGCAGCGCAAGCTGTTCGACGGCGGCTGGGCGGGTGTCGCGTGGCCGAAGGAATATGGCGGCGTCGGCGGCTCGCTCACCGAGCAGGTGATCTGGTACGAGGAATGTTCGCGGGCGCAGGCGCCGGCGGTCGGCGTCTGCTTCGTCGGCATCAACCATGCCGGGCCTACCCTGATCGAATGCGGCACCGAGGCGCAGAAGGCGTTTCACCTCCCAAAGATCCTGAGCGCCGAGGCGGTGTGGTGCCAGGGCTTCTCGGAGCCGGGCGCGGGCTCCGACCTCGCCAACATCCGCACGCGCGGCGAGATCGACGGCGCCCATCTCGTCGTCACCGGCCAGAAGATCTGGACCAGCAACGCGCACCACGCCAGCTATCAGGAGCTGCTGGTGCGCACCGAGGCCGGCTCGCAGCGCCATCGCGGCATCTCCTGGGTGATCGGCGACGTGACGCTGCCCGGCGTCGACATCCGCCCGATCCGGACGATGGATGGCGCCGAGCATTTCTGCGAGGTGTTCTACAACGAGGCGCGCATCCCGCTTGCCAACGTCGTGGGCCAGCTCAACGACGGCTGGCGGATCGCGATGGCCAATCTCGGCTTCGAGCGCGCCACCGCGCTCACCGCCGCGCAGATCGATCTCGCCCGCACCGTCGAGATGATCGTCGCCGCCGCTGCCGCGCAGCCAGGCGGTCGCGGCGGCAGCCTGCTCGACGACGATGACGAACTGCGTGTGCGGATCGCCGAGGCGCGCGTCGACGTCGCCGCGCTCCGCTCGATGAGCTACGGGATGATCTCGCGGCTGAAGCGCGTGCCGGTGCCGGGTCCCGAGGGCTCGATGGTCCGGCTCACCTTCACCCAGCTCGTCCAGCGCGTGAACCGGCTGGCGATGGACGTGCTCGGCATCGACACCCTCGATGCCGATCTAAAAAGCGCCGAGGGGCGGCCGTGGGTGCGTGACTATCTGCTGAGCTTCAAGGACACGATCAGCGGCGGTACCAAGGACATCCAGCGCAACATCATCGCCGAACGCATCCTCGCGCTGCCGCGCGGGCGCTGAGGGACAGCCTATGGACCTGCTCACCAACGATGACCAGCAGCAGCTCGCCGACGCCTTCGCCCGCGCCGCACTGGAGATGTTTCCGCTCGCCGATGAGCATGCGCGCGCCACCGACGCGCAGTGGCTCCAGGTCGCCGAGCTCGGCTGGCTTGGCATCGCCGCGTCCGGGGCGGCGGGCGGTAGCGGGCTGTCGCTCGCCGAGACCGCGTTGCTGTTCCGCGAAATCGGGCGCCAGCTCGTGCCCGGGCCGCTGCTGTCGAGCGTGCTCGGCGCGAAGGCGGCGGCGATCGCCGGCGATACCGCGCTCGCCGCTGCGATCATCGCAGGCGAGCGCCGCGTCGCCCTGCTGTCCCCGCCCGACGCCCGCGCCGTTGACCGCCGGCTGCGCGTGATCGACGGCGAGGACGCGGATCTCGGCCTGCTGCCGGCGCCCGACGCAACCCGCGTCTACGCGCTGCCCGCCGATCGCGAGGTGCGCGTCTCGGTCGATCCCGCCGCGTCGCTCGCCTTGTGCAGGCTGCCGCCGGAGCCGCTGCTGACCGTGCCAACCGGCACCGCCGACCTGTTCGCCGAGGCGGTGCTGCTGATCGCCGCCACCGCCGCCGGCATGTGCGAGGCGATCCGCGACGAATCCGCCGGCTATGCCAAGATCCGCGAGCAGTTCGGCCGCCCGATCGGCATGTTCCAGGCGGTGTCGCATCGTTGCGCCGACATGGCGGCGCGTGCCGACGTCGCCTGGCTGCAGGTGGTGATGGCGGCGCTCTGCCATGACGCCGACGCGGCCGACGCGCGCTTCCAGATCGATGCCGCGCGTATCACCGCGGTCGGCGGCGCGCTCGCCGGCGCGCAGGACAATGTCCAGAACCACGGCGGCATGGGCTTCACCGAGGAGCTGCCGCCGCACCGTTTCGTCAAGCGTGCCTTCCTGCTTGATCAGCTGCTCGGCGGCCGGCGCGCGACGCTCGACCGCATCCTCGCCGTGCCGAGGGCGGTGGTGCATGGCGATATGCGCGCGGCATGAGCGACAACGGATTGGCGCCCGAGACGGACGACATCCTGCGCGCGGTGGGGCGCGTGCTGCCCGATCGCGCTGTCGCCCGCGCGATCGCCGACGGCAAGGATGGCGGCGGCGAGGCCGTCGCAGCGCTGGCGGAGCTCGGCATCTTCGCCATGACCGTTTCCGAGGCGCACTGCGGCGCCGGCCTCGGCCTCGCCGATCTGTGCGCTGTGATCGAGGAGCTGGCGCGCAACGTTGCGCCGGCACCCTTCCTCGCGACGGGCCTCGCCGCCTGCGTGCTGGATCGCGGCGAGGGGGAGGGCGCCGCGCGTCTGCGCGATGCGCTGCTCGGCGGTGCGGCCGACGTCGGCGTCGTGCTGCCAGCGAGCGGCCGCTCGTCGCTCGTCGTCGCTTCGGCGGACGGCCGGACGCTGCTCGACGGCGCGATCGAGCAGGCGCTCGACGCGACCGGGCTTGAGGTGCTGCTGGTGCCGGGGGACGGCGCCTGGTGGGCGGTCCGGCGTGGCGAGGGCGTGACGGTCTCCGCGCTCGAATCCTTCGATCCGACCCGCCCGCTCGCCACCGTCACGCTGAGCCACGCACCCGCCGACCGCATTTCCGATATGCCGTTGGACGACGTCGAGGCGGTCGCCTGGACGCTGATCGCGGCGGATGCGATCGGCGCGGCGCGCGAGGCGCTCGATCTCACCTCGGCCTATGCGCTCGATCGCACCCAGTTCGGCCAGCCGATCGGCCGCTTCCAGGCGATCAAGCACAAGCTCACCGATGCGCTCGTCGCGATCGAGGGCGCGCGCTCGGCGCTCACGGGCGCGCTGCGCTCGGGCGCGGACGGCATCCCGACGACACGCACTGCTCGCATGGCCAAGGCGACCGCGACTGCCGCCGCCGCCGCCGTGCTCGCCGACGCGGTGCAGATCCACGGCGCGATCGGCAACACCTGGGAACATGATCTCCATCTCCTGATGCGGCGCGCCAAATTCTGCCAGCTTGTCCTCGGCAGCCCCGACGCGCATCTCGATCGCATCACCGACGATCTCGTCGCCCATGCCGGCGCGAAGCGCGAGCGATCGCGCGAGCTCGATTTCGGCTTTCGCCTCGATGCCGAGGACCAGCGCTTCGCCGACGAGTTCCGTCAGTGGCTCGACGAGAATTTCACGCCCGACGTGAAGGCCTCATTCCGCGGCAGCGACGGCCGCCGGGCGCGGCGCGACTGGCAGGCGATGCTGGCGGACGGCGGCTGGGCCGGGATCCACTGGCCGAAGGCCTTTGGCGGGCGCGACGCCAGCTTCACCCAACAGGTGATCTATCATTCGATGCTGGCGAGGCGCGGCGGTGCGCCGCTGATCGGCAATCGCGGCCTCAGCCTTACCGGCCCGACGATCATCGCGCACGGCACCGAGGCGCAGAAGGCGCGCTTCGTCGAGGCGACGCGCTGCGCCGACATCCTCTGGGCGAGCGGCCTCTCCGAGCGCGGCGCCGGCTCGGACCTCGCCTCGCTCAGCACCCGCGGCGTCGTCGACGGCGACGAGCTGGTGATCACCGGCCACAAGATCTGGACGACCAGCGCGCAATATGCCGACTGGCTGTTCGCGCTGATCCGCACCGGGCCGCTCCATCCCAAGCATGAGGGCATCAGTTGCGTGCTGATCCCGCTGGATGCCGAGCGGCTCGAGATCCGCCCGATCAAGCGGATGAGCGGCGATCATGACTTCAACGAACTGTTCTTCGACGAAGTGCGCGTGCCGCTCGCCAACGTCGTCGGCGCGATCGACAATGGCTGGAAGGTCGCACGCACGACGCTGTCGCACGAGCATCTCACCAACTTCCTCGGCCAGCAGCTCGCCCAGGCGCGCGTCGTCGATCGCGTGATCGGCTGGCTCGCCGAACAGGACAACGTCGGCGGCCTCGCCGACCCGGGCCTGCGCAAGCGCGTCGGCCAGGCCTGGGTCAACTCGCAGCTGCTGCGCCTTCATGGCCTGCGCAACGTCGCGCGGATGGTGGCCGGCGAGGATCCCGGCGCCGAGGGCTCGATCCAGAAGTTATTCGGGCAGGAGGAGGACAAGCGCCTGTTCGAGCTCGCGCTCGACATTCAGGGTGCCGGCGGGCTCACCGCGACGAGCTGGGCCAACGCCTATCTCAGCACGCGCGCCTCGACGATCGGCGGCGGCACCAGCGAGGTTCACCGCAACAAGATCGCCGAGCGCGTGCTCGGCATGCCGCGCGATCTCTGGGCGAGCGATTGATCGCGGGCTGCGTTGAACTCCGCCGGACGCTTCGATATGCCTGCTCACAAATAGCATGCGGATTCTCGCGCGCATGCTCCATACGGATTGGAGCCTGATCGATGAATGTCGCGACCGCTCTTCCGCCGCCGCGCCTCGAGGACCTGGCGGACAAGAGCTTCAATCCGTTCGCGCTCGAGCGGCTTTCGCACGGCGACGCCGACGATCCCTATCCGACGATCCACCAGCTTGCCGCACAGGCGACGGTGCACAAGGGCTCGTACCGCAACCTGTTCACCACCGTGCCCTATGTGCAGATGGGCCCGCTCGACCATTATATGGTGTTCGGCTACGAGGCGGTGACGCGCGTGCTCACCGAGCCCGAGACCTTCACCAACCACGAGGCGTTCAAGCACAATCTCGGCGTGTCGTTCGGCCTGTCGGTGAGCACGATGGATGCGCCGCTGCATTCGCGCTACCGCAACATCTTCCAGAAGGCCTTCCTGCCCAACATCGTCGCCAAATGGGGCGAGAGCGTGGTCGATCCGGTTGTCGACGAGCTGATGGGCAAGTTCGAGACGACCGGCGAGGCCGATCTCGTCGAGCAGTTCACGCATCACTATCCGTTCGGCGTCGTCTATCGCCAGCTGGGGCTGGAGCCCGACCAGGCGCCGATCTTCCACAAGCTGGCGATCGCGCAGGTGCAGTCGGCGATCGGCTTGCCGCAGGGGGCGGAGGCTTCCTCCAAGCTGGGCCGCTTCTTCCAGGGCCTGCTCGACCTGCGCCGGGCCGAGCCGCGCGACGATCTCATCACCCATCTCGCCACCGTCGAGGCGGATGGCGAGCGGCTGCCCGACGAGGTCGTGATCTCGTTCCTCCGTCAGCTCATGAATACCGGCGGCGATACGACCTATCGCGGCACCAGCGTGCTGCTCGTCGGCCTGCTCTCCAACCCCGACCAGCTCGCCGCGCTTGCCGCCGACCGTAGCCTGATTCCCCAGACGATCGACGAGGGCCTGCGCTGGGAGCCGCCGGTGCTCTCGACGTGGCGCTATGTCTCCAAGGACGGCGTCGAGATCGACGGCTACCCTGTGCCGAAGGGGGCGACGATGAACGTCAATATCGGCTCGGCCAACCGCGATCCGTCCAAGTTCAAGGATCCCGACGCATTCGATATCTTTCGCGACCGTAAGGTGCGCCACCTTGCCTTCGCGAGCGGCCCGCATGTCTGCATCGGCCAGCATCTCGCCCGCGTCGAGATGACGCGCGCGCTGAACGCGCTGCTCGATCGCCTGCCCAATCTGCGGCTCGATCCCGACAAGCCGGCGCCCGATATTCGCGGCCATCATCTGCGCGTGCCAGATCATATCTACGTGCGGTTCGGCTGAGATGCCGGGACGCGTCGAGGGCAAGGTCGCGCTGGTCACCGGCGCCGCGAGCGGCATCGGCGAGGCCTGCGCGACGCTGCTCGCGCGCGAGGGTGCGTCGGTCGTCGTCACCGATATCCGGCAGGAGGCCGGGCGCGGCGTCGCAGACGCCATCAGTGCCGCCGGCGGGACGGCGGATTTTCTCCTGCTCGACGTCACCGACGAGGCGGCGTGGACCACGACAATCGGCGATGTGCGGCGGCGGCAAGGCCGGCTTGACATCCTGGTCAACAATGCCGGCTTCGGCATCGCTTCCGCGATCGTCGACTTCCCGCTCGAGGATTGGCGGCGACAGACCGCCGTCGTCTATGACGGCCCGTTCCTCGGCATGAAGCATGCCATCCCGCTGATGCGGGAGGGCGGCGGCGGCAGCATCGTCAACATCTCGTCCGCCAACGCCTTCCTGCCGGTCGCGATGATGCCGGGCTACAGCGCGGCCAAGGCGGCGCTTTCCAACCTCACCAAGTCGGTCGCCCAACAATGCGGTGCGGCGCGCGACGGCATCCGCTGCAACGCCGTGCTGCCCGGCATGATCGATACGCCGATGCACGCGCCCGATCGGCGCGGCGCCGCCATGGCGGAACGCGCCGCCGCCAATGTGCCGCTGGGGTTGAAAGGCGAGCCGATCGACGTCGCCTATGGCGTCCTGTGGCTGGCCTCGGAGGAAGCTCGCTACGTCACTGGCGCAGAGATCCCCATCGACGGCGGGTTCACGACGCGCTTCCTGCCGATGCCGCCGGCCGCCTAGGGTCAGCCTGCGGCGCGGCGGACGCCGCGTACCACAGACACCAAGGTGCAACCCTCCGGTCCCGCCCGCCATTGATGCTCGAGACCGCTCATCAGGATGGTGTCGCCGGGCCGCAGGCGGACTTCGCCGTCCCCTAGGATCACGTCCGTCTCGCCCTCGATGACGATGTTGAAGTCGAACGTGTCGGTGTGGTGCATCTGGCTCACATGGTTCGGCGCCATCCGGAAGGCCGTCCAGCGAACGTCGCCCGCGGCGACGTCGATGCGGTAGAAGGCGCTGTCGTTTGGTTCGCCATCGAGCGGGGTCTCGAACAGTGCTGCTGGATAGAAACCGAAGCGCGCGATCGCGGTCGCCTCGTCGGGCCCTTCGAGCTCGACATCCCTGGATATTGCCACTCTCGATTTCCCGTCCGCGCCGCGGCCGACCTGATAGTGGTGCACGATCTCTCTCCTCTGGTTGGTTCGACTCTCGTTGGTACATTATGACGTGTCGGAACATGGCGCCGCCGCATCGAGATTACGCGCCGGCGTGCGAACCAAAGGGGACAGATCGTGCCCACGAATGTCGAAACCGTGACTCGCTTCCTCGGCGAATGCGGCAAGGGCAAGTCCGAGCTGCAGGCGGCGTTCCGCCGTTATTTCACGCCCGAGACGATCTGGGAGAATGTCGGCACGCCATGACGACCGGGTCCGATCAGGCTCTGGCGCTGATGGAGTCGTTCGAGGTCGCGCAGGGCGTAACCCATTTCGGCATCGAGATGCTTGCTATTGCCACGCAGGGAAAGGCGGTGTTGACCGAACGGATCGACACGATGCTCGGCCGGATGGACGGGGTGGAGACGAAGCTGCGGCTGATGGGCATCTTCGACGTCGAGGACGGCCGCATGACGGCGTGGCGCGACTATTTCGACACCGCCGCGCTCGGCACCCCGGGCTAGGCTTCGACGCACCGCTCGAGCCGAATGCCGATCAGCCGCCGCTGCCGGACTGCGGCGTGAAGGTCGTCACGAAGGTGAAGTAGCCGCCGATGATCGCAGTGTAGGTCGTCATTAGCCGTCGCGCGAGGCCCTCGTCCCCGGCGTCGACCGCCGCCGTGATCTCCGCGAGCAGCGCGATCATCCGCTCCGGCACGGTGGGGCTCGATACCCGCACCTTGAAGTTGAGCAGATAGCGGGCGATGATCAGCAGCAAGATGCGGAGCGCCTCGTTCCGCGCGACATCAGCCAGCGCGACATAATATCGCGGCAGCCCGGTGCGATATTCCTCGAAGGTAATCGTCTGAATCTGCTCGGAGGCGGCGCGCAGCGTCGCCATATGTTCTGGATCGGCGCGGCGCGCGGCAAGCTGGGCGATCGTGATCAGCAGGTTGAACCACAGCTCTGCGAAGGGGTGCGGGCCGATCTCGGTGGCGTGCAGATAGGTCTGCGCGGTCGCGATCGTATATTCGGGATCGGGCGTGTCGACGGTGAGGCCACCGCCCTGGCCGCGCTTCGAACGCAGGATCGCGTGGACCTCGAGCTTGCGCACCGCCTGACGGATGATCCAGCGGCTGACGCCGTAGCGTTCCATCAGCTCGGTTTCCTGGCCCAGTCGGTCGCCGGGCCGCCAGCCATGCCCGCGGATGTCGTCGACGATCGCGCGGGCGACGCGATCGGCCGCCTTGCTCTCCGGCACATGCGCGCCGGTCTCGCCGCGCGGCCGCGCGGCCGGCTTCGCGCGCTTGATCAGCTGCATCTCGCTGTGGAACGACTGGCTGCGCACGCCGACATTCTGCCGCACGATCTGGTGCGCCAGCGAGGCGTCGCCGGCGACGATCGCCTCGACCATTTCGGCGATATGCCCGCGAGTCTCGCGCAGCACCGGCGTGACCTTGGTCGCGGGCGGCATGTTGCGCCAGACAAGATGGGTCAGCACGCGCACCAGCACCCGCATGAACAGCGCGAGCGCGGGATTGCCCGAGGCGTCCCCGACCGCGAGGCGGACCGCCATCAGCTTGCGCTGATAGTCGGCGGGCGGCAGGCCGTCCGCGATCTCCGCGACCATGGCGCGCAATCGCACGATCTCGTCGCTGCCGATCGTCTCGGCCGCCAGCTTCACCGAAAGCGTCTCGATGACGTCAAACGCCTCGAACAGTTCGACGAAGGAAACATCGCGAATTCCAGATAGGTAGCGATCGTCCTTACGATCGTCTCCCGCGCCGGCGCCGCGACGATCAGGCCACCGCGCGGGCCGCGCTGCATCTGCGCCGCGCCCTGCGCCTCGACCTGGCGGATCGCCTCGCCGAGCGTCGCGCGGCTCGCCTTGAAGCGGCCGATCAGCTCGAGCTCGGTGCCGAGCAGCGTGCCGATCGGCCAGCCGCGCGCGCGGATGTCGTCCATGATCTCGCCGGCGACCTTTTCTGCGAGCTTGATCTTGCGCCTGGGCGCTTCGGCAGGGGTGGCCGCGGGAATGTCCGTCGCGTTCATGCGCGGCGCGGCGCGTACGCGCCGGTATCTGGTACGGTTGTGAAATAGGATGCCTTCAGCTGGGCTTTCACGATCTTCTTCATGTCGTTTCGCGGCATTTCATCGACGAACAGCCAATCCGTCGGAACCTTGTACCTCGCGAGGGCCGCCCCGCACCGGTTCCGCAATTGGTCTGCCAGTTTTACCCGATCCACGTCGCGATCAACCGGCTGGATGAAGGCGGCGACGGTCTCGCCGAGCCGGGCGTCGGGCTTGCCGGTCACCGCGCAATAAAGAACCTCGTCATCCTCTTGAATAACTCGCTCGATTTCGGCCGGATAGACGTTGGAGCCGCCGCGATTGATCATGTCCTTGAGGCGGCCGGTGATGAACAGGTCACCGTTCGCGTCGAGCCGGCCGAGATCGCCAGTGTGCAGCCAGCCGCCGGCGAGCGCGGCGGCGCTGCTCTCGGGATCGTTCCAGTAGCCGAGCATCGGCCGCCAGGCGCCGCGCCACGGGCCGTCGACGGCGGCGGCGAGGCCGATCTCGCCGTCCTCGCCCGGCGGCAGCGGCGTGCCCTCCGGCGACAGGATGGCGAGCCTCAGATGCGGCAGCGGCCGTCCCACCGATCCTGGGGCGAACGGTTCGCCCGGCGTCGTCGAGGCGACAACGGTCGGCGCCTCGGTCAGGCCGTAGGCGTAGCTCACCTGATCGCCGAAGCGGCGCTCGAAAACGGCGCGGAAATCCTCCGGCACATGCGCCGATCCCATCGAGATGCTCTGGACGGAGCGAACCTGCTCCGGCCGGATGTCGGGCCGGGTCATGAGATCGTGGAAGATCGCGGCAGCGGCGGAAAGCGAGCGGATCGATTCCCGCTCGACCCACTCGGCGAGCTCGGGCGCATAGGTGCTGTCGACGCAGATCGTCGCGCCGCCGCTCGCCAGCGAGGCGAGCGGGCCGACGATCATCAGGTTGACGATCGTCATCGGCGTGCAGACGCCGTGCCGCGCGGTCAGGCTCCACGGTCGCGTCAGCCGCGCGGCGACGGCAAGCGCGATATTATGCTGGCTGTGGACGACTGCCTTGGCCCGTCCGGTCGTGCCGCTGGTATAGGCGAGCACGGCGGGCGCGAGCGGATCGGGGGCGAAGATGAGGCGCGGCGCACCGCGGTGCTGGTCGACGCGCTCCTGCCATGCGTCGCCGCGCTCGGGATCGACCTCGGCGATGTAGCGCAGGTTCGGCAGATCGCCACGAGCGGAGGCGAGCTCGGCGGCGGCGGCCGGCTCGGCGATCAGCAGCGATGCGCCCGAATCGCGAAGGATGTGGAGCTTTTCCGCCGGCGCCAGCGCGCGGTTGATGCCGAGCCAGACGGCGCCGATGCGCATCGCCGCGAGGAAGGCGACGACGATCTCGGGATGGTTGGGCAGACAGGCTGCGACGCGGTCGCCGGGCCGCATGCCGGCCGCGCGCATCGCGGCGGCGGCGGCGTCCGCCTCTGCGTCCAGCCCGGCGAAACTCAGCCGGCGGAAGCGACCGACGATCGCCTCGCCCGCGCCATGGCGGGCGAAGGCGTCGTCGAGCAGCGCCAGCAGGTCGAGCGGGGGCGGCGCGTCGTCGGCGGATTGCGGCGAACGATCGGGTTCCACCTCGGCTCCTTCGCCACGGCCAACGCTTGACTCGCCGCCGCCGGTTACCCGAAATGGTATGCAGTTAATGGAGCGCGCTGTGCAAGAGCTTCTCGGAGCAGTGACCGACGGCGTCGCGCTGGTGACGCTGAACCGGCCAAACTCGCTCAACGCGCTCAACGTCTCGCTGCATCACGCGCTGAACGAGGCGCTGCACGAGCTCGCCGGCAATTCCGACGTTCGCTGCGTCGTGTTGACCGGGGCGGGGCGGGGCTTCTGTTCGGGTGGCGACCTGCGCGCGATCAACGCCGCCAACATTGGGGGCGAAGACGGCGCCGCGCCGCGCCGCGCCGGGATGCTCGGCCGCGTTGACATGGTGCGCGAGCATATGATCGCCTCCCGCCTGCTGCATCGGATGGGCAAGCCGACCGTCGCGATGATCAACGGCCCCTGCGCCGGCGCCGGGTTGAGCCTGGCCGGCGCCTGCGACTTCCGGGTCGCTGGGCGCAAGGCGGTGCTGCTCGCGGCGTTCACCGGCGTCGGCCTGTCCGGCGACGGCGGCGGCAGCTGGTTCTGGACACAGATCCTCGGCACCGCGAAAGCGCGCGAGCTCTATCTGCTCAATGAGCGGTTCGACGGCGAGCGTGCGCTGGCCTTCGGTCTCGTCCATCGCCTGGTCGACGACGAGCGCCTGTACGACGAGACGATGGCGATGGCTCGCCGCATCGCCGAGCTGCCGCCGGTCGCGCAGCGGCTCGCCAAGGAGGTGCTCAACGCCGCTGAGGACGGCAGCTTCGAGGCGGTGCTGGAGCGCGAGGCGCTGGCGATGGCGCTCGCCGCCTCGGCACGAAAGCCGCCGAAACCGACGTGAAACACACCGCTCCCGCTTTACTTCGCCGATAATCCGCTTACTAATTGCGCCGCCTTTGAGGGGAATGACTGTGGCCGAATTGGCGGAGAGCGAAACCACGGAATCGGCGCCGCGCGCGGGCGAGATCAGCGACGCCGATATCGAGCGCGCGACCCGGCAGATCGGCGTGCCCCAGTTCATGCGCCAGCCGCCGTTCAACGAGGTCGCCTCGCACGATGCGATGCGCCACTTCGCCTTCGGGGCGGTCGGCGATGACAATCCGCTGTGGCACGATCGCTCCTATGGCGCGAAGACGCGCTGGCGGGGCACGATCGCGCACCCGCTGTTCGTCTCCACGATGGGCCTGAGCGAGACCCCGAAGCCGACCCCCGAGCTCAAGGAGCTGTTCCGCGGCCTGTTCCGCGGTACCGGCAAATATCATTCCGGCACCGATTGGGAATTCTATCGCCCCGTCTACGAGGGGGATCGCTTCTACATGGAATATACCACTGCCGACGTGCAGGTGAAGCAGTCGGCCTTCGCCGGCGGCCGCTCGGTGCTCGACACCTATCAGAAGCTGTTCGTCGATCGCGACGGCCGGCCGGCCGGCCGCTCGCGCGATCTGTTCGTCAACGCGGCGCGCTCGGGCTCGAAGGAGACCGGGCGGTTTGCGTCGATTAAGCGTCAGACCTACACGCCGGACGATATCGCCCGGATCGACGCCGTCTACGACGCCGAGCGGAGGCGCGGCACCGAGCCGCGCTGGTGGGAAGATGTCGAGGCCGGCGAACCGCTAGTCCCGGTCGCCAAGGGGCCGATGACGATGGTCGACCTCATCTCGCGCCATGTCGGCACGGGCGTCGGCAGCATGTACAACACCGGGCCGCTCGCCTATTCCCGACGGCTGCGCAAGCAGATGCCGGCCTTCTTCGATCCCGATACCTATGGCGTGCCGCAGGTCGCCCAGCGCGTGCACTGGGATCATGACCGTGCTGTCGAGCTCGGGCTGCCGACCGCCTATGATTATGCCGCGATGCGCTTCACCTGGCTCGCCCATCTCGTCACCAACTGGCAGGGCGACGACGCCTGGCTGTGGAAGATCAGCTTCGACGCGCGCTGCTTCAATTTCATGGGCGATACGCACATCTGCGAAGGCGAGGTCGAGGAGACGCGGATCGAGGAGGGCCGCCCGGTCGCGATTCTCGCGCTGCGCGCCGCCAATCAGCGCGGCGATGTGACCACGCGCGGCCGCGCCACCATCATCCTGCCCTCGCGCGAACATGGCCCCGCGCTGCTGCCGGCCCCGCCCGAGACGCTGGCGCGCCGCGGCGCCGCGATGATGAGCGAGGCGGCGGCGCGACGGCGCTGAGCTAATCCCGATCGAGCGGACCGCAAGGCTATCGGCCTCGCTAGCAGACTGTCGATCCGCAGCCTGCGAAGGGTCATGTTCGATGCGATCCAGCTCTCGCCGATCGCGCTCATCCCACCAGCGTCGGCGTGCTGTCGGTGGCGAAGCCGCCGGACGGCAGCTCGCCATGCGTGAGATTGTCGAGCCCGAAGTCGGGATAACGGCCCAGCGTCGCGATCAGTGTGACGCTCACCACCAGCGCGCCGCTCAGCACCGACAGCATGCCGGTGTAGGAGCCGGTCCGGTCGTAGAGCAGCGCCGCGATCATCGGCGCGACGCCGTAGAAGACCGAGTTGCAGCCCTGGATCAGGCCGTAGAGCGCGCTGAAGCTGCACAGCCCGAAATAGCGCGCGGTGAGATAGCCGGTGACGTCAACCTCGGCGCCGCCGGCGATGCCGATCAGGATCGGGATCAGCACGCTCATCGCCGGCGATCCGTCATAATTGATCAGCAGCAGATAGCCCGCGAGCGCCAGCGAGAAGGCGGCCGCCGTCACGAACGGCGCGAACAGCCGATCCATCAGCGCCGCAGATCAGCCGGCCGGCGATCGAGGCGGGGCCGAGCAGCATGAGATAGGCGGCGCCGCGCGCGGTCGAGATGCCCCTGTCGGTCATGATCGGCACATAGTGGTCAGCAGCGTCGACGAGCAGCCCGCGACGATCAGCATGGCGAGCGAGAGGCGCCAGAAGCGCGTCGTCTAGAGCGCTTCTGTGAAGCGCAGGCAATGCTCTCCTGCGGCAGCGCCGGGCCGCGATGCGGGCGCGCGGGGCGCGTCGCGGAAGAACAGCAGCCCGGTCGGAAAGCAGCATAGGAAGGCGACGCCGGCGAGCAGGAAGTAGACGTGCCTGAAGCCGACCAGTCCCAGCGCGGCGGTCGTCAGCGCGGGCGTCGCGCCGAGCGACAGGCCGAGGCCGGACAGCGCCACCGACAGCGCGAAGGCGCGCCGCTGATGGAAGCGCCGCGCCACCGCCGAGATCCACACCGTCGCCCCCGCCATCGCCATACCGACGCCGAGGAAGGCCGAGGCGACGTACCAGCTCCAGATCGCCGGCCCCGCCAGGCTGAGCGAGGCGAAGCCGAACGCCAGCACGAAGCAGGCGACAAGCACGATCCGCCGCGCGCCGTGGCGATCGACCAGCCCGCCGATCAGCGGCGACAGCGTCAGCATGAAGATGGTGACGATCGTGATCATCGAGGTGATCTCGGATCGCGACCAGCCATAGCCGTCGCTCAGCGGCTTCATCATCACGCCGAGCGTGAAGCTCGGCATCGCCGAGGCGGCGACGCCGAGGAAGGCGGCGAGCACGGTCGGCCAGCTGTCGCGCCATTCGGTCTCGCGGTTCATCCTCACCTCAACTGGGCGCCGCCGGGACGTGCCTCCCGGTCGCCGCCGGTCATCAGGCGAAGGCGTAGCGCCCCGCCAGCATCGCCCGCACCTCGGGTCGCGCGATCTTGAGCGAGACGGTGCGCGGCAGCGTCTCGACGAACTCGTAGGCGGCCGGCACCTGATAGGGCGGCAGATGCTCGCGCAGGAAGGCGTCGAGCGCCTGCGGCGCCGGCCGCGCCGCGCCGGCGCGCAGCTCGACCACCGCCAGCGGCAGCTCGCCCAGCCGCTCGTCCTTGACGCCGAGCACCACCGCCTCGTTGACCGCCGGGTGGCGCTGAAGAATCTCGCCGACCACCTCGGGGATGATCTTGAAGCCGCCGCGGATGATCACGCCGTCAGCGCGGCCGCGGATGAACAGGAAGCCGTCGCTGTCGATCGCAGCCAGGTCGGTGGTGCGGATCCAGTCGGGCCCGAAGCGGTCCGAGCGGATCTCGAGGATGCCGGTCTCGCCCACCGCCAGCTCGGCGCGATCGTCGTCGGTGACGCGCAGCGCCACGCCCGCCTTGGCGCGGCCGACGCTGCCGCGCTTCGCCGCGCCGAACTGGCGATGATCGCGTAAGGACCAGCCGGCGACGCCGCCGATGAACTCGGAGGCGCCATAGTCGATCAGGATCGGAATGCCGTAACGATCCTCGAACAGCTTCTGCGTCTCGGGATCGAGCGGCGCGGTGCCGCTGCGCACCGCGATCAGCGAGGCGAGCGCCTCGCGCGGCACCTCGGCATCGAGCACCATGCGCAGCATCGCCGGCACGAGGTTCGCGACCGGGGCGCGGAAACGCCGCACCGCCGCGCTCCACTCTGCCACCTCGAACTTCTCGTGCAGCGAGATCGTTCGTCCGAAATAGAGCGCGCCGACGAGGCCATAGATGCCACCGGCATGCGCGAAAGGATTGAACATGATTGCCGGCGAGGCCGAGCGGCGCACCTCGCCGGCCTTGGCCGCTTCGGCATCCTCGCGCGTCGGTGGCCCGGCGAGCAGGCCCTCTTCGAGATCGGCGAGCTTCAGCGGGACGCGCTTGGGGCGGCCGGTGGTGCCGCTGCTCATCCGCTCCATCGCGTAGCCGGGCATGGTGGCGCGATGCGGGCCGGGGCCGAGCGTCTCCAGGGCGGGGACGAGGCGCGCCGGCACATCGGCATCGATGTCGACGAGGATGCCGAGTGCGCCGGCCGCGCGTGCGGCGTCGACGAAGTCAGGCGCCCGCCAGTCCTCCGCCAGCCCGACCTGGGCCGCCATGGCGAGATCGCGCACTTCCTCGGTCAGCCGTGCCGCCGGCTGGTGCGGGTTGACCGGAGCGAGATAGCGGCCGGACTGAAGCAGACCGAGCGCGGCGCCGACCATGTCCGGACGGTTGTGCGCCATCCAGCCGACCGGCACCGCCGGCGCGACGCCGGCTGCAATCAGCAGCGCCTCGACCGCGTCGGCGACGCGGCGCAGCCAACCCCAGTCATGGTCGCGGCCCTGGAATTCGACCGCCGTCTGTTCGGGTGCGAGGCGGGCGATGGCCTTGAACCGATCGGCGAACTCCATCCGGCTTATCCTCTCCCGCTCCGCCGCCCGGCATACAGGTGGCAGACGAGGCTGTCCATATTCCGCATACCAATTCCGCGGACAGCCCTGGCTCGCTGCCGGACCGCTCAGCGCAGCGATTCGATCTCGCAGATCCGCTGGCTGAAGCGCCAGCGCAGATCGTCGCAGCGGATCATGTCGTCGAGGTAGCGGCAGAAGCCCGTGATCACCCGTTCGCCGGCGAGATGGTTGACGCGCATCCCTAGGACGCGACGTGTGCCGAGCGCCGGTCCGGCGCCAGACCGATCTGGGGTTCGACCAGGATATGCTTGTGCCAGGCGTCGGGGGCGTGGCTGTGCTGGTCGACGAAGGCGCGCAGCGCGGCCGCGCCGGTAAAGCGGATGCCGTCCTCCACTGGCTCGCCATAGGGGAAGGCCGCGAGGCCGAAGCGCTCGCGATCATGATATCGCAGCTCGTAGGCGCCGTCGGCCGTGAAGCAGTCGACCCAGCCGGCCTTGTCGCCATAATCGATGCTGTCGATGCGGTCGCGCGGCCCGCCGGCTTCCTCACCGTCAATGCCGGCCTGTCCTATCTCCACGCACGTTCGCGCAACCCGCTGGCGCCGGACGTTACCTATGTCGACCTGACACCCACCTGGACATGGAACGTCGGCAGCACAGTCGACGTTCCGATCTCGGATGAGTTTTCGGGCCGTCTGCGGCTCGATCTGTCCTATCGCGACAAAATGCACGATTTCGATCCGATCCGGGCGGACACCGGATCGATCGTTGGCTTCGGCATCTACAATGACGTCACCCTGCTCAACGGCCGATTTACCGTTCATGATAAAAGGACCGGAATCGATCTATCGGTATACGCTCGCAATCTGCTGAACCAGTATTATGAGTCCCGCATCTCCAGCATCAATGGATTGGCGATCGACTTCGCTAATATCGCGGAGCCGCGCGTCGTCGGCGTCGAGCTGCGGTTTCCATTCGGGGCAATGCGGCGCTGATCGGCAGGGGTTGACGGCGGTTCGGCGTGCCTGTGCCATGTTCGTCGTTTCGACGTGGTGCGGATGGAGAAGATCGGCATGAGCGAGCCCCGGAATCTGCTGCTGGTCGATCGACCTATCGATGGCGTCGAGCGGATCACGTTCAATCGGCCCGACCGCCTCAACGCATTTACCGCGGAGATGTACGACGGCCTGATCGCCCATATCGATCGCATCCGGCGCGATCCGCAGATCCGCGTCGTCGTCCTCACCGGTGCGGGGCGCGGTTTCTGCTCGGGGAACGAGCTGGCCGGGGCGGGCACACTGCGGGGTGTGCCGGACGGTGTG
>JAFAZF010000005.1 GCA_019239915.1 Sphingomonadaceae bacterium
AAAGACGGGCGCCTTGAGCAGGCCCTGCCAGAGGTCGGTGATCGGCACGACCTCGCGGATGCGGCTGACGAAGGTGATCGGTGGGATATCGAGGCTGAACCAGCAGAACAGGCCGCCGCCGATCAGCGCGAGCATGGCGGCGTAGAAGGCGAGCAGCGGCATCATCGCGACGGCGGCGGTGATGCGCGGCAGCACCAGCGCTTCCATGGGCGAGACGCCGATCGTGCGCATCGCATCGACTTCCTCGGCGAGCCGCATCGAGCCGATCTGCGCCGCGAACGCGCTTCCCGAACGGCCGGCGACCATGATCGCGGTCATCAGCACGCCAAGTTCGCGGAAGGTGAGCCGGCCGACGAGGTTGATCGTGTAGACCTCGGCGCCGAATTGGCGGAGCTGGATTGCGCCCTGCTGCGCGATGACGATGCCGATGAGGAAGCTCATCAGCCCGATAATACCGAGCGCCTTGATACCGACGACCTCGAACTGGCGTGTGACCGCGTTGCCGCGCAGCCGCCCGGGATGAAGCACGATCTGCCACGCGGCGATCACGCTCGCGCCGAGGAAGTCGACCAGACCGAAGAGCGTGCGGCCGGCAGCGATCGTGGCGTCGCCGACTTCGCCGAGCACGCGCAGGAAGGAGGCGGGCTGCGCGGCATGGATCTGCGCCGGCGTGTCGACTTGGCTCACCTGGTCGATCAGCCGTTGCTCCTCGGCGCCGGCGCCTTCGATCTTCGCATCATTCTCGCGCGCGAGCCGGTGGACCAGCCACGCACCTACCGTGTCCATGCGATCGACCTCGCTGACGTCGATCTTCTGCGGTACGAGGCTGAGCTGGGCGAGCCGCTGCGGCAGGTCACCGAGCCGCGCGAGCGTCAGCGTGCCCTTGAAGCGAAGCATGCCATCCTGCTCGCTGAATTCCGCCGGGCCGCTCATGTGCGGCAGACAGTGCGGCAGATGCGTGGCGGCTGCAAGCGGCGGCTCTCCCCTTGGAAACCGGTGCGTAACGATCGTGCGCCGAAAAGGCCGCAGAATGAAGATGGTGAACGGTTGAGGTGGCGCCTGCACTATCGGTTCGTCATTCCGGCATAGGGCGAAATCCATAGCAGCTGGCGTTTCGACAGTTCTCGCAGTCGCGCGTAGACCCCCGCAGTCGCGGGGGTGACGGTAAGAGTTTGATCGCGAAAGCACGCATCGCCATCGCCGCGAGGGCTTTCCTTGGCGCGCCAACTGCCCCATGCGCGCCGCGACGGGAGAAGATGGCAAGACGTTGATGGGCGAGGCGACGGCATTTCTGACGATCGGGCGCAACCCGGTGCGCGTGTTCGGGCTCGACGCGCAGCGGCGCGCGCGCCGTTTCGCCGTGAAGGCGAAGCTGCACCCGGTGGATGCCTCGCCGAGCGGCGGCGCAACGATCATTGCCGATCTCGGCTTCGCCTGGGATCCCTCCTGGCTCGGCCATCTCCGCACGCGCCCGGCGCTGGCGGTGACGCTGGGCGGCCGGCCGGCGCTGGTCCATGTACCCGATGCGGCGCAGCTGCCGGCGGTGAACGCGGCGATCGAGCAGGGCACGCCGCTGCCGCCCGGCTTCGTCGAGCAACGCGTCGAGCACGGGGCAAGCTTCTACAATCACGCTCTGAGGAAACGCGAGCCAGCCTATCTGATGCCGTTGAATCCAACGACGGCGGGTGCGGTGGAGAAGGCGAGTTACGACGGCGCCTACAAGGGCGTCACCGATCTCCTCACCCTCTATCTCTGGCGCGGCCTCGCCTTTCACCTCACCCGGCTTGCGGCCTTTCTCCGGCTGACGCCGAACATGGTCACGACGATCGGTGCGGCGCTGTGCGTCTGGACCTTCTTCCTGTGGCGAGACGGCCGCTACTGGGAGGGAATGGCCGCGGGCTTCGTGTTCATGGTGCTGGACACCGTTGACGGAAAACTCGCAAGATGCACCGGAACCTCTTCCAATTGGGGCAATATCTTCGATCATGGCGTCGATCTGGTCCACCCGCCTTTCTGGTATTGGGCGTGGGGCACCGGCCTCGCCGCCATCGGCCTGCCGATAGCGCTGAACACGCTCTGGACAGTCATCAGCGTCATCATGATCGGCTATGTCGTGCAGCGCGCGATCGAGGGCGCGTTCATCAAGTCGTTCGGCATCCACATCCATGTCTGGGAGCGGATCGACAGCCGCTTTCGGCTGATCACCGCGCGGCGCAATCCGAACATGGTGATCCTCGTCGCCAGCCTGCTGGGCGGGCGGCCGGACATCGGCCTGATCGCGGTCGCCTGGTGGACGGGGCTCTCGTGCCTCTTCCACCTCGTCCGCCTGCTCCAGGCATATGCGGCGCGGCGCTATGGCGGGCGCGTGGTCTCGTGGCTGGCGTGACCGCGCTGCTGCTTGCGGGGCGGCGGCCGGGCATTGATCCGCTTGCGGCGAGCCGCGGTGTCGAGCTCAAGGCGCTGATCCCGATCGCGGGCGTGCCGATGGTCGGGCGTGTCGCCGAAACGCTGCTCGCCTGCCCGAAGGTCGGTTCCATACGCGTGCTGACGCAGGACCGCGATCCGATCGCCGCGGTGTTGCCCGACGATGAGCGGATCGCGGTTCTCCGTTCCGGCGACGGCATCGCCCGTTCGATCGCGGCCGTGGCCGGCAGTGCAGAGGCATCGTGGCCGATCCTCGTCACCACCGCCGACCACGTCTTGCTCACGCCGGTGACGGTAGCGGCGTTCCTTGAAGCGGCGGCAGGCGCGGACGTTGCCGTCGGCGTGGTCGAGCGTCGCGTCGTCGAGCGTCGCTTTCCTCGAACCCGCCGGACCTGGCTGCGCTTTCGCGGCGGCGACTGGACCGGCGCCAACCTGTTCTGGCTCGCCGGCCCCGCCGCGCTGCCGCTGATCGCGACCTGGAGCGCGATCGAGCAGGATCGCAAAAAGGGTTGGAAGCTCGTCACCCGTTTCGGGCCGGTGCTGCTGCTTCGCGCGCTCACCCGCACGATCAGCCTCGAGGCTGCCGTCGCGCGCGCCGGCGCGCGGTTCGGCGCCAAGGTGCGGATGGTGTCGCTCGCCGACCCGCTCGCCGCGGTCGACGTCGACAAGCCCGACGATCTGACGCTCGCCGAGGCGGTTCTGGAAGACCGGGCGTGACCGAACTCGCCATCTACGACATGGACCGCACCGTCACCCGCACGGGCACCTACACGCCGTTTCTTATCCATGCGGCGCTGCGGCTGGCGCCGTGGCGGCTGGCGCTGCTGCCGCTGGCGCTGCTCGCCATGCTTGCTTACGCCGCCAGGCTTATCACCCGCGGCCGACTCAAGGAGATCAACCAGCATCTGTTGCTAGGGCCGCACGTCGCGCCCGGCGAGCTTGCGCCCGTCACCGCGAGCTTTGCGGAGAAGGTCGCGGCCACCAACATACTGCCCGGCGCGCTGCGCCAGATCGCGGCGGATCGCGCCGCCGGTCGCCGCCTGGTGCTCGCCACCGCCTCCTATCGCCTCTACGTCGAGGCGATCGCCGCGCGGCTCGGCTTCGACGACGTGATTGCGACCAATTCGATCATCGGCCTCGATTCGCGCGTTACGGCCAAGATCGACGGTGAGAACTGCTATGGTCCCGCCAAGCTGCGGATGATCCAGGCGTGGATGGCGAGCCATGGGATCGCGCGCGGCGACGTGCGTATCCGCTTCTATTCCGATCACCAGTCCGATGCCCCGGTCATGGCTTGGGCGGACGATCCGTTCGCGGCCAATCCCAACCCGCGCATGCGCCGCCTCGCAGCGACACGAGGCTGGGGGATCGTCGATTGGCGCTGAACGTGAATTCGTTCTAGCATCGTCGCGTTCGGCGCCTGCGCCGCGGCAAGGGGATAGCGGATGAGCCTGATCGCACTCTACCTCGCATTGCAGGCTTCGGTCGTCGCTCGATCCGCACCGCCGGTCGCTGCGACCGCGTCACCCGCGACGCCGGCGAAGCCGAAGCTGATCTGCGAGGAGGATGACGAGACCGGTACCCGCCTCGGGAATCACAAGGTCTGCATGACCGCCGACCAATGGCGCGCGGCGCGCGTGCAGGCGCGCGAGGAGATGGCGAACTGGCAGCGCGGCACCGGCGCATGCGGCCTCAACTGCGGCCGCTGAGCGGCGCCGCACGAAAGGCTTGCCTGCCGGCTCCGGGCAGGGGAACAGGGCGGGATCGTCCGCGCAGAGTCGTTCGAGCGCGCCATAGGGATAGTGAATGCTCCTACTCGCGCTTTTCGCCACCGCTTCGCACGCGACCAAGCCGACCGTCCATGTCGGCAAAAGCGTGACCGTTTCGCTTGCTGCACCGGTCGAGAGCATCGCGACGGTCCGTGGCCATGTCCTGAACTGCCGCCAGACTCCCTCGATGGATGCGCCGATCATCCTCGGCCTGCCGCGCGATGCGCATGTCTCAGTGCGCAGCGACAAGGGCGGCTGGCGGCACGTCACCACCAAGAAGGGCAAGGTCTGCTGGGTCGCGTCCGAATATCTCGCGGGCGAGCCGGAGCCTGGGAGGGAATAGGATCGCGGGAACTCCTTGTTCCTGCGTCGACGCACCGCCCTGGAGCGAGGGACAGCTATTCCCAATTCCAGACCGGAGGCCCGGGGGCCGGCTCCAGGTGACGCAACTCGGATCGCTGCGCCGCCCACAGCAAAACGCCCGGCGGTCTCCCGCCGGGCGCTTCGTTCAAATCCGATCGCGAGGAATCAGGCCGAGAAGTACATGTCGAACTCGACCGGGCTCGGCGTCATCTCCCAGCGGGCGACCTCCGGCCACTTGAGCTCGAGATAGGCCTCGATCTGGTCCTCGGTGAACACGCCGCCCTTGGTGAGGAAGGCGTGATCGGCCTCGAGGCTGTTGAGCGCCTCGCGGAGCGAACCGCACACGGTCGGGATTTCGGAGAGCTCCTCGGGCGGCAGATCGTAGAGGTTCTTGTCCATCGCCTCGCCGGGATGAATCTTGTTCTCGATGCCGTCGAGGCCGGCCATCAGCAGTGCCGCGTAGCAGAGGTACGGGTTCGCCATCGCATCCGGGAAGCGGAACTCTACACGCTTCGCCTTGCGGCCCGCGCCATAGGGGATGCGGCACGAGGCCGAGCGGTTGCGCGCCGAATAGGCGAGCAGCACCGGCGCCTCATAGCCTGGAACCAGCCGCTTGTAGCTGTTGGTGGTCGGGTTGGTGAAGGCATTGAGCGCCTTGGCATGCTTGATCACGCCGCCGATGAAATAGAGGCAGAGATCGGAAAGCCCGGCATAGCCCTCGCCCGCGAACAGCGGATCGCCGCCGTTCCAGATCGACATGTGGGTGTGCATGCCTGATCCGTTGTCGAGCTTGATCGGCTTCGGCATGAAGGTAACCGTCTTGCCGTAGGCCTGAGCGACCTGCCAGCAGACATATTTGTAGATCTGCATGCGATCCGCGGTCTGCACCAGCGTGCCGAAGGTGAGGCCGAGCTCGTGCTGCGCGGCGGCCACCTCATGGTGATGCTTGTCGCAGGGCAGGCCCATGTCGAGCATGGTCTGGACCATCTCGGCACGGATATCGACGGCGCTGTCGACCGGCGCCACCGGGAAGTAGCCGCCCTTGGCGCGCGGCCGGTGGCCGAGATTGCCGCCCTCGAGCACGGCGCCGGTGTTGGTCGGCAGCTCGACGTCGTTGAGATGGTAGTAGGACGAGTTGTAGGTGTTGTCGAAGCGGACGTCGTCGAACATGAAGAACTCGGCTTCAGGGCCGACATAGACGGTGTCGCCGACGCCGCTGTTCTTCACATATGCTTCGGCGCGCTTGGCGGTCGAACGCGGATCGCGCGCGTAGAGTTCGCCGGTCGAGGGTTCGACGATGTCGCAGACCAGGATCAGCATCGGCGTCGCCGAGAACGGATCGACCCAGACCGCGTCCAGGTCCGGCTTCAGGATCATGTCGGACTCATTGATCGCCTTCCAGCCCTCGATCGAGCTGCCGTCGAACATGAAGCCGTCGTTGAGCTCGTCCTCGCCGACGACGCCCTTGACCATCGTCAGATGCTGCCACTTGCCCTTAGGATCGGTGAAGCGAAGATCGACCCACTCGATCTCCTTCTCCTTGATCAGCTTGAGGACGTCGGACGCCGAATTGGCCATGATATTTCCCTCGCTCTGGGCCGGCCGAGCCGGCTTACCTTCTGATGCACGCTGAACTTCAACTGATGGCCTCGGGCCGTCCTCTGCCTTATTGCGGACGCGGCGGCCGCGTCCGCTTCTTCTCGTTCAATCGTTAGATGGCGTCGCTGCCCCGTTCGCCAGTGCGGATGCGCACCGCGGTCTCGATGGGAGTGACGAAGATCTTGCCGTCGCCGATACGGCCGGTCTGTGCGGCGGCTGCGATCGCCTCCACCGCACGCTCGGCGAGCGCATCGTCGACAACGACCTCCAGCTTCACCTTGGGCAGGAAGTCGACGACATATTCCGCCCCCCGATAGAGTTCGGTATGCCCCTTTTGACGGCCGAAGCCCTTGGCCTCGGTCACCGTAATCCCGGAAACCCCAACCTCGTGGAGCGCCTCCTTCACCTCATCGAGCTTGAACGGCTTGATGATTGCCTCGACCTTTTTCATGTCGCGCTCCTTGCCCCCTGCGAAACGCTTGGCAGGGCGGGTTCAATAAGCGTGCCAAGTGGCGAATCGCAAGGAGCGTGGGAAATCTTGAAATTGCTTCCTGCCAAGCTGCCGAAAAAGCAGGCAGGGACGGCATCCATGCCCAAGAAACGGGCAGCGGTGCGTTGTCTGCCCCATGGCTGAGCATCGCCGCCGCGACTGGTTCGCACCGCCCGACCTGAAGACCGCGACGCACGCCCAACGCGAGATTGCCGAAACCTGTGAAACCACAGATCGATTCGGTCGCGTTGGCCGAGCGGCCGGGGCGGACACCTCGAGCGCCTGGCGCGATACGCGAGGCCCGATCCATGCGGCCATCGCGACGCTCGCCTGGCCGGATGCTGTAGCGGGCGAAGCAGCGGCAGCTACGCGCATCCCGCCATTTCCCTACGTGCCGGGTTATCTCGGCTTTCGCGAGGCGCCTTCGCTACTCGCCGCCTGGGACAAGCTGCCTGAAAAGCCCGACTTGCTGTTCGTCGACGGCCAGGGCCGCTCGCATCCGCGCCGTTGCGGCATCGCGACGCATGTCGGCGTGCTGCTTGACGTGCCGACGATCGGTGTCGCCAAGACGCTGCTCTGCGGCGCGGTGGAAGGTGAGGTCGGGCCGGCGCCAGGAGATCGCGCGCCGCTGATCGATCGCGGCGAGACCGTCGGAGTGGCGCTCAGGACGCGGGCACGTGCCGCGCCAATCTACATCAGCACCGGCCATCGCGTCTCGCTGGAGACTAGCGTGGAGTGGGTGCTAAAGTTGACTGACGGTCGCCGCCTGCCGCTCCCCATCCGTCTCGCTCACGAGGCCGCGAACGCTCAACGCCGGGCGATGACGGATCAAATGGCATCGGCCTAGCCCAAGAAACGTCGTCCGCTTCGAAAGCTCGAGGTGGTCGAGATGCGCAGTTCAGACGTCGTCGTGCGCGGCCGGTCCTCTACAAGCTCGAACCAAACGGATCGGCTCCGCGAAATTCGATGTGCCGCGCGGTCAGTAATAAGGCGGCGCGTGGAGGCCGGCGGGGCTGGTCGTGAACACCTCGCAGCCGTCCTCGGTGATGCCGACCGAGTGCTCGAACTGAGCCGAGAGCGATCGATCGCGCGTCACCGCCGTCCAGCCGTCGTCGAGCAGCTTCACGTCGGGGCGGCCGATGTTGATCATCGGCTCGATCGTGAAGAACATGCCCGGCCGGAGCTCGGGACCGGTACCGGCGCGGCCGACGTGGACGACCTCAGGTGCGTCATGGAAGACGCGACCGAGCCCATGGCCGCAAAAATCGCGGACCACGCCATAGCGATGCGCCTCGGCGAAGCTCTGGATAGCATGGCTGATATCGCCGAGGCGCGCACCCGGTCTGGCCGCGGCGATGCCGCGCATCAGGGCCTCATAGGTCACGTCGACGAGCCGTCGCGCCTTGATCGGCACGTCATCGCCTACGAGGAACATGCGACTGGTGTCACCATGCCAGCCATCGAGGATCACCGTGACGTCGATGTTCGCGATGTCGCCGGACTTCAGAGTCTTCGGCCCGGGAATGCCATGGCAGACGACATGGTTGATCGAGATGCAGACCGATTTCGGGAAGCCGCGATAGTTGAGCGGCGCCGGAACCGCGCCGGCGCGAACGATATGATCGTGCGCGACGCGATCGATCTCGTCGGTGGCGACGCCTGGAGCAATGTGCGGAACCAGCGCGTCGAGCACTTCGGCCGCGAGGCGACCGGCGCGGCGCATTCCCTCGAAAGCGTCGGGCCCGTGGAGCTTGATGGCTCCGGTACGCTCGACGATGTCGTCGGCGGTGACGGCGATATAGCTGGTCATGCGTGCCATATAGCGTGCCGAGGGTGGCTTTGCGAGCGCCGCCGATGCGGGCTATGAGCGAGCCGATGTCCGATCCGGAACGCATCTACACCGCCGCGCTGATCGTGATCGGCGACGAGATCCTCTCGGGCCGCACGCAGGACAAGAACATCGCGCCGATCGCGCTGTGGCTCAATCTGCAGGGCATCCGTCTCGCCGAAGTGCGCGTGGTCGCCGATCGCACCGAGGCGATCGTCGAGGCGGTCAACCTGCTGCGGGCGCGCAATGACTATCTGTTCACCACAGGCGGCATCGGCCCGACGCACGACGACATCACCGTCGATGCGATCTCGGAGGCGCTTGGCGTGCCGGTCGTGGTCCATCCCCACGCGCGATCGGTGCTCGAGACCTACTATGCGGCGCGCGGCGGGCTTACCGATGCGCGGCTGCGGATGGCGCGCGTGCCGGAAGGCGCCAGCCTCATCCAGAACCGCATGTCGGGTGCGCCCGGCATCCAGGTTGCGAACATCTACATCCTTGCCGGGGTGCCGCACATAGCCGCGCTGATGCTCGATGCGCTCAGCGGTCAGCTTCCCGGGGGACGACCGCTCATCTCGCGGACCGTCGGCTGCTGGGTGCCGGAGAGCGAGGTCGCCGAGCTGCTCCGGATCACCGAGCGCGAACATCCGAGCTGCCAGATCGGCAGCTATCCCTTCTTCCGCGAAGGTCGCGTCGGCGCGAACTTCGTGATCCGCTCGGTCGACGAGGCCGATCTCGACGGCTGCGAGACGGCACTTATCGAGCGGCTCGGCGGCGCCGGCCACGAACCGGTCGAGGGTGGCATCTGAAGCAGGCAGGAGGACGCCGATGGCCCGCGTCCTGATCGGCTGGGAGCTCGGCGCGCATAGCGGCCATGTCCGCCGCATCCTCTCGATCGCCGAGATGCTGACGAGAGCCGGGCACGCCGTATCGCTCGCCCTGCAGCGGATCGATGCCGGCGGCGCGGGCACGCGCGGCTTTCCGCTGTTCCAGGCGCCGATCTGGCCGCGCCTGATAGCGAGCATCGCCGGCACGTCGACGATCCGGACGCACAGCGAGGCCGATATCCTTGCGCGCCTCGGCCTCGACATCCCGGGCACGCTCTCCGCGCTGATCGCCGGCTGGGACGCCATATTCGCGGCGGCGCGACCCGACGTGGTGATCGCCGAATATGCGCCGGCGCTGCTGTGCGCGGCCGCCGCCCGCATCCCCTCGGTGGGCATCGGCACCGCCTTCGAGCTGCCTCCCGCCACGATGCCGCGCTTCCCGAGCCTTGCCGACAAGCCGGCGGTCACCGACGAGGCGGCGCTGCTCGCGCTCACGAACGGGGAACTGGCGCGGGCAGGGCGCAAGCCGCTCGCGGCGCTGCCGGCGATCTTCGCCTGCGACGCGCCGATCGTTTCGGCTTTCGCCGCCTTCGATCCCTACGCGCAATGGCGCGAGACCACGCTCGTGCCGCCGCAGCTGCCGCTGCCGATTCCGTTCGCCGCGGAGCCGCGCGGGCCAGAAGCCTTCGTTTACTGGCCGGAGAATTTCGCGGCCGCGGGCAAGTTGTGGGACGCGCTGGCGACGAGCGGGCTGCCGATCCGCCTTCACGCGCCATCGCTGCTTGCCGCGCAAAGTAATCGGCTCGCTGCAGCGGGTTTAGTGATCGAGCCGAATCCGCTGCCCTTCGCTGCAATTGTGGCGCGTTCGCGGATCATCGTCTCGCACGGCGGCGCGGGCATCACGAGCAGCGCGCTTGTCGCCGGCCTGCCCCACGTGGTCGTACCGATCGATCTCGAGAAATCGGTTCAGGCATTGGGGGTGACTCGGCTCGGCGCCGGCGGCTGGTCGCCGCCCCGCTCGATCGTTCCCGAACGGTTCGGAGCCGATCTCAAGGCCTTGGCGCACGACCCGGCATTGGCAGCGCGGTGCCGCGCCGAGGCCGAACGGCTGCGCCCGCTGCTGGGCCGCGATTGCGCGGATCATACGCTGGACGCTGTCGAGCGGCTGTTGTCGGCGGATCGGGCGACGAGCAACGAGCCACGCCCGTAGCGCTGCTGCGCCAATGGGCGGAGCGCGAGTGTCTCAGGACCGCGTCGGAGCGGGTGAAGGGAATCGGCCACGATCATACCTGGCCAAAAGCGTGGGTCTGATCACCTGAGTAGTTCGCCTTGATGCTCAGCGTATTGAACCCTGCAATCGCAAGCCAGCGAACACGGGCCGTGTTGACGGCAGGCGGGCGGTCCAGCTCGAGCAACATGGTTCAGGCCGGGTCGGCAACGCCAACGGATGGCTAAGCCGGCGATACCGCCTCCCGTGGAGAGTCGCCGGTAGCCGCAGTCTTATCACCTGTCCGTGAATTGGCTCCCGGCCACAGAGACGGCTTGCAATATGAACGAGAGAATTAGGAGGGCAAGACCAATCCGCGACCTCGTTCGGGCGCGTCCGAACGAGGTCGCGATTCTGCGTCTGGCGCCAAGGCAATGAACCTGCCGCCGCCGGGCAGCTCGGCGGGGATGCCGAATATGAACACAATGGTTGAGCCGGCGGCTCCGGCGACCAGACCCGTAAGGTTCAGACTAAGCCAAAACATCGCCAAGCCCTCGGTCCGCCACAGCGTGTTAAATTCTGCGAACCCACC
>JAFAZF010000035.1 GCA_019239915.1 Sphingomonadaceae bacterium
CATCGCTCTGGTCCACCGATGCGAATCGGCAGCCTACCACCTTCGGGCGGAGAGCGAATCCCTCCTGCTTCGCGCTTTGTGACTCAGTAAGATTAGAACGAACTTTATCGCCCGACGTGAACGGCGGATACAGCGAAGGTTCATCTCGTCTCAGCCACTGTCAGCTGCACGGCAACAACATGGCGCCTGGCAGCCGGTGCGCGGCGCGCCAGAGCGCCAATTCGGTCGCCCAATGACGCTCGACCGCCGATTCAAAGCTGACACGACGCGGGTCCAGATTCCCGCCTTTGGGAGCGAAACTCAACCCCAGCGATTTCTCGCCAAGGTGACGGCGGCGTGCGGAAGGCTGAGCCAGCAAGGAACTTTGCGCCGTCTTCCGGGGCTTTGGCGGATCGCTTCATCATCCTTGGCCCCTGCTCTTTCGGGGGCGCTCTTTTCGCTGCAAAAAAGGGCCGGAACCGCAATAAGCGCTCGACGTCTCTCACTGCACTAACGAGGAGAGCAACGATGAAGATACAACATATTTTGAGGGCCAGCGCCCTCGCCATAGGGGCGGGCGCGCTCGGGACCGCGGCGGTCGCGCAGCCAGCCCCGGGCACCTACGGCGATCACGGCCATGATCAGCAAAACGGTGGCCGGCCGGGCGATCAGCAAGATTGGAACCGCGACCAAGGCCCGCAGGGGGATCGTCGCGACGATCAAGGGCAAGGCCGCGATTGGCACCATGAGCAAGGTGGCAACGCTCAATGGCACGGTGACAATGGCGATCGCCGCGATTGGGGCGGCGACGAGCATCGCGACAATCGCGGCGGAAGGCGGGGCCAACACTGTTGGACGAAATGGCGCCATCATCACCGCGTCCGCGTCTGCCGCTAACTAGCGGGAATCGGATGGCAGGGTTCGCCGTTCACCAGTAAGCATGAACGTGAGACTTGCCCCGGAGATGGCTGGGGCTTTTCCTGTCACCATGCCCGCCGCTAAGTGCGCTAAGCGGATCCCGTTCTGCCAAAAGTCCGTTGCGGCGCAGCAACTGACCTATCCCTCCAGACCGCAGTGGTTGCGATGAGATCGGGGGCTGCGGCCGTTCCTCTATCATCTGCAGGTGGTCGGGTTTTGGTGAGGAGGCACCGGCGAAAGACCGGGGTAGGGCGGCCGTGCCACCGTCACAGATTCGCTTCCGAAATGCGTTATGAGCAACGCAGCACGTGTGCCGCAATTGCACGTTCGTGTTCGCACCTGCACAAGGCCGGCGCCTTTCAGGCATCCTCTCCAAACTTTCAGGACGCCTTCTGGCGGCCTTTTTTGCTCGGCGGTTCCTCAGAGCTAACGTGCTCAGGAGGCAGGGCATGCAGCGCATGCTCACACCCCACGGGAACGGCAATGGTCATCGGCCGTTAGCTACGCGAGCCTGCAACCGTCCTCCTGCACAATCGGCAGGCTCAAGCGCATTGCTCCTAACCCGGTCGCGCATCCCGCCGGCCGGGGTCTGTTTGATGACAGGACGATCAGTGAACGCGATAATCGACGCGCCTGACGCTTCTCACGAGAAGCACTACGTAACCCGTATTGGATGGCTGCGTGCCGCGGTGCTGGGAGCCAATGATGGGCTGCTCTCGACTTCAAGCCTGATGGTTGGTGTGGCCGCAGCATCAGCAGGTACAGGACAGCTGGTGCTCACGGGCGTAGCCGGCATTGCCGCCGGCGCGATGTCGATGGCCGCAGGCGAATATGTCTCGGTGAGCTCCCAGTCGGATGCCGAGAAGGCGGACATCAAGCGCGAGAGAAGGGAATTGAAGGCTGATCCCGAGCATGAAAAACGCGAATTAGCTGCCATCTACATTCGCCGCGGCCTCGACAAGCAGCTCGCCACAAATGTTGCGGATGCCCTTCATGCTCACAACGCGTTAGAGGCGCACACTCGGGATGAGCTTGGGATAACCGAGACTTCGACTGCTAACCCGATCCAGGCAGCCTTGGCTTCCGCTGCGTCCTTCACGATCGGCGGCCTTCCGCCGCTCCTTATGGCGTTACTCCTCCCGCCAAAGCTCGTGCTTTGGGGTATAGCCGCGGTCGCCGTGCTCACGCTGTCTGTCTTAGGGGCAGCTGGAGCTCGTGCCGGGGGCGCGCGGGTTGCGCCGGGCATCATGCGCGTCGTGATTTGGGGATCTCTTGCCATGGCGGTGACAGCGCTCGTCGGCCATCTTTTCCACACTACAATAGGCTAGCGCGAACATGTCGCGCGGCCGGGCGCAGGCGTTCAGCTGCGGTCGCGCGATTATCGGATGCCGCGTGCAATAGGGCTGTTGGCCTCGCGCTGGCTCGCCGAACCGAGAAGCTTCAGCTGGCCCTCATCCACAAGATACCGATGATCATTATCAGCATCATCAGTGCAAACGTGGCATAGGCGATCCGCATAGCCGGAGCATTCTCGGTCCTTGGGATCATCTCTCGTCGTCTTCAATAGGGATCATCTATTCCGAGCGCTTCCGGCGTGTTGCGCGGCGATTAGGGTGAGCGGAGCGCGTCAACTAGAATGAGCGCCTGCGGGTGTCGATCGACTTATGGAGGCTGGCGGCCAAGCGCCGGCGTGGGTCGGGTTCGGCGCGGGAGCGCGCGAAGGTCGTAGTGAAGAAAGAAAAAAAACGGACGTCCCGTGCCTGACGTTTCGGTCAACCCGGCACACTAAGGGTGTTCGGGACCATTCCCGCTAGAATGGCCCTTTACTCTTAAGCCCCGCTGCGCTGTCGGTCCTCTCGTGACGGCGTGCGCGGCTCTCTCGAAACCCTAATTCAGCAGCCGTTTCTATAGTTCTGAGCAGCGTCATGATTCTTGTCGAGTTGCCGCCCGAGCAATCCACCACCGACCGCGCCGAGAACCGTGCCAAGGGCGTCCCCGCCAATCGCATTGCCGATCACGGCCCCGCCCACGCCGCCTGCGATCGCACCAGTCGTGCCGCTCGAGCGCCGACCGTCCTGACGATACTCGCCGCCGCGGCCGTGGTAGTATCGATCATGGCGATTGTAGGACCTATCGTATCTTCCCGACGGACCGTCGTCATAGTAACCTTGATCGGAATTATAGTAACCCCTTTCCGAGTAGTGCTGAGCAGCCGCTGGCGCCGATGTAATCACCGGGGTGAGCACAGCCGCCGCGGCCAACGCAATTCCAAAACGTTTCTTCATGTCATGTCTCCCGTTCAATCTAGCTATTGCCCTAATCGACCGCCGATAGGTCTATCCTGAACCGGCTACGCAAACATTTGCTCAGGTGCGAGGCTGAAGCTTCCCGGGGGTACGTTCGCGGCCCTGTTCACACGACGGCAAGGCGCTCCGAACCGGTGACTGGAGCGCCCCTGGCGCCTTAGCTACTCAGTAGCCGTCGTCGTCATCATCGTAGTGATGCCATCCGCGATGTTCCCAGCGCTGCCGCTCCCACTGGCGCTGCCGAGCTTCCTGCCAGCGACGCTGCTCCCAATAACGCTGACGCTGCCAGTCAGGACTCTGGCCGTAACCGTCGCGATAGGAATATTCCTGCTGGTAGTAGACTTGCGGCTGCTGATAATAGTCATATTGCACCTGACGATAGTGCGGGTGGTCGGACGCGATAACAGCCCCCACGCCGAGTCCCAGGATGCCGGCAGCGACTGCGATCCCTGTATCGTCATGGGCCTGCGCCGGTTGAACGGCAGCCAGGGACGTCGTCCCAAGCACAGCCGCGGCGACACCGGCCTTCAGAAGCTTCATCATAAATCCTCCGATCCCGTCCTTCAGTGGACATGGGTATCGGTTTAGCCCCTCCGCTCTGAACAGTCGCAGAACCGTACTTGCAGCGCTCGTTCAGCCCGGCCTTCAAGGATTGGCGGGCTCGCGACCGCCCGCTCGGCCGCGGACTGTTCCGCGCCGAACACGTCGGCCGCGCTCTCCAACAGCTTCGCACGCCGCTGCGTGATCAGGTTCGGGTGAATATCATGCTGCTGTGCCAGCTTGGCCAGCGTCGTCTCCCCTTTCACGGGGCCAATGCGACCTTCGCCTTGAATGCCGGGCTGTGGTTCCGGCGTGGTCGCTTGCTCATCATGCCTCCTGCTCCCAGCCATGATGGCTGCGAGCGGGCCGACAATCCACTCATCCCACTGTTCAAATTCCCCGAGCCACCTGGTGCTGCAACTCGATTATTCGAATAGTAGTAACAGTCATTTCCGCGATACCGCTGCTGATCGCGATAGTCTCCCTGACCTCGGTCACCATAGCTGCGGGCGTCACCATGGCTCCTATCTCAATGGTCCGGGTTCTGGTCGCGAGGGTCGCCGTAGCCCCGACTGCCGCCGGCTCGGTCGCCCGCGATGATGATCGTTTGGGTAGAGCTGCTCGTGCCCACGGTGATCGTAGGTCTGCTGCTCCTGGCCCTGGCGGACGTGACTGGGATAGTCATGCGAGTTCGCAATCTCGCTGAATCGGCCACGACCATACGATCGCGACCGTCGTAAAGATTATCGGAACTCTCATCTTGGTTTCGATGCCTGTTGACCCGGCGGAAACGCGATTAAAGATTCTATCGGTTTGCAGACATTGGGAATTCCCAACTTGCGCCCCGATGAAAGGCCTGCGCTAGTCTCTCCCAACCCTGGACATAGGTCTTTCCGCCGTGGCTCGATGGCACCGTTTCCTCACCCGGCTGAAGATTTGGTGGGAGGGTTTCGATTAAGCGATGCCCGACGATGGCGGCGAGCCGAGGCCGGTCTGGTGGGCGGCGACCGCAGCCGGCGTAGCTATGGTGCTCGTTCTCGCGCTGTTCCTTTACCTGCAGGTATTCCGGGATGCGGCTGGTTAGGGCAGCAGGGGCGCACGGTGCCATAAACCTCCTCGTTTTCAAGGTGGATGTGAGACGACCCAAAAGGCTCGCGATCATCGTCATCAACTCCACGCAAGTCGTGGTAGCGATCCTGATAATTCATGTTACCAGTAGCGCCGGCGCGCCTGCTCCTGTTCCCAATGCTCGTGCTGGTTCGACCGGCGACGCTGTTCCCATCGCTCGCGCACTTGCAGGCGGAACGCCGGTCATCATCGTCGTCATACCCTGGCTGATAATCGCCTTTGCAGCCGTAGCCCAATCCTGCCTGTTCCGAATAGGTCTGTGCGATGCCGTGCCCGGAATCAGAGCACATGCCGTGCCCGCGCACGGCGCCGCCGGCAGAATGAACCTGCCTCTCATCTCAACCCTACTCCCATCCGAGTTCAACGATTTCGAGTGAGTGCGACCTCGGGTGTGTTCTCGACGTTTGAAGCCTGAAAGTGGTCCGCAAGCGTGATTCAGCCGGCTTAAGACTATTCAGCGGCCCGCCTATGTAGTAGGCGTAGCGGTGCGTCGCTGCGCCAAACCGCAAGCCAAGTGCTCTGGGGTTGAATAGGAGGTGGCCCTGTCCCGCTCGATCCGCCTTTTCCTCGCGCTGCTCGGCGGCATCGCTCTTTCGCTTGCCGCTTGCTCCTCTTCGGGCAAGAGCTTTCTCAAGAAAGCTATGGAGGGGGATAATTCTGAAATGCGGCTGGGCCAAATGGCCGAGCAACGCGGCTCGTCGGCGGAGCTGCGGGCTTTCGGCCATATGCTGTTGATTGATCACGCCAAGGCTAAAGTCGATGCGCTGCCCGTTGTGCGAGCGCACGGGCTCGCGCCATCTGACGAGATGGCCTCAGAAGCAAAGAACGAAGCGACGAAGCTCGCGGGCCTGTCGGGAGCGGCGTTCGATCGTGAGTTCGCGAGCTACATGGTCAAGGATCACGAACAGGACATCGAGGATTTCACGAAAGCAGCCGAGGGGAGCGATCAGGATACGGCGCGCCTCGCACGCACGACCTTGCCCGTGCTCCGCAAGCATCTAGCCACTGCGCGGTATCTGTTGGACTCGCAAAAACTAGCGACGGGCTAATCTCGGCAAGGGAGCGCCGCTCCTCACACGCACGGAAGAAGGGGCTCGGAATGACTGTCTTGCTCCATGCGCCGCCTCGCTCCGGCACGCCGACGGACTAGTGTGGGGAGCATTGCATATTCTATCTCAGCTGCTCGATGTCGGCAGGTCGCGGGAACCGTGCTCGGCCCCGATCTGGCGGGCGAGCCGACCCGCGTATCAAGTTCGGGAAGGGCACCTGGATCGAGTCAAAAGTGGATGGCCATGGGCGCTATTGTTACTATGCCCTACTTGGCCTGTACTAGAACAATTTACGTGAGCGGGGGCTATGGCTGAGGGGGAAGCCGTGTCACGCCGCACCAAGGTGTTGCTCCTCTCTAGCGGCGCGCTCTTAGTCTTCTTGCCCACGCGTGCCTTCGCGGGGGATGCCGAATGCGTCTGGAACCACCTCTCGGCCGCCGCTCACCAGTCCGTGTTTGCGGCTTACGAGCAGGGCGGGGTCGATGCGCTCGATCAGGCCCAAATCGACGATACCGCGGTCATTGCAAGCTTTCGTGCCTGCACGCGCAATCCCTCGGCAATACCTTCCCGGGCGATCGGCCCCGCGCTCGTGGGCGCCTCGCTAGAACACGCGGCCACGAGCCACTTGAAGGTGGCGGAAGGGGTCAGCCCGGCCCGACTGGACCGGGCGTGGCGCGGTCTGACGCCAACGGAACAGCAATCGCTCCGCACGGCATACCTCACTTCCGACGCCGACATTCCCAGGGCGACGATCGCCGCGATCGACAAGGCCGTGGGGATGGCCGGTTACAAGCTTGCACCTGGTGCTCACGTCATTGGCGATCCCCGCTATCGTCATTATGCCGATTATTTCGAGGGCCGGGCTCAGAGAGAAGCCTATGAGCAGCGGTTCTGAGCCTGAAGCGTGGCGGGCTCCCTCGTCCTGGCTCACTTCAGTCCACTGGATCGAAGATCATAATCCTAAGCGTGCCCGGGCGCGGTCGAGCACGGTCACCCGCGGTAGCTCCAGGGCTTGTATCCGCTGCGACCACGAACAATCGGCCGGAACCTGGGTCAACGGCCATCGTCCGCCCGCTTACCGCGGTGGAGATCGGCGCTAGCGCCTTGTAGCTGTCTGGCCCGGTCTGCTGATACACAGTGAGGGTGCCATCCTTCCCGTTGGGACTGAACACACGCCGGCGCTTCGGGTCATAGGCGATGGCGTCGCTCCCGCGGCCGATCGGCAGTTTGGCGACGACTTGCCCAGAGTCGGCGTCCATGACCATCATCACGCTGTTGACGCAGCCCATGAAGAGGCGTCGGTGGGCAGCGTCGAACGCAAGTCCGTGCGGGCTGGCGCAATCGGGAGCCGGCCAGTGCGCGGTAACCCGATTCGTGCGCGCGTCTAGCTTAAGCAGGTCGTTCCTTTCCTCACCGGCCACATAGATCACGCCGTCCGCGCCCGCCGTTGGGAACTCCATCTTCTCGCCCGCCTTGATGGTCGTCACAACGCTGTTCAAGCGGGTATCGAGAACCGTGATCGTGCCGGGGTCACCCTCGACCACGAAGGCGTGGCCGGTGTCGGGATCAAGGGCGATGCCGTCGGCGTCCGGCGCTGCGGGAATGCGATGCGTGACCTGCAACGATTTGAGGTCGAATGCTATTACCTGGCCTGCGCCCCCATCGTCGGTCAGTCCTTCTCCTACCGCGGTGGAAATGACGACGCCATGGGTTCCGCCGGGGATGCCTCGCACCTCACCGACAACCGCACCAGAGCGGCCATCGACCACGGTCAGGCGATCACCGTGTGCGACATAGACGCGGCCGCTTGGCTGATCGAAGGTAAGATAATCCCAGCGGTCCGGCGATCCTAGGGGCACCGACTTGGCGAGCGTGTAGGATGGCTTTGCCGGTGCAGATGCACTGCAAAGAGCAAGGCCGAGCACAAGCGTGAGATGGCGACGGTGCATAATGAGTCTTCCTTCTGATCGGGCGTCGGCGCCGGTCGGACCAGCGCTCACAGTTGGATTTGGATAGAGCCTCCGGCTACGGGTCGTGTTGCATGAGCATCGGCCGGGGGCTCGGGGAAGCGCAACCGGACCCGAAGCCCCGGCCCGTTGTCCTCGATCAGCAACTCGGCATGGTGAAGGGACGCGATGGCCGAGACAAGCGCGAGCCCAAGCCCCGCGCCCGGCGTATGCCGGCTCTGGTCCAGACGATAGAAGCGGGTGAGGATTTTTTGGCGCTTATCGCTCGGAACGCCTGGCCCATGATCGGCGACGGTGATCAACGGGCGGCGATCGTCCCGAAACAATGAAACGTCTATCGCGCTGCCCTGGGGCGTATGCACCAAAGCGTTGTCGATCAGATTGGTAAGAAGCTGCGCGAGCAGCCCGCCGTCGCCAAGGGCGCATTGGCTGGGCTTTATCCGAACGGTGAAGGGCCGGCCGGCGTCTTCCATGACGGGCTGATAGGCTTGCGTCACCCGCTCTACCAACTCTGATAGATCGACCGGGTTAAGCTCCTGGCGGCGTTCCCCGCCCTCGATCAGGCCGATGCGCAATAGCGCGCGAAAGATGACGTGGATTTCCTCGATTTGCGCCAGCGCCGCATCGGTTCCGGTCTCGTAAGCCGCGACTGAACCGCTCGCGCGCATCGATTCGAGGCGCTGCTGAAGCCGGGTGAGGGGAGTCCGTAGGTCGTGGGCAATATCCATTGAGACCTGGCGCAACCCCTCCATAAGGCCAGCGATCCGGTCGAGCATCGCATTCAGGTTGTGCGACAAGCGATCGAACTCGGGGCTCATGCCGATCGTGGGCAGCCGCTCCGAAAGGCTGCCGGCCATGATGCGCGCGACGGCCGCGTTCACGCGCTCTAAGCGGCGAAGGAACACAAACCCGATGAGGTAGCCGCCGATCAACGCGAGCAGGGTGATTCCGACGCCAGACCAAACGGTGAAGCTGGCGAGGCGGTGTCGCAGCTTCTGCACGTCGAACGTGTCGGTCGCGACCACCAGAATTGACCCGTCCGCAAGGCGAGTGCCTAAGGTTTGAAAGATTTCCGGGTCAGCGGGTTCGCCCTGCGGCGCCTTGTCATCAACGAAGGCGACCTTGCTCCATCCGACCTTCCCCGCCCCCGATGGAAGCTCTCCGGCAAGGCGGTGCCCGCGCGCGTCCATGAGAAGATATTGGAACGGCTGCTCGTAGCGGGATTTCTGGCGCCGGTTGATGGTTTCGATCAGCTCGGCCTCGCCGCCTTCCGGCTCATCCTCGGTCAGGATCGAGGTTTCAGATTTGAGCCCCGCAATGGTCGCCTCCGCCGCGTAGGATCGGATCGACTGCTCGACGACGCCAAGCAGGACGATCGACCCGAGTGCGAACATCCCCGCGATCAGCAGCGCGAAGCGGAACGCGCCGCTATTGAACGAGCTAAGCCCCCTCACGGCTGGGCGGTTTCGATGCGGTAGCCTGATCCCCTGATGGTGTGGATCAGCTCGCTCGCAAATCCGCGGTCGATCTTGGATCGCAAGCGGCTCATGTGACTCTCGATCAGGTTCGTTTGCGGGTCAAAGTGAAAGGACCATACGTTTTCGAGGAGCATGGTCCGGGTCACCACCTCGCCCCTGTGGCGCATCATATATTCGAGCAGCTTCATTTCCTGAGCCTGTAGCTCGATGCGCTGCCCTCCCCGGCTGACCGTCCGCTTAAGCAGGTCAAGTTCCAAATCCCCCACGCGCAACGTAGTGAGGGAGTCAAGGGAAGGCGGGCGGCGCGCCAGCGCCGCCACGCGCGCCACCAACTCGGTCGCGGCGAACGGCTTTACCAGGTAATCGTCGGCCCCGCCCTCAAGCCCTTCCACCCGATCCTTTATGCCGTCGACGGCGGTTAACAAGATTGCTGGGGTGGCGATGCCGGCGCCCCGCATCTGCCTCAGCGCCGAAAGGCCGTCCAGCTCGGGCACCATGCGGTCGAGGATCAGCACCGCGTAATCGTTGGTAGTCGCAAGAAACACGGCCTCCGGCCCGTTTGTGCAAACGTCGACGACGTGCCCGGCCGCCGTCAGCGTCTTCGCGACGTGGGTCCGCGTGGACTCGTCATCCTCCAGCAGCAACAGCTTCATAGGGCGCGGGCCAACCGCCTCCTGCCAGGATCGCACATTGCCGCCAACCGATAGGCCTATCGCAAGTTGGGAATTCCCAATGTCCGGTTGAGGGCAAGCGAATGTAAGGGATGTAGCCGAGGTCTCAGAGGCAATCACGCCTCCGGAGAATAACGGATGGTCAAGTATCCTATGATCGTGGCGGGCGCGGGCCTGGTCGCGGGCGGTGCCCAAGCCGCGTCGAAGCACGGCCGCATGGCCGGCTCGGAACTGATGCCGATGGCGAAGGTGACGCTCGCGACCGCGCGCGCCACGGCGCTGCACTCCCGGCCGGGCCGGATCACCGTTCAAGAGCTGGAGCGCGAAGGCGGCGGCTCGGGTCTGCGCTACTCCTTCGACGTGGCGAGCCGCGGCAAAACCTATGAGGTCGGCGTCGATGCCAAGACGGGCGCGGTGCTGGAGAACAAGCCCGAAGGCGACAATTCGGACTGAGCGACGCTGTGCCAGCCTGCTGCCGGTGCCGGAGTGAGCGGGCGTGAACGGAGAACCGATGTCGTCATTAGCGCCGCTTCCCTCGGCCGTTCCGTTTCGCGCGTCGCCGGTGCTCGCCCTGGCGGCGCTGGCTGGCTGCGCCCATTATGTTCCCCTTCCGTTGGTGCAGACACCCCCTTTGGCGCCAGCAGTGGCAGCGCCTCCAGGCTTCGTACCGGGAGCGCCGCTTGGCATTTCTCAGGTCGCAGCGCTGGCAGTCGAGAACAATCCCGATCTACGAGGCATTCGCGCCCGGCGCGGCGTCGCGCAAGCGCAGCTCGTCCAAGCTGGTATTCTCCCGAACCCTTCCCTGTCCGCAGCCATTCTCCCCCTGATCTCGGGGCCGGGAAGCGTCACCGGGTGGAACATCGGCCTGACTCAGGACATCAAGGCGCTCGTCACCTATCGCGCCAAGCGGCGCGCTGCCGGCTACTCGGCGGGGCAGGTCGACGCCGAAATCCTCTGGCAGGAATGGCAGGTCGCTGGGCAAGCGCGTCAGCTCGCCGCCGATCTCATTCAAGGCGAGCGGAGCCGCCCGCTACTGGTCGAGACGTTCGACCTGCTATCACGCCGGAATGCGATCCTTCAGCGCGCGCTCGCGGCGGGCAATGCGACGTTGGTCACGGCAGCCCCGACGCTGGTTGCCCTGCAAGGCGCGCGAACGAACCTTGAGGCCCTCGATCAGGCGCAGCTCTCGCGACGCCACCAACTCAACGCCCTGCTCGGGCTAGAGCCGGATGTGATTCTACCACTCAGGGCGACAATTGACCTGCCGCCCTTCGATCCGGTCGCAATCCGCGCCTCGCTCGCCACATTGCCGGATCACCGGCCGGACCTCCTCGCCTTGCGCCTCGGCTATGAGGCTCAGGATCAGAATGTCCGAGTGGCGATCCTGTCGCAATTTCCTGACCTGATCCTCGGCGGGACCGCTGCTAGCGACAACAGCGCCGTCATCAACGGTGGCCCTTCCGCGACGATCGGTCTGCCGATCTTCGATCGCAATCAGGGCAACGTCGCCATCGCCAACGCGACGCGCGCGCAACTGCATGAAGAATACTCGGCGCGCTTGGCTGCCGCCGTCGGTCAAGTCGGCGCGACGCTCACGGAAATGGATCAGCTCGCGCGCCAGCTCGCCGTGGTTCAGGGCGACTTGCCCGCGGCCCGGCTCGCGGCCGAGCGCGCCGCCTTGGCGTTCGGCGCATCCAATCTCGACGAACGGAGCTACGTCGATCTGGTCATCAATCGCTACACCAAGGAACAGGAATTCATGACGTTGGAGCTGGCGCTGCTCGATCGGCAGGTCGCCTTGCAAACGCTGGTCGGCGCGGGGCTCCCTACCGTCGATACCGTGCCGTCCCTCGCCATCGCCAAGGCTTCTGGCCAGTGAAGGCGCTCGTGCCCGTCGCGCTGCTGCTGCTCGCCGGCTGTGGCGGCTCGTCCTCCTCAGGGTCTGATCCCGCGCCAACCCCAAGCGTGCTCGTCGGCCTCGCCAAGGTGACGCGGGGGAGCACACCGGATTGGGTGACGGCTTATGGCAGCGCCGCCCCGGCGCTCAGCGGCTCCAATACGATCAGCGTGCCGCAAGGGGGACAGGTGACGCGGCTCGACGTCACGCCTGGCTCTGCGGTGCGGGCCGGGCAGGTGCTCGCGATGTTCGCGACCGACCCGTCCACGGTCAGCTCCTACCAGCAAGCGGTCACGACGTTGACCGTCGCCCAGAAACAGCGCGCCACAACAGCGCAGCTCCTGACGCAACAGCTCGCTACCCGCGATCAGCTTACCCAGGCCGATAAGGCGGTCGCCGATGCTCGGGCTGCGCTAGCGGCGCTCCGGCAACAGGGCGCGGGGCAACCGACCCGCACGCTCACCGCCCCGTTCGGGGGTGTCGTCACCGCCGTGTCGGTTGCGCAAGGAGACCGCACGCAGCCCGGCGCGCCGCTGGTGACGGTCGCGCGAGCTGGGAGCATCCTCGCCACGGTCGGCCTCGATCCTACGCTCGCGAACCGCGTGCGGGTCGGTCAAGAGGCGCGGGTCACGCGACTCAGCGGCGGCCCCTCCATTCCCGGCCGCGTGATCCGCGTCGATGGCGTCCTCAATCCCAAGACGCACCTTATCGACGTTGATGTCTCGCTCCCTGCCGGCGCGCTGCTGCCCAACGAAGCGCTACGTGGTGAGATTGCGGTCGGGGTCAGCTCGGGGTGGCTCGTGCCGCACCGGGCGGTCGTCACCGCTGATGGTCCCGCGCGCGTCTTTCAGGTGGTGAGCGGCCATGCCCACGCCGTGAACGTCAACGTGCTCCTGCCAGGCGATCAGGTCGATATGGTTGAAGGGCAGCTCGCGCCAAACCGGCCGCTTATCGTGGACGGCGCATATCAAGTCGATGACGGTGGCGCCGTCCGGTGGGTCGCCCGCTGATGCTGGAAAGGCTGCTCAGCCGACAGTCTCGCGCCGTCGTCGTGGTCGCGCTTGCGCTGGCCCTCGCCGGCATCATCGCGGCCATGTCGCTGCCGATCGGGCTGTTCCCTCAAGTGTCGTTCCCGCGCGTGGTGGTCGATCTCGACGCGGGTAGCCGCCCCACCGATCAGACCGCGCTCACCGTCACCCGTCCTGTCGAACAGGCGTTGCGGGCGGTCCAAGGCGTTCAGGACGTGCGCTCGGAAACGACGCGCGGCTCGGCGCAAATCTCGATCGACTTCGGCTGGGGCCGCGACATGACGGCCAGCACGCTTCTGGTCGAGGCGGCGATGTCGCGCGCGCTGGGCCAGCTCCCGACCGGCACGACCTACGATGTGCGGCGCATGGATCCCACCGTTTTTCCGATCATCTCCTATGCCCTGATCTCCGATCGAACTTCGCCCGTCGCGCTGCAAGACTTCGCGAACTATCAACTCGTCCCCCTGCTGAGCGGCATTTCCGGGCTCGGGCGGGTCGGGGTGCAGGGGGGCGAAACGGCGGAAGTCGAGGTGCTCGCCGATCCGGTGCGCCTCGCCGCGCACGGGCTCGCGATGTCGGACCTCTCGATCGCAATCGCGAACGGCAATGTGCTGAGCGCGGTCGGCCGCGTCCAGGATCGCGGCCGCCTATCGCTGGTGATCGCCGATCGCAGCCTCGTCAGCGCTGCCCAAATCAGCGACGTGGTGGTCAAGGCGGACCCGGCCGGCGTCGTCCGGGTGCGCAATGTCGCGACCGTGCAGCAGGGCGTCGTTCCGCAATGGCTGCGGGTGCTCGAAGACGGCAAGCCGGCCGTGCTGTTCAACATCTATCAGCAGCCGAACGGCAACGCGGTCCAGGTCGCGCGAGACGTGAAGGCGAAGCTCGCGGGCGTGAAGCTCCCGCCCGGCACGCGGCTGGTCAACTGGTATGATCAGAGCGAGCTCGTCACGCAATCGGTCGCGAGCGTGCGTGATGCAGTGCTGATCGGCCTGGTGCTGGCGGCCGGCGTGCTGCTGCTGTTCCTGCGGAGCTGGAGGGTGACGCTGGTCGCGGTGATCGTGGTGCCTGCGACGCTGGCCGCCACGATGCTCGTGCTCACCATCAACGGCATGAGCTTCAACATCATGACGCTGGGCGGGATCGCGGCCGCGGTCGGCCTGCTCATCGACGACGTGATCGTCATGGTCGAGCATATCGCCCGCCGCGCGGGGGAGGAGGGAAAAGGCGAAGCGGCTGTGCTGCCGGCCGCGCGCGAGTTCATGATCCCCCTGACCGGGTCGAGCCTCGCCACGCTGATCGTGTTCCTGCCGCTCTCCTTCCTGACCGGCGTCACCGGCGCGTTCTCCAAGGCGCTATCGACCACGATGGCGGCGGCGCTCGCCATCTCCTGGGCGATGACAGCGTTCGTCGTACCCATTCTGGCCCGGCGGCTGATCGACTTCAACCGCTGGCGCGATACGGGCGTTGCGGGCGAAGGGCGACTGGCTCGGGTTCACGATCGCTTGCTCGACGGGGCACTGGCGCGCCCGTGGCTGCTCGCCGTCGTGGCCGTCCCCGTCCTCTTGGTCGGCTACATCGGATACTCGCACGTCCCCACTGGCTTCATGCCCAAGGTGGATGAGGGCGGGTTCGTGATGGACTATTACTCGCGCCCCGGCACCTCGCTTGACGAAACGAGCCGCGAAATGGCGCAGGTCGATGCGATGCTGCGCGCCAACTCGGACGTGGCGACCTTCTCGCGGCGGCTGGGCACCGGCCTCGGCGGCGACCTCGGGCAAAGCTATCACGGTGATTACTTCGTCCGCCTCAAGCCGAACCACTCGCAACTCACTGAAGAAGTCGCCGCCGCCGTAGCGGACCAGGTGACGGCGCGCGTCCCCGGCGTTCAGGTCGAGGTGGCGCAGCTCATGGAAGACCTGATCGGGGATCTCACCGCCGTGCCGCAACCGATCGAAATCAAGCTGTTCGCGTCTGATCCCTCGGTTCTGAATCCGCAGGCGGAAAAAGTCGCGGCGCTGATCGAGAAGATCAACGGCGTGGTCGAGGTGAAAAGCGGCGTCCAGCTCGCGGGTGACGCGATCAACGTGCATATCGACCCGATCCGGGCGGGGTTCGAGGGCGTCACGCCGGCGGAGGTGCAAACCGCGCTCGATGCGGCGCTCACCGGCCTCGTCGCGACCTCGCTTCCGCAACCGACCAAAGCAGTCGATGTGCGGGTCCGGCTTCCCGACATGGCGACGATCACACAGGACGAACTCGCTGGCCTGCCCATCCGGGCCAGCGACGGCCACGTCTTTGCCCTGGCGCGGGTCGCCGATCTCCAGCCGGTCACGGGCCAACCGCAGATCAGCCGGGAAAATCTGGAACCAATGGTGGCGGTTACCGGCCGCATCCAAGGGCGCGGCATTGGCGCGGCGGTCGCCGATGTTCAACGCGCGCTCGCCCGTCCGGGCGTGCTTGGCCCCGGCGTGCGTTACGAGTTCGGGGGTCTATACCAGCAGCAGCAAATAGCGTTCGCCGGACTCACCAAGGTATTCGTGGCCGCGTTGATCGCTGAGTTCGTGCTGCTTCTCGTTCTCTACCGGCGGTTCGCGACGCCGCTGATTATCATCGGCTCCTCGCTGCTCTCCACGACCGCTGTGTTCACCGCGCTTTGGCTGACCGGCGTCGATCTCAACATCACCGCGCTCATGGGCATGACGATGATCCTCGGCATCGGCACCGAACTGGCGATCTTCTACGTCTCCGAATTCGAGGAAATGTCGCATCACGTGCCGCCTCGCGACGCGGTGCGCGAAGCGAGCCGCAACCGGCTCCGCCCAATCACCATGACGACATTAGCGGCGATCCTCACCCTCTTGCCGCTCGCGCTCGCGATCGGGCAAGGGTCCGGGATACAGCAACCGCTCGCCATCGCGATCATCGCCGGGTTACTGCTCCAATATCCGTTGGTCCTGGTCGCGATGCCCGTGCTCGTGCGGCTGACGCTGCCGCGTGAGAAACCCGGCCCGGCTCCATCGCCTGATCCGGTGCCGGCATGATGCGGCCGAGTAACGATGGCGTCGGCCGTGAACCGATGCCGCGCCAGCGCTTGCGACGCGCCGGGCTGGCGACGGCAATGCTAGCCGCCGCCCTGGTCGGCGCAAGCGGGGCCATAGGTCAGCGAACCTACTATGGCGATCAGCAAGGCTCCCGCTTCATCAGTTTTGACCTGCTCCAGATTGCCGTGGCCCAGAAAAGAATGAACGCCGCGGAGCGGCGCGCGAGCATGGTGGCGCTGATCCGTCGCAACGCCCGCCGCGCCGCTCCCGCGCTGGATGATGCTTATTTCGAGGCCGCCTGTCGGCGATCGGCCGCATCCCGCGCGAGAAGTTCGTCCCGCGTGAGGCGCGCCAGGCCGCCTACTTCCCGATCCCGCTGAACATCGGACACGATCAAACCATCTCGGATGCCTACATCGTCGCGGTGATTACGGCGCAGCTCAAGCTGCCGCCCAACGCCGACGTGCTCGATATAGGAACCGGTTCGGGCTATCAGGCGGCGGTCCTGTCGCCGCTTGCGGGCCAGGTCTCCTCGATCGAAATCGTCGAACCGCTCGCCCTCGAAGCGGCAAAGCGGCTGCGCCATTTGGGCTATCGCAACATCGACGTTCGCGCCGGCGACGGGTTCGCCGGCTGGCCCGAGCGCGCGCCCTTCGACGGTATCGTGGTCGCTGCGGGCGCTGCCTCGATCCCGCAACCGCTGCTCGATCAGCTCAAGCCCGGTGGGCGGCTCGTCATGCCGATCGGCCCAACAAGCCCTCAGGAGCAGCTTCTGGTCATCACCAAGGAAGCGGACGGAAGCCTTACCCGCTGCACGCTCGGATTGACGCAGTTCGTCCCGTTCACCGGCCGGGGGAAGCGCCCTCCGAACCTGCCCGATCCCACCGGCAGAACGGTCCCCGGCTGCTTTGAGGTCGATGTGACATGATGGCGCGGCCCGCGCTTGGTCAGGATGGGGGCGTGTTTCCTACCCTCGACGGAGGAGGATTATATGAGCTTTTCGATATTGGTGGGCGCGATGCTGCTGGCCGACGCGCCAATGGGCGCCGGTGCCCTGCCGCCTGTTAGTCCCGTCCCGTCCGCAAGCGATCAGCAGACGCCGCCCTCGGCTGCTCCGCCGGATGCAGCAACACCCGCCCAAGCGCTTGCTAAGCCGCCGGCCGTTCCGGTCCCGGATGCCCCCCAAGATAACACGGTGTGCGATATTGTCGTCAGCGCGCGACGGCATGTGCCCGGCGACCCGTTGCAGGCGGCGAATGCCAAGTCCTTTGCCCTAACCCAGGATGTTGATCGAGCAGTCGTCGGCCCGGCCGCCCTGGCTTACGAGAGAACGGTGCCGGAGCCGATCCGAGACGGCTTGCGCAACTTCAACCTCAACCTCCACGAACCCGTCGTCTTCCTGAACTATTTGTTGCAGTTGAAACCCGGCAAAGCGGGAGAGACGGCCGGTCGGTTCGCGGTTAACTCCGCCCTTGGCGCCGCCGGATTGTTCGATGTGGCGCGGAAGCGTCCCTTCGAACTGCCCCGCCGGCCCAATGGCTTCGCCGACACTCTCGGCTATTATGGGGTCGCTCCTGGACCGTTCTTTTTCCTGCCCTTGATAGGACCAACCACCCTCCGCGATCTTTTGGGCGGAGGCGTAGATCGGCTCGTCTTGCCGCTGAGTGTCGGCGGCCCTTTCCGGAGCCTTGCCTATACGGTCCCAATGGGGGCCGATCGCCTGCTCGACCGACGCGCCGAATTTGACGAACAACTCAATCAGGTGCGCGAAACCCCGGATCCGTACAGCGCTCGGCGCGAAATGTATCTGCACAAGCGCCAGGCGGAAATCGAGGCTCTCCATGGAACGCGGCGCGGCGCGGCCACCCCTACATTTGGCCTTGATTCCTCGGAAGGTCCAAGCGCACCGGCGGACTCGGACGCCGTTGAGCAATCGCTGCATCTTTAGGAAGGTGGCCCAAGGCACCGCTTGGCTGAAGCTTCGCTTGAAACTGCCATCACGCCCGCGCCCCGCTCCCCGTGAGAGGCACGAACTGAACAGGGCCGAGGGTAACTTGGCGAAGGGTTCCGTCAGGTTGCTTCGTCAGCATCACAAGGTGCTCATTCTCGGGATCAGGGCCTAGTGGCATGATCAGACGACCACCAGGCTTCAGCTGCTCGACTAGTGGTTGGGGAACCTGCGAGGCTGCCGCAGCGACCAGAATTACGTCGAACGGCGCAAACGCAGGAACACCCGCAAAGCCATCCCCGATTACCGTCGTGATGTTTCGAAATCCGAGTGCGCTAAATTGTTGCTCAGCATCACGAGCGAGCTTTGTCTTTATTTCAATGGTTACAACGGTGTCTGCTAACATGGACAAGACGGCGGCGCCGTAACCAGAACCCGTGCCGACGTCGAGAACCGCTGCACCCGGCGGAATAGTAGCGGCCATCGCCATCAACGCCACTACAAAGGGTTGCGAGATTGTCTGCCTAGATCCAATATTGAGTGCATACGGGAGATAGGCGAAATCACGTGCCCAGGGCGGCAGAAACTCCTCGCGTGGAACAGCGAGCATAGCCTTCACGACACGCGAAATATTCTCACTCGACAGATCAACGCCGCCCTCCAGCAGACTTGCCTTCACCTCGTCAACCATCGCCTCCCGCTGTGCAGCCGGATCGTTTGGCAACGCGACGACGCGCTGCACAAGATCTTTGACGTCTATGACGGGCTTTGGCAAAGGCGCAACAAGTTCATCTAGTTGATCGAGGTTGATTTCGCCATTGCGAACGAGGCGCACGAGCAAGTTCAGATGCGCAATTGCATCCGCTGACTCGACACCGAGCTCTGAACTTTCCATCCGCTTCGGCATTCCAAGTGCAGACGGTCTGGCCACCCCGATTCCGCATCTCAATCCCGGCGGGGTCCCTGGGCTCGCGGTGTGCGCACACGATAACATACCGACCTGGGCCCGCCGTTGCGACGGCGGGTGTGATAGAGAGTCGAAGCGTGAAAACGACCGAATCCGGCGGCCGCCCGGCTATTATGCGGGCAAGACGATCGAGGGACGCAAGCGCCATATCCTCACCCACGCCCAGGGCAATCTGATCGACGCTGTGATCCACACCGCGGACATTGAGGACTGCGACGGCGAAGCTGGTGCTCGCCGACATCGTACACCGCTTCCCCTGGCTGCGGCATATCTTCGCCGATGGCGGCTATGCCGGCGACAAACTCAAAGATGCCCTGCGCCGGATCAGCAAGTGGACCATCGCGATCGTTAAGCGATCCGATGCCGCCGAAGGGTCGAGGTCCTGCCACGTCGCTGGGTCTTTGAGCGCACCTTGGCGTGGCTCAATCGCAATCGGCGGCTCGCCAAAGACTTCGAGCAAACTATCGCTTCCGCCAGCGCATGGCTCTTCATAGCCTCGGTGCAGCTCCTCACCCGCCGTCTCGCAAGACTATGAAACTCCAACTGATAATTTCGAAACAGACACTTAGAGAACGTTGACGGACGTGACCTTTCAGCGCATTTTTCGTTGGCGCCACGGAGTTCTGACTGTAGAGTTCTTTTAACTATCACATGCTTGCGAAACGGATATTAGTGCTCCTGGGAACCGCTATAGCGGACGAGCCATTTTGGCCACTCATCCTTTGAGAACGGCCCCTATGATCGACTCGCTTCGTCGTCGCTTCCTCAGCCTGCTCGGTTCAATCTACATCTACAACGAGCATCGCGGTTACACGGCGATCGACCGAGTGATCGATGTCGTCCGTCGCCGCTCGCCTGAGGATCGCCCCTTCCTAGAAGCCCTTGCTAAGCACCGCGCCGATGAGCGCAAGCATTACGAGATGTTCCGCCGTTGGTTTCAGCGTCAGGGGGCAATGCCCTTCGCGGTCGATCGAACCTGCGGCCACATCGATCGCTTCGTCGGGATCATGTTCCGTTCGTCCATCGACAATCTGAATGCCGACGATCTCGTCGTCCGCGATGATCTGTTTGAAAAGCTGTGTCGGGTGATCGCGCTCACGGAGAGGCGCGGCTATCGCCAGGTCGAGGCCCTGCTTCGCCATCCTTTTGTGCGGAGCGACCCGACGCTGATGAAGATATTCCGGATCATCGAGACGGACGAGCCGGGCCATTGGGCGCCGTACGAAGCTTGGCTGACCGAGCACGGGAAGCGCGGTCCCAGCTGGTGGGAGCGCCGGATAGACGGGTTCATCCACTCGGAACTGCTCGTTCTCAAGCTGCCGCTGCTGTTCCTGGCTCCGCGTTTGCAACGACGGCAGAACTGGGCGGACGCGCACGATGCCGTCAATCCCGCGGCGGGCCCAGCGGCGGCGGTCTCTCTTTAAGTGCGGGACCGAGCACATGCACTTCCATCGCCGCTGAATGCCAAGGGAGGCCAAGCGACGGGGCACCTCGTTAGCCGCATATTGTCTCGCAAGGCGGCGAGCATGTTGGGGCGCAACACGGTCGTGAGCTGCTTCGCCTTTGGCTTCGACTTGGCGCTGCTCTGGGTGCTGGTCCGCCTCGGTCGGGGCAGACTTGAGGCGGCGGCGGTGGCCTTTGTTGCGGCGAACACGCTTCACTACGCGCTTGGCCGAAGCTGGATCTTTCGCGGGTCAAAGCGCGGACTGAAGGCGGGATACATCTTTTTCCTGACCAACGCGGTTGTTGGTCTTATTGTGACCATGACCCTTTACACCGCATTTCTACGTTACACGCCGATCAACTATCTCGTGGCGCGCGTCGTGGTATCGGTGTTCGCTGGCCTGGCCGTTTTCTTGCTCAACGCCGTACTAAACTTTCGCCGGCTCTGATGCGGATCGCGCTGTTCTCCGGAAACTACAATTATCTGCGCGAAGGGGCGAACCAGGCGCTCAATCGCCTCGTGGGCTATTTGGAACAGGAGGCGGGCCACGTCGTCCGCGTCTACTCTCCAACCACGCCGAACCCGGACTTCGAGCCGGTCGGAACGCTCATTCCCGTCGCTTCCGTCAGATTCCCAATACGCGGCGAGTTTCGGCTCGCGCTTGGCTTGCCGCGCGCGACGCGACGTGATCTTGAAGACTTCCGGCCCGATCTGGTCCATGTCTCGACGCCTGACATCCTTTGCACGCGTGCCCAAAGTTTCGCATTAGACGCAGGCGTGCCGATCGTGGCCAGCATGCACACGCTGTTCGAGACCTACCTCGATTACTATCGCATCGGATGGACCCGGCCGGTCGTCGAGGCGCATCTCCGCCGCTTCTACCGGCGGGCCAGCCATGTCCTCGCACCGATCCCGAGCCTTGTAGCCGAGATGAAGCGCATGCGCGGCGACGATCGCGTCAGCATGTGGAGCCGGGGTGTCGATCGCAATCTGTTTCATCCCGGCCGTCGAGACATGGCATGGCGTCGCGCCCAAGGTATTGCGGATCACGAGGTAGCGGTCCTGTTCTTCGGGCGCCTCGTGCTTGAAAAGGGAGTGTCGCTCTTTGTCGAAACGATCGCCGATATGCAGCAGCGCCGGCTCCCCGTTCGCCCCCTGCTCGTCGGTGCCGGACCAGCTCTGGGCGCGTTTGCGAGGCTTGCTGGCGTGGTCGCGACGGGCCACCTTCAGGATGAGGAACTTGCGCGCGCCGTCGCGAGCGCGGACATCATGCTGACTCCCAGCGTTACCGAGACATTCGGGAATGTCGTGCTGGAGGCAATGGCATCAGGATTGCCGATCGTCAGCGCCGATGCACCGAGCGCCCGTGCTCTGATCGACGATGGTGCCACCGGCTATCTCTGCCCGCCCTACGAAGCGGCTGGCTATGCCGCGATCGCAGAGCGACTCGCCGTGTCACCCGATCTCCGCAACGCGATTGGCTTCGCGGCTACCCAAGCGAGCGAAGCCTACTCGTGGGAAGCCGCGTCGGCGGACGTGGAACGCGCCTATCGCACCCTCATTTAGCAGATGAATCTCCGCCGAGCCGGGGCAGCTATCGAGCGCAGACGAACTTTATGCCCCCTTCTGGAACGGCAATCCTACGGCACGCAGGCAAGCGTTGGGTCGTGAGCCGTCCGGCGGTGAGACCCAGCAGCGGACGCTCGACCCCCCGCGGTCGCCTACGTCTATGCTGCGCGCGGGCGGTCGGGTTCCACATGATGCAGTCCAGGAAAGGTGTCGCAACCTCCTGGAATCACATTAGAACCCGACGGTCGACCCCGTTACGGATCCGTTCTGACATGGCCTCTTAGACATATCAGCTTCCACTGGCCGAATTCACTTCACCGCGCTCAGCACAACGCCCGGCGCCCCATGGCCGCCTTTGTCACCGTCCCACACACCGCCAACCGGTTGATCCTGTAGAGGCTGCTCCTATCGCTTTGCCAGACACGGACGAGTTGCGAGTTTTTGTAGCGGGATGGAAGAGACGTCGCGATTAACCAAAGGAAGTCTGCCCTATCTATAGGAAGGTGCGGCATTGATTGAGCAATAGTGTGACGTTGCTCGTCAGGATAAATGGACTTCCTAACACCGATACATCGCTGCGGCCAGACATAGTGGTACGGATCGTGGTAGAAAACAGGCGATGGGCGATACCGGATCGTCAACGACTGGATATCACCCACGTCCCATTGTGTATTCACCCACGCCTGTCGTTCAAGAACCGCCATACTTGACAGATGGTCGAGGCGGGGAGATCGCCAGCCAGCAGAACCGCAGAGGCGGCCGGTCAAGTTCAGAACTCGAGCACCGACAGGAATATACTTGAGGGCGTTGAGCTCCATGCGATAGCTCTTGGCATAGCCGATGAACGCTGTGGACGTAACGGAGAGCCGGATTGCGAAAAGCGCTAGCCCTAGTAGTGAGGTTAAGCTGCGCGCGCGCACGCAGACTGCACTCCAATCTTGTTGTGCCAAAGCCAACATCGCTATCATCGGCACCAAGCGCATATCGATCAGCGACGATCCGGATAATCTGGTGGGCACGATTAGAAAGGTCAGAAGAACGGCCAAGACTGGACCTTCTCTGCCCCCGTGCAGCTTTGCCCCTTTTGCGTAGCCGAAGCAGAAGATGGCGAAAGCCGCGGCCACGGAAGCTACATCGAGGAATTGACTCTGATCCCTGAGCGCGTGCGTGACAGCTCTGATCTTGGCCAAGAAGGAGTAGCTGGTTGTGCCGCCACTTCCATGTCGAGTGTCCCACCAGACTGCCACGGTCATTGCGCTCGCCGACAGCGGCCATGTCGCACCGACAAAGCGCACGACGGCTGCGCCGCCCGGCCATCGACGATGAACCAAATTTCGGCGGCAGAGCTCATAGCTGCCGATCATCATAGGGAGCAGCATCCCGCCCACTGCATGAGCCACGATCATGGCTGGCTGGATCAGCAGGAAGACGCTCGCGCGCAAGAATGGGCGCCGCTCCAAGGTCGTCCAGGCAGCATAGCTGATCAGGGAAAGCGCGGCGGCCAGAGTGTAGTTCAAGAAGCCGTAATTGAGTGGCTCGCTCCAAGCGAACAGCATTGCCCAAGGGGCAGCGGCCGCCCCGCTTCGGTTGACCGTGCGAGCAGTAAGGAGGACCCCGAATACCGTGAGCGCAGGTATTGACGCCGCAATCAACCGCACGGTCAGCACCAGCCCGAGCGGCTGCCGCAACAACTCGACGAGCGCATCCACTCCGAGGTTCAACACGAACGCCCAGTGGAATTCGTAAAAGTTTCGAAGGGGGCTACTCGGAGCAGCGGTTTGGATCGCGAACTGACCGATGTGCCCCGGAAGATCGATGAGCGGTGGCAGCGGAGTAAACAGAAACGGAACGGCGGCCAATATCGATAGGGCTATGATCGTCCGCCACTGGAGCAGAAGTGGCACCCCTGTCGTATGCCCAGGGGGCGTGGGCTCGTCTGAAGCTAGCACGACGCGGCGGCCACGCCACAAACCGTTGGCTGCGTCGTAACCTCGGGGGTGCGTTTCCGCAATGTGATCGCAACTTACGCGCCGCATCGCAGTGGTTCCCGCTCTAGGAGAATGGTGGAGCGGCTTCGGCTGAGCGCGCGGATGCTATGACGCAGACAATCGCGTTAGCGGCCCGCTTGGATGACGTTATCGCCGGATCGAGCTCGATGCCTTTGTGGAACAGCACAGTTGAAGTGGCAGCTAGCGATCCTCGTGAAATCGCAGCGAGCCTGTGAGCTCGATGCCGGGCTGATCGATTGAGCGGATCACCGGACCCGCCGGCCAGTGAGCATAAGAAGGTGGCATTGATCGCCGCAGTCACAATCCGAGCGGTCGGCCTTGAACGCAGTCGCTGTCCCCCATCAGTGCCCGTACGCCTGAGCCGGTGAGAGCGTGATGCACCGCAGCGAGCCAACGTATTCGGTGCGGGGATCGGTTTGGGATAACAGGTGGTCCCCCTTTTACTCCTCGCGCGCCACGCCTTCTCGGTTGAAGTCGTTGAGTATTTCGACGCGGGAGCAACCTCGCCTGCCAGTAGACTCGCCTCCCGCTGTGCAGCCGGCTTGCTTGGGGACGGGACGACGCGCTGCACAAGATCTTTATTGCTTAAGACGGACTTTGGCAAAGGCGGTGGGTCATCGAAGAGACCGCCTAGTTGATCGAGATCGACTTCGCCATCGCAAACGAGGCGCAGAATCAGCTTCAGATGCCCAATTGCCTCCGCTGACTCAACACCGAGTTCTGCAATTTCGATGCGTTTCGTCATTCCAAGTGCAGACGGTCTGGGCACCCGGTTTCCGCACCTCGATGGCAGCTGGATCGCTCCGCTGGCGGTATGCGCAGACGGTAACCTAACACCGGCCTGGGTTGCCGGTGGCGACATATGCTGTCGCGGGTGTGCGAGGTTCAGGCGGTCCTGGTGAGGGGCTTGCCCGGTCGCGGCGTCTATCAAAGTAGGCGTGGCCACTTTCGTAGGAGCAGCGGGAGCGATGTCGAGTGCTCATTTCCTAGGTTCCTGGTGTGTTTCGTAGCGGGCCTCGCGCACGATATGGAGCAGCGGTGTCGCGCCTGGTTCGAGCACCCCTTCTGTTGGTGCTTGCGGCAGCATCACCCTCGCTGTCATCGAGGCCGGTAATTGGGTTGGATAAGGGCCGTTGCAGACCGAACGAGGCCGGGCCCGCGATAATTGTTGACGTGGTTGGCCTCAAGGATCGGATCGGCACGCTCAGGGCGGAGCTTTATCCGAACAATAAAGACGATTTTCTGGCGGACGATCATCTCCTGCTGTCGAAGGGCAAAACCTTCAGACGCGCTGAGCTTCGCCTCGATCAACCCGGACCGGCCAGGATCTGCATCCGCGCGCCTGCTCCTGGTGTCTATTCGCTTGCGCTCATTCACGATCGCGATGACGAACCCGGCTTCAACATTCTACATGATGGCATCGGCTTCCCGGGCAACCCTAAAATGGGGCTTCATCGCCCCCACATCGAAGGCGCGCGAATTGTCGCCACTACCGGCATCGTCCGCAGCCGCGTCATCCTCAACTATCGGCGCGGTCTGTTTTCATTCGGGCCGCTCGGCCCCAGCCGCTGAGTAGCTGCTGTCGCCGATGGAACGGCCAAATGCCCGGACACTCACAACAATTCGCGGATTGCACCAACGAACAATGCGGGAATCGCGCGCCGCCTCCGTCTCTCAGATGTGCGTATCGGATTTCTCTTCAACCACGATCAAATTCATCAGATAGCGCATAGCCTCCCTATCGGCGTCGCGCTGGCGCAGCTGACCGACGCGGAAATCATCTTCGCAACGTCTAGCCAGGCAGCGACGAACGAAGTGAGGCGCCTTGCTGGCGCGCTGATCGGAAGCCGCATTCGACTTGTTGAGCTGTCCGTCACGCGCCGCTCGTCTCGAATCGTGGCGGCGCTGCTCAACCGCCTGCTGCCCGCCAGGAAGCTTCTCATTTACCGCGACAACCTCGCCTTCTTCCGGTCGCTGGATGCGTTGGTCGTCACCGAGAAGACCTCGCTCGTCCTCAAGTCACGCTACGGAATGACGGCTCTTAAAATCATCCATACGCGTCACGGCGCGGGTGATCGCGCGGTAGGCTTCAACCGGACAAGCGCCGAGTTCGATCACATCCTCGTTTCGGGAGAGAAAATCCAGAGCCGCCTGGTCACCGAAACAGGTGCCGACAACCGCAAGATCAGCATCGTTGGCTATCCAAAGTTCGATCTGGCGACGCAGCCGACGGTACTGAGTGCGTTGGACGACGACCGCCCGATCGTCCTCTATAACCCACACGCTACGCCGCACCTGTCATCGTGGTATAAGATGGGGCGCGCCGTTCTCGATTGGTTTGCAGAACACCCTGAGTACCGACTGATTTTCGCACCGCATGTGATGCTCTTCGAACGCCCACTGGTGATTTCGATCGACCCGCTCGCGTTCGGGTGGCCGGGGAAAATATCTAAACGCCACCTCAGCGCAGAGAATATCCACATAGATCTAGGCAGCCGGGCGTGCACGACGATGTCTTACACGGACCGGGCTGATATCTATATCGGTGACGTCAGCAGCCAAGTCTATGAGTTCCTCCGGACTCCCCGACCGTGCCTCTTCCTTGACGCCAATGGTGTGACGGACTGGGCCAATGATCGCAACTTCATCCATTGGCAAGCTGGGCCTGTGATCAGCGAGGTTGGCCGCCTTGGGGAGGGGCTCGAGCAGGCGATCGAAACGCATGGTTCCCATTTCGCCAAGGTACAGAAACTGCTTTTCCAAAATAGTTTCGATATCGATCCCAAAATGCTTTCGTCGGAACGTGCGGCGCGGGTGATCGCTAGTGTCTCACACATACCGGTCTCGTCGCATGCGCATGTGGATATGAGTAAGCGAGTGCTATTGGATGCGGTTGATCACTTGCACAAGTATCCCGAGCGAGGTCGATCATTCCGGCCGTCCCGGGAGCGGCAGCAGCAGGCCATGCGTTTCAATTTGTCCCGAGGACGTGACTGAGCCGAACTGCCGTACGATGCTGTCTTGAGATCAAATGGTGTCTAATCCAAACCGCGTCCTCGTTACAATCCACCGTATCAGTCTTGGTGGTGCAGATCGGGTTGCCATACTTGTTGCTAACGCGCTCGCTGACGCCGGTATGTCGACGTGGTTAGCGATACTTCGGGACGAGGGCGAGGGTGAGGACGCGTTGCTTCAGCTGCTCGATCCACGGGTCGAGATCCGTCGTGCCGGTCCTGCCCTGCGCTCTCGGCATCTGGAGCTCGTGCGTGGATATTTCTTCCTGCGGCGTGAGGTCGCTCATTGGCGTCCGAACGTCGTGTTGGCGAGCAGCAACAACATGGGGCTGGTGACCGGATTGGCCGCGCGCAGGGGTCAAGGCCTTCGCCATCGTGTCGCGCTCAAATTCACCAATCCTGTGGTGCGGCCGCGAGACTGGGGGGCGCCTAGAATTGCGTATCGCGAGCGGCTCTATCGCTTCGTGCTAGGACTCTACGACCGCGTGATCACGCTTTCCGATGCTGAGCGCGACACTTTGTGTGATCTTTATAGCGAACTTTGCGACCGCATTGTCACGCTCCCCAATCCCTATGTCACCGACGAGATGCTCGAAATCATGACCGCGGCGCGAAATGACCGATCGCCGCGCATCGTCGCCTGCGGACGCATGATGCCGCAGAAGCGCTTTGATCGGCTTCTCGACGCATTTGCGCGGCTCAATGTGCCGGACGTGCAATTGGTGCTCTTGGGCGACGGACCCCTACGGGGCGAGCTGCAGACACGTGTCAATGAATTGGAATTGGCGGGGCGCGTGCACATGCCGGGTTTCGTGGAGAACGTCTCGCCTTGGTTGGCGGGCGCCAACCTCCTCGCGCTCTCCTCAGACTATGAGGGCTTTCCCGCTGTCGTGCTCGAGGCGCTCGCTTGCGGGGTGCCGGTGGTTACGACGAACTGTTTCGATGGTGCTCGGGCATTGCTTGCTGATGCGCCCCCTTGCGCTGTCGTGGAGCGGCATGATGTCGATGCCTTTGCCGAAGCAATGGCGGCAGCGTTGCGAACACAGAGCGATCGGGAAGTACTACGCCGCCTTGCGCTGCCTTATCGAACCGACACTGCGTTACGTTCACATGTTGCCACGATCGCCGAGCTAGCTGGACGCCAAGTTCATCTACAGTGATACCATTTCGTCTTGACGCAGCATTCGTCGAACCAGAAATGTAGTCGCGGCGCGCAGCACCAGCGTCGCACCGATCATCGCCAAACCAGCGCCGACGGCGCCGTAGCTGGGTACGAACCAGGCGAGAAGAGCGAGCAGCACCAACGCGGCAACAGCGTGCGACAGCAGGACGCTGCCTGCCAGTCCATGCGCATTGAGTATGGGCTCAAGAGCGACGCCTCCTAGGTTGAGTCCGGCCGCAATCGCGAGCAGGAACAGCGTTTTCGCCGCGAAAATATAGGCACGGCCATAAAGCAGCCACAGCAAATCGCGACCAAACAACGCCGCGACCAGCATCACTACCATCGCGATCGCAAGGGCCATCATTGTTATCCGGCGACTGACCGTGATCAGCGTCTCCCGATCATCGCTGACTGCGAGACGGGCAAGTTCCGGATAGAGTGCGCGGGTAATAGACTCAACGGGTTTGCCGAGGGCAAGGGTGAGCTTGCTGGCCAATCGATATCCACCAGCGGCCGCAGGTCCAATGACGGCGCCGAGCATGATCGTACCGGCATGCTCCCAAACAAGCGATAGCGATACCACCATATTATTATGGAGAAGAAAGGAACCAATGCGGTCGTTTTCTGCGCTCATCTTGCGAATGGAACGGGGGCCACAAACGAGCGGCGTCCGCTTGATCCACAAGGCCGCAGCCCAGCCGGCGGTCGCCTCGCCAGCTAGCGCGAGCGCCCAAACCGTGAGAAAACCAGGTAGCCGCGCGCCCAGCAGCCAGCAGACGCAAGCGCCGATCAGGCGAATGAGCGGACCGACGGTCTCCGTCGCTGCGAGAAGGTCGAACCGGTCGAACAAGCGAAGCATTCCGGTTGCGGTTGCGCCGGACGAGAGAAGCAGAATGACCGAGAAGGCAGCAGCATAATGCTGCTCTGAGGCAGACCAACCCAGCAGCGGACCGACAAAAGGAACTGCAGCGATCGCGATCAGCGCGCCGAAGAGCGCGGCAGCGACGTCGAGCAACGCCAGTCCGCCAAGCAAGTTCGCCAGTCGATCATTTTCCCCGGCGGCGAGATGGATCGAACCGAAGCGGATGACCGCATAGCTCGTCTGAAATGTCACGAGCGCCGCGAGGCCGCCTGTGTAAGATAGCACCAGGCTGAACGTACCGAACTGGCGCGGGCCGAGCGCTCGAGCAACGATCGCGAGATAAAAGAGGCTGACGATTCCCGAAACACCGCGACCGCTCAGGATCCAGCCGGCATTGCGACCGAGACGACGTATAACAGTGGTAGCGGCCGGCCTTGATAGCGCATCGATGCGCCCCCCACCGTTGATCGTCATCGCCGCAGATCCGCCTTAGCCGTTGAGCGCTTCGAGGTGGCTACGAACACCGTTTTCAATCGAATAGCGCTCCGCGATCGACCGAAGAGCGGTAGGCCGCGATTGCGTCAGGTGAAGATCGATTTGCGCAGCGAGAAGCACTGGCGAGGGATCTTCGATGATCGCACAACCCTCCGCTTGCTCCAGCAAGCTCCGCGCCGCCGGAAAGCAATCGGTGCTGAGCACCGGACAGTTGGCTGCCATCGCTTCCAACACAACCGCTGGCAAGCCTTCGTAGGCAGACGTCAGCACAAAGAGCTGGGCGCTGTGAAGGATCTGCGGAATGTCATTGGAAAAGCCTGGCATCGCAACCCGAGCCCCAAGGCCGAGCCGATCAATCATCGATTGCAGCGCCGCTCGATCTTCGCCCTCACCGAGGATCAGCAGTCGCGCACCGGGGGTTCGCACATGTTCGAACGCGGCGATGAGCCGGTCGAGGCGCTTCTGCCTCGTCAATCGGGCGACGCTCACGACTAACGCGGTCGGCCGCACGGGCGCTTGTACCGTCGGCGCGGCTAACATGGCGGGAGTGACATAGGGGTTGGCCACGTCGCGGAAAAGGCGCGAGAACTCTGCAAACCCCTCCCGCATTTCGCGACTTTCATCGGCGCTAAGCGTCCAGACTGCAGTCGCACGGCGGAAAGCAAATCGGTAGGTGTAGCGCCGGAGCGCGCGCACGAGGCCGCGGTGGCGAGAAGAGGCGATAGGGTTGGTCGTCTTTATGTACAGCCGCGTTGCGCGAAGGCCGGCAAAGCGGAGCGCAACAGCCGTGATTAAGGCGACATTGTTCGCTGCGGCGACAACCACGTCGGGATCGGTGAAGCGCAGCGATCGAACAAGCGCGGGCAAGCGACGGAGGAGATCGAACGGCCGCGTGAAGCCGTGATCGCCAAGGAACTGGATCGCGACACTCGTGCTTATCAGCGGCTGGATAGCGCCTTCCGCTTCCCCACCTCGCGCGATGATGACAAGCTCGGTGTTGAGACCGTGCGCTGCGAACCCGGTGGCCAGATAGGCCGCCACGCGGCCGCTTCCACCTCGATCAAAGCTGTGCAAAATGAAGCTGACGCGCGGCGCGCGTTCGTCTCGGTTAGGCGGCATCGGCGCTCAGCGTAAGCGGAGCCGGACGGGTATCACGCCACCAAAGCGCGAAAATGGCGAGAGCGTAGAGCATGCGGCTGTGGTTCGCCTCGCCGCGCCGATGCTCCGCGAACAGCCTTTCGACCTCGCGATTATCGACATAGCCGCTCAAGGCGGCGCCGCTGTCGAACCAGGTTTCTCGCGCCACGATGCCGAACTGCCCGCGAAACCAAGCTGCAAGCGGCATCTGAAATCCTTGCTTTGGCCGATCGACGACTCCCCGCGGAAGCCAAGGCTCAATCGCACGGCGCAGCAGATATTTGCCTGTCCCACGGCGCAGTTTCAGCGCGTTCGGCACGGTAAGGGCCCAGTCGACGAGTTTGTGGGACAAGAGCGGCACGCGGGCTTCGAGCGAATGGGCCATACTGGCTCGATCAAGCCGCGTGAGCATCGCCGATGGCATGTTGAGCGTCAGTTCCGCGACCAGAATTTGATCAAGCGCGCTTAAGCTGTTCTCCGCGTCTCCGAAGTGCTCGGCTTCCAGTCGTGAAAACGCATCGTTCGTTTCGAAGCGCGTGAGCACTCCTTGACCATAGAGTTGCATCCGAGTGGCATGCTGGCTGATCTGTGTTGCGGCAAAAAATTGCTGATAGCCGTCGGGCAATTGCAACAGCTCGCCTAGCCTGCGGATGTGATGGCGCAGGTAGTTGAGATGAACGGAACTACCCGTAGGGAGTCGCGCGGCTGTACTTGCGAAAGGCTGAAGCGCGCGCAGCAATGGCCGATACTGCGATATCAGACGCGCGTTGCGATGGCGCTTGTAACCCGCAAAAAGTTCGTCGCCGCCCTCGCCGCACAGAACGACCTTTACATGCTGCCGCGCGAGCTTTGAGGCATACCAGGTCGGAATGGCAGCCATGTCCGCAAAAGGTTCATCGAAGCAACGTTGGACGTCAGGAAGCGCCTGATAGGCGGTCTCGACGGCCAGTGGCAGCACCAAGTGCTTGCAGCCAAGATGAGTTGCGATCTGATGGGCGGCACGACTCTCGTCAATGCCGGCGCCCGGATAGCCAATCGTGAACGCAGTAATCGGCTGATCGGTTGATCTGACCATTGCCGCGAGCACCGCGGAGGAGTCGACCCCTCCAGAGAGAAACGCTCCCACCGGAACATCGGCCTGCATGTGACGCTTCGTCGATTCGAGCAGCGCGGACCGCATCTGCTCGATCCACTCCGCCACGGCCACGCGTTCCCCTTGACGAAAGGCCGGTGCCCAGTAGTGCTTTAATTGCGCCTCACCCATCGGGCCGATCTTCAGGAAGCAACCGGGAGCGAGCGTGGTGACCTCACGGTAGATTGATCGCGGTCTGCGCACGTGCCCGAAGCTGAAGAAGTCGTGGACTGCGCGCTCTTCAATCGAAAATTCATGATCAGGCAGGATGCGAAGACTTTTGAGCTCGGATGCAAAGGCGAGGCCGCCATGCTGCTGCGTCAGATATAACGGCTTGATTCCCAACGGATCGCGGACAAGCGTCAGTTCACGCTTGTTCCGATCCCAGATTGCGATCGCAAACATTCCCTCGAGCTTCGCCCAAGCGTCGTCGCCCCAGATGGCGGCCGCGGCAAGCACCGTCTCGGTGTCGGAATGCGTCTTGAACTCATAGCCGTGCCCGACAAGAGCCCGTCGAAGGTCAAGGTGATTGTAGATCTCGCCGTTGAACACGATCGATAACGCGCCGTCAGACGTTGACATCGGCTGGTGCCCGCCATCGAGGTCGACGATGCTCAAGCGCTGCATGCCGAAGCCGAAGTCACCCTCGGCGAGAACGCCGCGATCGTCGGGACCTCGGTGGACGATCAGGTCGCACATTCCGTGCACGACCGCGTCGGGAACGGGACGTGCCTGGCGTCGGAACCAGCCCGCTATGCCGCACATGAGCGAATGCTGTTCTGATTAAAAAACTTCGCTGGCTGACCCTGGTCGTACCAGGCAATCCGCTCAGGCGCAGCGCGCCACGTAAGTTGATGTGCAGGCCCCACCAGCTTTCCGCTTCCGAGTCGACCCGCGTCCGAGGCCATGCTTGTGCAGCTTAACCCGCGCATCTCGAAGCATCTGCCCGGAGCCACAGCCCCGCCTTCGCTGTGGCGGCGATTACGCATACCGAGCATTCCCGCTATCAATTGATGCGAGGCAAAGGGCCTCAGTTGAATATGACGCCGGTGATTTGAGAATCCCGCAGCAGCAATGGCGCGTCCGCGGTTTCGCGGTCGCCTCGGGAATGCACGCGGTTACCGCCGCGCTGAACCTCGGGACCAAGATTGACATGGCAGTGGCCCCCTTGCCGTACTCCGTCAATTCTGCCGTACCTGTAGTAGCGCTGAAACACTCGCTCGGAACCTGCGCGCCTTGTCAGCGCGGATCCAGCTGAGTGGCGCCCGGCGTAGGCCGAACAAGTCCACAAAATTGTGGATTTATCTTGGCGCGGACCGGATCGTCGCAAAGCGGACGTGCAGACCATCGCCGCCTGGAGAGAGCGCGAATATTGTTTATGCTTTCGAGAGATGTTCATAGTCGATGGCCAGGGCGCTGGAAAGCTGGTCGGTTTAGTGACTGACATTTGTTCAGGCGATTGCGGCGATCGTGTTCAATGACGAGCGCCGTAGAGCCTTTGGCGCAGCGGCGTGGCAGGTCAGGAAGCGCTACAACTGGCCTGTCGTTAACGCTGCAGTCGAGCGCGCCTATCATAGCGTGCTCAATCGACGCAGGCATGGGTCCGCTCCGCCGCCGCACGAAGACCGGAGATGAGGCTTTTATCAGCGACAGGCGTCACGTCCATTCCTGGAGCGGCAGTTCCGGAGTCGTGTGGAATGAAAGATATTTTCCAGTGCGTAAGTCGAGCTGTGGAACTGCGGGCTAGACTGCCAATGCGGGATCGCTCGCGCGGATGCTCGGGCGAGCGCCTCTTGCACTGAGCTGTTGGCGGCATACGAGCGGCGGCCATATGGATCTTCGTCCCATTCGTGCGCTGCGCAGGGCATTGTCGTTGCTATTGCCGCGGCGCGTGCGGCGATCGTTGCGCCCGCACTTCTTGGCCCCTCGAGGACGGCGTTCTTGCGGCCCTTTTTGTTGGCCGGCTGAACGCACTCGCTGCCGCCACCGCTGTCGTCAGCCGTGTACTAACAATCGGCCACCTACCGAGAGACGTGCGTTGCACATTACCCCGCAGGTGTGGCGGCGATCGAGCAGCGATTATACAGATTGGCCGGGGTTGGTTGCAGTGGCGGCTAATGGCCTGCTGGCAGTGTCTATGACGAACCGCGTTGCGCTAGAACGCTTTTTGCGCGCGCGGGGAGCTGGCTCCGACGCCGAGGATATTGCGCAGGAACTCTGGATGAAGCTGGGAGCGGGCGGTCAGGGCCCGGTCGCGGATCCGTTGGCCTATCTCTATCGGATGGCGAATAATCTGATGATCGATCATCATCGTGCCGCGTCGCGGCGGCGCGATCGAGAGCGGAGCTGGAACGCCAGCGGCGGCGAAGCGCACGAACAGCCTTCCATCGAGCGCCAGCTTCTCTCCCGAGAGCGGTTGGCCGAGATCGACCGGCATCGACGCGCTCGGCAGTCGGACGGCGTCGATACTGCGGCGTTTCCGCATTGATGGCGTCAGCCACGGCCAAATCGCGGCTGAGCAAGGAATCAGCATCAGCGCGATCGAGAAGCAGTTGCGCAAGACGTACCAAATACTGGGCACGCTGCGGGCGGAGGATGCGGTTGAGGCGGAGCGAGAACGTCTCGATTCCGGAGGTTCGAGCAATGCCGGCGGCTGACGATGAGGCGGTGGGCTGGATCATTCGGCTGCGCGATGCGCCGGTTGAGGATTGGCAGTCTTTCACGTTCTGGTTGGAGCGCGATGCGGAACATGCAGCCGCGTACGAACGGCTGGCGGCGATCGATGCGGATGCCGCGGACCGGATGCGCACGCGCCCAACATCGGACAGGGAAATCTCCGCCGAACTTAAACACGCTAAATCGGCGGCCGATCGTCTCGCGCCGGGTTCACAGTCGCGCTGGCGCTATTGGATGAGTGGCCTCTCCGCGGGTCTCGCCGTAGCTGGCGGCGGCATCGCGGTGCTCACCGCCATGCCGGCGACCTATGCCGTGACCACCGCGCCTGGGGAGACGCGCAGCGTCGCGTTTGCCGACGGAACACGGATCGAGCTGGCCGGCGATAGCAGGGTGCTGCTCGACCGACGCGACCCCCGTAAGGCCGAGCTGGCGAGCGGGGAGGCGCTGTTCACCGTGGTCCACGACCCGCGCCACGGCTTTGAAGTGCGCGTTGGCACAGCGCGCATTGAGGATCTTGGCACGGTGTTCGACGTCAGCCGTCGCGGCGCGGCCACCGAGGTGTCCGTTGCGTCCGGTGCGGTGCGATACAAACCGGAGGGAGATGCGCTGCGGCTTGGTGCGGGCGATCGATTGCGCGATCCGGATGGCACCGCGGTGCCGAGCCGCAGCCACATCGAGCCGGCTGACGTCGCGGAATGGCGCGAGGCGCGGCTCAGCTTCAATGGCCGATGCCTCGCCGAGGTCGCCGCGCAGATATACGCGACCAGCGGACTGCCGTTGCGGGTTTCACCAGTCATCGCCGATCGCGCCTTTACGGGCGTGATTGTGGTCGCTGGCGGCCGCGAGGCGCTTATGCGAAGGCTCCAACCGCTGCTGGATGTGAGTGCGGTGAGGCAGGGCGCAGGTTGGCTGCTCATTCCGGCAAGTGCCACGCGCTGACGCGGCGATTGGACTAGTTGCCGCGATCGTTGCGCTTGCGGTGCCTCCGAGGGAGCCCGTATCGACCTCATCGCCAGCGCGCTCGGGCAGAAGAGCGTCGCGCTGGGTACCTGACGGGACATGAGCAGAGGGCTGGTGTATCTGGCGCTCGCGCCGATGTGCGTCCGCGCCGGTTCGAGCATGCGCGTGCGCTCGCCCCACACTGTACTGATGACGTTTGCACGGCGAGGGCGACGCCGACAAGTTCAAAAGCATTTGCGTGTCGCCCCGGTTACGCCGGCTTACCAAGACCTTACCAGGCTTAACGTGTCAGGGCTGCATGGGGACTAGCCTCATCGGCAGCGTCATCAAGGGGGATGATGGAAGGACGCAAAAAGCAACGGGCCGTTCCGCGCCATCATCCTCGATCAGAGCGGGGGAACGGGCGGTTCAGCTCCCGCTGCGCCACGCTAAGAAGCGCGGCTTAATTGCGCGCTAACTCGAGGGCTACGTTCCGGCCATACTCCAATTTGATCCGGCGCGGGAGATCGCCGTCCCCACGCTTTGGAGGCTACACCAGCGGTCGCACGGGCTCGCTTTTCGCTCGCGCCGGGCTGATCAGCTCTGGGCTTTTCCGTCACAATAACCTTTCGGATCGGCGATCCAGCGGCTGACAGCGGATTCGTACCAGCCAGTGCCGTGGATGCTGATCGGCACGCGTCCGGGAAAGCTCCCTTCGTTCATCTTGCGATACAGAGTGGAGCGGGAAAGGCCGGTGCGATCGAGCACGGTCTTCAGGCGGATGATCCTTTCGGGGTTTGACATGAGACGACCTTCCACTTCTATCAACGAGCGATGCTCCCCGGGACTAGATGCGCTGATCTCGTATCGGACCGCTAGCGTCTCTCCGCCGACTCTCGCCGCCGTTGGCGGCAGCACGGTGCACTCACGATCAATGAGCATCCTGCTGCTCGCTATCGAACGGGCGCTTGCCCGTACTTGAGTGCGCGCTTTGCGACGGTTTGGCCGCGCATTTCACCTGCGCGGTAGTATTGCTTCCGCGGCCTTAAGCAACCACCTTTGGATCTTGAAGAAATCAGCGGCATTCGAACCTAAGTAAGAGCACGGATAAGTCGATGAGTCAGGAGGTCATTTAGCGCGATGCTAATTGATGTGGAGTAAAGGCGCATCTCTCCGTGAATGTGATGAGGGAATGTGGAGAAGCCTTCCCGCGGAATGTCATAAAGACCTGACAGTACGGAAGGATCGCCAAAAATATCGATAAATGAATCCATCTCACGTAGAAACGTTCGGACCCTTAGCCTCTATAGATTTGCTGGCAACGGTGTGATCCTATGATCCCACCTGCGTATTTGAGGATCTCGGTGTCACAATGAGGATGGCCTACCTCACATCCCTATACTGATGCCGCGGCTCCGCCCGCGCCCCACGAGGTCGCTCAAGCATTGTCCGATGCTTCGTTCGCTATGTGCAGGCAGACCAAGCGCAGCCTTGCGGTTGCGCAAGATAGATTCGACCTGCGGATCGCGTTCCAGGCTCTTCGCCATACCCAACATGCGATCCGCGACTTTGCGGGCGCGGCCTTCTTCATAGTCGCGAAGGAGCAGGCGTCGCTGCCGTTCAAGCGCCTGCCAACGCTGGATGAACGTGTCGGCCCGGAGCTGCGGGTTGTCGCGCATCTCGGCTTCGAGCTGCATGGCACGCAGCGTTGCTGACGTTCTGCCTTTCGCTGCTTCGGCGATCAGGTTGTTATCATTTGACAGCGCCATCTCGAGATCGATGCGTCCGTTCGGCTGGATGGCGTCGAGACTAGCACGGCTCGCTGCAAGCTCCCGACGCTGCTCGTCGGAGTAGGGATCACCTACCGAATGGGAGAACCGCATGGCTTCCACGATCCTGGCGTGGCGGGTCACCGCAGCCGCAAGCTCCGGCCTACTCCAAGTATTAGCTGCCGGAGCCGCCCCGACCTTTTCGACGACCGCGCCGCTTTCCAGCTGCGCAGCCGGACGCAGCTTCAGGCCCGCAAACATATCTCGTGAAGGCTGTGCTTTTGGCGGCGCCACGATGATCTGCCGCCGATCGCCGAAATCGCGGGCATAATCCGACGCCATGTCCTTCTGCCGCTCGCGCGACAGCGTGCGGGTGAGCTTGTCGCTATCGTCAAAGTCATCACTGCCATAGTGAAGCTCGACGCTCTCGCGATGCCGTGACAACGCGACATAGGCGGCGTGGCGGTCGAGCCCTGGCGTCGCCAGCACATAGGCGCGATCCACCGTCACGCCCTGCGCCTTATGAATGGTGGCCGCATAGCCATGATCGACCTTGGCATAGTCCTTGAGGTCGAAAGCAACAGCGCGGCCGTCATCGAGCATTACCGCCATGCGCGCCGTGCTGACGCTCTCGACGGTGCCGATGCTGCCGTTCTTCACGCCCAGGCTGCGTTCGTTCTGCAAGAACATGATCCGATCACCGGGCGCGAACAGCCGCTCACCGCGATCCGTCGTGATCGCCACATCCTCGCCGAGCCGTTCCACTCGCCGTAGCCGCTCACGGGCAAGCTCGTTGAGCGCCTGCACCTCATTGCGTGTGTGGGTGAGAATGATGCGGCTGGCCTCGGGTGCCGCAGCGCGTTCCCGCTCCCAACGATCGATCAGCTCGGCACGCGCAGCTTCACGCGTTTCGGCGGCATGCACATGCCCCGCCTGCTCATAGGCGGCGAGCGCCTCGCCCGTGCGGCCGGTAGCGAGCTGACGGGTGGCATCGCGCTGCCATGCGTAGCGCTGCCGGCGGATGTCAGTGATCTCAACGTTGCCGTGACGCTCGGCGATCGAGCGGAACGCCGCGCCCGCTTCGATCGCCTGCAGCTGTTCCCGATCGCCGACCAGCACGAGCTTGGCGCCACCCTGCTCGGCCTCGCGCACGATCCGCTCCATCTGCCGCGAGCCGATCATGCCGGCCTCGTCGATGACGAGCACGTCGTTGGGGCTGAGCTGCTCGCGTCCTTGCGCCCACTGATGCTCGATGCTGGCGACGGTGCGCGATGCGATGCCCGATCCGCTCTCCAAATTCTCGGCAGCGATTCCGGACAGCGCCAGCCCCTGAACCCGATAGCCAGCGCTCTCCCACGCCTCCCGCGCCACACCGAGCATTGCCGACTTTCCGGTGCCGGCATAGCCGACGATCACGCCAAGACCACGCCCGTCCGTGACATGCTCGAACGCGCATCTCTGCTCTGTCGACAGGGACATTCCGCGCCGTTCGGCAGCGACAAGCGCGCGCTCCCGATCCTGCTCGCGCACGACATGATGCGAGCGCGCCGCCATGGTCGACGTGGCGCGCTCCAGCCGCGCTTCGGTGTCGATCATGTCGCGGCTGGTGAAGCGCTGTTCACCGCGTCCGTCTCTGCCCAACGTGATCAACTCGGGCGACGCCTTCACCGCCGCGAGCACGCGATCGAACTGCTCTTTACCCTCGCTGTGCCGATGCACGAACATAGCGAGGTCTCGGTTGGTGAACGTCGCCTGCCCCTTGGTGATCGCGTCCAGCGCGAGCGAAGGGTTGGCGATGATCTTCTCGCCGTTTGATTGCGCGATCTCGCGATGCTCTTCGACCCGTTCGATCGCGAGCCCCTGTGCGGCCATGCGCATGGCGGCAGGGCCGATTTTGTTCTGCGGCTCAAGGTCGACGCCCTGCGCCTCAAGCGAGCGATGATCGACCCGCGCGTCTATATCGAGCGACGCGAGCCGTTCGTTGACATGATCAGCCCACGCTTCACGCCAATGCTCCAGCAGCTCGGTTCGGTTCCACTCCCGGACCTTTGCGCCGAATCCCTCCTCGCCGACGCTGCGCATGCCCAACATGACATGTGCGTGCGGCTTGGCTTCGCCGTCGCTGCCGATATCCCAATGCACATTGAGATCGGCGACCATGCCGCGTGCGACGAACTCGCGCTGCACGAAGTCGCGCGCGAGCCGGACGGCTCCGGCCTGGTCCAGCTCGCGCGGCAGCGCGAACTCCACCTCGCGCGCGAGCTGCGCGTCCTTGCGCACCTCGGCTGCTTCGACGGCATTCCACAGCCGCTCGCGGTCATGCCATTCTTCCGGCGCGCCACCCGGCAACATCACCTCGGAGTGGATGACGCCGGCTTTATTGGAGAACTCGTGGGCACGCCCGAGCCGCTCGTCATAGAGCCGCGCCGTCGAGCGATACGCCGCCGCCGCGAGCGCGCTGGAGCCTGCGGCGCGCGAGATCACCTTTGCGGAGAAATGGTAGATCGCCATGACGGCAATCCACTTACACTTCAAAGCGCACGTCGGCACGACGTATAAGCGCGCCCTCACAAGAAATATCCTGTGAGAGACTGGGGCGTACCACCTTGTCTCAACAACTTTACAGCATTCCGCGATCGACTGCATTATCTTTGCTGCATCACTTCCAACCGGAGACACTGATGCGCAAGCCGAGAGACTTTGACACGGAGCTGAAGACGCTTACTACCAAGGTCAGCAAACTCAAGGAACGCCGCGTGCATCAGCTTGGCGAGCTGGTCGCGGCAACCGGCGCTGATGCGCTCAATCCCGAGCTGCTCGCCGGTGCGCTGCTCGACGCTGCGAGCACCAAAGATGCGGCGACGAGGGAGGACTTGGCGTCAGCGTGGCGCTGCGTTCTTTCAGGCGAAGTTGGACGTCTCGCGCCGCCGCGCTCGCGCGGAGCCAACCGGCGGAGCGGAGCGCGAGGGCGGCGGCGCGGCGGCTTGAGGCACAAAAGGCGCGCACCGACATGCGGGAATGGGCAATCAAACGCCGCGAACGCACCCGCCACCTGATCGAACTGGGCGGGCTCGCCGTCAAAGCAGGTCTGGCGGACTTGATCGCCGACGATCGCGCCGCAATCTATGGTGCGCTACTGGATTGCGCGGGCCGATTGGGTGGTGACGATCACGACCAGGTGCTCATGCTCTGGAAACGCAGAGGAAAGCGCGCGTTCGAGAGTGAAAGCGAGCAAGCGCGATGACTATCAACCATCTTTATAACTAGCCGCTGTTCCCCTATTCGAGCGAACGGAGGCGGAGAATTTCCTCCAATCGGCCACCTCGGCACGGCGGCTTACGGATCCGCAGCTTGTGTCGGCGCAGTTCGACGTATCGAGCCGGAGCACAGCATCGCCGAGCTCGAAGCGATTGCCCGGCCGCGATTGACACCGTTCATCATCGGTTATGTTGATGAGACTCCAGCCGGCAATCGCGCCACAATCCCGATGCGGCGTTCATCCTCTGCCATTGTGACAAGCCGCGCATTCGACGGGTCGTGTCGCCCTCCGCGGTCATGGCGATCGCTACATCATCGATGCAAGCCGGAAAGGCCCAGCACTTGGGTGGGCTGCGACGATGCCGAGGGAGCGTTGGCCGCGGATTTAGAACGACAGGGAGCGCTGATACGCCGGAGCCATGGTCAAGCTCGCGGCCGCGGCTACCGATCCAAGCTCGAACGGCCAATAAGCGGCTGCGACGACAGACTTGAGCCGCCTGCGCCCGAGATGCACGTCGCGCGTGCCGAACAGCAACCAAGATTAGGAGAGCTTGCGAGGGTGTTTTTCGAGATGACCAGGAGCCTCGCATCGTTGATGAACAACGCTTCCTGCATGGCTCGTGCGCCGTCTGGCTGCGTGTGCCCGTGACTGGCGCCGTAACGACACTATCGGCGAGCTGCGCGATCCTCGATTTCTCCTGGTAGCTCGCTCATCACCAGGAAGTGGATCACACCCCATGTCGAACCCCGAGAGGATCATCCGGCTGAAAACCGTGCTTGATCGTACCGGCCTTTCCGGACGACGCTCTATCGCAAAATGGGAGAGGGAACGTTTCCTGCTCGCGTGCCGATCAGCGTCCACGGAACTGGCTGGTATGAGTCCGCCGTCAACCGCTGGATTGCCGATCCTAAGGCATATCGGGCCATGAAGAGCGATCCAAGCTGAGCCGCACGGAGGAGGCGTTTCTGCATGGCGGAGAAAGAATATCGCGGCGAAGCGCCGACCCAGCCTCGTAAGCTCAACCTTCGGAAGGAATCTGCCGCTCGGAACCCTTGGGTCCAATGGCTTACACCGTCAGATTTGAGGAGCTTGCGCCTCCGCTTGTCGAAGATCGGCTCGCAGGTTCCTCAGCGATAGCAGCGCATTGCTCCTTCTCGCCTCCGCCGAGAAATTTCGCCCAATCTTCCATCAAAGGCCGGCGCCGCTCAATGGCGGCGCCGCGGCGGTAAGCACGCTCGGCCTTGTTGCTGATGGTGTGAGCCAAGGCTTGCTCGATCAGGTCGCGCGGAAACTCGGTCGCATCGCCCGCCCAGTCGCGAAAGGTGCTGCGCATGCCGTGCGTGGTGACCGTCACACCCATACGCCGCAGCAACATCGCCATGGCCATATTTGAGCGCTGCGCGCCACCAACGGCGAAGATGCGCTGATCATCCTCAGGCTCTTCCGGGCAGAGCGCGAGCAAGATATCGATTGCAGCCCGCGCGAGCGGGACGACATGCTCAGCACCCGCCTTCATACGCTTCGCAGGAACCGTCCAGAGCTTCTGTTCAAAGTCGATCTCGCCCCACGTCGCGCCGAGCACCTCGCCGGATCGCGCGGCAGTCAGAATGGTGAACTCGAGCGCACGTGCCGCCAAGGCCGATCGCTGGCGCAGCTTCGCTATGAACATCGGCGCATCCCGCCAGGGCAGGGCACCATGATGGCCGCGGACGAGCTTAGGGCGCCGTGGTAGCAGCATCTCCAGGTGCCCCTTCCACAATGCGGGGTTCTGCGCTTCGATCGGACGCAAGCTGCGCGCCTTAGCCGCCGCCAAGATCCGCTCGATCCGCCCGCGCACACGGCTTGCGGTCTCCGGCTTGGAAAGCCAGATCGGCTGAAGCACCGCGAGAACGTCCTCGGTGCCGATCTCCGCAATCGGCTTGTCCTTCAGGCTCGCCGCATGATCTCGCAGCGACGTGCGCCACTGCCTGCGGTGGATCTCGTTCTTCCAGCCGCCTTCGATGCTTTCGATGTAAGCGTCAGCGAAGGTGCCGAAGGTGGTGATTGGAGAGGCCTGGTTCGACGCCTTTGGCGCGAGCACCGCGCGCGGCTCGCCGCCCGTCGCAATTGCCTCGCGCATCTCGCTCGCGAGCTTACGCGCGGTCGCGAGCGACACAGCCGCCTCCGGACCTAAACCAATCTCGGCTCGCTTACCGCGGCTCGCTGCCATGAAGACCCAACAGCGCGCGCCCGCAGGTGTAATCCTCAGGTAAAGGCCACCGCCATCGGCGTGACGGCCCACAGCTTTTAGGGACGCCACCTTGCGTGCGGAAAGACGGTTGAAAGCGCGTGCCACGAAACCCTCCGCATAACGCTTCGGCCTGATCCTCGTGCCCACTTTCATGCCCACTTGCAACCGCGCTTTAACGGCATTCAGCGGAACGCAGTGGAATGAACGTTTCGCCTCCTGTGAAATGAAGACCCGCAATATCAACAATTTGTTACTGACCAAGAGGTTTCATCTCGGCGCAACATGAGGCGCATTAGAAGGACTCCGTCTCCGCCAGCGCTTCGCTAAGCGCCTGAAACGGCAGGAACATTGGCAGAGCGGCGCTTGCGGCGGCAGCTTTGCGACAATGTGTGCTACATAAATCTCTCGCCCACCAGTGCAGCGCGTCGCTAAGCATCTGATCCGTCGCGGGAGCGATTTCACCCGCCGTCGGAGCATTCCTGCCTATGCCCGCGAGGCGTTCGCGGGTTGCGGGAATATGTGCGCAGCCTTGGCGACATCTCACTCGGGCGGGCGAAGCGCATTAGCCTCCCCTCCGATAAGAATATTCTTTGCACCACGGACCGTTCGGCTAGGATCACCTTGAGACCAGCCGAAGATGTCAGATGTATATTACGTACGACCGCGTTTCAACGATCAGTCCGCTAGGCTTGAGGATATCCTTGCGGTAGCGCACGTCATCTTGTGCGCTGGCGGAACTCCTGGGGCGTTGACCCATTAACGGATGAGGAAGGCCGGACCATTGGCGAGCGTCGCGAAGAAGGACATCATCGCCATCGGCGGATCCGCCGGCAGCAGTGCCGTGCTCAAGCAGTTGCTGAGCCAACTGCCTGAAGGGCTTCCGGCGAGCATCTTCATCAGCACGCACATTCCGGCGCATTCGCCGAGTATGCTCGCCGAGGTGCTGGCCGGAAATGCTGCGCTGCCGGTCGCGCAGGCCATCGACGGCCAGCCGATCGAGCAAGGGCGGGTCTATGTCGCCGCGCCAGACCGCCATCTGTTGCTGACCGACGGCGCCATCCGGCTGGGGACGGGGCCGCGCGAGAACATGGTGCGGCCCTCGATCGATCCGATGTTCCGCTCGGCAGCGCTCTCCTACGGGTCACGTGTCGTTGGCGTCGTGCTGACCGGGCTTCTGAACGACGGCGCTTCGGGGCTCCACGTCATTAAGTCTGCAGGCGGGACGACCGTGGTGCAGCACCCGCTGGATGCCGAAGCCGATCAGATGCCGCTGTCCGCTCTCGAGTCGACCGACGTCGATCACGTCGCTCCTGCGGCGAAGCTGGGCGAGTTACTCATGACGATCGCGGGCACGGACGCCGGCCCCTTTTGTGACGCTTCGGACGAGCTGCGCCTCGAGGTGGAGATTGCAGCCGGCGTGCGGCTGGGAAGCGACCGGCTGCGACGGATCGCGACGCCGAGCGCACTCTCGTGCCCGGACTGTCATGGCGTGCTGTCCGAGATGAATGGCAGTCGTCCTTTACGCTATCGCTGCCAGATCGGCCATGGCTACACGGCCGAAAGCCTCGTGGCGCATATCGACGAGGTCGACGAGGCGGTCCGGATCGCCATGCGCGTGATGGAGGAGCGCGTGACGCTGGTCGAGCGCATGGCGAAGGATGCGCGCGACACCGGGCGCACGGCGGTGGCGGAACTCTACGAGGCGCGAGCGGAGGAGTATCGCCGCTATGCCAGCACGCTGCGAGAGGCGGCAGTGACCTCGCTGCGCCTGGGACGAGCGCCCCGCGAGCAGGACATCTGATTGAATCGGCTTCTTTAGAGCGCCTCGACCGCCTATCCTGACAGCGTCACACCTGGGACTGCGGCATGCTCGAATCGGAAGAAGACGTGAAGGATCCCTCGGTCGGGGAGGAAGAGCGGTCCCGCGACGCGATTATGCCGGTCGTCGGGATCGGCGTCTGCGCGGCGTCGCTGCGCTCGCTCGAGACGCTGTTCACCGGTGTCGCGCCGAACTTGGGTGCGGCTTATCTGATCGCGGTGCGGCAGCAGGAAGGGCTGGACGTCGCCACGGTCGTCGAGATGCTCACCCGTCAGTCGGCGCTTCCGGTCAGCATCGGCGAGGACGGGGAGCCGATCGAGCCGAACCACATCTATGTCGGCGGCTCCGACGACGTGATCGGGATCGAGGACGGGCACCTCAGCGTCCGCCCCACGACCGAGCCGATCGGAGAGCGCGGCATCATCGACACGATGCTGATCTCGCTCGCCGAGCACGCCCATGATCGCGCCGTGGCGGTGCTGCTCGGCGGCCTCGGTGGCGAGGGCACCGCGGGCATCACGGCGACGAAGAAATATGGCGGCCTTTCGATCGGGGAGGCCAACACCCCGGATGATGACAATCGCGATCAAGGGGCGGCCGGTCCGTTCGGGGTCGTCGACCTGCACGTACCCGTCGAGCAGATCGCCACCCAGATTGCGCTCTACCTCAACAATATCGCCAGCATTGCGGCTGCTCCCGAACAGGAGGAGCTTCCCGAGCAGGTCGAGGCGCAGGTCACCCAGATCACGACCATCCTGCGCAACGTCACCAGCCACGACTTCCACGGCTACAAGCGGGGCACATTCCTGCGCCGCGTGCATCGGCGGCTGCAGGTGCTCCAGATCGACTCGATCGACGCGTATGTCGCGCGCCTGCGGAGCGATCGGCAGGAGGTGCAGGACCTTTTCCAGGACCTGTTGATCGGTGTCACGCAGTTCTTCCGTGATCCGCAGGAGTTCGACGTTCTGGAGCGTGAGCTGCCCAGATTGTTCGAGGGCAAGAGCGCGGACGATCAATTCCGGGTGTGGGTGCTCGGCTGTGCCACAGGCGAGGAAGCCTATTCGATTGCGATTTTGCTGCGCGAGCAGCTCGCCAATCTCGATCATCCGCCGCAGGTGCAGATCTTCGCGACGGATCTCGATGCGCGCGCGCTGGGTCTCGCGCGTGCCGGCCGCTATTCCAGGGCGATCGAGGATCAGATCCGTCCCGACCGTCTCGAACGCTGGTTCGTGCGTGAGGGCGACACCTATTGCGTGTCGAAGGAGCTGCGGGAGATGTGCATCTTCTCCCCGCACAATGTCACCAAGGATGCGCCCTTCTCGCGCATCGACATTCTCTCATGCCGCAATCTGCTGATCTATCTGAGCACCGATCTCCAGAACCGTGTGATCCCGATCTTCCACTTCTCGCTGCAACCGGGCGGCGTGCTGTTCCTCGGCAATTCGGAGAACGTCACCCGCCACCAGAAGCTGTTTGCGCCCGTCGATCGAAAGAACCGGGTCTTCCGCCGGCTGGAGACGGCGACGCGGATCATCCCCGACTTTCCGCTGAGCGCGCGGGCACGCGCCCCGGAGCCGCTCCATGCAACCTATCCGGCGGCGCCGTCACCGGCTCGCCTATCCGGGCCGGTCAGTCGCCAGGCGGAGGCGATCGCGGAGCGCTATGCGCCCGCCTACGTCGTCATCGACAATCAGGGCGACGCGCTGCACTTCTCCGGTCGCACCGGGCGTTATCTCGAGCCGGTGTCGGGCATGGCGAGCCTGAACCTGATCAACCTCGTGCATCGCGACCTGCGCGTCGATCTGCGCGGCGCGCTCCACCGGGCGATTTCGGAATCGCGACGCGTCGAGCTTCCGCGCCTCGCGCTGCGGCAGGACGACCGAACGATCGGCGTCAATCTCGTCGTGGAGCCGATCGGCACGGGGGACGTGACCTCGCTCGTCGTGCTCTTCCAGGACATGGGACCGCTGCCCGACGGCGCCGGTCCTGGCGAGGGGTCGGGAGATGCCGAGCATGTCGAGCGGCTCGAGGCCGAGCTGCGCCTGACGCGCGACCGGCTCCAGGCCACGATCGAGGAGCTCGAATCGACCAACGAGGAGCTGAAATCCTCGAACGAGGAATACCAGTCGATCAACGAGGAGCTGCAATCCGCCAACGAGGAGATGGAAACCTCCAAGGAGGAATTGCAATCGGTCAACGAGGAGCTGCAGACCGTCAACGGCGAGCTCGCTCATCGCGTCGCGGAATTGGGCCGCAGCAACTCCGACCTGAAGAACCTGCTGGAGGCGACGCAGATCGCCACGCTGTTCCTCGACAACGATCTGCGCGTTCGCAGCTTCACGCCGTTCGCGACCGAGATCTTCCACCTGCTCGAAACCGATGTCGGCAGGCCGCTGGGTCACGTCGTGTCGCGCGTCGATTATGCCGAGCTTCAGGAGGATGTCCGCCGCGTCCTGAAGACGCTGGTCCCGATCGAGCGGACCGTGGTCGATCCGCTTACGAAGCGCCAGTTCGCGGCGAAAGTGCTGCCCTACCGCAGCGTCGACAATTATATCAGCGGTGCGGTCATCACCTTCACCGATCTTACCGCCGTGCATCAAGCCGAAACGGCGCTGCGAGCCAGCGAGGGGCGGTTGCAGGCGCTGCTCTCCGCCAGTTCTCAGCTCATCTATCGGATGAACGCCGATTGGTCTGAGATGATCGACATGGCCGGCAAGGGTTTCCTTGCCGACACACATGAGAGCAGGGCGTGGATGTCGCAGCACATCCCCGCAGGCGAGAGGCCGCGGATGCAGTCGGCGATCGATCGCGCGGTGAACGCGAAGCAAGTTTTCGAGCTGGAGCATCGGGTCTGTCGCCTCGACGGCACGATCGGCTGGGCGATCTCCCGCGCGATCCCGATCACCGACGGCGACGGCGAGATCGTCGAGTGGTTCGGCTCCGCAAGCGACATTACCGGACGCCGCGAGGCCGAGGAGGCGCTGCGCGAAAGCGAAGGACGCCTCAACTCGCTCGTCGAGGGACTGACGCAGCTCGTCTGGCGCGCGATCGACTCGGGGCACTGGACATGGGCCAGCCGCCAATGGCGCGACTATACCGGACAGACCGAGGCGGAGAGCAAGGGCTGGGGCTGGCTCGAGCCGGTGCATCCCGACGATCGCCCAACCGCCCGCGAGGCATGGAGCCGGGCGGCCGAGCAAGGCGGCTTCGAGGTCGAGCTGCGGATTCGCCGCGCGCACGACGGCGCCCACCGCTGGTTCCAGGTTCATACGAGCCCCATCAGGGACGATGGCGGTGCCGTCGTGGAATGGGTCGGCACCTCGACCGACATCAACGAGCTGCGCGATCTGCAGGAGCGGCAGGCCGTCCTCGTCGCCGAGCTTCAGCACCGCACCCGCAACCTGATCGGGGTCGTGCGCCAGATGGCGATGAAGACGGCGCGTGCGAGCAGCGACATGGACGACTTCCGCGACCGCTTCCGCGAGCGCCTGGACGCGCTCGCCCGCGTCCAGGGCTTGCTGTCACGGCTCAAGGAGCATGATCGCGTCGCGTTCGACGAGCTGCTACGGACGGAGCTGGCGGCGCATGGGGCGGAGGCCGACCAGGACGGCCGCGTCGTGATCGACGGTCCAAGCGGGGTGCGGCTGCGCTCGACGACGGTGCAGACGCTCGCCATGGCGCTTCACGAGCTTGCCACGAACGCGGTCAAATATGGAGCGCTGGGTCAGCCGGAGGCGCAGCTCGCCATCACATGGCGCATGGCGGACGGAGACGGCAGCGGTGAGCCCTGGCTTCACATCGACTGGCGGGAGACCGGTGTCGCGATGCCGCAAGCGGACACCAGTCCGCAGGGCGGCGGCCAAGGCCGCGAGCTGATCGAGCGCGCTTTGCCTTACCAGCTCGCCGCGAGAACAACCTATGTTCTTGAAAGCGACGGCGTTCACTGCACGATCGCGATGCCGGTCTCGGCAACCAACTCCGCAGGACAGGATCAGGATGGCTGACCGACCACTCGAACGATGCCGCATCCTCGTCGTCGAGGACGAGTATCTGCTCGCCGACGAAATGGCGGACGAGCTGATGGACGAAGGCGCCGTCGTGCTGGGGCCTGTGCCGAGCGTCGACGGCGCGCTGGCCCTGCTCGACGGCCAATCGCCGGACGGGGCGATCCTCGACCTGAATCTTGGTGGTGAACCGGCCTTCCGAGTAGCCGATGCGCTGATTGGCCGGGGCGTGCCGCTGATCTTCACAACGGGCTATGACGCCGGCGCGGTGCCGGAGCGGTTCTCGCACATCCGAAGGTGCGAGAAGCCGGTTAACCTCCGCCGGATCATCGCGGCGCTCGAGAAGGCGCTTCACGCCTGATCGAGCGGCGCCCCGGCCGAAGCGCTCAGTCGGTTGGGTTCGACTTGCGCGAAGCTGCCAGGCTGCCGAAGACGCTGACGAGCTGCCGGGGATCGACCGGCTTCTGCAGGCTTTCCGTGCCCGAAAACCGCTCGGGCAACGTACCTGAATCATAACCGGTCACAAACGCGAACGGGATTCCGCGGGATTGCAGCGTGTCGGCCACCTCGAACGCCATCTCGCCGCGCAGATTGATGTCGAGCAGCACGCCGTCGATTGCGCCGCCGCCCTCGATCAGATCGCGCGCGTCGCTCACCGTTGCCACCGGCCCGAGCACTTCCGCTCCCACTTCGGAGAGCGCCGATTTTGCGTCGTCAGCCAGATAATATTCGTCTTCGACGATGAGAAGTCGGGTTCCGGCAAGTTGATGCGACGCCACAGTCCACTCCTTCGCGCCATCACTTAACTCAAGATAGCACGGGGCGGTTCAATCTGCACCGGTGATCTGCTTCGTCGCGAGCCGCTGGGGGGCGCCCGCCTTTTTGAGGCGATCGGCGGAGATTTCCGAGACAGTTTGCGTTGAAAGCGCGATGACGGACGCGGGATTGCCCGCGTTCATTGTCCTAGGTGCCGCATGGTCGAAGAATCAGTTGCCCGCGAGCGGCTCGAGCCGGGGTCCGGTGCGGTCACGAGGCGGCAGCCTGCGACGGCTGAAGCCGCTGCGGACGAGTCCCCCGCCGCGCGTGAAATCGGCGAGCTGCGCGCCGCATTGGCAGCAGCGCAGGAGCGTGAGCGCGTGCTCGCCCATGAGCTGCAGCACCGCATCCGCAACATGCTCGGCGTGATCCGCTCGATCTACCGGCGCACCCGCGAAAGCGGCGCCAGCCAGGACGAGTTCGCCGAGCATTTCGAAGGGCGCCTCGATGCGCTGGCGCGGTACCAGGCCCAGGTCGACCATGTCGGCGCGATCGGCATCGAAGTCGAAGACATGGTGCGCAACGAGCTGCTCGAGAGCCAGTGTCTCGACGGACCGAAGTGCACGATTTCAGGCCCGCCGGTTCACCTCCGTCAGAAGCCGGCCGAGCTCATGGGGCTGGCGATCCACGAGCTTGCCACCAACGCCATCAAGTTTGGCGCACTTGCGCAACATGGCAGGCTCGACATCGAATGGTCCCTCGAAGAAGCGGCGGCGGCCGACCTGCTGCGTTTCCGCTGGACCGAGAGCGGCGTTTCCGTCGTGGTCCCGGCGCCGCGGCCTTCCGGGTTCGGACGCCAGCTGATCGAGGAAGCCCTGCCCTATCAGCTCGGAGCCACAACCAGCTTCGATCTCAAGCCCGGCGGCGTGGAATGCTCCATCCTGCTTCCCCTACGCGGCCTGACTGCCAAGCCCGATGATCAAGCGGATGAAGAGCCTCCCGCTCTGCCATCCGCAGTGGAGTGATCCCATGACTATCTTGAAAGCGCCGCTCGCCGGTGGGTCGCCTTTATTGACGCGGCTGTCCCGCCTGACGCGCCTCGATGATATGGCGGTAGAAGCGTTGCAGACAGCGGCGAGGGACGTGCGCCGCTCGCCCCCGCGGCGGGAGCTGATCTCGGAGGGTGAGCCGATCCGCGAAAGGTACGCGCTGCTAGCGGGCTGGGCCTGCCGGCAGCGCATCCTGTCCGATGGGCGGCGTCAGATCCTGAGCTTCCTGCTGCCCGGCGACCTCATCGGCGTGTGTCAGCACAGCAATCCCTTGGCTGCGACGACGATAATTGCGATCAGCGAGTTGGTGACCTGTCCGGCACCCGTTGCCGATCCAGGCAGCGCCCTCGCTGAGGCTTATGCTCGAAGCGCCGCGCTCGAAGAGCGTTACATGTTGGCGCACATCACTCGTCTGGGGAGGTTCGATGCTAGGGAGCGGTTGGCAGACTGGCTCCTCGAGACGCAGCAGCGTCTTGCCACGACGGGTCTCTCGGTTGCCGATCAGTTTCCGCTGCCGCTGACGCAGGAGATGTTGGCAGATGCACTCGGGCTCACGAGCGTTCACGTCAATAGAACGCTGCAAGCGATGCGACGCGACGGCTTGCTGATCTTGCGTCAAGGAATGGCGTTCCTCCCTGACCGCGATCAACTCGAGAAGCTGGTCGAATATAAGCCCGCGCGCGTGAGCGCTGGCGGCGAAAACTACGCGACGCCATAGCTCCGCTGCTCCCTGAGGGCCACCGTTCTGTATCCGTTAGCGCGGTGGGCTCACGGTCAAAATGCGGAGTTGCTTACGTCTGCTTACCGACAGCAGCGGCCGTCCGCGAGTGGTTCGCGAACGCTCAATCGAGATGTGCGATCGTTCACGCGGCCGAAGTGAACGAACGGTGGGAGGATTGAGGAAAGGATGCGCAGGCTCGAGCAGTTTCCAAATCTGGTGACGATGTTCTTCGCGCGCGCCGCCGAACTCGGCGATGCGCCGTTCCTGTTGCGCAAGGAGGCGGGGGCGTGGCGCGCGACGAGCTGGCGGGAGACGGCACAGCAGGTCGCGTCGCTCGCGGCCGGGCTTACGGCGCTGGGGCTCAAGGCCGGCGACCGCGTGCTCCTCGTCGCCGAGAACCGGCCAGAATGGTGCATTGCCGATCTCGCTATCATGGCGGCGCGCTGCGTCACCGTGCCGGCCTACACCAGCAACACCGCCGCCGATCACGCGCATGTGCTGCGCGACAGCGGCGCCGCCGCCGCGATCGTCTCGACCGAGAAGCTGGCGCGGCCGATCCTCCAAGCCATCGCGGAGACGGAGGGTTGCCGTCATCTGGTCGCGATGGAGCCCGTTCGCACCGTTCCGTCGCTCCTGAGCCATGATTGGTCGGATCTGATTGCGACGCCGGCCGATCCCGCCACGTGCGCCGACGCCGTCGCCGACGTCGGTCGCCAGGCGCTCGCCTGCCTGATCTACACCTCGGGCACCGGCGGCGCACCCAAGAGCGTGATGCAGCATCACGGCGCGATCCTGCACAACGTCGCTGCCTGCGCCGCGATCATCGCCGAGGATTTCGGTTGGGGCGACGAGCGCTTCCTGAGCTTCCTGCCGCTGAGCCATGCCTATGAGCACAGCGCGGGACAGTTTCTGCCGATCGGGCTCGGCGCGCAGATCTGGTATGCCGAAAGCGTCGAGAAGCTCGCCGCCAACATGGAAGAGGCGCGGCCGACGATCATGGTCGTCGTGCCCCGTCTGCTCGAGGTGCTGCGTCAGCGCATCGCCAAGCTGATCGCGAAGCAGGGCAGGCTGGCGCGCTGGCTGCTGCGCAAGGCCGACGAACTCGCGCGACGCGAGCTTTCCGGCCAGTCGCGCGCCACCGACGCGCCACTACGCCTCGTGCTGAACCGAACGCTGCGCACGCGGATCGCGCAGCGCTTCGGCGGCGCGCTCAAGGCGCTCGTCTCGGGCGGCGCGCCGCTCGATCCCGACGTCGGCACCTTCTTCCACGCGCTCGGCGTCACGCTGCTCCAAGGCTATGGCCAGACCGAGGCGGCGCCCGTGATCGCGTGCAATCGCCCTGCCGCCGGCATCCGCATGGAAACGGTCGGTCCGCCGCTCGACGCGACCGAGGTGCGGATCGCCGAGGATGGCGAGATCCTCGTCCGCGGCGAGCTCGTGACGCAAGGCTATTGGCGCAACGAGGCGGAGACCGCGCGTGCGTTTGACGGCGGCTGGCTGAAGACCGGTGATATCGGCCGGCTCGATGCGCGCGGCCGCCTCGTCATCACCGATCGCAAGAAGGACATCATCGTCACCGACAAGGGCGAGAACGTCGCGCCCCAGCGGATCGAGGCGATGCTCAATGCCGAGCACGAGATTGCGCAGGCGATGGTCTCCGGCGATCGCCGGCCCTATCTCGTCGGGCTGATCGTGGCGGATGCGGAGTGGGGGCGATCGCTCGACGAGGCGGCGCGGCGGCGCGGCGTCCAGGCCGCGGTCGATCGCGTCAACAAGCGGCTTTCGACGACGGAGAAGGTGCGCCGCGTCGCCCTTGCCGACGAGCCCTTCGAGATCGCCAACGGCCAGCTCACGCCCTCGCTCAAGATCCGGCGGCACATGATCCGCGCCGCCTATGGCGACCGCCTGGATGCGCTTTACTCGCGCTCAGGCTGAAGCGGATCGGAGGCCGATGCTCCCCCGTGCTTCGGCGGAAGCCCGAGCGTTGGCGGCAAGCGCGGAGCTCCATCCTCCAGCGCTCCGGCTTTCGCCGGAGCACGGCGTCACCTGTACGCGCCTCCGTGGTTCCACGCTGACGCTACGGCTTAGCGCCGGTAGGCCTGGAAGTCGCCGAGCGCGCAGCTGCCGACGCCTACGTGCGCGGTCGGTTCGAAGACGGTGATGATGTCGCCGCTGCAGAGCTGGTCGACGGGCGTGCTGCTCGCGAACGCGCGGTCGGGCGTGAGCTCGGCACAGCCGCCGCGAAGATGGTTGAGATAGACCTCGCGACCGCTCGTCCGGAACAGGATCGTGTTCGTGTCGATGATCTGCGTGTCCTGCACCAGGCGCTCGGAAACGCAGGAGATCGGCGCACCGGCGGGCGAGAGACCGCGCAGCGCCTTGCCGAGCGCCGCATCGGGCGCGTCGCTTCGCGCGAGCACGGCGGCGGGCAGGAGCAACAGCGCAAGGCCGAGCAGCGGGCGCATGGCGAGCCTCCGATCGAACGGCGCGACAACGTCTCAGCCGCGAAAACTGTCCTTTGCGGCGCGGCGCTCCGCCAGTTCCTCGACCGACCGCGCGCGCATGAAGGGGTTGGTCGCACGCTCGAGCGCGATCGTCGTCGGCACGGTCGCCTCGCCGCGCGCGCGCGCCGCGTCCACCTCCGTCATCCGCGTCGCGATCGCGACATTGTCCGGCTCGGCGACGCGTGCATAGCGGCCGTTCGCCTGGGTATATTCGTGCGCGCAATAGACCGTCGTCTCCGGCGGCAGCGCGGCAAGCCGCCGCATGTTGGCGAACATCTGTGCGGCGTTGCCCTCGAAGAGCCGCCCGCAGCCCATCGCGAACAGCGTATCGCCGACGAACACCGCCGCATCTTCGGGTAGGTGATAGGCGATGTGTCCGGCAGTGTGCGCCGGCACTTCGATCACGTCGGCGCGATGGGTGCCGATCCGGGCATGATCGCCCTCGCCGAGTTCGATGTCTAGCGTCGGGATCTTCGCCTTCTCGGCGGCGGGCCCGCTGATCGTGCAGCCGGTCGCCGCCTTGATCTCGGCGTTGCCGCCGGTGTGGTCGGGGTGCCAGTGCGTGTTCCAGATTTGCGTGATCCGCCACCCGCGATCCGACGCCGCGTCGAGCACCGGCTGCGCCACAGCCGGATCGACCGCGACCGTCTCGCCGCTGGCATGATCATGGACCAGCCAGACATAGTTGTCGCTGAGCACCGGTACCCGCGCGATCTCGAGCTTCGCCATGGTCATGCCTCCAATGCCGCTTCGCCGAGCCGGCGGGTGATCGCGGCGGCGGCTTCCGGGACGGCGAAGCCGGCGCCCTGGCCGGCCCATAGCGGCGAATAGTCGCCGCGTCCGTCGGCTTCGGCCTTGGCGCGCAGCGGTGCCAGCCCGGTGCTGGCGTAGGGGAAAGGCGGCGCCGCGCCATGTTCCGCGCCGAGTGCCTCGATCAGCCGATTGCGCAGGCCCCGCGCCAGCCGCCCAGAGAAGAGGTTCGTGAACACGCTGTCCTCCGCGCCGCTGTTGGCGAGGCACGCGCGATGCACGGCGCTGGTCCAGGCCTCAGGCGCGAGCAGATAGCCCGTTCCAACCTGCACCGCTCCCGCGCCGAGCAGGATCATCGCGCGCGCAGCGGCCGCGTCGGTGATCCCGCCGGCGGCGATCACCGGGATCGCGGTCATGACCGCGATCTGGTGGACGAGCGCGGCGGTGCCCACCGGGCGGTGGCCGGTAAGAAAATAGCCGGCATGGCCGCCCGCTTCGAACCCCTGCGCAACAATCGCGTCGCAGCCGGCGGCGATCAGATAGCCTGCTTCCAGCCCGTTGGTGGCATTGCCGAAGATGCGCGCGCCGGTGGCGCGGACGCGGTCGAGCAGCGCCGGTTCGGGCAGTCCGAAATGGAAGCTGACGATTTCGGGACGAATCGCCTCTACCGCCTCGGCCATCGCCGCGTCGAACGGGCGGCGCAGCGGCGCCGGCGCGCGCGGCGGCGCCACCTCCTCGTCGGCATAGAAGGGGGCGAGCAGCGCGCGCCATCCGCTTTCGTCCGGCGCAGGCCCGAGATGATGGCAGAAGAAGTTGAGGTTGAGCGGGCCCGTCACCGCGGCGCGCACCGCCCGCGCCTGTTCGATCGCTTGTTCGGGCATCAGCATCGCGCAGGGCAGGCTGCCGACCGCGCCGGCGCCGATCGCCGCGATTGCGAGCTCGATGCCGGCGAAATTCGCCATCGGCGCCTGCACCACCGGCAGCGTCGCGCCGGTGAGTTCGAGGAACCGCGCGGCCGCCGGCGTCACGTCACCAGCTGCCGGTGTTCGGCATCGATGCCCAGGGTTCGGCGGGCTCGAGCCGGCCGTTCTGCAGCAGCTCGACCGAGATGTTGTCGGGCGTCCGAACGAACGCCATGTAGCCGTCGCGCGGCGGGCGGTTGATCGTCACACCCGCGTCCATCAGCCGCTGACAGGTCGCGTAGATGTCGTCGACCTGATAAGCGAGGTGGCCGAAGTTGCGGCCGCCGTCGTAGCCGGCTTCGTCCCAATTGTGCGTGAGCTCGACCTGCGCCTGTTCGTCGCCGGGCGCGGCGAGGAAGATGAGCGAGAAGCGGCCCGCCTCATTGTCGTAGCGCTTCTGCTCCTTCAGACCGAGCAGCTCGAAGAAGCGGATCGTCGCCTCCGGATCGGAGATACGGATCATGGTGTGAAGATATTTCATGGCGCCAATCTAGGCGCGCCGCGCGGAGTCGCCAAGGGAGCGTGCACCCCGCTACTTGCCCGGCGTGGGCAGCGCGGGGGGCTGTGCGTCGAGCAGCGCGGCGGCCTCCCGTCCGGTATCGCCGTTCGGATCCGCGTCATGAGCGTGCTGCCACTCGACCCGCGCCTTGGCGGCATCGCCCGCCGCGGCCGCGATGTTGCCGGCTTCGAGCGCGACATCCGGATCGGTCGGCGCGCGCGTCCTCGCCTCGGCGATATCCTTGGCGGCGCGCGGCAGGTCGTGCTGGCGGCGATCGAGCGTCGCGGAGAGCAGCCAGCCCATCGGATCGGCCGGTGCGAGCGCGATCGCCTTGTCGAGGTCGCCGCGCGCGGTCGGTAGGTCGCCGAGCGCGACGTCGGCGCGCGCCCGGTCCATCCACGCTTCGCCCTTCATGAGCCCGTCGAGCACCGGCAGCGCTATGGCGCGATCGAGCGCCATCCGCGCCTTCGCCGGATCGCTGGCGGCGAGCGCGGCGTTGCCGGCCTGCACCCACAGATTGGCGGCGCGGCCGTCGCCTTTCTGCTCCGCGTCCTGCGCCGCCTGCTCGAACGACGCCTCCGCGGGCCCCCAGCGGTTCTGCGCGACATAGGCGAGGCCCAGGCATTGGCTCGCGCCCCAGCCGCCGCCGTTGATCCGCCAATGGTCGGCCGCGAGCACGGCGCCGGCGGGGTCGGTCTTCACCTGATCGAGGCAGGCCTGATAGCGGACACCAGAATCGGCGGGCGGTCCGGAGGGTTTGGCCGGCGCCCTCCCTGTCGGCGGCACCTGCCAGGATTTGGGCGTCGGCAGCGGGATGGTCACGCTGGCAAGAAAGGCGAGCAGGATCATGCGGGCTCCGGCGGCGGCAGCGCCTCGATCGTCGCGATCAGCAGCGCGAGGTCCTGTTCGCGCGAGAGGCGGTGATCGCCGTCCTTGACGAGGATCGCATGCACATCGGCTGAACGAAGCGCGTCGGCGGTGCGGATCGCGATCACCCAGGGCACGTCTTCGTCCTGCCGGCCGTGAAGCAGCCGCACGGGGCAGTCGATCGCGATCGTGTCGTCCAGCAGCAGATGGCGCTGCCCGCTCTCCCAGAAGCCGCGATAGGTGTGAAGCGGCGCGTCCGAATAAAGCGAAGGCTCGCCGATCCGGCCGTCGCGCAGGAGGATCGCGCGCCTCGCCTCGTCGAAGTCCCATTCGGTGAAATCGGGCGCGGCGGCGATGCCGACCAGCGCGTGAACACGCGCCGGCCGCGCAAGCGCGACGAGCAGTGCGATCCAGCCGCCCATAGACGAGCCGATGATGACGAGCGGCCCCGTCGTCAGTTGGTCGATCAGCAGCAGCGCATCGTCCCGCCATCGATCGAGCGTGCCGTCGGCGAAGGCGCCATCGCTCTCGCCATTGCCGGAATAATCGAGCCGGAGCAGCGCGCGGCCTTGGCGTCTCGCCCAGTCGTCGAGCGCGAGCGCCTTGCTGCCCTGCATGTCGGATGCATAGCCCGGCAGGAACACGAGCGTCGGCCCGGCACCCGCGCGCAGGCGATAGGCGAGGCGCAGCCCGTCGTGGCGGGCAAGATGGGAGGGCGGCGCGGCGGCGGTCATCCCGGATGCTCCTATCAAACCGTCCGTGCCACGCGAAGCCGAACCAGATGGCGAGGCGCACGTCGCGGCGCTGGCTTCGAGAAGCAGGGCAGGGGCAGGCGGCTTAGGGAGCGGTGGGTCTTGATGCGTGCCGTCGTGCGCCTATGCTGTTGGCATGACGCGCGTTCCGCGCACTCCCAGACCAGGTTGCTCCGATGATCCGTTCCCTTTTCGCCTGCTTCGCGGGCGCCTTTCTCATTTGCTCCGTTCCCATGGCGGCGCTTGCCGACGCCGACACCGCGACCACCACCAAGGATGCTAAGGAGGACGAGAAGAACACGCCGCATTTCGCGCCCTTTCCCTCCGATAGAAGCGTCGCGCAGTCGGCGGTCATCGGCGGGCGCCACATCGCCTATCGCGCAACGGTCGGCTCGATCGAGGTGCGCGACGACAAGGGCAAGGCCATCGGCGAGGTCGTCTACACCGCTTACACGCTGCCCAAGGCGGGACCGCAGCGGCCCGTCACCTTCGCGTTCAATGGCGGCCCCGGTGCCTCGTCGGTCTATCTCAACCTCGGCGCAATCGGTCCCAAGCGCGTCCGCTTCGGCGACAAGGGCGATTCGCCTTCCGATCCGCCCATCCTCGAGGACAATCCTTCGAGCTGGCTCGACATGACCGATCTCGTCTTCATCGATCCGGTCGGCACTGGCTTCAGCCGCAGCCTGGAGAGCGCGGACAAGACCAAGAAGGATTTCTACGCGAACGAGCCGGACATCAAATATCTGTCGCGGGTCGTCTACGATTGGCTGGTCAGGAACGGCCGTCTGCGTTCCCTGAAATATGTGATCGGCGAGAGCTATGGCGGCTATCGCGCGCCCCGCATCGCGCACGAGCTGGTGAGTGCGCTCGGCGTCGGCGTTTCGGGCATCGTCATGGTCTCGCCCTATCTCGATCCGGCGGCGGTGGGTGACGGCACCGCGCTCTCGCCGCTGCCGTGGATGATCAACCTGCCGTCGATGACCGCCGGCCATCTCGAGCGCGAGGGCCGGCTCTCCGCCGCCGCGATGCAGGACGTGATGGCGTATACGCGCGGCCAGTTCGCGACCGATCTGCTCGCCGGCAGCTCGGATCCGGAGGCGCAGGCGCGGCTGGTGGCGAAGGTCTCCGGTTATACCGGGCTCGATCCCGCGCTCGTCCGCAAGCTCGGCGGCCGCGTCGATGTCGATACCTATCTGCGCGAGGTCCATCGCGACGATCAGCAGCTCGGCAGCGTCTACGATTCGAACATCGTCGCCTATGATCCCTTTCCCTGGTCGGCGCAGAACCAGGCGAACGATCCGATGCTCGACATGATCATCGCGCCGACGACGAGCGCGATGGTCGATTTCATCACCCGCGTCGTCGGCTGGAACGTGGACGCGCGCTATAACGCGCTCTCCTATGCGGTGAACGAGGCGTGGGATCGCGGCAAGCCGCAGGACCGGCCGGTGAGCGATCTGCGCAAGGCGATCGCGATCGATCCCAAGATGGGTGTGCTGATCGCGCACGGCTGGGACGATCTCTCCTGCCCGTTTTTCGGATCGCGGCTGATCGTCGATCAGCTGCCGCGCTTCGGCGTGGCCGAGCGCGTGCATCTCGGCGTCTATCCCGGCGGTCACATGTTCTACACGCGGACCGGATCGGCGGAGGCGTTCAAGCATGACGCGGCGGCGCTCTACGCGCGCCGAGGATAGCTTATACGTTCTCCGTTCGTCCCGAGCGAAGCCGAGGGACGTGCGACCGGCGGTGTGCGAGCGTGTCTCGAGTTCGACCCTTGGGATCGAAGCCTGTCCTGAGCGCCTGCCTTGGCAGGCAGTCGAAGGGCTCGACACGAACGGAGGTTGGGAGGGGTCGGGTGTGAGCCTTGCCCCGCGCTCCCCTCCCGCATAAGTCGCGCGGCATGACGCAGATGTTCAAGATCAGCCTGCCGGATGGTTCGGTGCGCGAGGTGCCCGCCGGCACCACGCCCGCCGACGTCGCGCTCGCGATCGGGCCGGGGCTCGCCAAGGCGGCGCTGGCCGCACGCATCGACGGCGAGCTGCGCGACATCAACCGTCCGTTCGAGCGCGATTCCCAGCTCGCGCTCGTCACGTCGCGCGACGAGAAGGACGCGCTCGAACTCGTTCGCCACGATTATGCGCATGTCCTCGCGGAGGCGGTGCAGAGCCTGTTTCCCGACACGCAGATCACGTTCGGCCCCTCGACCGACGACGGCTTCTATTACGACTTCGCGCCCAAGGACCGGGCGTTCACGGAAGAGGACCTGCCGGCGATCGAGGCGGAGATGCGGCGCATCATCGCCAGGGACGAGCCGCTCGTCCGCGAGGTCTGGTCACGCGAGGATCTGATCGCGCGTTGGCAGGCCGAGGGCGAGAGCTTCAAGGCGGAGTGGGCCGCCGAGCTGCCGGACGCTGAGGAGCTCACGGTCTATCGCGCCGGGCGCGGCGAGGATGCCTGGCTCGACATGTGCCGCGGCCCGCACCTCGCCTCGACCGGCAAGCTCGATCCCCAGGCGTTCAAGCTGACGCGCGTCTCCGGCGCCTATTGGCGCGGCGACCAGAACAACGCGATGCTGAGCCGCATCTACGGCACCGGCTGGCTCAACAGGAAGCAGCTCGACCAGCACCTGACGCGGCTCGAGGAGGCGGCCAAGCGCGACCACCGCCGCATCGGCCAGGAGATGGACCTGTTCCACCTCCAGTCGGAGGCGCAGGGCTCGGTGTTCTGGCACGCCAAGGGCTTCCTGCTGTGGCGCGCGCTGGAGGCCTATATGCGCCGCCGGCTCGACGCGGCGGGCTATGCCGAGGTCAAGACGCCGCAGCTGATGGACGCGCGCCAGTGGGAGCAGTCTGGCCACTGGGGCAAATATCGCGAGAACATGTTCGTCGTGCCCGACGAGGTGCCTCACGCGCCCGAGGATGGCGAGGCGGACGATGCCCCGGTGCTCTCGGGCCAAGCGGATCTGATGGCGCTGAAGCCGATGAACTGCCCCGCGCACGTCCTCATCTTCCGCCAGGGCATCAAGAGCTATCGCGAGCTGCCGATTCGCATGGCCGAGTTCGGCTGCTGCCACCGCAACGAGCCGCACGGCGCGCTCCACGGCATCATGCGCGTCCGCCAGTTCACGCAGGACGATGCGCACATCTTCGTCCGCGAGGACCAGCTGATCGCCGAGGTTCGCGCCTTCTGCGAGCTGCTCGACAGCGTCTATCGCGATCTCGGCTTCGAGGATTACGCGGTGAAGCTGGCGCTGCGCCCCGACAAGCGCTTCGGGTCGGACGCGATGTGGGACAAGGCCGAGGCGGAGCTGCGCGAGGCGGTCCTGCAGTCGAACCTATCGCAGGCGATCAAGGACAAGTTCGAGGAGCTGCCGGGCGAGGGCGCCTTCTATGCGCCCAAGCTCGAATTCCACTTGACCGACGCGATCGGCCGCACCTGGCAGGTCGGCACGATCCAGTCCGACCGCGTGCTGCCCGAGCGGCTCGACGCGACCTATGTGGGCGAGGACGGGCAGAAGCACCGCCCGGTGATGCTCCACCGCGCGATCCTCGGCACGTTCGAGCGCTTCATCGGCATCTTGATCGAGCACCACGCCGGCCGCTTCCCGCTCTGGCTCGCGCCCGTGCAGGCGGTCGCCGCGACGATCGTCTCGGACGCCGACGGCTATGCGGCCGAGGTGGTGAGCGCGCTGACCGCCGCAGGCCTGCGGGCCGAAGCCGACACGCGCAACGAGAAGATCAACTACAAGGTCCGCGAGCATTCGCTGGCGCACGTCCCGTATCTTCTGGTGCTGGGCAAGCGCGAGGCCGAGGAGCGCACCGTCGCGCTCCGTCCGCTCGGCGAAGGGGCGAAGCAGGAAGTGCTGTCGCTGGCCGCGGCGATCGAGCGGCTGAGGCGCGAGGCGACGCCGCCTGATCTGCGCAAGCCGCTCGACTGAAACGCGAGAGGGAAGGTCGGGCGATGCGATTTGCGGCGAGCGTAATCCCGTCGGGCAACGCCACCGCGGTCGAGGTGCCAACCGCGGTTATGGAGGCGCTTGGCGGTGAGGGGCGGCCGCCGGTCGCGATCACCATCAATGGCCATAGCTGGCGCAGTCGGGTGGCGAAGATGCGTGGGCTCTGCCTGATCGGGATCAGCGCCGCCCAGCGCGTTGCGGCGGGGATCGCGGAAGGCGACATGGTCGAGATCGATGTCACGCGCGATGACGCGCCGCGAGAAGTCAGCGCTCCCGCCGATCTGGCGGAAGCGCTTAACTGCTTCGCCGACGCCAGAGCCGCCTACGATCGCCTGCCGTTCGGCCTCAAGCGGAAGCGCGTCGCGATGATCGAAGATGCGAAAACTCCGGAAGTGCGACGGCGCCGCGTCGAGAAGCTCGTCGCGGATCTGCGCAGCGGATGACTGCGCGACCGCCGGCTCGTAATCATTCCGGCGCATTGCAGCGCGGCGCCGCACCAAGCCTACGCAACAATGCATCCAACCGGGCGTCGCCGGACCATGCGACTGGAGGACGACGACACGGGTCACGCTTCTCCTACGCGCGAGCCTATCAGCCGCCTAGTCGCGCGGCCGGCCGGCGGCAAAGAACGCACTTCGTCTTCCGCCATCTTTCGTAAACCCTCTTCCATCACTATATGGCTGCACGTTTCAGACACGCACAGGAGATTGCGCTATACGTCCGCCCATGATGCGCCGCCCGCTTGCGGCGCCGCCGATGCCGCTCAACGGCCCTCGCTTCAACGAGTTCATCACCGTGCCGAAGGTGCGCGTGATCGATCAGGATGGCGAGAATCTGGGGGTGATGTACACGCGCGAGGCGATGGAGCAGGCGCAGGACGTGGGGCTCGATCTGGTCGAGGTCTCGCCGAACGCCGATCCGCCGGTCTGCAAGTTCCTCGATGTCGGCAAGTTCAAATACGAGGCGCAGAAGAAGGCGAACATCGCCCGCAAGAGCCAGAAGACGCAGGAGATCAAGGAGATCAAGATGCGTCCGAACATCGACGATCATGATTATGACGTGAAGATGAAGAAGATCTTCGAGTTCATCGAAGAGGGCGACAAGGTGAAGTGCACGCTGCGGTTCCGCGGCCGTGAACTCGCCCATGGCCAGCTCGGCATGCAGGTGCTCCAGCGCGTCCAGGCGGATACGCAGGAGATCGCCAAGGTCGAGCAGTTCCCGCGCATGGAAGGCCGCCAGATGCTGATGGTGCTCGCGCCGAAATAAGGCGCAGGTCCATGCTTCCTCGCGCCCGTCCGGTCCGAGTGAACGATCGAGCGGACAGCCGGCCGGTTCCCGGAAGCTGGAACCAAATGGTGCTGGCCTCGAGTCAGTCGCCTGACCGGCACAGCGGCAGCACATGCTCCGCCGTCAACGGCGCGAGGATGATCTTGCCCGGTGCGTTCGCATCGATCCAGATCGTCTCCTCGATCTCGGCTGCGGGCAGCGGTGGCGTATCGGTATCGACGCGGAAAACCTCTGCGATCACCTGCCAGCCCGGCTCGTTCGCCGCCGGCGCGGCGAAGCGTCCGAGGTGACATAAGGCGTCCGCCGCGATGGCGATGCCGAGCTCCTCGGCGATCTCGCGGATCAGCGCGGCCCGCGGCGTCTCGCCAGCTTCGATCTTGCCGCCGGGCTGCATGAACGCGCGTGTCCCGCGCTTGCGGACCAGCAGCGTCCGCCCGTCCGAGCGACAGAGTAGCGCGGCGGCGATGCGGATGACCCTCTCGGATCGTCCACACTCGCCCACGCCGAGGCTCAAGCCGCGGCCGCCGCGACCGGGCGATGCGGCGCGACCGGCTTTTCTTCCGGTTCGGCGCCCGCCGCCTCGAGCAGGCGCCGCTCGAGCGCCTTCAGCCGCGCCGCGCCGGCGAGCTTGTCGCCGGTAAGATCGGTCAGGTAGAAGGTGTCGACCGCGCGCTCGCCATAGGTGGCGATGTGCGCCGAATGGATCATCACCTTCGATTGGAAGAGCGCGTAAGCGAGCGCGTTGAGCAGCGCCGGGCGATCGCGCGCGCTGATTTCGACCACGGTGAAGCGGTTCGAGGCATTGTTGTCGATCAGCACCTCCGGCTCGATCGAAAAGGCTTCCGCGCGGCGGCGGGGCAGCGGCCGCGCCGCGAGCTTGTCGGTGAGCTTGTGCCGGTTGGCAAGCGCGTCCCCGATCGCGCGCTCGAGCCTGACAAGCTGATCGGGATCGTCGAACGGCCGGCCGAGCGGGTCCTGCACGAGCAGATTGTCGATCGCCATGCCGTCGCGCGTCGTGTGGATGCGCGCGTCGATGATGTTGCCGCCGGCGAGATGGATGCCGCCGGCGAGCCGATAGAAGAGGCCGGGATGGTCGGCGGCATAGACGGTGACGAGCGTCGCCTCGCGGGCTTCGTCGACCTTGGCCGAGATCGAAAGCGAGCCCGCATCCGCGTCCGCGCTCTGGATAAGCCGGGCATTGGCTTCGAGAATATCGGTGCCTTCCGCGACCAGATAGGAGTCCGGCAGGCGCTGCCGGAAACGGGCGAAACGCTCATCGTTCCAGCCGAGCGCGGCCTGAAGATGCGCGAGCTTGCTGTCGATCCGCTCGGCGCGTCCGCGCTGCTTGTGGCCGAGCCGAAGCACCTCCTCCGCCGATTCGTAGAGCTGTGCGAGCAGCTGCCGCTTCCAGCCGTTCCAGATGCCCGGCCCGACCGCGCGGATGTCGACGATCGTGAGCAGCAGCAGCAGCCGCAGTCGCTCCGGGCTCTGCACCGTCTCGACGAAATCGAGCACCGTCTTGAAGTCGGAAAGATCGCGCTTCTGCGCAGTGTCCGACATCAGCAGATGGTGTCGCACCAGCCAGGCGACGGTCTGCGTCTCCGCGGCGGTGAGGCCCAGTCTCGGGCAAAGCTTCTCGGCGATCTCGCCGCCGATCTCGCTATGGTCGCCGCCGCGGCCCTTGGCGATGTCGTGGAGCAGGACCGCCACGTAGAGCGCGCGCCGCGAGACGAGCTTCGCGATCAGCTTGGTGCCGAGCGGGTGGTCCTCCGCCAGCTCGCCCTTCCCGATCCGCGCGAGCAACCCGATCGCGCGGATCGTATGCTCGTCGACGGTATAGTGGTGATACATGTCGAACTGCATCCGCGCGACGACGCGGCCGAAATCCGGCATGAAGCGGCCGAACACATCCGCCTCGTTCATCCAGCGCAGCACCTTCGCCGGATCGCGCGGCGAGGTCAGCACCGCGAGGAAGAAGGTGTTGGCGCGCGGATCGGTGCGCACCTTCTGGTCGATCAGCTTCGAGTCGCGGCTCGCCTGACGCATCGCGAGCGGATGGATCTCCGCCTCCTGCTTGTCGGCGAGCGCGAACATCTCGAGGAGCCGCACCGGATCCTCGCGAAAGAAGTCGTCGCTCGGCACCGCGATACGGCCGCGTTCGAGGAGGAAGCCGCTGAGGTTGCGCGGTCGCCGGCGCGTCAACGACGACAGCGGCCGCCGACGCCGCGCGAACTCCTCGTCGAGATGGGCGAGGAACAGACCGGTCAAGTCGCCGACCACCTTCGCCATCAGGAAGTAATGCTGCATGAAGCGCTCGACCGCCGAGCGGCCGGGGCGCGCGGTATAGCCCATGCGCTGCGCGATCTCGGGCTGGAAGTCGAACGTCAGCCGCTCCTCGGCGCGGCCGGCGATCAGATGCAGGTGGCAGCGTACCGACCAGAGGAAATTCTCGGCGCGCTGGAACTGGCGCAGCTCGGCGCGGGTAAGCAGCCCCGCCTCGACGAGATCGCCGACATAACGCACCTGGTGGATATATTTGCCGATCCAGAACAGCGTGTGGAGATCGCGCAGCCCGCCCTTGCCTTCCTTGAGATTGGGCTCGACGACGTAGCGGCTGTCGCCCATCCGCTCGTGACGCGCATTGCGCTCGGCCAGCTTCTCGGTGACGAAGGTGCGCGCGGTGCCGGAGACGACCTCGCGCTGGAAGCGCCGCGTCGCCTCGTCGTAGAGCTTCTCGTCGCCCCACACGTAGCGGCCTTCGAGCAATGCGGTGCGGATGGTGAGATCGGTCTTCGCCATGCGGACCATCTCGTCGAGCGAGCGGCTCGAATGGCCGACCTTCAGGCCAAGATCCCACAGCGTGTAGAGAATCGATTCGATCACCTGCTCGCACCAGCTGGTGCGCCGGTGCGGGGTGAGGAACGCGATATCGACGTCCGAATAAGGCGCCATCTCGGCGCGGCCGTAGCCGCCGACCGCGGTCATCACGAGCCGCTGGCCGGCAGTGGGATTGTTGAGCGGGTAGAGCCGATCGACCGTGAAATCGTAGACCACGCGCAGGATCTGGTCGGTCAGGAAGGAATAGGAGGCCGCGGTTTCCGATCCCCGCGCGGGATGGTCGGCAAGGCGGCGCCCGATCTCGGCGCGCCCGGCATCGATCGCCGCGCGCAGGATCGGCACCGCCTGCGCGCGCAGGCCGGCGGGATCGCCGTCCAACGCGGCCAGCTTGTCGGCGATGCGGCGGCGGTCGACGATCGCGCGGCGATTGCCGATGGGTTCGTAGCGCGTGGCCATCGCCGCCACATAAGGATTGCGCGGCGGGATAGCGAGGGTTGAGCGGCGCGTGCGATCAGTCGCGCAGCAACTCGTTGATGCCGGTCTTGGCGCGGGTCTGCGCGTCGACCGTCTTGACGATCACCGCGCAGTAGAGGCTCGGGCCGCCTCTCGGATCGGGCAGCGCCCCCGGCACGACGACGGCGAAGGGCGGCACCTCGCCGCGCGTCACCGTGCCGGTCGCGCGGTCGACGATCTTGGTCGAGGCGCCGAGATAAACGCCCATCGAGAGCACCGCACCTTCGCGCACGATCACCCCCTCCGCGACTTCCGCGCGCGCGCCGATGAACGCGCCATCCTCGATGATCACCGGGTTGGCCTGGAGCGGCTCGAGCACGCCGCCGATCCCGGCGCCTCCGGAGAGATGGACGTTGCGGCCGATCTGCGCACAGCTGCCGACCGTCGCCCAGGTGTCGACCATCGTGCCCTCGCCGACATGGGCGCCGATATTGACGAAGCTCGGCATCAGCACCGCGCCCTTCGCGACATACGCACCGCGCCGGACGATCGCCCCCGGTACGGCGCGAAAGCCAGCGGCGCGGAACTCATGCTCGTTCCAGCCGGCGAATTTGGACGGCACCTTGTCGAAACCCGGTGCTCCGGCCGATCCGCCTTCGATCAGCCGATTGTCGTTCAGCCGGAACGACAGCAGCACCGCCTTCTTGAGCCATTGGTTGACGCGCCAGCCGCCCTTGCCGTCGGGCTCGGCGACGCGCGCCCTGCCGCTGTCGAGCAGCGCCAGCGCCTCCTCGACGGCGTCGCGCTCCGCACCCTTGGTCGCGAAACCAAGACCATCACGGGCGTCCCACGCCGCTTCGATCGTCTGCTCGAGGTCCGCCATCAAATCTCCCCCAATATGCCGTGCAGCCAGCCGGCGGGATCGCCGACGGCAAAGTCTATGAAGTCGGGCGCCGCCACCGCCGGGCCCTGCTCGGAGCCATTGTCGATCCACACCGTCGTCATGCCGAGCGCCTTGGCCGGCGCGAGGTTGCGCGCCATATCGTCCATGAACAGCGCGGTCTCCGGCGCGACGCGCTGGCGTTCGCACATCGATCGATAGGCGGCCGGATCCGGCTTGGGCACGAAACCGCAGGCTTCGATATCATGGATCGCCTCGAAGCTCTCTGAGAGGCCGAGCTTCGCCAGCACCTTGCGCGCATAGCGCTCGTCGCCGTTGGTGAACACCAGCTTGCGACCGGGCAGCGCCGCGATCGCATCGACCAGGCGGCGATCCTCGGCGAGCACTTCCATGTCGATATCGTGGACGAAGCCGTAGAAATCCTGCGGGCTCACCTCGTGCTCGCGCATCAGGCCGGAAAGCGTCGTGCCATGGGTATGGAAGAAGTGCTTCTGGATGCGCACCGCCTCCCCGTGCGGCACGTCGAGCAGGCGACGGATGTAGGCGCTCATCCGCGCGTCGATCTGGGCGAACAGATTGGCCGACGCCGGATAGAGCGTGTTGTCGAGATCGAAGATCCAGGTTTCGATATGGGCAAGCGCCGGCGTCATCGCGGAGCGCGGCCTAGCGGCGGCGCCGTCCCGCGGCAATCGGTGCCGTCTCACGGGGATCACTGAAATTTCATGATTTCCGCCAATTCAGGTGCATGCGATGCTGGCACGGCGGCCAAGGGGAGAGTCGCATGACGCGTTTGGGGAATGGGACGCTCGTTGCTGGCGGAATGGCTGCGGCGCTGCTCGTCGCGGGCTGTGGCGGCGGCGGAGGTGGGGGCGGAGTCAATTCGACGCCGGCGCCGCCCTCCAGCACCACCACGACACCTACGGTCCCGACGACACCGACCCCGCCGGTGACGACAGTGCCATCGCCGCCGACGAGCACCGCCGACCCAGAATATTCGCGCTCCAACGGCGCCGCGCAGGCGAACGCGATCGCCGCCTATACGCAAGGCGACGCCGGCCAGGGCATCACCGCGGCGATCATCGACACCGGCATCAACGCGTCCGATCCGGAATTCTCGGGCCGGATCAGCGCCGCCTCGGCCGACGTCGCGGGATCGCGCGGCATCAGCGACGCCGATGGTCACGGCACCTCGGTCGCCGCCGTGCTCGGCGCCGCCCGCAACGGCAGCGGCATCGAGGGGATCGCCTACGGGGCGACGCTGGCGATGTTCCGGGCGGACACGCCGGGCAGCTGCACGGCCGGCAATTTCGACAGTTGCGGGTTCAGCGACAGCACCATCGCGCGCGGCGTCAACGATGCCGTTGCAGCGGGTGCGAAGGTCATCAACATGTCGCTCGGCGGATCGCCCGCCAGCGCCCCGCTCCAGAGCGCCATCGAGCAGGCGGCGGCGCACGGCATCATCACCGTCATCTCGGCGGGCAATGACGGCGGCGCCCAGCCCGACCAACTCGCGCAGATCGCCTCCGATCCGAACGTGCACGGGCTCGTCATCATCGCCGGTGCGCTGGATGCCAGCAACAACATCGCCAGCTTCAGCGATCAGGCGGGAAGCTACGGCGCCTATTATCTCGGCGCGCTCGGCGTGAACGTCCGCTCCTTCGATCAGACCGGGCAATATTTCCTCTTCAGCGGCACCTCCTATTCGGCGCCGCTGATCGCCGGCGCGGTCACGCTGCTCGAGGAGGCGTTCCCCAATCTCACGCCGGCGCAGATCGTCCACCTGCTCTACACGACCGCCGACGATCTCGGCGCGGCGGGCGTCGACACGACGTTCGGCAACGGCGCGCTCGATCTTACCCGCGCGTTCCAGCCGCAGGGCAGCACCGCGCTCGCCGGCAGCGCGACGCCGATCTCGCTTGCATCCAACGCGAGCCTGTCGGCGCCGATGGGCGATGCCGGGCAGGGCACGCTCGCCGCCGTGGTGCTGGATGGCTATCATCGCGCCTACGGCGTCAATCTTGCCGGCACGGTGCACCATGCCAGCCCCGATCTCAAGCTCGAGCCGGCGCTGCAGGGCGGCGGCTGGAGCCGCGAGCAGGCGTTCGGGAGCGGTATCGCTTCGCTCAGCCTCGTCGGCTCGGCCGATCCCGCGATGACCCGCCGCGCGGTCGCCGGCATGGCGGCGAGCCCGCTCGGCAAATCGAGCGTCGTCGCGCTCGGCTTCGGGGAGAGCGGCGCCGCCTTGTCGGCACGTCTTTCCGGGGAGGATGCGCCCGCCTTTCTCGCCGCCGCCGATCCGGTCGCGGATCTCGGCTTCGAGCGCAGCGCCGGCCAAGCCGTTGCGCTGCGGCGTCTCGTCGGGCGCTGGGGCATAAGGTTCAGTGCCGAGCACGGCTACGCGCTCGCCGCGAACACCGATCCGAACGCACGGTTGGGCGGGCGCTGGGATCGGCACGGCTACGACGCCCTTTCAATCGGCGCCGACCGCATCGTCGGACCGCTCCATCTCTCGCTCGGCGCGTCCGAACTGGTCGAGGCGCACAGCGTGCTCGGCGCCGAATTCGGCGGCGCGTTGGGCGGACAGGGGGCGACGAGCTGGTTCCTCGATGCCGGCGCCGATCTCACGCCCGGAGGAGGCTGGCGGCTCGCCGTGCGTGCGAGACAGGGGCTGACCCGCGTCGCGCCGGGCGGTGCGATGGCGGGCGCCGCGACGCTGCGCAGTGCCGCGATGTCGTTCGACGTATCGCGCGACGGCGCCTTCGTCCGCGGCGATCGGCTGGCGATCCGCGTCGCGCAGCCATTGCGCGTTACCGGCGGCGGTCTCGATCTGAGCCTGCCGGTGTCCTATGATTATGCGAGCGGCGCCGTCGGCTATGCGGTCGAGCGGCTCGGTCTTGCCCCCAGCGGCCACGAGCTCGATGCCGAGGCGAGCTACGGGATCGGCGTCGGCGGCGGCTGGTTCGGTGCCAACCTCTATTGGCGGCGCGATCCCGGCAACATCGCCGCACTGCCAGACGACGTCGGGACGGCGCTAAGGTATCGGCTCGACTTCTAGGAAGCGGCGTTCAGCGCGACTTCACGCGCCGAGGTGCAGCCTTAACCGATCGGCGCTATAGCCGCCGCCGCGCACGTCGCTTCATGGGAGTTTTCATGCCGCGCAATTATTTCGGCACCGATGGCATTCGCGGCCGCACCAACCAGAGCCCGATGACCGCGGAGATCGCGATGAAGGTCGGCCAGGCCGCCGGTGCGCATTTCCTGCGCGGCAAGCATCGCCACCGCGTCGTGATCGGCAAGGACACGCGGCTCTCCGGCTATATGATGGAGAGCGCGCTCACCGCCGGCTTCACCTCCGTCGGCATGGACGTGACGCTGGTCGGGCCGATGCCGACGCCGGCGGTCGCGATGCTCACCCGCTCGATGCGCGCCGATCTTGGCGTGATGATCTCGGCGAGCCACAATCCGTTCGCGGACAACGGTATCAAGCTGTTCGGGCCCGACGGCTACAAGCTCTCCGACGAGTCCGAGGCGGCGATCGAAGCCGCGATCGAGCGCGCGCCTGCGCTCGCCGAATCCGCCGAGATCGGCCGCGCCCGCCGCGTCGACGATGCCCAGGGCCGCTATATCCACTTCGCCAAATCCACCTTTCCCGAGGATTTGCGGCTCGACGGAATGCGCATCGTGCTCGATTGCGCCAATGGCGCCGCCTACCGCGTCGCCCCCTCGGCGCTGTGGGAACTCGGTGCGGAGCTGATCGCGCTCGGAGTCGCGCCCGACGGCACCAACATCAACGAGAAATGCGGCTCCACCGATCCCGGCGCGATGCAGGCCAAGGTGCTCGAGACGCGCGCCGACATCGGCCTGGCGCTCGACGGCGATGCCGACCGGCTGATCGTCGTCGACGAGCGCGGCCAGATCGTCGACGGCGATCAGCTGATGGCCCTGATCGGCGTGGCACAGGCGCGGCGCGGGCTGCTCCGCGGCGGCGGCGTCGTCGCGACGGTGATGTCCAATCTCGGGCTCGAACGGAAGCTGGCGGCGGAAGGGCTCGGCATGATCCGCACCGCGGTCGGCGATCGCAACGTGCTGGAGGCGATGCGATCGGGCGGCTACAACGTCGGCGGCGAGCAATCCGGCCACATCATCCTTTCCGATCATGCGACGACCGGCGACGGACTGGTCGCCGGGCTGCAGGTGCTCGCCGAACTCGTCGAAAGCGGCAAGCGCGCGAGCCAGCTGCTCCACCAGTTCGATCCGCTGCCGCAGCTTCTCCAGAACGTCCGCTTCACCGGCGGCGCGCCGCTCGAGGTCGACAAGGTCAAGCGGGCCATCGCCGATGCGGAAGCGCGGTTGGCCGGCAGCGGCCGCCTCGTGATCCGCAAGTCCGGCACCGAGCCGCTGATCCGCGTGATGGCCGAGGGTGAGGACGAGAAGCTGGTCCGCGAAGTCGTCGACGAGATCTGCGAGGCGGTCCGCAAGGCGGCGTGAGCTGCTTATCCCAACCGGTCAGGGCCGGGCCTGTCGAGACGTGTCGTTTCTTGCTCCGCCGCGAAAAAGAACAGCCCTTCGGCAGGAAAAAAAGGGCGAACGGTTCAATAGAGGCAGGGCGAATCCCTTGCGCGCCGAGCCGAGAAGCCAAATCTGCCCGGTATGCGTAACATTCCGCCGATGACCCGTGCACTGATCCTCCTCGCATTGCTGCTTCCGGCGCAGCTCGCCGTTGCCCGTGCGCCTGCGCATCCGCGCCACCACGCGATCGCCCATGCCGCCGCGCACGACGCACGCCGCGACGAACGCCTGCTCGCGCTCACGATCTGGGCCGAGGCGCGTTCGCGCGGACCCGTGGCGATGCGGCTGGTCGGCCATGTCATCGTCAATCGCGCGCGCTCCGGCGGCTATGGCGAGGGCATCGCCGGCGTGCTGTGGCAGCGCGGGCAGTTCGGCGTCTGGAGAAACAAGGACGCCAACCGCGCGGCGATGCGCCGGATCGCGAGCCTTCCGCCGCGCAGCCGCGACCGCCAGCGCTGGGACGAGGCCAAGGCGATCGCGCACACGCTGCTGCACGGCCGCCGGATCGACCCGACCAACGGCGCAACACATTATGCCTCGCCCGGCGCGCATCCGGACTGGGTAAAGGATAGCCGGCGCGTCGCGACGCTCGCCGGCTACCGCTTTTACCGTATGAAGGGAGAGGCGCGGCCGAGCGCGACGTCCTGACCTTTCGGCTCATCATACCAGCTTGAGCCGCAATCCGCGTTGCCGACGGGCTTGGCAGCCCCGCCAGCGTTAGCGGGTCTTTCGCGGTGAGACGATCGTTGCTGATCGTCTAGCGGTGGCGATGCCAGCCGCCGCCGCTCGGTGGCGGGCCATGCGGTGCGGGGGCGCCCTGCGGCGCCGCGCCTTGCGGGCCATGCCAGCCACCACCCTGCGGTCCGCGGAAACCCTGTCCGCCCTGAACGCCACCGGCGCCGCGCCGCCAGCCTCCGGCGACGCGTCCGTCGCCCGCGCCTTGCGGACGCTCGCCGCCCTGCGGTCCGCCGCGCCAGCCCTGACCGCCCTGCCAGCGGCCGGGGCCGCCGCCGCCATGCCCCCAATGCTCGCGGTCGCGGTCGCGCATCGGGAAGCGGCGGCCGCCGCGATCGTAGATGTAGAGGCCATCGCCGGGATAGTAATAGCCATCCCACCAGCCATAGCCGTAGCCGGGATAGCCATAGCCCCAGTCGCCATAGCCGCCGTCATAGCCATAGGCGCCGTAGTAGCCGCCGCCATAATAGCCCGGACCGGGGCCATAATAGTCGTCGTCGACGCAGCCGCCGAGCGCGAGCGCGGCGGCTGCCAGCAGCGGTGCGATGAGGAGGGAGCGGCGGACGGCCATGGCGATGATCCTCGTTATCGTTGTCGCATTCACCGCGAGGCTGTTGGCGCCACGCTGAACGCATGGTGAATTTCACTGTTACCGTCCGCTGCGGCTTCCGGTTCCCTGCTTCCTTCCGGGACTCACCCTTTCCGGCGCGAAACACCGCTGCTATCGCACGCCGACTCTCGCAAGCGCAGCACATATAGGGGGACTAGCTGATGACCGCGGTCGGACAGGACAGCATCGGAGCGCGCAGCACGTTCGAGGTCGGCGGCAAGACGGTCCACTATTATTCGCTCGCCAAGGCGGCGGAAAAGCTCGGCGACGTCTCGCGCCTGCCCTTCTCGATGAAGGTGCTGCTCGAGAACCTGCTGCGCTTCGAGGATAACGCCACCGTGACGCACGACGATCTCGTCGCGATGGTCGATTGGCAGAAGGAGCGCAGCTCGGAGCGCGAGATCCAGTATCGCCCCGCGCGCGTGCTGATGCAGGATTTCACCGGCGTGCCCTGCGTCGTCGACCTCGCGGCGATGCGCGACGCGATGTCCGCGCTCGGCGGCGATCCGCAGAAGATCAACCCGCTCGTCCCCGTCCACCTCGTCATCGACCATTCGGTCATGGTCGACGAGTTCGGCACGCCCAAGGCATACGAGGACAATATGGAGCTCGAATATGCGCGCAACATGGAGCGCTACGAGTTCCTGAAATGGGGTTCGAAGGCGCTCGACAACTTCAAGGTCGTGCCGCCCGGCACCGGCATCTGCCACCAGGTCAACCTGGAGAACCTCGCGCAGACGGTGTGGACGTCGAGCGATCCGTCGGGTGCGCTCGTCGCCTATCCCGACACGCTGGTCGGCACCGACAGCCATACGACGATGGTCAACGGCCTCGGCGTGCTCGGCTGGGGCGTCGGCGGCATCGAGGCGGAAGCCGCGATGCTCGGCCAACCGGTTTCGATGCTCATTCCCGAGGTCGTCGGCTTCAAGCTCACCGGCACGCTCGCGGAAGGCATCACCGCGACCGACCTCGTGCTCACCGTCACGCAGATGCTCCGCGCCAAGGGCGTGGTCGGCCGCTTCGTCGAGTTCTACGGGCCCGGCCTCGATGCGCTCAGCCTCGCCGATCGCGCGACGATCGCCAACATGGCGCCCGAATATGGCGCGACCTGCGGCTTCTTCCCGGTCGACGGCGCGACGCTCAACTATCTGCGCCTCACCGGCCGCGACGAATGGCAGGTCGATCTCGTCGAAGCCTATGCCAAGGCGCAGGGCATGTGGCGCGACGTGGCTTCGCCCGATCCGGTGTTCACCGACACGCTGGCGCTTGACATGAGCACGGTGCAGCCCTCGCTCGCGGGCCCGAAGCGCCCGCAGGATCGCGTGCTGCTCACCAACGTCGACGACAATTTCAACAACGAGCTCGCCACCGGCTACAAGAAGTCGGGCGACAGCGATCAGCGCGTCGCGGTCGACGGCGAGGATTTCCAGGTCGGCCATGGCGACGTCGTGATCGCCGCGATCACGAGCTGCACGAACACGTCCAACCCATCGGTGCTCGTCGCCGCGGGCCTCGTCGCGCGCAAGGCCAACGCGCTCGGCCTCAAGCCGAAGCCGTGGGTGAAGACCTCGCTCGCGCCCGGTTCGCAGGTCGTCACCGACTATCTGACCAAGTCGAAGCTGCAGGACGATCTCGACGCCGTCGGCTTCAACCTCGTCGGCTATGGCTGCACGACCTGCATCGGCAATTCGGGCCCGCTGCCCGCGCCGATCTCGAAGTCGATCAACGAGAATGATCTCGTCGCAGCGTCGGTGCTCTCGGGCAACCGCAACTTCGAGGGCCGCGTCTCGCCCGACGTGCGCGCCAACTTCCTCGCCTCGCCGCCGCTCGTCGTCGCCTATGCGCTCAAGGGCACGGTGCGCGACGACATCACGACGACGCCGATCGGCGAGAGCAAAGACGGCAAGCCCGTCTTCCTCAAGGACATCTGGCCGACCAACACCGAAGTCTCCGACGTCATCACCTCGTTCATCGACTCGGAGATGTACCGCACCCGCTACGCGAACGTCTTCGAGGGCGATCGCAAGTGGCGCGGCATCACCATCGAGGGCGGCGACCGCTACACCTGGAACCCGACCTCCACCTATGTCGCTAACCCGCCCTATTTCGAGGGCATGTCGATGACGCCGCCGCCGGTGCACGACATCCGCGATGCGCGCCCGCTCGCGATCTTCGGCGATTCGATCACCACCGATCACATCTCGCCGGCGGGCTCGATCAAGGTCGACAGCCCGGCGGGCCGTTACCTCAACGAGCATCAGGTGACGAAAGCCGACTTCAACAGCTACGGCGCGCGCCGCGGCAATCACGAGGTCATGATGCGCGGCACCTTCGCCAACATCCGCATCAAGAACCAGATGCTGGCAGGCGTCGAAGGTGGTCTCACCAAGTACATCCCGACCGGCGAGACGATGGCGATCTACGATGCCGCCGAGAAGTACAAGGCGGACGGCACGCCGCTCGTCGTCGTCGCCGGCAAGGAATATGGCACCGGCTCGTCGCGCGATTGGGCGGCGAAGGGCACCAACCTGCTCGGCGTCCGCGCCGTCATCGCCGAGAGCTTCGAGCGCATCCACCGCTCGAACCTCGTCGGCATGGGCGTGCTGCCGCTGCAGTTCGCGGACGGCGTCGACCGTTCGTCGCTCAAGCTCGACGGCTCCGAGACCTTCTCGATCGACAACGTCGCCGGTCTCCGCCCGCGTCAGTTGGTGCAGGTCAAGCTGACCCGCGCCGACGGCACGAGCGAGACCTTCGAGACCCGCTGCCGCATCGATACCGTCAACGAGCTCGAATATTTCCTCAACGGCGGCATCCTGCCCTACGTGCTGAGGAAACTGGCGGCCTGAGGCTGGACCGAAACTGATCGTCACCCCGGCGAAGGCCGGGGTCCAGATGTGCGACGTCGAACTGGATCCCGGCCTTCGCCGGGATGCCGGGAAAGAGAAGACTATGACGACGACCCTCCCCGACCGCCTCTCCAACGATCCGCGCAGCCCTTATTATGACGAGGAGCTGCTCGCGAAGGGGATCGGCATCCGCTTCAAGGGCGTCGAGAAGACCAACGTCGAGGAATATTGCGTGTCGGAAGGCTGGGTGCGCGTCGCGGCCGGCAAGGCGCTCGATCGCAGAGGCCGCCCGCTGACGCTCAAGCTGCAGGGGGCGGTCGAGCCCTATCTTCAGCATCCTGCGGCAGATGCAGGCGAGCACGCCGGCGATCACGACGCCGAGTGACCGTTGCGATAGCCGTGAGCTCCTTAAGGTGAAAGACTACACTCTCTCGCGCTGACGGAAACACTGTCGATCGCTCGCGCTGAGCACCGCGCTCCGGTATGCTGGGGTAAGGCAGGGGCGAATCTATGGCAGGACATCGGCACGAGTATAGCGAGCGCGATGACATCGTCGTCCAACAATCAAAAGCAGCTTGGGCGGCGGTCCATGAGGCGCGACGGGGAATAAGCGCTGCCTGGACGAGCGTGCTGATCAACACCGTCATCGTGATAACCGCGCTGGGCGTGCCCTATCTCCAGAAATATCTGGATCGGCAGAAAGACGTAGAGGATCGCGTGGCTCAGCAAGCGTATCTTCTTCACGATGCCGCTCGAGATATGAAGGAGATCGAAGCGACCTATAACAAGCCGCTCACCCCGCTTGAGCGGCCCGACGACCTGATTTCCGAAAATATGAGAGGGTTTATTATCGATGGGCTGCAAGTAATCCGAGATGATATTGACAGGCAGCGTGTAGCGCAAAACTATCGGATTGCGGATCTCGTAAAATATCCGGCGCTTCTTGAATTCGTTGACATTGAAGACAACGGATTTGCAATCTATAGTGACTCGATGGCGCGCGCTCAGCTCATGATCCGGCACGCCGCGGTGCTGAAGAACAGGGACGTCTCGCAGATTCTAGAGGAAGCGCAGCACGATCCGGCGCTGGTCGATGCAATCAAGCTTATCTTGATAAACGTCGAAGCGAACGTCGACCCGAAAACGGGACAGCCTTCCCGGAAGGAAATGCAAATCGTGTCATGTAAGGACGAGGTTTGGAAAAGCCGCTGTCATGCAATTCATCTCAACGAGGCGGCCTCGGATGCTTTTGGTGCGCCCACACCGTGAGGGCAGGTAGGGCCAGAATAGCGCCGGATCGGAGCCTAGGATGACACGATCCATTCCGCGGCAAACAGCGGCACGCGCTGCGACAGATCCCCGCCTGCGGACTCTGGAGCCACGGTAAGCTCGGTAGCAGTGAACGGATCGTCCGTGTCGATTGCTGGCTAGGCCGGTTAATCGCGGCATGACAGGTCCGTCACCGGTCCGTAATGTCCCGAGTCGAACGACAACCACCGAAAGGGTGAGCATGCGGACGATGAAGGTGGCATTTGCCGGGTTGATGCTGGGGGCGATGGCGCTCGGCGGCTGCGCGACGACGGGGTCGGTCAAGCGCGCGCAGGCGAGCGCGGACGCCGCGATGGACGCGGCGCGTCATGCGCAGGGCAGCGCCGATGCCGCCGGCGGTGCCGCGCAGGCCGCCGGCGAAGCGGCGGGCCGCGCGCAATCCTCCGCGGATGCCGCCGGCAACACCGCCAACGGTGCCGCCGCCGATGCCAAGCGTGCCAAATGATCGGCTCGACCGACTGGAGCACAAGGTCAGCTGGCTCGAGCGCAAGCGCTGGGAGGCCGCGCATCGCAAGTGGCACCACAAGCACGGCAAGAAGAAGTGCTGAACTAAGCCGATGGGATCCTTCCCTGCAAAGGCAGGGGAGGATCCCGATGCCTACAGATCCTTGCTCACGCCGAAGAGGAAGCCGCGGCGCGGACCATATTCGGGCGCGCCGACACCGATGCCCTGGCCGTCCCTGATCTCGTAGATATGATCGCCGACGTTGATCACGTCGAAGCGCAGCTCGACGCCGGGCTTCGCCCATTTGTAGCTCGCCGACAGGTTGACTTGGGCATATTGCGGCAGCTTGCCGCCATTGGGCACGGCTCCGTCGGTGCGCAGCCCCGATCCGTAGATCATGTCGGTGCCGAGCTTGAGGCCCGATAGCGCGCCCTCGCGGAAGCCGTAGGAGATGCCGGCCGATCCGGTGTAGCGCTGGTCGTGATCGAGATAGATATAGTGATCCCGGATATAAGCGAGGTCGCCGGGATCGAACGAGAATTGGCTCGAGACGATGTCCTTGCCCCGCGCCTTGGCGATCGCGAAATTGGCATAGGCGAGCAAGGGGCCGAAGGCGTAGTTGCCCTCGAACTCGATCCCCTTGATGATCCCTTTGCGATAGTTGAACGGGGTGAGGATGATGGGCGCGCCGAACTGGCCCTCGTCGATCAGGTTCTTTGAGCGGCGATAATAACCGTCCACCCCGAGCGTCAGTCCGCGCGCGATCTTCTGCTCGATGCCGGCATCGAAATAATTCTGCCGCTCGGCATAGGGCGTGGTGTTGGTGAGATCGGCGCCCGAAGCGAGTGCGCTCGTTCCGCGGAGCTGGGCGAGGTCGGCCGACGCGACGAGCTCGAACGGCGGCGGCGAGAAGTAGCGCGCATAGCCGAGATGGACCGTCGTACGCGGCAACGGCAGCCATACGAGATTGGCGCGGGGCGAGAATTGATGCTCCGTGCGGTAGCCGCTGTAGCGATCGAACCGCAGCCCGTAGTTGAAGGTGAGCGCGCGCGCGAGCTTCCACTCGTCCTGCAGATAGGCGCTGGTCGTCCACTCCGTTTCGCCGTCCTGGTCGAAGATCGCGTAGGGGGCGCCGCTTTGGGCACCGCCGGCGTCGACCGGAAAGACATAGCTGTCGGTGCGGCTGAACGCCCGATCGCGCGATGCGAGGATGCCGAAGCGCAGCGTGTGCGCGTCGCCGAGACGATAGGCGCCGTCCACCTGCAGACCGGTCGAGAAGTCGCGCTTGGTGGCGCGTTGCGCCTGGCCGTCGAACAGCAGCTCGCCGGTAATGTCGGGGCGATAGACAAGCGCCGAATAGCGCGCGAACACCGCAGTCTGCAGCGTCAGATCGCCGGCCTTGTGGAGCAGCGCGAGCTGTCCGAAGCCGGTGCGCTCGAGTTGGCGTTCATCGAGGTCGTCGCTCAGGAAATCGGTCTGGTCATTCACCGAATAGCCGCCGTCCGGCTGTAATCCCCGTGGGTTCGGAATCTGGAAATACTGGTTCGAATAGCCGCCGACGAACGAGACGCGATCGTCGTCGTCGAGGATATGATCGACATAGGCGAACGCCTGCGCCTGATCGGTCCTGTCGTGGAGCGGATGCGTCGATCCGTCGACGCTCTCGATGCCGACATCGTCATGCCGGTAGCTGCCCGACAGGAAATAATTGGTCGCGCCGGTCGAGCCGCCATATTCGACGCTCGGCTCGATCGTGCCGTGGCTGCCGCCGTAAAGCGAAACGTCACCAGCGTTCTTGAAGCCGCTCTTGGTGGTGACGTCGATGATGCCGGCGGTGCGCAGGCCATATTGTGCCGGCAACGCGCCGGTGAGCAGCGCGAACCTGTCGATCAGCCGCGGCGAGAGCGTCTGGCCGAAAACGGCGAGACCTTCGGGCAGGATCGTGCCGTTGATGCGATATTGCAGGCCGTTGTGATCATCCCGGACGTGGAATTGGCCGAAGCCATCCTGCACGACGCCGGGTAATTGCAGCACGATGTCGTTGAGCTGCTGGTTGTCACCGCCCGGCAGCGCCTGGATTGTGGCATTGTCGACGCCGTAGGAGGTCGCGCCGAGCGCGGGCTGGACCGAGGCGCGCGCTTCGTTGAGCCGACGCGCGGTGACGACGATGGCGTCGTTGGCCGAGGATGCGGCAGGAGCCGCCGTCGTCTGCGCGAAGCTCGCGCTGGCAATGAGCGCCGCGCCTATCGAGGTGGAGACGAGCAGGAGGCGGCACGCCACATCTCGATGATATAACATATCATAGCGATGGCGCCGTCTTGCTGAACGCCAGATGAATGAGCTGCTGGCGCCGACAGTCCCTGCTGTCCCGCAGCATCGCCGACGGGGAAGAGGCGCAAGGGGCTTGCCTGTTGCGCCGCAGCGCGCGAGAGCGGCGGCATCATGCAAACCGGTATTCCGACCCAGCCGGGCCGTAGCGGCCCCGGCTTCCGCGAGTTCGTCCTGTTGATCGCCGGGCTGATGGCGATGAACGCGTTGTCGATCGATTCCATGCTGCCTGCGTTTCCGCAGATCGGGCATGCGCTGCATGTCTTGCGCGAGAACGATCTGCAGCTGATCGTGATCATCTACATGCTGGGCTTCGGCATCGCGCAGCTCGGCTATGGCCCGCTCTCGGATCGCTTCGGACGCAAGCCGGTGCTCACCGCCGGCATTCTGCTCTACGTCGCGTTCAGCGTGATCGTGTCGCTGTCGCGCAGCTTTCCGCTGCTGCTCGCCGGCCGCTTCTGCCAGGGCGTGGCATCGGCCTCGACGCGGGTGCTGGCGATCTCGATCGTGCGCGATTGCTATTCGGGGCGGACGATGGCGCGGGTCATGTCGCTAACCTTCATGGTGTTCCTCGCGGTGCCGATCCTGGCGCCCAGCGTCGGCCAGTTCGTGCTGCTGTTCGCGGGTTGGCGCTGGATCTTCTACGTGCTGACGATCTTCGGCAGCGTCGTTCTGGTCTGGACGGGATTGCGCCTGCCCGAGACGCTCCACCCCGAATATCGCCGCGCGATCGATCTTCGCGACATCGCGTCCGCGTTCCGGCTGGCGCTCACGCAACGCCAGGCGATCGGGTACACGCTGATCTCGATGCTGCTCAACGGCGGGCTGATGGCCTATGTCAGCTCGGTCCAGCAGATCTTCACCGACACGTTCCACGCCGAGCGCATCTTCCCGATCGCGTTCGCGCTGGCGGCGGTCGGCATGGCGATCGGCTCGTTGGTCAACGCCCGCATCGTCGAGGCGTGGGGCATGCGCCGGATCAGCCACAGTGCGATCATCGGTTTCGCGGTGGTCGGCTTCGTCCATCTCGCGATCGCGCTGTCGGGCCGCGAGAGCCTGCCGCTGTTCGTCGCGATGCAGGCGATGCAGATGTTCCTGCTCGCGCTCGCCACCAGCAATGTCAGCGCGCTGGCGATGGAGCCGCTCGCCGCGATCGCGGGAACGGCGGCGTCGCTGCAGGGCTTCGTCACCACCGTTGGCGGCGCGCTGATCGGCCTTGCGATCGCGCAGCAGTTCGACGGCACGGCGGTGCCGACGGTTGCGAGTTACGGCGTGTTGGGGCTTGGCGGGCTCGCCGTCGCCTATCTCGTCGAGCGCGGTCGCCTGTTCCAGGCGCATCCGGCGACTGCCTAGCAGAGACCGACTCGCCGGCATTCAGCCTGCGAACATCAGCGCGGGCACCTCGATCAGCCGCTTGACCGCCTGGATGAAGCGCGCCGCGTCCATCCCGTCGACGACGCGATGATCGAACGACGAGGAGAGGTTCATCATCTTGCGGACCTCGATCCGGCCTTCGATCACGACCGGCCGCTCGACGATCTTGTTGACGCCGACGATCGCGACCTCGGGCTTGTTGATCACCGGCGTCGAGACGATGCCGCCGAGCGCACCGAGGGAGGTAAGCGTGATCGTCGAACCGGAAAGTTCGTCGCGCGGTAGGCTGGAGGCGCGCGCACCTTCCGCGAGCCGCGCGATCTCCGCCGCGAGCGTCCAGACGTCCTTCGCCTGCGCGTCGCGGATGACGGGAACGGTGAGCCCCGCTTCCGTCTGCGTCGCCATCCCAAGATGGACCGCGGAGTGGCGGCGGACCACGCCGGCCTCATCGTCGAAGCGCGCGTTGATCATCGGGAAGCGCGGCAACGCGCGCGCGATCGCGGTGATCAGGAACGGCAGCAGGGTCAACTTGAGCCGCTGCCCGCGCTCCTCGTTCATCGCCAGCCGCAGCGCCTCCAGCGCGGTGACGTCGACCTCCTCGACATAGGCGAAATGCGGGATCGTCCGCTTCGCTTCCGCCATGTTGGCGGCGATGCGGCGTCTGAGGCCGACGATCTTGATCTCCTCGATCTCGTTTTCGCCGGCCGGCGCGCGCGTTCGCGCCGCTGGCGCGTGCTCGGCATAGCGGAGATAGGCATCGAGATCGGCATGGCGGATGCGGCCGTCCTGCGCGGGCTGGACCTGCGCGAGATCGACCCCGAGATCCTTGGCGCGTGCGCGAACGGCGGGGGACGCGAGGACCTTGGCGTCTTTCGCCCTAGCAAGACTCCTGTTGGTTTCGGGCCCGGCTGCTTCCCCGTTCGTGCTGAGCGAAGTCGAAGCACATGCGGTAGGCGCGTTGTTCTTGGCACGTCCCTCGACCGCGCTCGGGACAAACGGTTCCTGCTTGGCAGGGTATTTGGATGGGGGCTCCGGCGCATCCCTATGCGCGGGCGCTTCCTCCTCGGATGGTGTCTCCTGCGCGTCTGCCTCAGTCTCGAATGTCGCCAGCGCGCTGCCGATCGCGATCTGGTCGCCGACCGCGCCGGCGATCTCGACGAGCGTGCCGGTCACCGGAGACGGCATCTCGACCGTCGCCTTGTCGGTCATCATATCGACGAGCGGCCCATCCTCCTCGACATGATCGCCGATCTTGGCATGCCAGGCGACGATCTCCGCCTCGGCGATGCCCTCGCCGATATCGGGAAGGCGGAAGACGACGCGGCCCATGGTCAGCTCTCCATCACGCGCTTCAGCGCTTCCATGACGCGCACGGGGCCGGGGAAATAGGCCCATTCCAGGCTGTGCGGATAGGGCGTGTCCCAGCCGGTGACGCGCTCGATCGGCGCCTCCAGCGCGTAGAAGCAGCGTTCCTGCACGAGCGCGGAGAGCTCGGCGCCGAAGCCGCCGGTGCGCGTCGCCTCGTGCACGATCACGCAGCGCCCGGTCTTGCGCACCGATGCCTCGATGGCGTCGATGTCGAGCGGGACGAGCGTGCGCAGGTCGATGAGCTCGCCGTCGATCCCGTGTTCGGCGAGCACGCCGGCGACGACGTGGACCATCGTGCCGTAGGCGAGGATCGTCATTGCCTCGCCCTCCCGCACCACATTCGCCCGGCCGAGCGGGATGACGTAATGCCCTTCCGGCACCTCGGCCGCCGGATGCTTCGCCCAGGGCTGCACGGGGCGGTCGTAATGGCCGTCGAACGGGCCGTTGTAGATGCGCTTGGGTTCGAAGAAGAGAACGGGGTCGTTGTCCTCGATCGCGGCGATCAGCAGCCCCTTGGCATCATAGGGCGTCGACGGGATCACCGTCTTCAGGCCCGAGACGTGGGTGAAGATGCCCTCAGGGCTTTGGCTGTGCGTCTGGCCGCCGAAGATGCCGCCGCCGAACGGCGAGCGCACGGTGAGCGGCGCGGTGAACTCACCCGCCGAGCGGTAGCGCAGCCGCGCGGCCTCGGAGACGAGCTGATCGAACGCCGGATAGATATAGTCGGCGAACTGGATCTCGGCGACCGGACGCAGCCCATAGCTCGCCATCCCGACGGCGACGCCGATGATGCCGGTCTCGTTGATCGGCGTATCGAAGGCGCGCGTCTTGCCGTATTTCTTCTGAAGCCCGGCGGTGGCGCGGAAGACGCCGCCGAAATAGCCGACATCCTCGCCAAAGATCACGACGTCGGGATCGGCCGCCATGCAGACGTCGAGCGCGGAGTTGATCGCCTGAACCATGTTCATCGCGGTCATGGCTTGACCGCCTCTATTCCGGCGGCGCGCACCTCGCGCAGCATCTGCGCCTGCTGCTCGCGCAGGTGCCACGGCATCTCCTCGAACAAGCCTTCGAAGATGCTCTCGAAGGGATGGTTGAACCGCGTGCCCGAGAGCGTGCCGAGCTTCTCGGCTTCGCGCTGCGCGGCGCGGACCTCGTCGGTGGTCTCCTTGATGAGCGCCTCGTGGCGCGCCTCGTCCCACTCGCCGGCGGCGATGAGATGGTCCTTGAGCCGGACGATCGGATCGCCGAGCGGGAATGCCGGCGGTTCCTCCGCAGAGCGGTAAGCGGCGGGATCGTCCGACGTCGAATGGCCCTCGGCGCGATAGGTGAAATGCTCGATCAGCGTCGGCCCGTGGTTGGCACGCGCGCGCTCCGCCGCCCACTCGGTCGCGGCGTGGACGGCGAGCGCGTCGTTGCCGTCCACCCGCAGCGAGGCGATGCCGTAGCCGATGCCCCGCGCCGCAAACGTCGTGCCCTCGCCGCCGGCGATGCCCGAAAAGCTCGAGATCGCCCACTGGTTGTTGACGACGTTGAGGATCACCGGCGCGCGGTAGACGTGCGCGAAGGTCATCGCGGCGTGGAAGTCGCCCTCCGCGGTCGAGCCCTCGCCGCACCAGGCGGCGGCGATGCGGCGGCCGCCCTTGATCGCCGAGGCCATCGCCCAGCCCACCGCCTGCGGATATTGCGTCGTGAGATTGCCCGAGATCGTGAAGAAGCCGGCTTGCTTCGCCGAGTACATCACAGGCAGCTGCCGCCCGAGCAGCCGGTCGCCCTCGTTCGAGAAGATCTGGCACATCATATCGACGAGGCTCCAGCCCCGCGCGATCAGCAGCCCCTGCTGGCGATAGGAGGGGAAGCACATGTCGCCCGGATCGAGCGCTTCCGCCGCGCCGATCGACACCGCCTCCTCGCCGATCGACTTGACGTAGAAGCTCGTCTTGCCCTGGCGCTGGGCGCGATACATGCGATCGTCATAGGCGCGGGTGAGCAGCATCGCGCGCAGCATCCCGATCTTGCGCTCCGCCGAGAGCCGCGGCGCCCATGGCCCGACCGCCTTGCCCGCCGGATCGATCACACGGACCAGCGAGTAGGGCAGATCGCGGATCTCGGCCGGATCGACGGCGATGTCCGGCCGCCGCGCCTCGCCAGCCGCCGGCAGCGCAAGATCGGAGAAGTCGACATGGTCGCCGGGCCGGTAGCGCGGCTCGGGCACGTGCAGCACCAGCGCCGGCTGATTGCTGCGGCGCGCGCCGGACGCCGCCGCGGGCTCGGACTCGGGCACGTCGCTCATGCCGCTCCTCTCTCCGTCGCACCGGCAACGCACCGCCGTCCGATCGGGCTCCGCCGACACTAGCGGGATCTCTACCGAGTCGAAACCGCCCGCGAAAGAATATTACTCGGCTGCGGACTATTGTTGCGACCGGAGGAGAGCCGCCCCCGAACTCCCCTCCCTGAAAGGGAGGGGCAGGGGGTGGGTCGACACGCGAAGTGCCCTGTCGCCGATACCCACCCCAAACCCCTCCCTTCCAGGGAGGGGCTTATCTGCGCCTGCCCCGCCGCCGCTTCGGCTTCGCGCGCTCCACCGCCGCCGCCACCCCCACCTCGGGCTCCACCGCCTCCGCCACCTCGACTATCTCGGCACCCGCGAGGCTCCAGTGCGGCTCGCCCTCGGCGAACGGCACCCACTCCTCGATCGCGCAGGCGGGCTCGAGGCCGCCGCGGAACGGATCGCCGCCCGGCGGCAGCCGCACGAAGGGTTCGTCGGGATCGTCGGCGAGCATGTCGGCGGCCGCCTCGCCGCCTGCGCGACCCGCCGCATCGGCGGCGCGTGATCGCGTCGCGCAGGCTTCGAGCGCGGCGGCGATCGCCGCCTCCGCCTCGGCATCGAGCGCCACCCCGGCAAAGCCGCCGAGCGCCGCCGCGGCCGCCTCGTCCCGCGCCTGCGCATCGCCGCCGCTTGGGCCCCGGCCGGTGACGACCGTCCGCACCGTCGTCGTCGAGGCTTCCGCCGCCGCGCCTGCCCCCTCCCCACCCACCGGCGAACCCGCGCCCGCACCGGCGCTCGCGCGTGTCGAGAAATAGTTGATCGTGGTGCGCCGGCCATCGCCGTCCTGACCGTAATGGCGCAGGCAGAACATCAGCAGCGCGTCGTTGGTCTTGCGCCGGAAGCCCATCAGCTTGCCGGCGACGAACACCGGCACGAGCTGGCCCTCGATGGCGCGTTCGAACGCGATGTCCTTCAGCCGCGCGAGCCCGAAATCGAGCGCCGAGTCCCACGCGCGGCGAAACCCCTCGGCGCCGGGCGCGCGCCGCAGCGTGTAGCAATTGGCCTGCGCCATGTTGACCATCCGCGCCGCGCGGCTGACGCAGCCGGTATCCGCCAGCGCCGCGATGAACGCCCTCTGCCGCGCGGGTGCCCAACCGTCATGGCGATGCCGCCGCGGCACCGGCGCGAAATCGGGCAGCGCCGGCCGATCAGCGCGCGGCACGGGAGTGCGGTTCTGCATGGGACGACCTCCTGGCGACGGGCGCAACCGGCCAGGCTGTACGGATTTTGAGGCGAGTAGGACAGGGATTTGTTTGTGGTTTGTTCCAGATTCGGTTATATATCGACCTGCGCCGGTTGGTGCGATATGGGCTTTGTCAAGCGGGTAGAAGATTGGGTCTGAAATAGATGAGATGCAAAAGCCCATTGCCGCGCGAAGGATGCGAATGAGTGCTTGATATAGGCAACACCATCGCTGCGTTCAGTGAAGAACAGGTTCAGCGGCTTACGAAGCTATCAGTGGGACGCTTGCGCTATTGGCATAAGACGGGTTTCTTTAGTCCGGCTTTTGTTGAGGAAAATCCGCGACTGGCGTATAGCCGCTTTTATTCCTTTAAGGACGTTGTTGCACTCAGGACGCTCGAAATGCTGCGCGTCCAAAATGGTGTTCCTCTACAGCATTTGCGGAAAGTCGCCGAGAAGCTCAGCCATCTACGCGACGATCTCTGGACCAAGACCACGCTGTTCCCAATCAACAAGAGGGTGGCGTTTGTAAATCCAGAAAATGGTAAGTCCGAAGAAGTGTTGTCCGGACAATACGTTCTCGGTATTCCTTTGAAGCGAGTGATGGAGGATACGCAAGGTGATATCGACCAACTCCGCCGCAGGTCGACCAAGGAGATTGGGCACATTTCCAAGCAAGCGGGTATCGCTCGCGGCGCTTGGGTGATCGCGGGAACTAGGATTGCTGTCGCTTCAGTCAAGCGTCTGCACGAGGATGGATTCTCGATTGCTCAAATCATAGCCGAATATCCAGATCTTACTGAGCAGGATGTGAAATCTGCGTTGGCTCACAAGGAAAAGAGCGCTGCGTGAGCGATCAGCCGCGCATGCGCTTTTTTACGGATCAGAATGTGCCGGAATCTGTCCCTCGCGCTCTTGAGTATGCAGGATATGATGTTGTTCGACTAAGAGAGCGCATCGGCACGCGCTCGCCGGATACGCTCGTAGCAGCCGTTGCGGAAGCAAACAGTGCTGTCCTAGTTACGTGGGATAGCGATTTCAAAAGCATCGCTCAGCGTCATGGAATAGGGCAGCGGCGGTTTAGAAAGCTTAGTCTACTCCGGTTTGAAAAATGTAGGGAGTCTCGTGGGGCCGAACGACTTGAGCGCGCTTTGTCGCTGATCGAACACGAATGGGAGATCGGCAACGGCCAAAGTGATCGACGGATGTTCGTCGTCATAACGGACCAAACGATCAGAACGCATCGCTAGCGGCATCCACGAGACGAAGTACGAAACACCTAAGCCGCCGCCCGCTTCCTCTTATGCGGATCGAGCTGGCGCTTGCGCAGGCGGATGCTGCCCAGCGTGACCTCGGATGGCGTCCTTGCCTCTACCACAGCCGCTCGATGCCATAGCTATCGAACAGCGTCTCGTTAGACACCAGCACCAGCCGCTCGACGCGCGCCTGCGCGATCAGCAGGCGGTCGAAGGGGCCGCGGTGCGCCGCGTCCAGCTTGCCAGCGGCTTCGGCATGGGCGACGGAAATGGGAAGCGGGGTGCAATCGACCGCAGTGATTTCCGCCTCGAACGCGTTCGCCAGCGCCGCGGCGCTCGGGAGCTTGCCGAGCGCGTGCTTCATGCAGATCTCGTAAGCCGAGACGGCGCTTACCAGCTTCTCGTTATCAGGATCGGCGATCGCTTCGAGTGCGCGGGACGATAGACGCGGATTGCGCTCGATCGCCCACAACAGCGCATGCGTATCGAGGAGCAGCCTCACTCCCAGTCTTCGGCCTTGATCCCGAGATATTCGTCCGGCAGCGGATCGAAGAAGCTCTCGTCGAACGCGATCCGGCCCGCCATCGCGCCGAGCAGCGGCTTCTTCTTCGCCGGCGCCTCGCGCACCAGGCGGACCACCGGCTCCTTGTTGCGCGCGATCACGACTTCCTCGCCCGCCAGCACGCGCTCGATCAGGCGGGAGAGGTGCGTCTTGGCTTCGTGGACGCTCACGATCGTCATGCGGCGCAGCTTAGTCTATCGGTTGACTAAGCTCAAGTGAACGGTCCACCGCGTCAGCAAGCCACCGTTCGTCCCGAGCGAAGTCGAGGGGCGTGCCGCAAGCGATCGCAGCGTGTCTCGACTTCGCTCGACACGAACGGACAGGTCAGGTGTGGTAGCGGTGGCTCCCTCAAGCCGCCGCCCGCTTCGCCCGCTTGCGCTCGTGCGGATCGAGGTGGCGCTTGCGCAGGCGGATCGATCCCGGCGTCACCTCGACCAGCTCGTCCTCGTCGATATAGGCGATCGCCTGCTCGAGCGTCGGCTTGCGCGGCGGGGTGAGGCGGATGGCGTCGTCCTTGCCGCCGCTCGCGCGGAAGTTGGTGAGCTGCTTGGCCTTGAGCGGATTGACCTCGAGATCGTCGTCCTTGGCGTTCTCGCCGATGATCATGCCTTCGTAGATCGGCTCGCCGGGGTTCACCATCAGCACGCCGCGCTCCTCGAGCGCGTTGAGCGCGTAGGCGACCGCCTCGCCGGTGCCGTTCGAGATCAGCACGCCGTTCTTGCGGCCTTCGATCGTGCCCTTGTAGGGCCCGTACTTCTCGAACAGCCGGTTCATGATGCCGGTGCCGCGCGTGTCCGAGAGGAACTCGCCATGATAGCCGATCAGGCCGCGGCTCGGCGCCGAGAAGGTGATGCGCGTCTTGCCGGCGCCGGAGGGGCGCATGTCGGTGAGCTCGGCCTTGCGGATCGACATCTTCTCAACGACCGTACCCGAATATTCCTCGTCGACATCGATCACGACGGTTTCATAGGGCTCCTCGCGGCCGCCGCCGCCCTCGGCGTCGCGCAGCAGCACGCGCGGACGGCTAATGCCGAGCTCGAAGCCCTCGCGGCGCATCGTCTCGATCAGCACGCCCAATTGGAGCTCGCCGCGGCCGGCGACCTCGAAACTGTCCTTGTCGGCGCTCTCGGTGACGCGCACGGCGACGTTGCTCTCGGCCTCGCGCAGCAGGCGGTCGCGGATCATGCGGCTCGTCACCTTGCTGCCCTCGCGGCCCGCGAACGGGCTGTCGTTGACGGCGAAGCGCATCGAGAGCGTCGGCGGGTCGATCGGCTGCGCGTGGAGCGGTTCGGTGACGCTGGTATCGGCGATGGTGTTGGCGACGGTGGCGACGGTGAGCCCCGCGATCGAGATGATGTCGCCGGCCTTGGCCTCGTCTACCGGCACGCGCTCGAGCCCGCGGAACGCCATCAGCTTGGAGGCGCGCCCCGTCTCGACGACCTTGCCCTCGGCATCGAGCGCGTGGATCGGCTGGTTGAGCTTCACCGTGCCGGTGGCGACGCGGCCGGTGAGGATGCGGCCGACGAAATTGTCGCGGTCGAGCAGCGTCACGAGGAAGGTGAACGGCGCGTCGAGATCCACCTTCGGCCCCGGGACGTGGGAGACGATCGTCTCGAAGAGCGGGGTCAAGTCGCCGGAGCGGACATCGCTGTCGCGCCCCGCATAGCCGTTGCGGCCGCTCGCGAAGAGCACCGGGAAGTCGAGCTGCTCGTCGTTCGCGTCGAGGCTGACGAACAGGTCGAAGCATTCGTCGAGCACCTCCTGCGGGCGCGCGTCCGGCCGGTCGATCTTGTTGACGACGACGATCGGACGGAGGCCCAGCGCGAGCGCCTTGCCGGTGACGAACTTGGTCTGCGGCATCGGGCCTTCGGCCGCGTCGACGAGCAGGATGACGCCGTCGACCATCGACAGGATGCGCTCGACCTCGCCGCCGAAATCGGCGTGGCCGGGCGTGTCGACGATGTTGATCCGCGTCTTGTGGCCGTGATGGTCGTCCCACTCGACGCTGGTGCACTTGGCGAGGATGGTGATCCCGCGCTCCTTCTCCAAGTCATTGGAGTCCATCGCTCTTTCTTCCACGCGCTGGTTGTCGCGGAAGGTGCCGGACTGGCGGAAGAGCTGGTCGACGAGCGTGGTCTTGCCATGATCGACGTGCGCGATGATCGCCACGTTGCGGAGCGCCATGAGATGTCCCGGATGCTGGAGCGTCGCGGCCGGCCCGCGAACAAGTCGCGCGCCCCATAGCCGAACTGCGGCGTCGCAACAAGGCGGCCCCAGGAAGCGCTCAGGTGCGCCGGATCAGCCGGTCGATCGCGTGCTCCGGATCGGGGCGGCCGCCGCCCTCGTCGTCGTCGCATTCCTTTTCGAGATCGGAGCGGATCCGCTCGATCTCCTTGTCGGTCTGGTGCTCGATGCCGATGAACTGCGTGCGCGCTTCCTCGACCGCGCGGATCAGCTCGTCGAGCTTGGCTTGCATCGCCGCGGCGTCGCGGTTCTGCGAGTTCTGGATGAGGAACACCATCAGGAAGGTGATGATCGTCGTCGCGGTGTTCACGACGAGCTGCCACGTATCCGAATAGTGGAAGACGGGCCCCGACGCCGCCCACAGGATCATCAGCGCGAGCGCAGTGATGAAGGCGGCGGGCTGGCCCGCGAAGCCGGCGATACGCGCGGCGATGGAGGTGAACACGCGATCCATCGCCCTCCGTAACGGTGCGGGCGCGAAACGGTTTCCTGAACTTTCGTGCATGTTCGGCGCCGTGCGCGCATGGGCGTGAACGCGCGAGGAGCTGAAACGAGGAGACTATCGGGCGATGCTGGTGCTGCCGGTGAGGATTGAACTCACGACCTCAGCCTTACCAATTCGTATATGGGCCATACCCGTTCAGTCGCCGCTGTATCCGATTTTACTACGAAGCTAATAAAATCAACCAGTTACCCAAGGTCCGATCGTCCCGTATCTATCCGAACATAACCGATGTTTCGCTTTCTGGCGGATACGAATTGGAGACGAGCCTCCGCAGGTGGATACGAATCCGGCGACACCTAACTACGACGGGCAATGGAGACCGTCATGTCGGAACAGAAGAAACTGACCAAGCGCGTGATCGATGGCTGCCAGCCCAAGAAGGGGAAAACCCTGTTCGTGTGGGATGGCGAGCTGCGCGGCTTTGGGTGCAAGATCGAAGGCGCCGGCACGAAATCCTTCGTGCTCCAATATCGCAACGCCGAAGGCCGCAAGCGGCGAATCGTGCTTGGGCGCTATGGCGTCCTGACCGTGGAGCAGGCGCGCGACGATGCCCGCATCAAACTGGGCGAAATCACCAAAGGCGAGGACCCCGCCGAGGAAAAGCGGGCTCGGGGAGGCCTTACGGTCGGCGTCGTGTGCGATTGGTATCTGACCGAAGCCGCTGCCGGCCGTCTGCTCGGGCGCAAGCGCCAGCCGATCAAAGCCTCGACGCTGTATATGGATCGCAGCCGGGTCGAAACGCACATCCGGCCGTTGATCGGCCGGCGCTCGGTCGGCGCCTTGATCCTCGCGGACATCGAGCGGATGCAGACCGACATCGCGGCGGGCAAGACGGCCAAGCCGCGTGGCGAGGGTCGCGGCCGCGCGACCGTCGGCGGCAAGGGCGCGGCGTCGCGATCGGTCACGACGCTCCACAGCATCTTCGCGCACGCGAAGCGCCACGGCCTGATCGAGGCGAACCCGGCGACCGGCGTGCGCAAATTTCCCGAGCAGCGCAGGATGCGAAGGCTCAGCCGAACGGAGATCGGCGAGCTTGGGAAGGCTCTGCGGGCTGTGGCCGACACGGAGCATCCGGTCGGTCTCGCCATCGTGCGCTTGCTCGTCCTCAGCGGGCTTCGGCTGAACGAGGCACAGGGTGTCCGGCGGGAATGGGTCTCCAATGAAGGCTATATTGCCTTCGGGGACACGAAGACCGGGGCCCAGATTCGGATCATCGGGAAGCCCGTGCTGAAGGTCTTGCGTTCTCAGCCCGTGCTTGAGGGCAGCCCGTATATTTTCCCGTCCGACGGCGGCCAGTCGCACTTCATCGCCGCAGACGGTGTGCTCGGCCGCATCTGCAAGCAAATCGGGTGGACCGACGTTACCGCCCATACGCTGCGACACACGTTCGGCAGCATGGCGGGCGAGTTGGGCTATTCCGAACTGACGATCGCAGCGATGCTGGGACATGCCGCGGGATCAGTGACCAGCCGCTATGTGCATCTCGACGAAGCGGTACAGTCAGCGGTGGAGCGCGTCTCCTCCTTTATCGCAGCGTTGCTCGACAGTGTGGAGGAGAAGACGACGGCGAGCGGCAATATATTCTCGTTCAATGCCCCGTCTTTGCTCGTGGGTGGCGCGATGGGCATCAGCGGAGCCGTGACAATTCGCAGAAGCGCGGCGGGCTAACTCTGCCGAGCGTGAGCCGCTTGGGAACCTGCTTTGATCCTCACGGATTCTGAGCTCATCAAGGAGACGAACATGGCTGACGACAAATCAAAGCGTGGCGGCGCTGATCGGCGAAAGGTTGCAGGCGGCGAGGGTTACGAGGTTAATTACTTCGCCCGCAAGCACGGAATCACGAAGGATCAGGCCGAAGGTCTGATCAAGAAGGTTGGCAACGACCGTGAAAAGCTGAACGCGGCCGCCGCAAAGCTCAAATAGGCTCGCCGCAACGTTTACCCTCGTGTCGTCGGTCGGAACGACTCCCGGCTAGCGGGAGTCTATACGGGATGAGCGAGGAGGCCTGACCCTGTGGCGCGCGTCGTCACCAAAACGTCCCCAGCGCGCGGGGGCGGTGCGTCGCCGCGGAGCGGTTCAGCGCGTGCGATGAAACCACCCCCCTTCCGGGCGGTGCAACTCGCTCAGCTCGTCGACAGCGTACCACCCGGCTCGCGCTGGCTCCACGAGATGAAATATGACGGCTATCGCCTGCTCGTTGCGGTCGGCACCGGCGAAGCGCGGGGGTATACGCGATCCGGACTCGACTGGTCCGAAAAGTTCGCAGGCATCGTCGAAGCCGCTCGTGCCCTTAAGGTGCGATCTGCCCTAATAGACGGCGAGGCCGTGGTGCTCGAGCCCGACGGCCGCTCCAGCTTTCAGGCGCTTCAGGGCGCCTTGAAGGGAGCGCCCGGCTCGATCGACTATTTCGCTTTCGATCTGCTCGAGCTGGACGGCGAGGATTTGACAGGCCTGCCGCTCACCGAACGAAAGGCGAAGCTCCGCGCGATCATTCCGGAGGGTCGCGATCGGCTGCGCTATTCCGAACACATCGTCGGCAATGGCGAGAAGCTGCTGCACCAGTTCTGCGACGCCGGCCTCGAAGGCGTCATCTCCAAGCTCGCTACTGGCAAATATGTGGGCGCGCGCTCGGGCGGTTGGCTCAAAACAAAATGCATTAAGCGACAGGAGTTCGTGGTCGTCGGCTGGACACCGTCCGACAAGTCCCGCTCCTTCCGCTCGCTGATCCTTGGTGTGCATGAGAAGGGCGAGCTACGCTACGCGGGAAAGGTCGGCACGGGCTTCGATACCGCCGAGCTGCTGCGCCTCATGCAAATCATGGCCCCGTTGGAACAGACATCACCCACGGTGAAGGCTCCGCGGGCGGAGGTGCGCGGGGCGCATTGGCTGAAGCCCAAGCTGGTCGCAGAGATTGCTTTTACCGAGATGACCAACGAGGGGACGCTGCGCCATCCGAGCTATCTCGGCCTGCGTGAGGACAAGAAGCCCGAAGCCGTGGTTCTCGAAACCGAGGCGCCCGTCGCCGAGCTGTCGGCGCCCGCGACCAGCACCGTCAAGATCAGCAACCGCGATCGCATCATCGACCCGGATTCCGGTATCACCAAGGGCCAGCTTGCCGACCATTATGCGGCGGTTGCGCCGATCATGCTGCCATGGGTCGGATCACGCCCGATCAGCCTGGTGCGCTGTCCGCAGGGCCGCGCCAAGAAATGCTTCTTCCAGAAGCACGACGCCGGCAGCTTCGGCGACACGGTCAAGCATGTCGGCATCCTGGAGAAGGACGGGCACGAGGAGCCCTACCTCTATATCGATACCGCCGATGGCCTCCTGACCTGCGTCCAGATGGGCTCGATCGAGTTCCATGGCTGGGGCGCGCGGATCGAGGACGTCGAGAAGGCCGACCGCCTCGTGTTCGACCTCGATCCCGACGAGGGGCTCGACTTCGAGGCGGTGCGCACGGCAGCCTTCCACTTCCGTGACATCCTCCAGCAGATTGGACTCGAGACGTTCCCGATGGCGACGGGAGGCAAAGGGATCCATGTCATTGCTCCGCTCGTGCCAAAGGCCGAATGGCCAGAGGTGAAGGATTTCGCGCACCGGCTGGCGCAGGCGGTTGCGCAAAGCGATCCGGAGAATTTCACCGCCGCGCTACCCAAGGCGCAGCGCAAGGGACGGATCTTCGTCGATTATCTGCGCAACCAGCGCGGCGCGACCGCCGTGATGCCTTACAGCGCGCGGGCGCGATCGGGTGCGCCAGTCGCCGTGCCGATCACATGGAAGGAAATGGAAACGATCGACACGCCGGCCCACTGGCATGTCGGTGACGGGGCCGAGTTGGTGAAGCGCGCCGGGTCGAAGGCGCTTGCCGGCTGGGGTCGTGCCGATCAGGTCCTGCCTGATCTATGAAGGTCGCGACCTATAACGTGAATGGCATCAACGGCCGGCTGCCGGTGCTGTTGCGCTGGTTGGAGGAGGAGCAGCCCGACATCGTCTGCCTCCAGGAGCTGAAGGCGCCTCAGGAGAAGTTTCCGGAAAAGGCGATCCGCGATTTAGGATATGACGCGATCTGGCACGGGCAGAAGAGCTGGAACGGCGTTGCGATCCTCAGCCGCGTCGGCGAGATCCACGAGACGCGGCGCGGCCTGCCGGGCGATCCAGACGACAGTCACAGCCGCTACATCGAGGCGGCGGTCAACGGCATCCTGATCGGTGGCCTTTATCTGCCGAATGGCAATCCGCGACCGGGCCCTAAGTTTGACTACAAGCTTAGATGGTTCGAAAGGCTGATCGAGCACGCTGCGGGGCTGCTGGAGAGCAAATTGCCGGTCATGCTGGCGGGCGACTTCAACGTGATGCCAACAGATCTCGACGTCTATAAGCCGGAGCGCTGGCTGGATGACGCACTCTTCGCGCCGGAGGTGAAAGCGGCTTATTTTCGGCTGCTCGATCAAGGCTGGACCGATGCGCTGCGCACGATCCACCCCGGCGAGGTCATCTACACCTTCTTCGACTATTTCCGAAACGCATATACCCGCAACGCGGGACTGCGCATTGACCATCTGTTGCTGAGCTCGACGCTCGCGGAGCGGCTTGTCGACGCACAGGTCGACCGTCATGTTCGCGGCTGGGAGAAGACGAGCGACCATGCGCCGGTCTGGGTCGAGCTGGCCGACAAGCCCAGCCGTCGCCGCAAGCCGGCGGCAGCAGACTACGCGGGAGCACCGCTTTGAAAGTCGAGAGCTTTGTGCTGGCCGCGCATGACTGGGTGCCCAATAATCCGAGGCTCCCCGTCCTTCTTTATCGAGGGGTCGTCGAGGCTGCGGACCACGAAGGAACCGCTCAGGCTTTCGAGGAGCTCTTCGAGGATAATGGCTGGCCGTCGCAATGGCGCGATGGCGTCTTTGACTATCACCACTATCACTCCACGGCACACGAGGCGCTCGGCGTCGCGGCCGGCTCTGCGACGCTGACGATCGGCGGACCGGGCGGCCGAGACGTGCATGTCGAGGCGGGCGACGCATTGGTCCTGCCGACCGGAACCGGCCACCGGAGCATTGAGGCGAACGACGATTTCCTCGTCGTCGGCGCCTATCCAGATGGGCAGAAGTGGGACATCTGCCGTGAGCCGCCGAACGAAGCTGCGCGTAAGCGGATGGCCGATCTGCCTATCCCCGGCGCCGATCCAGTCCAAGGCCGATGGGGACCGTTGGTCGAGATGTGGCGATAACAGCGGCTCCCGCGCTGGATGCCGCGCGGCTTAGCGCAGCTGGCTGTCCTTGCTGCCGCGGCGGTTGATGCCGACGTTGCGGACAGTCGCATCGCGTTTCGACTGGCAGGCCACGCACGTGCGCGTGCCCGGTAGCGCCGCACGTCGCGCGGTCGCAATATCCTCGCCGCAATCGTCACACTCATCGCTGCCTTCGCCCATAGGCATCATGACGCGGGCGCGCTTGACGGCGTCCATTACGGTATCGTCGATCTGATCTTGCACGGCACCGTCGCGGGCCCAACCATTCGCCATTTTGACCTCAATCTGTCCGGCGGTTTCAAGACCTTAGATGGGAAGTGGCGTCTGAAATACAAAGTGGGACGGACTGCGCCGACTCGCCGCCGCCGAGCCCTCAATCGCGGAAACAAAACCCTTCACTAGGGCATTCAAGAGGCATGAGTGCCGCGTCTCCATTTGCTGTCGTTGTCGATGACGATCCCATCATTCTGATGAGTGCCTGCGCTATCGTCGAAGATGCGGGATTCACCGCGCTCGACGCCACGACCGTCGCGGAAGCGATCGCCCATTTCGAGGGCCAGGGCCGCTCGATTGTGTTGCTCTTCACGGACGTTCAGATGCCCGGTGGGCGCAACGGCTTCGAACTGGCGCGGGAAGTCGCGGCGCGGTGGCCAGAGACAACCATTCTCGTGGCGTCTGGCAACTGCAAGCCCGAGCTCGGCGAACTGCCCGAGGGAGCTGTGTTTTTGGGCAAGCCGTTCAGCGCCGCACTGGTCTATGACAGCATGCTGGCACTCCTGCCTGACGGGCAAACTCCCGCGGCGCTTCGTGAAATTCGCGCCACAGAATTGAGAAGAACGGGCAATCCCGATCTCGCCTAGTATGTACGGCACGCGATGCACTATATGATGCGCGCTCGGTGAGTTGGTCGATACCGCGTGCGGACCCCGCAGGGCGGCGTTACGACCGATCGAAAGTGTATGCGTGACCGACAGATCCGTGCCTAGCGACGGTAACCGCGGAACCAACGATGTCGCGACGGGCGGGCTGTCGGCGGATACGACGTCCGAGGCCCAGGCCTGGCTCGCCGCGATCGTCGAGAGTTCTGACGATGCGATCCTCAGCAAGACCCTCGACAGTATCATCCTCACCTGGAATGCGGGGGCCGAACGGCTATTCGGCTACACGGCCGAGGAAGCGATCGGACGATCGGTCACGATGCTGATTCCCGAAGATCGATTGTCGGAGGAGGACCATATCCTCGGCCGTCTGCGCGCCGGCGAGCGGGTCGACCATTTCGAGACGATCCGCCTCCATAAGGATGGATCGCTCATCGATGTTTCGCTGACGATCTCGCCGGTGCGCAACGCCGCGGGCGAGGTTATCGGCGCGTCGAAGATCGCGCGAGACATCAGTGAGCTCAAACAGTCGCGGAGCGGACAATCAATCCTGCTTCGCGAGATGAACCACCGCATCAAGAACATCTTTAGCGTGATTGGCGGCCTGGTTGCGTTGAGCAGCCGCGCTAGCGACGGCCAGCTGGGTAGGGCGATTCTCTCGCGTTTGGAGGCGCTCGGACGCGCCCATGAACTGACACTGCCTGACCTGTGCAGCGACACGGTTACCGAGAAAACGACCAGCTTCGCCGAACTCCTGCGGACGATCGTGGCACCTCATGAACTGGATGAGGAGCGCGTTTCTATCCATGGCGAGGATGTCTCCTTGTCGGGGCCAGCGCTAACGTCGATCGCGCTCCTGCTTCACGAACTCACGACTAACGCCGCGAAATATGGCGCCTTTTCCACGCCAGGCGGCCGGCTTCACGTCGTGATGCTGAGCGATGGCGACACGTTCCATGTGGACTGGACCGAACGGGGAGGTCCGAAGGTCGCGAGCCAGCCGGAGCGCGAGGGCTTCGGAAGCGTGCTCGAAGCCGCGGCGCTGCGCGGCTTGCGCGGCAGCCTGACGCGGACGTGGGACGAGGCTGGTTTGCGGCTGGCTCTGTGCTTTCCGATCGCCAAGCTTTCCGGCTGAAGCAGTCCATGCTGCGCCCCCTGAAACCGGGAGCCGCTAACTAGTGGTCGTAATCCGACGCTTGGTACGCGAAGCGAGAGGCTGCTCCCGACCCTTCAAATCACACTCGAATGCGGATAAACGGTGCAATCGCCGCAACTGCGGCCGCTAAAACCGTGATTGGTAGTCCCATACCTACCATGAAAGCCGGAACGAAGAGGATTGGGCCTAGCTCTTCCTGGCCGTCGTGCCTCACATAGGCGATGACTTCGCAGATGATCGCGAGGACGATGCAAACCCCTACCGACCCGAGGCACGCAACGAACACCCGGGAGCCAAGCTTCGGCACGCCAAACGGCCACAGACCGATCCACAGCGCAAACAAACAGACAACCGCGCTATAGATCACCGGTTTGAAGAGCAAGCTGAACCACATGCCTAGGATGCATCCGACGAGTGCCGCCATTCCCAAAGCCAGCCGAATTCGGCCGATATTCGTGCGAACGGACATGTCAGATTTCTCCTTGATGTCGGTCTACCTCAAATCTGACCCGGACAAAGCGAAGGCGAGGAATCAGCCTTTCTTATTGGGCAACCCCTTCCGCTTGGTGCTGGCGAACTCTTCGAGCTGACCCTCGGACATAGATTTCTCCATCTGCTTCGAGGCGCCTTTCAGCTTGGACTTTGGTTCCTCGCCGCGCTTGGCGGCTAAGGTCGCACCGGCGGCCTTCTGCTGGGCTTTGGAGGTGGCGGGCATGATCGATCTCCTTTGCGAGGTAACGCGCGGGCGGATCATCTCGTTCTGACAACCATTTGCCCCTTGTCGGAAAGGCTACGGAAGGTGACCGACCAGCGCGGCTCCGCCATCGGCACGATGCTGTGCTCCCATTCATGGCGGATTTCGCCCGACAGATGATATACTGAGCGCGGCGCCAGAGGTACGCTCAGCCGTTCGAAACCTTTTCCGGCGCGCCGCCGGAAGCGCATGGCGGCCTCGCTGCCAAGCGAGATGCCCACGACATGCTCGAACACCGGCCGGTCCTTGTGCCAGCCGATACCCGCACCGGGATCGTAGCGAATGATGAGTGCCTGGACGAGGTCGGCCGGACAAAGGCCGGCAAAGCTCGCGGCTGCCGCCTTGATCCGCTCCAGCCAAGCAGGAATCGGATCGGCCGGCGCAAAGCGGCCGGTTTCGAAATCATAGCTCCAGCCAAAGCTGTGCGTCAGCCGCTTGCCCGTCCACTGCTGAAATCGAAAGGGACTGAGGCCCGCATCGTCGATGTGCGCGATCAGCGCACGCTCTTCGACTTCGCCGATGAAGGTGTCGCGATAGTCCAGGCCGCTCACGTGCGGCGTGTCGAACAGGTCAGCCGTCGCCGTCTTCACCAAGGTATCTCGTCGTCGATGAGCTCGCTAACGTCTGGCAGCGCGCCGGCAGTATCAGCGGCACCGGGCGACGCGTCGGACATCTGCGCGATCAGCAGCGGGCCGGACCAGAAGCGAATGCCGCTGGCGGCGCGGCGGCGGAGATCTGTGACGATCAGCGTCACCATCTCCGGATCGCCGTCATAGTTCGCGGCGCTACGCTCCAGCGAATCCGCCAGCGCGCCTGGCTCGGCATCGGGCATGTCGCGCAGCACTTCGTCGGCTTCGCTTCGCGCCCAGAATTCGGCGGTGTCCCACAAGCGACTCATCGTCGCGCTCCTCGTTCGTTAATCCCGGTTCACAGCGCCAGCATCGTCTGGACCGGTTTTGCTCCGATCTCTTCGACCAGAAATGTCCGCGCTGGAGGCGTTTCGAGCAGATCGACCTCCGGGACCGAGTGGTCGAGCCACATCATCACCTGCCGGCGATGGATGATCGCGCCGTGGCGCTCCTGATAGCGTGCAACCTCCGGATTGGCCGCGACCGTAACGACGCGGTAGCAAAGCGGCCAGTCTCCCATCGCCGGCTCCCAGACGCCGGCCAGATAAAAGTGGTTGCCGCCGTCGAGCGTCACGCGATAGCGCTTGTCGCCGACCGTCATGTGAAACTCGCTTGCCGGGATCAGGCAACGATGGTTCGGGAAGGCCTGCCCTTCCGACCGCACAAAGCGGTAAGCGACGCCGTCGCTGAAGCGCGGGTTGGACCCCCAGGTCGCCTCGACCATCTCGATTTCGCTGGCGTCATCCGGATTTCGCCGGATGATGGCACGATGGCCGCCAAGCGGGGCGTCCGCGTCGAAAGGTGTTGGCGACTCCATGTGGCAGAACATAATGGGAACAATGATGAGTCGCAAGAAAGGCTGAGTTAGCGTGTGCAATGATTATCGTCTGGAGGTGGATGTCGCCTCGATCGTCGAAGACTTTGCCGACCTCAAGATCAAGATCAAGCTGCCCGAGGGTACGCCGAACGTCGCAGCGCGTGAGGACATCAAGATCAGCGACACCGCGCCGATCGTGCGCGGCATCGAAGGGGAGCGAGGCACTGGCGAGCTGGTAAACCGACGCTGGAGCTGGCCTGGGCAAGGCGGCAAACCCGTCTATAATTTCCGGTCAGAAGGCCGCGAGTTCGCGAGCGGTCGCTGCCTCATCCTGGCGGACGGCTTCTACGAGTTCACCGAACCGCTGCCCGGTCAGAAGCGCAAGACCAAATGGCTGTTCACGCTAAAGGACCATGACTGGTTCTGTATCGCTGGCATTTGGCGCGCCGATCCGAAGAGCGGCGAAGCCTTTACGATGCTCACGACGGAGCCGGGCGAGGACATCGCACCCTATCATCGCCGCCAGATCATCCCGCTCACGCGCGATCGTTGGGCCGCTTGGCTCGATCCCAGCGTGCCAGCCCAGGACGTGCTCGGCGTCTTGCCAAAGGGCAGCCTGCCGGTGAGGCGCGTTTTTCCGACAGAAGCCGCGCAGGGCGAGCGGGTCTGATGCCTAACATCACCTCGCTCGATCGCTTCGTCGAGGCGCAGACGCTGGTGTATCCGACTGCGCTGGCCGAGATCCGCCGAGGCGCCAAGCGCACGCACTGGATGTGGTTCATTTTCCCGCAGCTGGCTGGATTGGGCCAGAGCGCGACCGCGCGACACTTCGCGATCCGGTCGGTCGCCGAAGCGCGCGACTATCTCGCTCATCCGGTGCTTGGGCCCCGTTATGTCGAGTGCGTGCAAGCTTTGCAGGATCTTACCATCAGCGATCCGGTTTCCGTTTTCGGGGAAATCGATGCGACGAAGCTACGATCATCGCTGACGCTGTTCGAACTTGCGCGAGCGGAACCGCTGTTCGCCGCTGCGCTCGACCGTTGGTTTCGGGGCGAACGTGATGCGCTAACATTGTCGCTGGTCGGCGACCAGCGGGGAGCCTGACCTCTGGTGTTTCGCTCCCGATCAGATCAACTGGTCGAGTGCGCCACCTCGGGTGAACTACCGATGCGGTCTCGCGTTTGACGATCGAGAGGAACGAGCCATGTCCAAGCTGTCCAAAGCCGATCGCGACGCACTTCCAAAAGACAAGTTCGCCGAGCCCGATAAGCGCGCGTATCCGATCGAGAACGAGGCGCATGCCAAGAACGCGAAAGCGCGGGCGAGCCAGGCGGTGAAGTCCGGACGCATGTCGAAAGCCGAGGAAGGCAAGATCGACAAGAAGGCGGATGCTGTCATCAAGAAGTAGGCGTGCGTCGTATTGAGCGATCAATATGACGACGCAGTCTCTTCGGCTTCACGATTTTCGAAGCAACAATAGCCATATTCGCGAATCAATGCCTCCGCCTCCTGCTCGTCGGGCTCGCCTCCGATCAGCAGGATCGACTTCAGTCTGCGCCACGGGCCATGCTCGTCGGGCAGGTTCGCGCCAGCCTCGTCACTGCTGAGCGCCCAGAGATTGTCGGCGCCGACAAAGCACCACGCCTGGAGCGGGGAGCCCACCTCCGGCTGGGGCGACTCGGTCAAAGGACTGGTGTCATGCATCCTTCGACCGTAGCGGATCGCGCGGCCGGTTGCATGCCGCCCTTGACGAATCCCTTCGGCCATCGGAACATATAGCGAACAAGTGAGTCGATGTTGCCCGATGCCCGCCCAACCGTCGCCCCTCGATCGGCCTTCGGCCGATCAGCTCGCTGCGCTCCGCGCGCAGCTCGCGCAGGCCCAGAGCCAGCGTGGGCCGACGCTAGCGTTCGGACTTAAGGCGCTCGACGATCGTTTGGCCGGGAACGGGCTCGACGGGGCGGGTCTGCATGAGATTGCTGCCGCTACCTCCTCACTGAACGATGACGCGGCCGCGACCTTGTTCGCGGCTGGGATCGCGGCACGTTTCGCGGCGCAGCCCGGTTTCACCGTCCTGTGGGCGCTAAGCCGGTTTGACCTGTACGCGCCGGGACTGGAACAGGTGGGGCTTGGCCCCAACCGCATTTTCTATGCCGAGGCGCGCAAGGACGCCGAAGTGCTGGCGCTGGCCGAAGATGCGTTGCGGTTCGGATCG
>JAFAZF010000048.1 GCA_019239915.1 Sphingomonadaceae bacterium
CCGGCGCCGTCACCGCCGCAAGCGGCTCTACGCTCTTGCGCGCCACGGGCATCATCAATCCGGTACAATAATCACGAAGCGGATCGGCGCGATCAGCGTGACCGATCACGCCCACCAGTCGCTCGAGATATGCATCAAAACGCGCCCGCGCGTCGCTCTCCTGATCGTCCATCGCTCTGGTCCACCGATGCGAATCGGCAGCCTACCACCTTCGGGCGGAGAGCGAATCCCTCCTGCTTCGCGCTTTGTGACTCAGTAAGATTAGACGGGTGGGAGAGAAATGTCCGCTCCCTCCCGCGCCTCAGGCGGGCGCGGTGCGTGCCACGGCCGGCTTGCCCGGCTTCGCCGTCTCGCCGCGATCATAGGTACCGACGAGCAGGCCGGCGGCAAGGACATGGCCGGCTATCGCCTTGATCAGCGCGCCACGTCCGGGCGTGCTGCCGAGGTCCGGACAGCCGTCGAGTGCGAAAAGCTGAAAGGCGTAATGGTGCGGGCCGTGGCCGGTCGGCGGGTCGGGCGGCAGCCAGCCTTCGCGGAAGAAGCTCGATCGGCCGACATCCGGGCCGTCGCCGCCATCGGCAACGATGGCGCCCTCGGTGAGCCGATGCTCGTCGGCCGGCAATCCCCAGACGATCGCATGAACGAGCGGCTGCAGCGCCGGCGCGTCCGGATCTTCCACGATCAGGGCGAGGCTTCGCGTGCCGTCCGGAAGCGGGCCCCAGACCAGCGGCGGCGAGAGGCCCTCGCCATCGGCGGTGAAGCGCGCCGGCAGGCGCGCCCCGTCCGCGAACGCCGGGCTCGACAACGCGATCGTCGCGAAGCTGCCCAGCCCTTCCTGCACGATCGCCAGCTTCGATCCGCCGGCGCGCACGTTCCGCAGCGCCGCACCGAGCCAGCGGGGGACATGCTCGAGCATGAACGGCTCCTCTCGACGCGCTGCTGCCTCTTCGTGGTTCCTAACACATGGCCGCCCGTCCGGGTCCAGCGGAACGGCAGCACGCGCGGCGGGTTGGTGCCGGAGCGATTGCGGCGCTCAGGGAGATCGCGGGTGGCGGAAAACGCCGAGAGCAGCCATGCCCGCCTCGCGCGTAGCGCCGGCGCGCTCGAGAAGAGCGCCGATCAGCAGGTCGACAGCGCCGATCGCCGCACCGAGCTCGCCGCCGATCGCACCATCCTCGCGGCCGAACGCACCTACGCCGCCTGGGTCCGCACCGGGCTCGCGGCGCTGGCGGCAGGGATTGGCGCCCGCGCGCTGCTCGCGGGCCTCGTGCCGCAGTGGCTGGTCGGCGCGACCGGCAGCCTGCTCATCCTGTTCGCCGGCTTCGCCTTCGTCTGCGCGGTGTGGCGCGAGATGCAGCCGGGTGCGCCGCCGCCGCGCCCGGACACGCGGCGCCTGCCGGCGGCGCTGCTCGTCGTCGTCAACGGCTTCCTGCTGCTCGTGGCGCTGGCGGCGCTGATCGGCATCTGGACGGCGAAGCGCTGACATCGCGACCGAGATGCTTGCGGCGCGCGATCGGTTTCGCTAGAGGCACGCGCCTACCGGCCGGGGGCCACCTCCGGACAGAGCGGCGTGCGGTCGTGGCGGAACTGGTAGACGCGCAACGTTGAGGTCGTTGTGGCCGAAAGGCCGTGGAAGTTCGAGTCTTCTCGACCGCACCAAATTTCCCGGCATCCGGCGTTCGGTCGCCGACGGTAGAGGCTGGTGACCCCCGCTCAGTCCGCGAAGGGATCGCGCACGAGGATCGTGTCCTCGCGCTCGGGGCTCGTGGATACCAGCGCGACGGGGCAGCGGATCAGCTCCTCGACGCGGCGGATATATTTGATCGCCTGCGCGGGAAGCTCCGCCCAGCTTCGCGCGCCGGCGGTCGACTGGCTCCAGCCCTCGATCGTCTCGTAGATCGGCTCGACCTGTGCCTGCTCGCGCGCATGCGGCGGCAGATAGTCGAAGGTGCGGCCGTCGATCCGGTAGCCGGTGCAGATCCGCAATTCGTCGAAGCCATCGAGCACGTCGAGCTTGGTGAGCGCGATGCCGGTGATCCCCGAGACCGCCGCCGCCTGCCGCACCAGCACCGCATCGAACCAGCCGCAGCGGCGCTTGCGGCCGGTGACCGTGCCGAACTCGTGGCCGCGGACCCCAAGCCGCTCGCCGGTCTCGTCGGTGAGCTCGGTCGGGAAGGGGCCGGCGCCGACGCGAGTGGTATAGGCCTTGACGATGCCGAGCACGAAGCCCGCCGCGTTGGGCCCGAGCCCCGATCCGCCCGCCGCCGTGCCTGCGATCGTGTTCGAGGATGTGACGAACGGGTAAGTGCCGTGATCGACGTCGAGCAGCACGCCCTGCGCGCCCTCGAACAGGATGCGATCGCCCCTGAGCCGCGCCTCGTTGAGTGTCCACCACACCGGCTTGGCGTAGGGCAGCACGGTCGGCGCGATCTCCTTGAGATCGTCGATCAGGCGCTGGCGGTCGATCGGCGGCTCGCCGAAGCCGGCGCGCAGCGCGTCGTGATGCGCGCAGAGCCGGTCGACGAGCGGGCCGAGATCGTCGAGATGGGCGAGATCGCAGACGCGGATCGCGCGCCTGCCGACCTTGTCCTCATAGGCCGGGCCGATGCCGCGTCGCGTCGTGCCGATCTTGCCGGCACCCGACGCATCCTCGCGCAGGCCGTCGAGATCGCGGTGGAACGGCAGGATCAGCGGGCAGGTCTCGGCGATCTGCAGCGTATCTGGCGTCATCTTCACGCCCTGATCCGAGAGCTTCTTGATCTCGTCGCGCAGGTGCCAAGGATCGAGCACAACGCCGTTGCCGATTACCGACAAGGTGCCGCGCACGATGCCTGAGGGAAGCAGCGAGAGCTTGTAGGTCTGATCGCCGACGACGAGCGTATGGCCGGCATTGTGGCCGCCCTGGAAGCGGACAACGACGTCCGCCCGGCTCGCCAGCCAGTCGACGATCTTGCCCTTGCCCTCATCGCCCCACTGGGCGCCGATCACGGTGACGTTCGCCATTCGCGTTCCCTATCAACCTTCTCCGTCCGCTTCGAGCGAAGGGTCGCGCTTGTCGAGACCCGCAGTCGCGAAGGCGGTTCTCGACGGACGCTTCTCGGCTGCGCTCGAAGCTGCTCGAACTGAACGGTTTCCCTATCCCGCCAACGCCTGCATCGCGCCGTCGCGCCAGAGGTGCGTACAGCCGAGCGCCTTCGGATCGTCGTCGGGCGTCAGCGCTGCGATCGTCACCGTCGCCTCGTCGCGCAGCCGTTCGCCGATCTCGCTGTCGGTGCCGAGCGGCAGGAACACGCGGCGGCGTTCGTAATCGGGCGCGTAGCCGGCATCGACCAGCGGATCGAGGAACAGCGAGAAGCCGACCGCGGGCTCCTCGCGGCCGTCGGGATGCACGACCGTGTAGCTGCCGCCGCGGCCGACCTCGCCGCGCACCCCCGGCACGAAGAAGGAGAAGCCGATCCAGCTCTGATATTCGAAGCCGTGCCGCTCGGTCGGGTCGAGCGTCACCGTCGCGCGATCGCCGATCGCGGATGCCACCGCGCGCACGGCGGCGATACGGCCGTCGAGCAGCTCTTGCCCCGGCAGCGTCGCGAGCCGGCCGAGCGCCGCCTCGACCGGACCGGCGGCTTCGAGCAGCGGCAGATAGGCCTGCGCGCCGAGCGCGGCGAGCGCGCCGGCGTCCTTGCCGTCGAGCTCGGCGGCGACGGTCTCGATGCGATCGGCGGGCAACGGCATCGGCCCCGCGGCGAGCAGCGGCACGAGATCGGGCAGGGTGAGGTCGACCGAGATGTCGGCCGACCCGGCCGCCTTCAGCGCATCGAGCGCGACGCGCACCGTCTCGATCACCGCGGCGACGTGATCGGTGCCGACGATCTCGACGCCGGCCTGGCACATCTCGCGCTCGGGCCGGAGCTGCGTGCCGCGCACCTTGAGCACCTGGCCGGCATAGCAGAGCCTGAGCGGGCGCGGACGTTGCCCGAGCCGCGTCGTCGCGATGCGGCCGACCTGCGCGGTGATGTCGGGCCGGAGCGCGAGCGTGCGTTGCGAGACCGGATCGACGACGCGCAACAGGTCGACGGCGCGCGAAGTCTTGAGCCGGCCGATCAGCCCGTCGGCGAACTCGGCGAGCGGCGGTTCGACGCGGGCATAGCCGTTCATCTCGGCCACCCACAGCACCGCACCGCGCACGCGCCCGAGCGCCTCGGCCTCCGGCGGCAGCCGATCGCGCAGGCCTTCGGGGAGGAGGGCGGAGGCATTGGTCATCGCGGGCGCTCTTAGCGCGGTTTCGGGGGGAGGGAAGGGGGCGGCGCATCGTGATGCTTGTCCTTGATCGGCGCTCGGCTCACGGCTCGCGGTCGGTAAATCAACTTGTCCAAAACGAACAGAATGGCACTTTGTTGGATACAAGTTGGATAAGTTCCTGTTTCGTTCGCTTCCAACGATTCGGGAGCGATCGGGACATGATCAGCCTAGCCGAAGCGCGCTCGCCGGCCCGCCTCGCCTTCGTCCACTTCCTGCGGACCGGCATCCGGCTGCCTGAAGCCGCATTCGCGCCGCTCGAGGCCAAGTTCAATCCCTATCACGACCCGACGAACGGCCAGTTCACATCGGGCCCAGGAGGTGGCGCCGCGGGCGGTGGTGACGATCTCAGCGGGCGCGATGTCGTCTCGACGGGATCGACTTCAGCCGCGAGACCGGTGCAACTCGCGGCGGCAGACCCCGAACCGCCGCGCGGTATCGGTGACAACTACGGAGGCATGGTCGATCCGACGACGCTGGAGCACGCGTTCCCCGGCCTCGCGAAAGCGCCGGGCGGCTCGGTCTTGGCGGTTGCCGATGGCGTGCTTGATCTGACGGGCCCCGGCGTCGAAACAACCTCATCCCTATCGCTCGCCTACTCAAACGCGCTGATCGCAGATATCAAGCGATACGATCCGAGCTTTCGCTACGACTCGCTCGGTTTCCCGCAGACACTCGACGGACAGATGAACGAGATAGGCGAGCTTCGCTGGGATCGCGCAGCGGCTATTTACCGCGCAACGGGTGACGATGGACCGCTACAGGTGGAGACTTTGCGGTATCTGCAAGCCCAGGTAGACAAGGAATACGACAACGCTCTGCTCGCTGCGAAAGCCGGCGAGCTGCCACCGGCGCCCACAGAACGAATGGCGATAGGTAATTATATAGATCAGGCAACAAAAGCGAGCTTCCGAGATACGCTTGCAGAGCGTTCGCTGACTGCGCCGAGCGGGCAAGCGGTGCGCGTCAATGGCCGCGAGTACGATTCCTCGGGGGATGATCTGACATATTCTATTCCTGACGCCCGTGTGGGTAACGTAGCCTACGATGTCACACTGTGGCGCAAGATCCCGAATTCGTCGCAAATACGCCGTTTTTTCAATAGCGACTTTAAGCCACGAGCGGTTGCCATCATACGACCGACACAACTTGGCGCAGGCAGCACTTATATCATCAAACGCACGGGACATTGACGATGCCACGACCGTACAGGCCCTATATTTGCCAGACCATAGGGGAGTTTAATGATAAACTTGGCTGGATGATGCTGCATGCGCCGGACTTTAGCGACCGCGAAGGGCGTTACCTCGACCACAATATCGATACGGTCTTCAAAGGCTTCAATGAAAGCATCGACAATCTCCGCCGCAAGCTGGGTGAGGAGCGATGCGCGGCGATGCGACAGATGTCGGATCGAATGCAGGCGTTGTTTGCGTCCGATCCCAGCGGTACGAACGGTGGATCAAAAGCCGGCCGCCAGATTATCCGCGAAATGGAACTGATGCTGCGCCGCAAGCGAGCGGCGCCGAACGAGACGCCGCCCGCCGCTTAGGCGTTCAAAACCGCAGCGCCTGGACCTGCTTCACGCCGGGCAGGCGACAGAGCTCCCAGAGCAGGGGCTCCTCGACAGCGGTGTCGACCGAGAGGAGGAGGACCGCTTCGCCGCCGGCCTCGCGGCGGCCGAGATGGAAGGTGCCGATGTTGACGCCCGCTTCGCCGAGCTTGGTGCCGAGCCGGCCGATGAAGCCGGGCGCGTCCTCGTTGACGATGTAGAGCATCGGCCCGCCGAGATCGGCCTCGACCTTGATGCCGAAGATCTCGACGAGACGGGGGCTGGCGTTGCCGAACAGCGTGCCCGCGACCGAGCGCTCGCCGGCGGCGGTGCGCACCGCGACGCGGACGAGCGTGTGGTAATCGCCCTCGCGCTCGTGGCGCACCTCGCGCACGTCGAGCCCGCGTTCCTTCGCGAGGATCGGCGCGTTGACCATGTTCACCGTGTCCGAATAGACGCGCATCAGCCCGGCGAGCACCGCGCCGGTGATCGGCTTCTGGTTGAGCTCGGCGGCGGCGCCCTCGACCTCAATCGCGACCGACTGGATCGCTTCGCCCTCGAGCTGCCCGATCAGCGAGCCGAGCCGCTCGGCGAGTGCCATATAGGGCTTCAGCTTGGGCGCCTCCTCGGCCGTGAGGCTCGGCATGTTGAGCGCGTTGGTGACACCGCCCGAGATCAGGAAGTCCGCCATCTGCTCGGCGACCTGGATCGCGACGTTGACCTGAGCATCGTTGGTCGAGGCGCCGAGATGCGGCGTCGAGACGAAATTGGGCGTGCCGAACAGCGGGCTCGCCTTGGCAGGCTCCTCGACGAACACATCGAGCGCGGCGCCGCCGATATGGCCGCTGTCCAGGCCCTCCTTCAGCGCCACCTCGTCGACGAGGCCGCCGCGCGCGCAGTTGATGATGCGCACGCCCTTCTTGGTCTTGGCGAGATTCTCGCGGCTGAGGATGTTGCGGGTCTGGTCGGTGAGGGGCGTGTGCAGCGTGATGAAGTCGGCGCGCGCGAGCAGCTCGTCGAGCGTGACCTTCTCGACGCCGAGATCGACCGCGCGCTCGGGCGTCAGGAACGGGTCATAGGCGACGACCTTCATCTTGAGGCCGAGCGCGCGGTCGGCGACGATCGAGCCGATATTGCCGGCGCCGATCAGCCCGAGCGTCTTGGCGGTCAGCTCGACGCCCATGAAGCGGTTCTTCTCCCACTTGCCGGCCTGGGTGGAGGCGTCGGCCTCGGGGAGTTGGCGGGCAAGCGCGAACATCAGCGCGATGGCGTGCTCGGCGGTGGTGATCGAGTTGCCGAACGGCGTGTTCATGACGACGACGCCGGCGGCGGACGCGGCGGGCACGTCGACATTGTCGACGCCGATGCCGGCGCGGCCGATCACCTTGAGGTTGGCGGCGGCGGCGAGCACGTCCTTGGTGACTTTCGTGGAGGAGCGGATAGCGAGGCCATCATAGTCGCCGATGATGGCGATCAGCTCGTCCTTGGTCTTGCCGGTGATCTCGTCGACCTCGAGCCCGCGCTCACGAAAGATGGCGGCGGCGCGAGGGTCCATTTTGTCGCTGATCAGAACCTTGGGCATGTCATGTGTCCTTGTCTCTCAGGACGTCATCCCCGCGCAGGCGGGGCTCCATATGCCGAGACGATGATGTCCTGCCTCGACGTCAGCCAGTATGGATTCCCGCCTTCGCGGGAATGACGACAGTGTGGTAGTGTGGGAGAGTGCGGTCAGCCCGCGCGGGCGGTCCGGTAGGCCCAGTCGAGCCAGGGGGCGAGCGCTTCGATGTCGGCGGTGTCGACGGTGGCGCCGCACCAGATGCGCAGGCCCGGCGGAGCGTCGCGGTAGCCGGCGACGTCGTAGGCCGCGTTCTCAGTCTCGAGCAGCGAGGCCATCTTCTTGACCAGCGCGAGCTTGGCCTCGTCGTCGAGCCCCTTCACCGCGTCGTCGGCGAACTTGAGGCAGACGCTGGTGTTCGAGCGGATGCCCTCATCGGCGACGAGATGATCGAGCCAGGGCAGCTCCTGCACGATGGCGTCGAGCGCGGCGGCGTTGGCGTCGGCGCGGGCGATCAGCGCGTGCAGCCCGCCCGCCATCTTCGCCCATTCGAGCGCGTAGATATAATCCTCGACCGCGAGCATCGACGGCGTGTTGATCGTCTCGCCGGTGAAGATGCCTTCGATCAGCTTGCCGCCCTTGGTGAGGCGAAAGATCTTGGGCAGGGGACGATCGGGCGTGTAGCTTTCGAGCCGCTCGACCGCGCGTGGCCCGAGGATCAGCACGCCGTGCGCGCCCTCGCCGCCGAGCACCTTCTGCCAGGAGAAGGTAACGACATCGAGCTTATCGAAAGGAAGGTCCTGCGCGAAGCAGGCCGAGGTCGCGTCGGCGATCGTCAGGCCGGCGCGGTCGTCCGGGATCCAGTCGCCGTTGGGAACGCGGGCGCCCGAGGTGGTGCCGTTCCAGGTGAAGACGACGTCGGTTGCGGGATCGACGGCCGCGAGATCGGGCAGCGCGCCATAGGGCGCCTTGACGACCTTGGCGTCGAGCTTGAGCTGCTTGACCGCGTCGGTCACCCAGCCCTCACCGAAGCTTTCCCAAGCGAGCATCGTCACCGGGCGGACGCCCAGCATCGTCCACATCGCCATCTCGACCGCGCCGGTGTCGGAGCCGGGGACGATGCCGATCCGGTGCGTGTCGGGCACCTGGAGCAGCTGGCGGGTCAACTCGATCGCATACTGGAGCCGGCTCTTGCCGAGCTTCGAGCGGTGCGAGCGGCCGAGCGAGGCGTGGGGCAGCTTCGCGGCATCCCAGCCCGGGGGCTTGGCGCAGGGGCCCGAGGAGAAGAAGGGACGCGCAGGGCGCGTGGTGGGGCGTACAACAGCCGCGGCGGGAGCCGCGCTCAACGT
>JAFAZF010000032.1 GCA_019239915.1 Sphingomonadaceae bacterium
AGGGATCAGGGTGGTCATGACGGGCTCCTTCTCGTGGAGCCCCGATGCTCTGCCCGCCTCCCGCGGCGCTCAATGCGAGCGCGACGCTTGCCCCTTCACCTCAACCGCGCCGCAAGCGCCCATCCCGCGCAGCGGGTTCGTGCATCCTACAGCGCGCCGGCCGGCGCATGATCGCGTTGGCTCTTTCTGATCGTAGGATTCGCTACAGGTTGCGGGACCCAAAGGCCACGGCCTCCAAAGATCACGAAACCATGTGACCTTTCGCAACGGAACGCTGTGACCTTCGGCGCTCGCGTTATGTGACTTTTCGCTCTCGCCGGTCGCCGTGCTGGCCTAGCATCGCGCCATGCACATCCTCGCCGATGCCGTCGTCTGCGCCGTCCTGCCGCATGGCGAGCATGGCGTCGTCGCGCGTGCGCTGACGCCGGACGATGGGTTGCAGCCGGGCTATGTGCGCGGCGGGCGGTCGCGGCGGCTGCGGCCGGTGCTGATCCCCGGCAACCTCGTCCGCGCCGATTATCGCGCGCGCACCGCGGAGCAGCTCGCGGCGCTCACGGTCGAGCTCGTCCACAGCCGCGCCGCGCTGCTCGCCGAGCCGCTGCCGGCCACCGCGATCGAGTGGACGACGGCGCTCACCGCCGCCGCGCTGCCCGAGGGCCAGCCCTATCCGCGGTTGTTCGCGGCGCTGTCGGCGGTGCTCGACGCGATCGAGGCGGCGCCGGCGGCGCGCGGCTGGGCGGGCGCGCTGGTGCGCTACGAGCTGCTGCTGCTGTCCGAGCTCGGCTTCGGGCTCGATTTCACGCGCTGCGCCGCCGAAGGCGACGCGGGCGATCTCGCCTGGGTAAGCCCGAAGAGCGGCGTCGCGGTGAGCCGCGCCGCAGGGTCGGACTATGCCGACAAGCTGCTGCCGCTGCCGCGCTTCCTGCTCGAGGGCGGCGTGGCGGGGTGGGACGAAGTGCTCGCCGGGCTCAGGCTCACCGGCCATTTCCTTGCCCGCGATCTCTTCACCGGCCGACGCGCGAACGCGCTCGACGCGCGCGAACGGCTGGTGGCGAGGATCAGGCGGGTGGTGGGGTAATCGCTTAGCTAAAGGGAAATCCGTTCGCACTGCGCGAAGTCGACGTGCGTGTCGCGAGCGCAACGCGTGTCGCGCGTCCTTTGACTTCGCTCAGGACGAACGGACTTCCTCTTTGGCAGGCGTCACTCGCTCGCGAACAGCTCGCGCTCGATCGCGCCGACCAGCGCGGGATCGTCGGGCGTGGTGCTCGGTGCGAAGCGGGCGACGACGTCACCGTCGCGCCCGATCAGGAACTTCTCGAAGTTCCACAGCACCTCGGGCTCCTCGGTCGGTGTCATGCCGTAATTCTTGAGCTTGGCGCGCATGTCCTCGCCGGTGGTCTGGGCCGACGGCACCGCATCGGTCAGCGCCTTGTAGAGCGGATGCTTGTCGGGGCCGGTCGCGACGACCTTGGAGAACATCGGAAAGTCCACGTCGAACTTGGTCGTGCAGAAGGTCTGGATCTCCTCCTCGGTGCCCGGCTCCTGGCCGCCGAAATCGTTGGCGGGGAAGCCGAGAACCTCGAAGCCTTCGCCGCGATATTTGCGGTAGAGCGCCTCCAGCCCCTCATATTGCGGGGTCAGCCCGCATTTGGAGGCGACGTTGACGACGAGCAGCACCTTGCCCTCGTGTGCGGCGAGGCTGTCGTCCTGGCCGTCGATGGTCTTGAGCGGGATGTCCTGGATCGCGGTCGCCATTGTCGACTCTCCTTGAGGGGATTGAGGTGCGTACAGACCTAGCGTCCTCCCGTGGCGCTTCAAGGCGCATTGACGCCGCCCACCGCCACGCGCCAAAGCGGAGCCATGAAGCGCAAGACCGGCCAGGACCGTTCCGTTACCGACCGCTGGCGCCCCGCCACAAAGGCGGTGCGCGGCGGCACCGCGCGCTCGGAATGGGGCGAGACCAGCGAGGCGATCTTCCTCACCTCGGGCTATGCCTATGATTGCGCGGCCGACGCCGCCGCGCGCTTCGCCGGCGAGCAGACCGGCATGACCTATTCGCGCCTCCAGAACCCGACGACCGAGATGCTCGAGCAGCGTATCGCGATCATCGAGGGCGCGGAGGCCGCGCGCTGCATGGCGAGCGGCATGGCGGCGATGACCGCGGCCTTGCTGTGCCAGCTCGCGCAGGGCGATCACGTCGTCGCCAGCCGGGCGCTGTTCGGCTCGTGCCGCTGGCTGACCGACACACTGCTGCCGCGCTTCGGCATCACGACGACGATCGTCGACGGCACCGATCCCGACGCCTGGAAGGCGGCGCTCAAGCTCGAGACCAAGCTGTTCTTCTTCGAGACGCCTGCGAACCCCACGCTGGATGTCATCGATCTCGAAGCGGTCTGCAAGATCGCGAAGGATGCGGGCGTCAAGACCGTCGTCGACAATGCCTTCGCCACCGCGGCGCTGCAGCGGCCGCTCGACTATGGCGCCGACATCGTCGCCTATTCGGCGACCAAGATGATGGACGGACAGGGCCGCGTGCTCGCCGGCGCGGTGGCCGGAACGGAGGATTTCATCCTCAACACGCTGCTCCCCTTCACGCGCAACACCGGCCCGACGCTTTCGGCATTCAACGCCTGGGTGGTGCTGAAGGGGCTCGAGACGCTCGATCTGCGCATCCGCCGCCAGAGCGAGAATGCGCTCGCGGTTGCGCGCTTTATCGAGAAGCGCGTGCCGCGGCTGCTGTATCCGGCATTGCCGAGCCACCCCCAGCACGAGCTCGCGATGCGCCAGATGGCGGCGGGCGGGCCGATCATGTCGCTGTTCGTCGATGGCGGCCGCGTGCAGGCCCACGGCCTGCTCGACGCGCTCAGGCTCGTCGACATCTCGAACAACGTCGGCGATTCGCGCAGCCTGATGACGCACCCCGCCTCGACGACCCACGCCGGCCTGACTGCGGAGACCCGCGAGCAGATGGGCATCACCGAGGGGATGCTCCGCCTCTCGATCGGGCTGGAGGACCCCGACGACCTGATCGACGATTTCGACCAGGCGCTCGCGGCGGTCGGGTTGTGACGGCAAAGGCGGCGAGGATGGCGGCGTGAAGAGCTTCTTCCCGCACGAGGCGACGACCGGCGACGTCACCGTCCGCGTGTCGGTCAGCTACCTGCCCGAGCAGTCCGATCCGGCGAACGGGCGCTGGTTCTGGGCCTATCATATCCGCATCGAGAACGACGGCGATCAGCCGGTTCAGCTCGTCAGCCGGCATTGGCTGATCACCGACGGGCGCGGCAGCGCCCAGGAGGTGCGTGGCGAAGGCGTCGTCGGCGAACAGCCGCTGATCGGGCCTGGCGACAGCTACGACTATGTCTCGGGCTGCCCGCTGCACACACCCTCGGGCACGATGGAGGGCAGTTACCAGATGCTCGCTGCCAGCGGCGCCAGCTTCGATGCGACGATTCCACGCTTCGCGCTGCTCGCGCCGGTGACGCTGCATTGAGCCGAATTCACACCACCCTTCGCCCGGAGCTTGTCGAAGCCTGTCCTGAGCGACGCCGCAGGCGGCGTCGAAGCGGGCTACCCTTTTCTTCAAGCGGCGCCGGAAGAAAAACAGTGCTTCGACGGGCTCAGGGCGAACGGTGTGAGAATGGCGAGACGGCCGCATGAAGCGCACGCACCTCCCGCTCAATGGCCTGCGCGTGCTCGACGCTGCCGCGCGCCATCTTAGTTTCACGCGCGCAGCAGACGAACTGGCGGTAACGCCCGCCGCCGTCGGCCAGCAGATCCGCGCGCTCGAGGATACGCTCGGCGTCGTGCTGTTCAGGCGCACCGCAAAGGGGCTCGAGCTGACGCCGGAGGGCGAAGCGGGCCTGGAGGCGCTGCGCCGCGGATTCCTCGAATTTGAGGAGGCGGTGCGCGCGATGCAGGCCGGTCAATCCTCGAAGACGCTCACCATCGCCAGCGCGCGCGATGTCACCGAAAAGTGGCTCGCGCCGCGCCTCGCCGCCTATGCGAAGACCGATCCCGAGCTGCGGTTCGTCCTGCTTGCCGCCGACGAGCAGCTCGATTTCACCCAGGCCAATCTCGATCTCGCGATCCGATTCGGCACCGACGCCGGTGGCCACGAGGGCGTTGCGCTGCTGCCGCCGGGCTTCGTCTGCGTCGGGATCGACGGCGCGGGCGAGGCGGCGATTGCCTGGCCGGGCTGCCCTGCGGACACGGGACGGGGCGAGCTCCTGAGCGTCGCCGACGCCGGGCTCGCGATCGAGGCGGCGGTCGCGGGCTTCGGCCGCGCCTGCGTGCCGGCGCTGCTTGCCCAGGCGGACATCGCGGCCGGACGGCTGAAACTGTTCGAGGAGCGCGGCGGCGACGAGAGCTATTGGCTGGTCGCGCCGACCCCGCAATGGCGCCAGAAGAAGGTCAAGACGCTCGTCGCCGCGCTGATGGCCTGACCTACTATCCGGTTGCCCCGCTCGCACTGAGCGAAGTCGAAGTGCGTGCCAAGCACAGCCAACGCTTGCGGCACGTCCTTCGACTTCGCTCAGGACGAACGGATCTTCGTTATCCTTTTTCGTCGCGTGCTTTGCGTCACACTCCCGCCCCGAGGCGGGCGCTAATCATCGAACGCTGGGAAAGGGGACCACCCATGAAGACCGTCATTCTCACTATCGCCGCCGGCGCTTCGGCGCTCGCCACAACCGCCGCTTCCGCCGCGCCAGGCGATGAGCTGGCCGGCAACAGTGCCGAGGTGGTGCGCAGCGACGGTGCGCGCGGCCGCATCCTGTTCGCGCGGGACGGATCGTTGCGCTTCACCGGCAAATATGAAGGGCACGGCTTCGATACCGACGGCGGCTGGACGCTCGCCAACGGGCAGCTCTGCTGGGATTTGCGCAATCATGTTCACGAATGCTGGGTCTACCCGCAGCAGCTGATGTTCGACGCGCCGACGATGCTGCGCAGCGCCGATGGGCCGCTCGGGCTGCGCTTCACCGTCCGTTACGGCACCGGCGCGGTGATGCCGAAGGACGGCGCGTTCAATCATTGACCCGCACCGTTACGGGCAAGATCGTTCCGTTCGTCCTGAGGAGCCGCTGAGCTTATCGAAGCGGCGTCTCGAAGGACGCGCTGGAGGCCGGTCCTTCGAGGCGGGCCCTGGGCTGCGCTCGGGCCCTCCTCAGGACGAACGGTCCTGTCTTAGACATCCGGAGCTCAAGCAAGCAGCATCGCTCGTCCGCGCAGCGTTTCACCGATCGCGGCGATGCCTTGCTCGATCTCCGGCTTGCGCTGGAGCACCGCGTCGCCGCCCAGCCCCGCGAGCAGCGCGCGGAGCAGTTCGGCCTGGCCGACCAGCGCCTTGTCCTTCTCGCCGAGCGCCTCGAGCGTCTCCGCTTCCTTGCGATAGCGTTGCGTCATGCGGTCGTTCTCGGGGACGGGCTGGTGCCGGATCTGCCCTTCGAGGCCCCCGACCGCGCTCGACAGCCGCTCGATCGCCTGCGCGTTTGCCGTCACCGCCGGATCCGGGAAGGGCTTTTCGCGGGTCGGCGGCGGGATGTTGGTGCGGCGATAGTCGCCCTCAGCGGCGGCGAGCGAGGCGCGCGCTTGTGCGAGCAGCGATCCGGCCAGCGCGCGGATGCGCTGGTCGTCCGCGCGCAGCTGGTTCTCCTCGCGGTAGAAATTATAGCCATAGCCGTTGAACAGGTTGATCGCGACGCGCGCCACCGCGCCGACGTCGTAGAAGTCGGTCATGCGCCGGCGCCGACCTCTTCGCCCAGCGGGAACACGCCGGTCGGCTGCGCGCCGATGTGGAAGGGCACGCCGGCGGCGGCATTTGGGGCTGAAACCAAGCCCTTGTCGGCCATTCTGAGCGCCAGATAGTAGCGCACCGCCTCGATCGGCGAGAGCCCGATCGCCTGCAGCGAGATAAGCTCGCGCATCCGCTCGTCGCGCGGCATGATGAGCACCTTGAGGTCGTTCAGCATGATGCCGTAGACCTTGAGGAAGTCGGTGAGATGCTGCTTTACCGCCTCGCGCACGTCGCTGATGCGCTCGTTGATATTCTCCATCTTGGTGATCTGGACGATCTGGTTGATCGCCTGCTCGATCGCCGGGCCGGCATAGTCGGCGACCTCCTGCGTATCGATCACCGCGCCCGAGAACGGCATATGGGTGATGAGGTCGAGCGCTTCCTCCTTGCTGTCGATGTGGATGTAGTAATCGACGACATAGGCCATCTCGGCCATTTCGGCGCTGGTCGCGATGCCCTGGTTGCGGACGAGCAGCTTCGAACGGTTGATGTAGATGACCTCATAGACCCAGGGGCTGGAGCCGCCGAAGAAGCCCTGCGCGATCGATCCGATCAGCGGCTTGTCGGGCGTCTCCAACGCATACTGCCCGGTCTCGTAGACGTTGAGCACCGCGCCGCGCGACTTGAGCACGCAGAAATGGTTGCTCTCGACGGTCAGCAACGAGCCCGAGACGATGCTCTCGTCGGCGATCTTCATCGCGACGGTGCGCGTGCCGAGCGCGTCGGTGCCGTCGCGTTGGAGCGAGGTGATGACCTGACGGGTAATTGCCATCGTCTTCTTCCTTCTCTGTCCAAGTCATTGATAAATTATCGGGGAGAGCAGAGCCCGCGTTGCCGCGCGATCGCGGCGACGGAACTCGAGCGAGGCCGTCGTGCGATCGGGCCGTGCGGATGAAGCGTGATGCCGAGCGGCGGCACCATCGCGGGCGCACAGCGCCGCGACGCGGGTACGTGCCCTTGGCTCGGCAGCGGTCCGGTCGCGCGGATCGTCTCGACATCGCGCTTGAGCGTGGCAAACGGCGAAGCCGTGCGACGCGCCGCGACTGGTGGCGCCCCGGCGATCGGCCGGCGCTGTGCTTCGGTGGCGGCGGCCTGTTCCGCCATCTCCTGCAGCGCTTCGGCGGCTTCCTTGGGCAGGAAGGCGGCGAACTCCTTCGCGACCTCCGCGAGCGCGGCGGCGGCATCCTCCGGCGGCGCGACCATGCCGCCGCGCTGCCGCGCGCCGGCTCGGCCGCGTGCGAACCAGATGAAGGCGGCGATCATGACGAGCAGCAGCAGATGCGACACCGCATGCCTCCCGGGGATTCGGCCGTCGTGCGGCGATCATGCGCCAACTTCCGTTTCGGAGCCACATCAAAAGGAGAGCGCCGCCGGGCGGATTTGGCTTCGGCCTGCCACCATGCCACCGCTGGAGAAGCGATCTGGAGCAAAGCCTATGACCAAGCGATACGATGCGCTCATCGTCGGCGGCGGCCATAACGGGCTGGTCTGCGCCTTCTATCTCGCGCGTGCGGGGCTCGGGGTGCGCGTGCTGGAGCGTCGCACGATCGTCGGCGGCGCGGCGGTCACCGAGGCGTTCCACCCCGGCTTCCGCAACTCTACCGCCAGCTACACGGTCAGCCTGCTCCAGCCGCAGGTGATCGCCGACATGCGGCTCGCCGATCATGGCTACCGCGTGATCGAACGGCCGATCTCGAACTTCCTGCCGCAGGAGGACGGGCGCTATCTAAAGCTCGGCGGCGGCCTCGCCCGTACGCAGGCGGAGTTCCGCAAATTCTCCGCCAAGGACGCTGAGGCGCTACCGGCCTATTACCAAGCGCTTGAGGGCGTCGCCGAGCTGCTGCGCGCGCTCGCGCTTAGGATCCCGCCCAATGTCGGCGAGGGCATCGTGACCCTGATCGACGCCGTGCGCCAAGGCCGGGGTCTCGCCCGCCTGCCGCTCGACCGCCAGCGCGACGTGCTCGATCTCTTTACCAAATCGGCGCGCAACTTCCTCGATGGCTGGTTCGAGAGCGAAGCGGTGATGGCGGCGTTCGGCTTCGACGCCGTCGTCGGCAACTATGCCAGCCCGGATACGCCCGGATCGGCCTATGTGCTGCTCCACCATGTCTTCGGCGAGGTGAATGGTAAGAAGGGCGCATGGGGTCACGCCGTCGGCGGGATGGGCGCGATCACGCAGGCGATGCGCCGGGTCTGCGAGCAGTCAGGCGTCGAGATCAGCGTCGAGACGCCGGTTCGCCAAATTCTCGTGGACGGCCGCAGGGCGGTCGGCGTGCGTCTGGAGAGCGGCGAGGAGATCGCCGCCGGCATCGTCGCCGCCAATGTCGGGCCGCGGCTGCTCTACGACCGCCTGATCGATCCTGCCGATCTCGATCCCGATTTCCGGCGCCGCATCAAGGGTTTCAAGACCGGATCCGGCACGTTCCGGATGAACGTCGCGCTCTCGGAGCTGCCGCGCTTCACCTGCCTGCCGGAGGAAGGCGAGCACCATCAGAGCGGCATCATCCTCGCGCCGACGCTCGACTACATGGATCGCGCCTATCTCGATGCGAAACGCTATGGCTGGTCATCCGAACCGATCGTCGAGATGCTGATTCCGTCCACGATCGACGACAGTCTGGCGCCGCCGGGCGCGCATGTCGCCAGCCTGTTCTGCCAGCAGTTCGCGCCCGACCTTCCGCAGGGCAGGAGCTGGGACGACGAGCGGGATGCCGCCGCCGATCGCATCATCGCGACGGTCGACCGATGGGCACCCAATTTCAAGCGTGCCGTGATCGCACGGCAGATCCATTCGCCGCTCGACCTCGAGCGCAAGTTCGGGCTCGTCGCGGGTGACATCATGCACGGCAATATGAGCCTCGATCAGCTCTGGTCGGCGCGTCCGGTGCTGGGGCACGGCAGCTATCGCGCGCCGATCGCGGGTCTCTACATGTGCGGCGCGGGCACCCATCCCGGCGGCGGCGTCACCGGCGCGCCCGGACATAATGCCGCGCGCGCGATCCTTGCCGATCGCGGCGGCTGGCGAAAGCTGTTCGTTTCCGCGCGGTAGGCGACGCGCCGGCTGGACCGCCTTGCCCCGGCTGCGTAGGCTGGCCGCGGCGTCGCGAAGAGGAGGTGCCGTGTGGCGTCCCCCGGCTATGTCACCGACACTGCCTATATTCGCGCCGTCACCGGCGAGCTGCTTCCGGAATTCCTCGATCTCGTCGCCCTGATCAACGGTTTCGCGCCGCCCGAGGGCGCGCGGCGGAGCTGGTGCGAGCTCGGCTGCGGACGCGGTCTCACCGCGATCGTCTCGGCGGCGACGCATCGCGACTGGCCGCACCACGCCATCGACCTGATGCCGATCCATATCGAGGATGCCGCCCGCTTCGCGCTTGCGGCCGGCACGGACAACCTCACGCTGCACGCGACCGATTTCGCCGCCGCGACCGCGCTCGACCTGCCGCGCTTCGACTATATCGTCGCGCATGGCGTCTATGCCTGGATCGACGCGGCGGCGGCGGCCAGCTTCCGTAGCTTCGTCGATCGCCATCTCGCGCCGGGCGGCCTCGTCTACGTGAGCTACAACGCCATGCCGGGCTGGGCGGTTGATGCGCCGTTCCAGCATCTGCTGCGCGGTCTCGCGGAGGACAAGCCGGGCGACAGCAACGCACGCTTCGCCGCCGCACTGGCCGAGGCACGGGCGGTGGCGTCCGCCGCGCCGTCGGTCCTCGGCGCCAGCCCGCAGGCCCGCGATTGGGAAACGCATTCCGCTACGCTGCCGCTCGACTATTTCGCGCACGAATATCTCGCGCCGTCCTGGCGGGCGCTCTACGTCGATGAATTCCGCGCGGAGATGGCAGAGGTAGGGCTGGAGCCGGTAGGCACCGCGACGCTGCGCGAGAATTTCGACGCCTTCGTGCTCGTCGAGGGCGCGCGGGCTGCGGTCGCGGCGATGCCGCCGGGTACGCGCCGTGAACTCGTGCGCGACTACTATCTCTGCCAACGCTTCCGCCGCGACGTGCTAACCCGCGGCGCGCGCCGCCTCGACGATCGCGAGCGGCGCGAGCGGTTGCTCGCCACGCGTCTGCTGCTCCGCCAGCCGGCGGAACTGGCGGACTACGGAATGAAGACGAGCGCCGGCAACGTAGACTTCGACAATGCGGTCTCCCGCCATGTCGTCGCGCGGCTTGAGGGCGGTCCGCGACCGCTGGGCGATTGCGTCGATGCCGATCACGGCGCCAATGACGTGATCGCGAGCACCCTGACGATGCTCTGCGCCGGGTTGCTCGGCGTGGCGACGCGTCATGACAGTCCGGTGGACCGGCTTAACGCGCTGTTGCGAGAGGAAGCCGGTCCACGTGCGGATGGCGTCTATCAGGTGCTGCCCTGCGGCGGCGTGTTCCGCTTCGCCGCAAGTTTTCTCGAGGATTGTCTCAGACCCGTACCGGAGCAGCAGCGCGGCCGGAGTTGGGCGGCCTATCTGCATCGCTCCGCGGCGCTGTAACGCCGTCGACGGATCGCCCGGCACGGTGATGATGCGGTCGACAGTGGGAACGATCCCCAGGAAAATGCGGAAACTTTTCAGTATTGCGTGTTTCGCAACTGACTCAGTGACGATTTTGATGCATTCTAGCGATGTGGAGAGACAAGCCTGAGGTCTGCGATGCCCCCAGCAAGCTACCACCGACAGCGTGCCGAAGACTGCCTGAGCCTCGCGCGTACGTGCGACGATCCGCAGATGGTCGCCGCGCTCACCGAACTCGCGGACCATTATGTGACCTGCGCCGCGCATTTCGCTGCCGAGGACGGCCGGCAGCAGGGCGGCGAGGAACACGACGCCTAAGCTCGTGTAAGCCGGATCATGCTCGGTGGGCCGCGTTTCCGGGGCTCCCGTCGCCGTTGCCGCCCGTGTTCGGCGAAGCAGATCGTCGGGCGCAGATCGTCGGGCTACGCGTTCAGTTGACGCGATGCGCCGCGACGATGCGGATCGTCGGCGCGAGCATCTGGCCTTTCATCACGCCTTCGCCCTCGGTCGGCGAGGTCGGCGCGTCGAGGATCTTCTGCACGACGTCCATCCCCGCGACGACATGGCCAAAGGCGGCGAAGCCGAGATTGTCGCCCGGCTGCTTGGGATCGGCATCCATGCTCGGCATATCCCCGACGGTGATGAAGAAATCGCCGCTGGCACTGCCCGGCGCGCCGCGCGCCATCGAGATCGTGCCGTCGCCATGGTGCAGCCCCGTCTTGCTCGTCGGCTCGTGGGCGATCGCCGGCAGCACGCGCTTGGGATCGTTGCGCGCGCCGCCCTGGATCAGGCCGAACCCCGGCGCGACCTTCGTCGCGCGGTAGAAGGCGGTTCCGTCAAAGCGCTTCTGGTCGACATAGCGCAGGAAGTTGGCCGTGGTGATCGGCGCGCGCTCCTTCTCAAGCTCGAGCACGATCGGCCCGAGGCTGGTCTCCAGGCTGACCGTCACCGTCGCGGGCTTCGGCGCAGTCGCCATGGCTGGCGGCGGCGCGGGTGGCGGAGGAGCGGGGGCCTGCGCCAGCGCTGCGCCCGCAGCAGCAATGGCGAACAGCGCGAGGGGCAGGCGGAGCATCATGGGTTTACCTTAACCAGCAAGCAGAGGCTCTAAACCGTTTTTTCTACTATGCCGTTTGCCGCGAGCATGGCGAACGGCCTGTTCTTCTTTCCAATCGAACGACTGAAGCACGTCAGTGCTCCGACAAGCTCAGCACGAACGGTGTTTCAGTAAAAGGGCGCCGCTCAATCGAAGTCGCCATCCTCGATGCGGAGCTCGCCGCTGCTCGGCGGCCGCGTAGCGACCGCACGATCGATGGCCTCCTCGAGCACGGACTGGATCGAGACGTCGGGATGATCGACGCGGCGATCGCGCGCGATTTTCTCCGCGATACCCAGTTGCACGTCGCTCACCACCACGAGGATGTGCTGGGTCTCGGTCGTGGCGTGGTAGCGGCGCTCGCCGAGATGCTGAGGCGCGACCGGCCGCGACCAATCGAGCCTGAAGCCTGAGTCGTCCATGCCTCGCGCCGCGCCTCCCGCACCACCAAGACTGCGCGCAGATTTTGTCAAGCGCAAGACAGACTTGCAGCCCGCTTCGAGGCGCCGGCCGCAGCTGACGAGTCGTGCCGTCGACGCCACCGGATGCGCGGCGCACGCGGATCATTGTCGCGGCTGCCGCATTGATGCGTCCGCACGCACAGGAGGCGCGGATGGCGAAGTTCGGATACAAGCTGATGACCGAGGAGCATGGCCCCGCCGCCCTCGTCGAGAACGCCATGCTAGCCGAGGCGGTCGGATTCGATTTCGTGTCGATCTCCGATCATTTCCATCCTTGGCTCGAAGCGCAAGGCCATGCCCCGTTCGCCTGGAGCGTCCTCGGCGCGATCGCGCACGCGACGTCGCGGATCGGCATCGCCACCGGGCTGACCTGCCCGATCATCCGCTATCATCCCGCGATCGTCGCGCAGGCAGCGGCGACGATCGCGGTGATGAGCGGCAATCGGTTCACGCTTGCGGTCGGTGCCGGCGAGCGGCTTAACGAGCATGTCACCGGCGCGCGTTGGCCTTCGGTACATGAACGCCATGCGATGGTCGGCGAGGCGATCGACATCTGCAGACTGCTCTGGAAGGGCGGGGTGCAAAGCCATGTCGGCGAACATTATGTGCTCGATCATGCGCGGCTCTACGACATTCCCGATCGGGCCATTCCGATCGTGATGGGCGTGAGCGGGCCGGCCTCGATCAACGTTGCCGCGGAAAAGGCGGACGGGATCATGGCGACCGAGCCCGATGCCGCGCTCGTCTCGGGGTTCAAGGCGCGGACCGGGAAGGGTGGCCCTGCTTATGCGGAGGCGCTCTGCGTTTTTGCGCCCAGTGAGCAGGCGGGGCTCGATCTGGCGCGCGAGCGGTTCAGCTTCGGCTCGCTGGGCTGGGCGGTGAACAGCGAGGTGCCGAGCGTCGCGGGCTTCGAGGCGGCGACCAAGTTCATCCGCGCCGAGGACCTGGCGGATGCGGTCTCGGCCGGTCCGGATGTCGAACGCCACGTCGCGCAGGTCCGCAAATATCTCGACGCCGGCTTCGACCATGTCGTGCTGACCTGCCCGGGCGACGACCAGGAGCGGTTCATCCGCTTTTTCGAGAAGGAGCTGCGGCCGCGGCTTGGCTAAGTCCTGCCGTGCTCCTGCGAAAGCAGGAGCTTGGAGCCGCGATCGCAAGCTACGATTGACCGCGCTCCTGCTTTCGCAGGAGCGCGAAGGCTACTCGTTCCCCAATATCCCACCGAGGATCCCGCCGAGCACCGCGCCCGCCGCGCCGCCGCCGACCGCCTGGCCGATCCCGGCGCCGCTGCGCTCGGCATTGTCGTTCGGCAGGTGACGGGCGATCTCCTCGGCGAGGTTCATGATCGGCATCGATTGCAGCCAGATCCGGCCGGGGCCGGTCAGCGTCGCAAGGAACAGGCCCTCGCCGCCGAACAGGATGTTGCGGAAGCCGCGTACCATCTGGATGTCGGTGCTCACCGATGGTTCCTGCATGCCGATATGCCCGGCATGGACGCGCAGCCGCTCGCCCGGCCCGAGCTGCTTTTCGACGACCTCGCCGGAGAGATCGAGGAACACCGTGCCCGGCCCCGTGACGCGCTGGAGGATGAAGCCCTCGCCCGCGAACAGGCCGGCGCCGAAGCGTTGCTGGAAGGCGATCTCGAGGCTCACCGAGCGTTCGCAGCAGAGGAAGGTCTCCTTGCGACAGATGAGCGACTCGCCGGCGCGCAGCGTCACCGGCAGGATCTGGCCGGGGAAGCGCGGCGCGAAGGCGACATGGCCTGGCGCCTCGGCGGAATATTCGGTGACGAACAGGCTGCCGCCTGTCGCGGCGCGCTTGAGGCCCGCCCAGAAGCCGCCGTCGGTGTGCGTGTTCATCGCGATGCCGTCCGACATCCACGCCATCTGGTGCGTCTGACTGACGATCACCTCGCCGGGAGAGAGGTCGATCGAGACGGTCTGCATCACCGTGCCCGAAATGTCGTAGCGCATCCTTCGCTCTCCATGATGGCCGGCCCTTCTCCGGGAAGGATCGGACGTCGATCTAAGTTGCCGGCGACACGCTGAAATCGACCATGATCTCGCCCGAGATCCGCTCTAGCGCCTCCTGCACCGCGTCCTGCGAGAGATCGTCAGGCAGGCGGAGCGCCGCGGTCGCGCGGAACAGCTGCTCGCCCGACCACGAGCCGGTCTCGCGCCGCGTCTCGAACTCATCGATGTTGACCCTAAGCCCGGCGAGCACCGTCGTCACCTCGCGTACGATGCCCGGCCGATCCTGGCCAACGAGCTCGAGCGCGAGCGGCACGCCCGCTTCGGCCGCCGCGGTGTCCGCCCCGACGAGCGCGACGCGCAGCCCCGTCGCGTCGATCGCCTTGGTATGTGCTTCGAGATCGGCGAGCCGATCCTCAGGAAGCTCGACCAGCACCGATCCGACATATTTGCCGCCCAGCCGGGCGAGATGGCTCTCGAGCCAGTTGCCGCCGGCGGCGAGGACCGCGTCCGCGAGCGCCTGGGTCAGGCCCGGACGGTCGCTGCCGACAACGGTCAGGATCACGGAGCTGGTCATTCCATTCCTCTGGCACAGACGTGGCTTCCGCGCCACAGCGGGCGCTTGTTGATTGAGATCAGGAGCCAAAACCGCTTTGCGGCGTTGCTGATATCGGGTGAAGTTCGCGCTGGGGGTGCGCAATCATTACGGGGGATTACCGTAGAGCGGATCGGCGATCGCGGCTCATCGCACTGACGGCGCTCGGCATCTTCGTATCGCCAGGCGCGGCGGAAGCGCGTGCGCGGCCGGCATCGGCCATGCCAGCATCGGCTCCGGCGAGCGACGCCGAGTTCGACGCCGCGCTGCCGCCGCTCGATGCGACCACGGCCCCGCCGATCCCGAGCACGCCTCCGGCCGCCGCGAGCGCGCCACCGGCGGCGCCGGTTTCCGAAAGCGAAATCACCCGTCCGCTGATGCCGCTCGCGCAGTTCGACGCGACGCCGCCGCCCGCCACCCCCAAGGAAGCCGCCGACCAGACGCCGCGCATCCGCTACACGACGGAAGTCAAGGGGCTGAAGGGGGTGCGCGGCGGCGCGCCCGACAGCGGCGACCTCGAGCATCAGTTCCGCGCGCTTTCCGCGCTGATCAAGGACGGCAAGAAAGCCGCCAACGCCGCGCAGGTCTCCGCCCGTGCCGACGAGGATGTCCAGCTCGCCGAGCGCATCATGCGCGCGGCGGGCTTTTATGACGGCATCGCCACGGCGAGCGTCGATGTCGATCCCAAGGCGGCCGGCATCGTTCACGTCACTCTCGTGGCGTCGCCGGGCACACGCTACGATCTCGGTACGATCGCCGTCACGCTGGCACCGCCGGAGCCCGCGCAGATCGCACGCGACGCTCTGGGGCTGAAGACGGGTGATCCGATCGACGCCGCGCTGATCGAGGGCTCAGAAGCTAACGTCGCGCTCAAGCTGCCCGAGCGTGGCTACCCGTTCGCGCAGGTCGGCCAGCGCGACATCGCGCTCGACGATGTCGCGCACAGCGGCGATTATACGCTGCCCGTCAATTCCGGCCCGAAAGCGCGTTTTGTAGGAATCCAAGCGACGGGTGACAAGGTCTTCAACGTCAAGCATCTTTCGGTTTTCCCGCGCTACAAGCCGGGACAGGTCTATGACAGCCGCAAGGTCGAGGACATGCGGCAGGCGCTGGTCGCGACCAGCCTGTTCTCGACCGTCGCGATCGAGCCGGTCCGCACCGGGCAGGTCAACTCCGACGGCACCGAGAATGTCGATCTGCTCGTCCACCAGTCGCGCGGGCCGTGGCGGAGCCTGTCGGCGACCGGCGGCTACGCGACCGGCGAGGGCATCAAGGCGCAAGGCAGCTACACCTGGCGCAACCTGTTCCCACCCGAGGGCGCGCTGATCCTCACCGCGATCGGCGGCACGCAAGAGCAGGGCGGCGGCGTCACCTTCCGCCGCTCGAACGCCGGGCAACGCGATCGAACATTCCAGGTCAACCTTGCGGTCGATCGTACGAAATATGATGCCTATCAGGCGAATACCGCCGATCTCTCCGTCACCCTCGCACGCGCAAGCACGCCGATATGGCAGAAGCGCTGGACGTGGAGCGTCGGCGGCGAGGTGATCGGCACCAACGAACAGGGGGCCGCGACCGACGCCAGCAACGTGCGCCCGCGCCGCAACTATCTGATCGGCGCAATCCCGCTCCAGCTCGGTTATGATCGCTCGAACGATCTGCTCAATCCCACCAAGGGCTTCCGGATCAACGGCAAGGTCAGCCCGGAAAGTTCGCTGCAAGGCGGCAAGTTCCGCCCCTATTTCCGCTCCCTGCTCCAGGCGACCGGCTATTATCCGGTATTCAGCGAGCTCGTGCTGGCAGGCCGCGCACAGGTCGGCTCGATCATGGGCATCGCACGCGACGATCTGGCGCCGTCGCGTCGCCTCTACTCCGGCGGCGGCGGCTCGGTACGCGGCTACGGCTATCAGGAGCTCGGCCCCAAGGATATCGCGCACAATCCGATCGGTGGCCGCGATCAGGTCGAGTTCGCGATCGAGGGGCGCTACCGCTTCGGCAATTTCGGCGTCGTGCCCTTTTTCGATGGCGGCCGGGTCGGCGAGAGCGCGACGCCCAGCCTCTCGGGCATGCGCTACGGCGCCGGCATCGGCGGCCGCTACTACACCAATTTCGGGCCGCTCCGGGTGGACGTTGCGACGCCGCTCAATCGTCAGCCGGGCGACAGCAAGATCGCGCTCTACATCGGCATCGGGCAGGCCTTCTGATGGCGACTGTGATGCAGCGCCGTTTTGAGCTGGGCAGCCTTTTGAGATGGATCGCGGCCGCATTTCTCGCGCTGGTGCTGCTTATCGCGGTGATCCTGCTCGGGCTGAACACGGCACCGGGCCGCGGCTTTCTCGCGCGACAGATCGGCGGCTACACGACAGCATCCGGCATCAGCATCCACGCCGCCAAAATCGAAGGATCGATCTACGGCAAGCTGACGATCCTCGGCCTCGAAGTGCGCGACACGCAGGGCGCGTTCCTCACCGCGCCGCGCGTCGACCTCGATTGGCGGCCCTTCGCTTATCTCCACAAGCATATCGACGTGCGCTCGGTCAGCGCCGCGACGCTGACCCTGCTGCGTTCGCCCGCGCTGAAGGCGACACCGCCGAGCCCGAACGCGCCACTGCTGCCCGATATCGATCTCTCGCTCGGTCACCTGCAGGTCGATGCGCTGACGATCGAACCGCCGGTCGACGGCAAACGTCACATCCTCCACATCGCCGGCAGCGCCGCGATCGCGAGCGGGCGCGCGCAGATCGATGCCGACGCGGGCGCCACCGCGGCCCCGGGCGTCGCCGGCGGCGATATGCTGCACCTCAAGCTCGATGCCGTGCCGAAGGACAACCGGCTGCTCGTCGACGTGAAGCTCGCGGCACCGCGCGGCGGCCTCGTCGATAGCTACGCAGGACTGGGAAAGAGCCTTGCCATCTCCCTCGACGGAAAGGGTGATTGGGCGAACTGGCATGGCGCGCTCAAGGCGAGCGCGGGTGCGACACCGCTTGCCGACATCGCCCTGACCGGCGCCAATGGCCAGTTCTCGCTGCACGGGCGCGCGCTGCCCAACGCAATTCTTGCGCCCGGCGCCGCGACGCGGCTGACGTCACCCGAAATCGACCTCGACGGCACGACGACGCTTGGTGAGCGTAAGGCCGACGTGAAGCTGATCGCGCACTCGCAAGCGTTCGCGGTCGAAGCGCAGGGCGGCATCGATCTGGCCGACAACAGCCTACACGCCTTTCATGTCGACGCGCAGCTGCTCACCCCGGGCGCGATCGCGCCGGCGGCGCGAGGCCGCGACGTCAGGCTCGCGGCGGTGCTCGATGGACCCTTCCGGACGCCGACGATCGACTATCGGCTGAGCGCCGCCACGCTCGGCTTCAACGCGATGACGATCGAAGGGCTTGCCGCGCAAGGCCGCGCGACGATCGACGCGACGCACGTCCTCGTGCCGGTGAGCGCCACGGCGCAGCGCGTCACCGGTCTGAATGCCGCGGCAGGCGGGCTGCTCATTCATCTGCGCGCGGACGGGAGTTTCGCCTATTCGAACGGCAAGCTCGTCACCGACGGGCTGAAGCTGCGCTCGGACCGTATCGACGCTACCGCAATCGCCATCGCCGATTTCGACAAGGGCCGCTACACCGGCGCGCTCAAGGGCCGCGTCAACGATTACCAGATCGACGGCATCGGCCGCGTCAACCTGCAGACCGACGCGCACCTCGTGCCGGGCAGGAACGGCGGCTTTGGCATCGCCGGCTGGGTGCGCGCCAACACCCGCAAGCTCGACAACGCCTCGGTACGCGATTTCCTCGGCGGCAACGCGCTCGTCACCGCAAATGTCGGCTACTCTGCCGAAGGCGTCGCGACCGTGAAGGACCTGCGCGTGACCGCGCCCGCCTTTCGTCTTGCCGGCGGCGCGGGCAGCTACGCACCCAATGGCGCCATCGCGTTCCGGGCGACCGGCAACAGCACCGCTTATGGCCCGATTGCAGTGATAGCGAGCGGCACCGCCGCCAAGCCGCTCGTCCGGCTCCATGCCGATCGCCCCAATCTCGGGCTGCAGCTTGCCGACGTCGACGCCACCCTCGTCGGCAACGGCGCCGGCGGCTACGAGGTCAAGGCCAAAGGCGGCTCGGCCTATGGGCCGTTTTCCGCTGATTTCGTGATCGGCACCGGCAAGGGCCCGACACGGCTCGGCATCAGGTCAGCGCAGTTCGCGGGAGTGAACATCTCCGGCGCGATCGCGCAGACGCCGGCGGGGCCGTTCGCCGGCACGCTTGCGCTGGCCGGTTCGGGGCTCAGCGGCCAGGTCCGCCTCGGCGCTGCGGGTAAGGTACAGCGCGGCGATATCGATCTGGTCGCGAGCAACGCGAAGCTGCCGGGTCCGATGGCGGTCAGCGTCGGTGCCGGCACGGTGCATGCGAGCGCGATCCTCTATCCGAACGCGCCGGCGATCGCCGCCGATGTCAGGCTGACCGATCTCCGTTACGGCGCGCTGATCGTGACCGGCGCGCAGAGCCGCGTCCGCTACCAGAACGGCCGCGGCACCGTCGCGCTCGTCGCGAATGGGCACGGCAGCGTGCCGTTCAGCATTGCTGCCCAAGCCGTGCTCGATCCCAGCCGCATCCTCGTCAACGCGAAGGGCAGCGTCAACGGCCTCGCCTTCCGGCTCGCCAGCCCCGCGACGCTTACCAAGCAAGGCGCCGACTGGCAGCTTGCCGGCGCGACGATCCTGCTTCCGCAGGGCCAGGTGAAGCTCTCGGGCCGTTACGGCGCCCACCCGCAGCTCCATGCCGAGCTCGCCAACCTCGATCTTTCGATCGTGCCGGCGGCGATGCCGGGGCTTGGGCTGGGCGGCAAGGCGAGCGGCACGATCGATTTTGCCGTGCCGGCGGCCAACGCGATGCCGGTATCGCGCGCGCGGATCGACGTCACCGGCTTCACGCGCACCGGTGCGCTGGTCATTTCCGATCCGCTCGACCTGTCGGTGCTGGCGACGACAGGCGCGGGCGGCGCCACCGTGGGCGCGCTGATCCGCCGCTCGGGCACCACCGTCGGGCGCGTGCAGGCGCGGCTCGGCCTCGTCGGCGGCGGCGCCTCCTGGGTGAACCGGCTGATGACCGCGCCGCTCGCGGGCGGCATCCGCTATGCCGGGCCAGCGGAACTGCTGTGGACGCTCACCGGCGTCGCCGGCCAGGAAGTCAACGGCCCGATCGCCATCGCGGCGGATTTCGGCGGACGCGCCAACGCGCCGACGCTGAACGGCGTCGTCCGCGCGAGCCAGCTTCGCTACGAGAACGACACTTACGGCACCGTGATCTCGAATATCGCGATCGACGGGCGCTTTAGCCAGTCGCAGTTCGTGCTCAACAGCTTCTCGGGCAAGGCCGGCGACGGCAGCGTCGCCGCCAAGGGCTCGGCCAGTCTCGACGCGACGCAGGGCTACCCGATCGATATCGCGGCGACGCTCGATAATGCCCGCCTCGCCAAGAGCGATGCGCTCGGCGCCACCGTCTCCGGCCGGATTGCGATCACCAACAGCAAGGCTGCGGGCGGACTGATCAAGGGCGCGATCAATCTCGGCGAGGTCCGCTACGAGATCGTCCGTCAGGGTGCCGCCGAGGTGCCGGAACTCACCGGCGTCCACAAGAAGGGCGCGTCGCTTCAGCCGGTTTCGGTTAACGCGCAGGGCCCCGCGCCCTCCAAGTGGAAGCTCGATCTCCGCGTGCGTGCGCCGGATCGGCTCTACGTCTCCGGCATGGGTCTCGAATCGGAATGGTCGACCGACATGCGCGTCGGCGGCACCGCCGGCGCACCGGTCGTGGTCGGCCAGCTGCAGGTGGTGCGCGGCACGTTCAGCTTCGCCGGCAAACGCCTCGATCTCGACAATCAGAGCAAGGTGACCTTCGACGGCGGCACCCTCACCAATCCCACGCTCGACATCCGCGCCTCGACGACCGTCGACGCAGTGACCGCGGAGATCGACATCGGCGGCCGCGCGCAGAAGCCGCAGATCACGCTCACCTCGACGCCGTCACTGCCGCAGGACGAGATCCTGTCGCGACTGCTGTTCGGCAGCTCGGTGACGACGCTCTCGCCGACCGAGGCGGTGCAGCTCGCCGCCGCGCTCAACTCCTTGCGCGGCTCGGGCGGCGGCTTCAGTCCGCTCGGCAAGCTGCGCTCGGTCGCGGGCTTCGATCGGCTGCGCGTGCTCGGCGCCAACCCCGCGACGGGGCAGGGCACCAGCGTCGCGGCGGGCAAGTACATCGCCAAGAACGTCTACGTCGAGGTCGTGACCGATACGCGCGGTTTCACCGCCACGCAGCTCGAGGTCGCGCTGTCGAAGGCGCTGTCGGTGCTGAGCTCGACCGGCAGCTTCGGCGGGTCGGACGTTAGCCTGCGCTATCGGAAGGAATATCGGTGAGCGCTCGTGCCCTGCTCCTCGCGGCCGCCACTCTGTTTGCCGCCGCGCCCGCTTCCGCGGCGATCTGCACCGGCATCTCGCGGATCGAGACGCGTCCCGGCGAGACGGTGAAGACCGAGCAGGGCCCGGACTTCACCGTCTATCGCGTCACCGGTGCGATGGGAGACTGGGCGCTCTACGACGGCTATTTCGCCAATCTTGGCGATGCGGTGCCGAGGAAGTTCATGCAGCGCGGGGCGGTCTCGATTCTTGCGGTCGGCGCGGCCTCCTATCTCGCGGTCGATCCGCACGGCGAGCAGAACCATTTCTTCGGCACACTCTTCCGCGGCGGCGATGCCGACAAGCCGTTCTTCGACCGTGTCACGTTCGGCGCGGAGGCGAAGGCGCGATGCCCCGCCCCGGGTGTTGCGCGTTAACCTTCGCGAACTGGGCGATCACAAAGGTAATCGGCGCCATTAAGGAAACCCGCTCAGCGCTTCGTAACGGCTGCATGGCATGGAGGCATGGTTCGCGGGCGGGCATATCGAACGCTACGGCGGAGATCCTCTCCTGCCGGGCGTCGGCGGCTTCGTCATCGTGAGGGCGCTGGCGGGAAGGTGTTCGGGAGCGGCATGGGTTTTCTCAGCTCTCGTCTGTCCGGCACCAGCGGACGCAAGCCGAGCGCCACGGAAGGACCCGTAGCGAACGCCGGCATCGCGCTCGACGATCCCGGCCAGCCGCTCCGCCTGATCCGCAGTTTCGAGGCGCAAGGCAGCGGCTGGTTCTGGGAGACGGATCGCGCCGGCAAGCTGATCTACCTCTCGGGCAAGGTCGCGGGCCAGCTCGCCGATGCGGGCGAGCAGGTGGCCGGTCGCGCGCTCACCGAGCTGTTCGAGATGAGCGGCGCGTCCGAGAACGGCGAGCGCACGCTCAACTTCCATCTCCATGCCCGCGCCTCGTTCGAGGATTATGAGGTCCGCCTCGCCAGCGGATCGAGCGATCGTTGCTGGTCGATCTCCGGCCGGCCCTGGTTCGACGAGATCGGCCAGTTTCGCGGCTTCGTCGGATCGGGCTGCGACCTCACCGACAAGCGCCGCTCCGAGGCGGAGATCGCGCGGCTCGCGATGTTCGATTCGCTCACCGGCCTCGCCAACCGCGCGCGCATGCACCTGTCGCTGACGCAGGCGCTCGGCCGTGCCAACGCCGGCACCTATCGTCCCACCGCGCTGCTGCTGCTCGATCTCGATCGCTTCAAGGCAGTGAACGACACGCTCGGCCACCAGACCGGCGACGCGCTGCTCCAGCAGGTCGCGCAGCGCCTGACCCGCGCGGTCGGCGATAGTGCGCTGGTCGGCCGGCTCGGCGGCGACGAATTCAAGGTCATCCTGCCGGGCGAAAGCAATCGCGAGAAGCTCGACGAGGTCGCGCAGGCGATCATCACTGCGCTCTCGCATCCCTATTCGATTTCGGGCGCGCGCGTTTCGATCGGCTGCTCGATCGGCATCGCGCTCGCGCCCGAGCATGGCGACGACCCCGAGACGTTGGTCCGCAACGCCGATCTCGCGCTCTATTCGGCCAAGGCCGACGGCCGCGGCGTGCATCGTTTCTACCGCGAGGAGATGCTGGTCCAAGCGCAGACGCGCAAGGTGCTCGAGGACGATCTGCGCTATGCGTTGACGCTCAACCAGTTTCACCTCGTCTATCAGCCGTTGGTCAGCACCTCCGAGGGCAAGATCGTCGGCTACGAGGCGCTGCTGCGCTGGAACCACCCGACGCGAGGCAAGATTTCGCCCGTGGAGTTCATCCCGGTCGCCGAGGAGAGCGGGCTGATCGAGCAGATCGGCGAGTGGGTGCTACGCACCGCCTGCGCGACCGCTGCATCCCTGCCGGTATCGGTGCGAATGGCCGTCAACGTCTCGCCGATCCAGTTCGCCAAGCCGTCGCTGCCGACGGTGGTGACGCGTGCGCTCGCCGAATCGGGGCTCGAGGCACAGCGGCTGGAGCTCGAGATCACCGAGAGCGTGTTCCTCGATGGCAGCGCCGCCACCGAGCATATGTTCCGTGCGCTGAAGGGGATCGGCGTGCGACTCTCGCTCGACGATTTCGGCACCGGCTATTCGTCGCTCGGCTATCTGCGCTCGGCGCCGTTCGACAAGATCAAGATCGATCAGAGCTTCGTGCGCGGCGCCAAGATCGAGGGCAGCCGCAACGCCGCGATCATCAAGGCGATCGTGACGCTGGCCGATACGCTCGGTCTCGAAACGACGGCCGAGGGTGTCGAGGCACAGGACGAGATCGAGCTGATCCGCGCGCTCGGCTGCAGCCATGTCCAGGGCTTCGTCTACGGCGAGCCGCGGCTCGCCGATGCGCTCGCCGCCGATCTCGAGAGCCAGGGTGCAATGCCGCAGCTCGTCGGCGTCAAGGTGACCCGCTCGCCTCGCGTCACCATGCTGCGCTCGGCGGCGGTGAGCGTCGGCAGTCGCAAGGGCACGGCACGCATCCGCAATATCTCGACCGACGGCGCGATGGTCGATTGCCACACCGGGATCGAATTTCGCGTCGGCGGCGAGATCCTGATCGAGGTATTCGGCGAAGCGCGCGGTGCCACCGTGCAGTGGGTGACGGAAGGCCGCGCCGGCCTCCGCTTCGCGCAGAAGATCGAACTCAAGCAGTAGAGCCTCGTCAAGGCTCTAAGAGCACACCGCTCGCCCTGAGCAGCCGCCGAGCTTGTCGAAGCGGCGTCGTCGAAGGGGCAAGCGCAAGCGGCCGTACTTCAACTACGGCTTCGGCCAGGGTCCCACGAAAATAGTAGTTTCGTGGGTACCGGGCCGACTCAGCCTCCGCTCAGCAGAAACGGAGGTGACCGGACTGCGGGATCAGCCTTGCTCCCCCCGCCCGCGCCGCAATGCCCAGATGATCGCGAGCAGGCCGCCCGCGACCGCGCCGCTGGCGCCGAGCACGGCACGTGCCGCGGGCGTCCCCAGCCCGCGTGCTTTCTCCGTCTCGGACGGCGAACCGCCCTGCTTCGCTTTCGTCATGCCAGATCCCCCGCACGCGCTATCGGCGGAAATCCGGGGTTTTTGCAAACCGGTTCGGCGCGCCGGCTCAACCGGTCAGCGCAAGCAGCCGCTCCTTCATCTTGGCAATGCCGAACTTCCACACCTGATCGGGCTTGATGTGTGGCATCGACGGCATCTCGTCGGGGTCGACGATCGCGTGGAGGATGGCGGGGCCACGGGCGGTAAGGAACGTGTCGACCGCTTCTTCGAGCCGGGCGGGATCGCGCGCCGTGAAGCCTTCGGCGCCGCAGGCGCGCGCGAAGGCGGCGAAATCCAGGTTCGGGAAGTTGGCGCCCGCCGCCGCGGGATTGCCGGCGCCCTCCATCTCGAGATGGACGAGGCCCCAGCGCGCATTGTCGTAGACCACGACCTTGACCGGCAGCTTGTGCTCGACGGCGGTCATGAACTCGCCGAGCAGCATCGTCATGCCGCCGTCGCCGACATGGAGGATCACTTGCCGCCCGCGATCGAGCGCAGCGGCGCCGTTGGCGATCCCCATGCCGGTGCCAACGGCGGCGTTGTTGAACGATCCGGTGATCTTCTGGCGGCCGCTCTGCCGCAGCCAGTTCGCCGCCCACAGCGTCACCTCGCCGGTATCGGTGACGATGATCGCGTCGCGGGCCGCGCGGTCGCCGACCAGACGCGCCACCGCCTGCGGGTGGATCTTGTCGCCGCTTCGCGCGAGATCGGCCTTGCCGTCGAGCATCGCATCCCATTCGCGGCGGGCGTCGCGGATCGTGTCGAGGAAGGCGGTGTCGCTGCGCTGGGGCAGGCGCGCGAGCAGCATCTCCAGCGCGGGCCGCACCGAACCCGCGATGCCCAGCGCGATCGGCGCCCTCCGCCCGAGCGCGAAGGCGCGCTCGTCGATCTGGACGATGTTGCCGTGGCGGGGCAGGAATTCGGAATAGGGATAGTCGGTGCCGAGCATCAGCAGGAGATCGGCCTGCATCACCGCGTCGACGCCCGGCCGCCCGCCGATCAGGCCGACGCCGCCGATCCAGTGCGGATCATCGTACGGCAGCATGTCCTTGGCGCGGTAGGTGTGCATCAGCGGCGCCTTCAGGCGCTCGGCGAGCTGGACGAGCTCGACCTCGGCGCCGTGGCAGCCGAAGCCGCAGAACACCGCGACGGTCTTCGCCTGCTCGATCAGGATCACGGCCTGGTCGACGTCGGTGGGCGAGGGCGCTACGCCCGCGCGCGGTCGCAGCGTCGCGATGCTCGGCACCTTGGCGGAGGCCTTCGACGCGAACACGTCCGGCGGCACGCTGATGTGCGCGACGCCGCGACCACCATAGGCCTCGGCGATCGCCTGGTGGATCACCGGCGCGGCCTGCTCGGGCGAGGCGATCGTCTGCGTGTAGAGAGCGACGTCGCGGAACAGCAGGTCGGGCACGTCCTCCTGCAGATAATCGATGCCGCGCTTGTCCGACGGCACGCCGCCCGAAATGGCGAGAACCGGCGCATGGTCCTTCTTCGCCTCGTAGAGGCCGGCGACGAGATGGTTGCCGCCCGGCCCGGTGGTGCCGCAGCACACGCCGAGCCGACCGGTGAGTTTCGCCTGGCCGGCCGCAGCGAGCGCCGCACCTTCCTCGTGGCGGACGCCGATCCATTCGATGCGGCCGTCGCGCCGCAGCGCGTCGGTGAAAGGGTTGAGCGCGTCACCGACGATGCCGAACACCTGGGTGACGCCGATCTCGGCGAGCGTATCGACGAGCAGTTCCGCGACGGTGGACATGAAGGGCGCTCCGGTTCGGCGGCGGGATGCCGGCTGAACGCGGAGCGCTGAACGAGGGTCCGTCTCGAAAGCCCCTCCCTTGCAGGGAGGGGTTGGGGTGGGTTGCTTCGAAGCGGAGCGCTCCGTCTGGTCTCCACCCACCCCCAGCCCCTCCCTTGCAGGGAGGGGAGCCCGAAAGGCCTATTGCATCCCCGCCGCGCGGACGATGCTGAGGAAGAGCCAGTAGAGCACGCCGGCGATCGCCATCGCGGCGGGCAGCGTCGTGATCCACGCCATCGCGATGTTGCGGACCGTGCTGCCCTGCAGGCCGGCGCCGTCGGCGACCATCGTGCCGGCGACGCCGCTCGACAGGATGTGCGTCGTCGAGACCGGCATCTTGAGATAGTCGGCCATCAGGATGGTGCTCGCCGCCATGATCTCGGCGGCGGCACCCATGCCGTAGGTCAGGTGCGTCTTGCCGATCTTCTCGCCGACAGTGACGACGATCCGCTTCCAGCCGACCATGGTGCCGAGGCCGAGCGCGAGCGCGACCGCGATCTTCACCCAGGTCGGGATGAAGCGCGTGCCCTTCTCGAGCAGGCCCTCATAGCTCTTGAGCGCCTTGTCGCCGCCGTTCGGATAGGCCTTGGCGGCCTTGTCCTTGTCCTTGACCATGATGCTGAGCGTGTCCTGCACGACGTACATCTCGTTGCGCAGGTTCTTGGTCGCCGCCGCCGGAACGTGGGCGATCGCGCCATATTGCTTCAGATCCTGGTTGATCTGCGCCGACGAGGTCGCGAGCGCCGCATAGACCTTGGGATCGTCGACCTTCTTGGTGCGCAGCGCGGCGCGCAGCAGGTCGTTAGCCTGGGTGGGATCGACGGTCTGGCCGGCAGCCTTGGCGACGAACACCTTCTGCGCGTCGGTCGAAGCCTGGATGAAGGCCGGCGTCGAGCTGTCCGGCATCGTGCGGTTGAGCGCATAGGCGGTCGGCGCGACGCCGATCAGGATCAGCATGATCAGGCCCATGCCCTTCTGCCCGTCGTTCGAGCCGTGCGCGAACGAGACGGCGGTGCAGGTGCCGACCAGCAGCGCGCGGATACCCATCGGCGGCGGCACGCCCTTGTCCGGCTCGTTGTAGAGCTTCGGGCTGCGGATCAGGCCCTTCATCAGCTTCAGCAGGACGAAGGCGCCGATGAAGCCGACGACCGGGCTGACCAGCAAGGTGGTGAGCACCTTGGTCGCCTGGCTCCAGTCGACGCCCGACGAGGCCGAGCCGCCGCCGATCAGCTGGTTGGCAAGGCCGACGCCGAGGATCGAGCCGATCAGCGCATGGCTCGAGCTGTTCGGCAGGCCGAAATACCAGGTCCCGAGGTTCCAGGTGACGGCAGCGAGCAGCAGCGCGAAGATCATCGCGTAGCCGCCGGCGGAACCCACCTGGAGAATGAGGTCGACCGGGAGCAGCGTGACGATCGAATAGGCGACCGCGCCGCTGGACGTGAGCACGCCGATGAAGTTCCAGAGGCCGGACCAGACCACCGCGTTCACCGGCTTCAGCGAGTTGGTGTAGATCACCGTCGCCACCGCGTTCGCGGTATCGTGGAAGCCGTTCACGAACTCAAAGCCGAGCGCGATCAGCAGCGCGAGGCCGAGGAAGAGGAACGCGCCGATGGCGAGCGTCTCGCCGACGGTCTGCGTGTCGATGATGATGCTGCTGCCGGCATAGATCAGGCCGGCCGCCAGCACGGCGAGGAAGATGAACCGTCCAGCCGGATGAACCGGCTCGTTGAGCGCGCCATGCGCGGAGTCGGTCGGGACATGCTGCCCCGACCGCATTGCTTGCGTAGCCACTGTTTGCTCCCCGGAGTCTGTGGATAACCCAATTTGGGCCCTGACTCGTGACAGATTGAGGACTCTTGACGGGTTCTTCACGATAAGGGTGCGGCGCGCAGGCCACCGCAACGTCCGAATCGACCGGCCGAGCGGCCAACCCCTTGATCCGACGTCCTGCTCGGCGCACCCTAGGCGCGAGCGGTGGGGACCCGTGCTATGTGGCTTGGTGACGCAAGGATCATGCGCCGCGTGCGGCTGGCTGCGGTCGCATTGGGCGCCGTGCTTGTCGCCGGAGCGGCGCACGCCGAGGTGATCTCGATCGGCGACGACGGCAGCGTCACCAGCAGCAACGGACCGGCGCTCTACTACAGCGCGGATCTCAAGCCGCAGCCGATCATGGACCCGGCCCCGGCAGCGCAGCCGGCCGCCGCCACGCCGGTCGCGGTCGCGGTTCCGCCGGGCGACATCGCCGCCGCGATCGGCGCCTCGTCGGCGCGGCATGGGCTCGATCCCGCGCTGGTCGCGGCGGTGGCGTGGCGCGAATCGCGGATGAACATGGCGGCGCTGTCGCCGCGCGGGGCGATCGGCGTGATGCAGCTGATGCCGGGCACCGCGCGGATGCTCGCGGTCGATCCCACCGACCCCAACGCAAATATCGAAGGCGGCGTCACTTATCTGTCACAGCTTATGCGCCACTACGGCGGCGACATCATCAAGACGCTTGCCGCCTATAACGCCGGGCCGGGCGCGGTCGATCGCTATGGCGGCATCCCGCCTTATCGTGAGACGGTCGCCTATGTGGGCGCGATCCTCGATCGCCTCTCGGCCCAGGCCCTGAGACCGCAGTGAGCGCCCCCGAAATGAAGGGACATGCCGTGAAATTCCGTAGCCTTGCCGCGCTTCTACTGCTCCGCGCCATGCCGGCCTACGCGCAAGTCGCCACCAGTGATCCCGCCGGTTCCGGCCCGATCCTCGGCGCGCTTTACTGGGTGCAGGGTACGCTGCTCGGCAATCTCGCCACCACCGCGGCGGTGATCGCCGTCGCCGTCACCGGCCTGATGATGCTCACCGGCCGGATTGACTGGCGGCGCGGGCTCACCGTCATCGTCGGCTGCTTCATCCTGTTCGGCGCCGCCTCGATCGTCGCGGGTATGCGCACCGTCGCGGGCGCGGCCGGCTAGGAGCAGGTCTCATGGCGCTCCAGTCCGACCCGATCTTCGCGGCATTGACCCGCCCGCAGATGATCGGCGGCGTCACCTACGGCTATGCGATCTTCAACCTGATCCTGTCGATCGAGCTGTTCCTGATCACCAAGAGCTTCTGGGTGCTGCCGGTGGCGCTCGTCGTCCACGCCATCGGCTATCTCGGCTGCCTGCGCGAGCCGCGTTTCTTCGACCTGTGGATGGCGCGCGCGCGCCATTGCCCGCGCGTCAAGAACCGCCGCTTCTGGCAGGCGAACAGCTACGCGCCGTGAGAGATCGGGAATGAGTTTCGCGTTCACCACCATGGGAGCCGCCAAGATCGCCGCGCGGGAATCGCGCATCGGCGATCGGCTGCCCTATGCCACGCACGTCGACGAGGCGACGATCCGCACGCGCGACGGCATGCTCATCCAGGTCCTCAAGCTTGAGGGCTTCCCGTTCGAGACGCGTGACGACGAGGAGCTCGATTACCGTAAGCAAATCCGCGAGACGCTGCTGCGCGGCGCGGCGGGATCGCGGCTGGCGCTCTATCATCATGTCGTCCGCCGGCCGGTTGTCGCGGAATTCTCGGGCCAGCCCGAGGAGCCGTTCGCGCGCGCGCTCGACGAGCGCTGGCGCGCCGCGCTCGGCGGCCGCCAACTCTTCGCCAACGAGCTGTTCCTGACGCTCGTGCGCCGCCCGCTGCAGGGCCGCGCCGGCATCGCCGAAAGCCTGTTTCGCCGCGCCAAGCCGCGCGATGCCGATCTCGACGCGGATCTGCGCGCGCTGCATGCGCTCCGCGAGAGCTTTGCGGCAACGCTGACGCCGTATGGCGCACGCACGCTCACCACCTACGAGGGCGCGCACGGCCTCTGCTCGGAGCCGGCAAGCTTCCTCGCGCTGCTGCTCGGCGGCGAGCCGCGCCCGGTGCTGCTGCCCGAAGGCGATCTCGGCCAGACCATCGCCGATCGCCGGCTCGATTTCGGGCTGGATGCGATGGCGCTCGGCCCCAGCGGCGTGCGGCCAGAGGAATATGGCGCGATCGTCAGCCTCAAGGATTATCCCGCGCGCTCTACGCCGGGCATGCTCGACGGCGTGCTGCGGCTGCCGATCGAGATGGTGCTGACCGAGAGCTTTTCGTTCGTGGACCGGCAGGTGACGCTCGATCGCATGGGGCTCGCCCTGCGCCGGCTGAAAGCGGCGGAGGACGATGCGTTCTCGCTGCGCGAAGAACTCGGCCAGGCGCGCGATCAGGTCGGCGCCGGCCGCGCCGCTTATGGCGATCACCATCTATCGATCCTTGTCCGCGCCATCGATCCGCAGACGCTCGATGCCTCGGTGGCGGAGGTGCAGGCGCAGCTCACCGAGACCGGCGCGGTGGCTGTCCGCGAGGACGTCAATCTCGAGCCCGCCTTCTGGGCGCAGTTCCCCGGGAATCTCCATATGGCGGCGCGCAAGGCGCTGATCTCGACGACCAACTTCGCGAGCCTCGCCAGTTTCCACAATCACGCCGGCGGCCAGGCCGCGGACAACCACTGGGGCCCGGCCGTCACGGTGCTCGAGACGACCGCCTTCGGCCCCTACAACTTCAACTTCCACGTCGCCGATCTCGGCAACTTCACCGTCATCGGTCCGTCTGGCTCGGGCAAGACGGTGCTGATGACGTTCCTGCTGGCGCAGGCGCAGAAGTTCAAACCGCGGCTCGTCTATTTCGACAAGGATCGTGGCGCCGACATCTTCGTCCGCGCGATCGGCGGCCGCTACGACGTTCTGCGGCCCGGCGAGGCGACCGGGCTCAACCCACTGCAGCTGCCCGAGAACGGCGCCAACCGCGCGTTCCTGATCGAGTGGCTGTCGCAGCTGCTCTCGTCGGACGGCATGCCGCTCGATGCCGAGGAGCGCGCGTTGATCGCCGACGCGGTAGACGCCAACTTTGCCGCCGATCCCGAGCATCGCCGGCTGCGCTATCTGCGCGAGATGTTCGTCGGCGCGCGCCGGCCGGCGGCGGGCGATCTCGCCAACCGGCTCGCGGCGTGGGCGGGCGAGGGCGAGCACGCCTGGCTGTTCGACAACGAGACCGATCAGGTCGATCTCGATCGCGACGTCTACGGCTTCGACATGACGCGGCTGCTCGACGCGCCAGTCATCCGCACGCCGGCGATGATGTATCTCTTCCACCGCATCGAGCAGCAGCTCGACGGCACGCCCACGATCATCGTCGTCGACGAGGGCTGGAAGGCGCTCGACGACGAGGTGTTCGTGCGCCGCATCAAGGATTGGGAGAAGACGATCCGGAAGCGGAATGGCATCGTCGGGTTCGCGACGCAAAGCGCTTCCGACGCGCTGGAGAGCCGGATCGCCAGCGCGATTATCGAGCAGGCGGCGACGCAGATCTTCTTCCCGAACCCGCGCGCCCGCGCCGCCGATTATATCGACGGCTTCAACCTCTCGGCGCACGAATATGAGCTCGTCCGCTCGCTGCCCGACACCTCGCGCAGCTTCCTGATCAAGCAGGCGGATCACAGCGTCGTCGCCCGGCTCGATCTCGGGGGCATGCGCGATCTGCTGAGCGTGCTCGCCGGCACCGAGCGTTCGGTGCGCAAGGCGGACGCGGCGCGGGAGAGCGCGGGTGAGGATCCGGCCGACTGGCTGCCGGTCTTTCTCGGCGAGGAGGCGCGGCGATGATCTCCTGCCCGGTGCCGCCGCCCGACGTTGCGCAAATGCGCGCGCTGCTGATGACGGTCGACTGCAACAGCCGGCTGTTCGCGGAAGCCGGCTTTCGCGCGCTGAGCGATCAGGGCGGCTTCTTTCCCGCCGCGCTCACCGCGCTGCTCACCATCTATGTCGCGCTGCTCGGCTATCGGCTGCTGTTCGGGATCGGCGGCGCGCGTGTCGCGGAAGGGCCGCTGACGGCGCTCAAGATAGGCGCGATCATGGCCCTGACGCTCAACTGGGCGACGTTCCAGACGCTGGTGTTCGACGTCGCCTACAAGGCGCCGGTCGAGCTTGCGCGCACCGTCGGCGGGCCGATGGGGCCGCGCGACGGCGATCTCGTCGGCGCCGCGCAAGCCGACTACGACGAGCTCATCGCCGATGCCAGGGCGATCGCTAAGCAAGCCGCGCAGCGCACCACCACCGGCACGCAGCAGGGCGGTGAAGTCAATGCCGCCAACCAGCTGTTCGACGCCGCGCAGACGCTGTTCATGGCGAGCGTCGGCGTGCTCGCGATCGCGCTGATCGCGATCGGCGTGCTGAGTGCGCTGGGGCCGATCTTCATCGCGCTCTTCCTGTTCGAGAACACGCGCGGGCTGTTCGCGGGCTGGATGCGCGCGCTCGTCACCGCCGCGATTGTCCCGGTCGTCGGCTGGGCGATCATCACGCTCATGATCGTCGCGCTGCGTCCGGGACTGGAGACGCTCGCCGCCGATCGCGTCGCGGGCGAGATCGGGCTCGATACGGTGACGGCGGTGGTGGCGATCATCAGCGTCTTTGCCATCGCGCAGCTCGTGCTGGCCGGCGCGGCGGCGCTGATCGGCAGCGGCTTCCGCTTCCGCCGCGCTGCCACCGTCCGCGTCATCGATCGCGGCGGCGCCCGCGTGACCGCCACCATGCAGGCGGCGCCTCCGGCGGTCGCGGCGACGCGGAGCCAGTCGCTTGCCGAGGCGCTGCGTCGCCCGGCGCCCGTCGCGCCGGGTGTGCGCGAGACCTACAGCTATTCCAGCGCGGGCGGCGCGGGCGGGACGAACGTCCGCGTAGACATCGCGCAGGCGCCCTCGACGCGCGCGACGCGGCTGGGCGAACTCTATCGGCGCCCCGCCTATCGCGGCCGTCGCGCCGGAGCGGCATGATGAGACGTATCGCTTTCCTGATCGCGCTGCTCATGGCCGCGCCCGCCACCGCCGCGGTCTCGCCGACGCCGGGCGGCACCGACCCGCGCATCGGCTGGATCCATTACGATCCCGATCAGGTCATCGAGCTGCCGGTCACGATCGGCTATCAGCTCGCGATCGAGTTCGGCTCGGACGAACGCATCGAGAATGTCTCGATCGGTGACAGCCTCGGCTGGCAGGTGACGCCCAATCGCCGCGCCAACATGCTCTTCGTCAAGCCGATGCTCGGCCATTCGATGACCGACATGAGCGTGTCGACGAGCCTCCGGCGCTACACCTTCGTGCTCAAGGTCCGCCATGTCGGCGGCCCCGGGCGCGCGTGGTACGGCCTGCGTTTCGAGTATCCGCCGTCCGCCGCCGCGCTCATCGAAGCCAAGCCGCCGCCTCCGCCGCAGCCACCGCGCGACGTCAACCACGCCTACAGCTACGCGACCAGCGCCGCGGGCCTACCGACCCGCGTGTTCGACGATGGGCAGGCGACCTATTTCGCGTTCCCGGCCGGGATCGATCTGCCCGCGATCTTCCTGCCGGACGGAAAGAGCGAGACGCTGGCGCCGGTCCACAATCGCGACGGCTTCGTCGTCGTCGAGCAGCTCAGCCCGCGCTTCGTGCTCCGCCGCGGCAAGGATGCGACGATCATCGTCAACGATGGCTATCCGGCGCCGGCCGGGACCGCGCTGACGCCGCACGGAAAAGGAGACAAGGGCTGATGGCCACGTCCCCCAACGACAACGATGCGCTGTTCCGCCGCCTGTCCCGCCCGCGCCCGGCGGTGACCGCGCCGGATCGGCCATGGGCGTTCGTCGCCGGCGTCGCGGGAATCGTGCTCGTCGCTCTGTTCATGTTCTTTTCGATGACGCGGTCGCGCACCGCGCGCGTCGTCCAGAAGCCCGTGCCGATGGCGCCGCCGCCGGTCGTCCAGCAACCGGTCTACATGCCGCCGCCCACGATCGTGCGGCCGCCGGTCAGCTACACCACGCCGCTGACCACGAGCACGCCGCAGCTCTCCAAGCCCGTGACGGACGCGCCGACTCCGGGCGCGCGGTTGAAGGCGCCGGCGATGGTGGTCGATCTCAGCCAGAACGAGCCGCCGATCGTCGTGCCCTCCGGCGGTGCGCCGAGCATCGCGGGCCCCGCCAACGGCGGCGAGAAGCCGACCGCCGACGAGGCCTTCGCGACGCGCGTCAACGCGAGCAGCGTGCAGACCAGCGTCGCCACGCACCTCTCCAACACGTCGCTGATCGCGCCGCAGGGCACGATCATCCCGGCAATCCTCGAAACCGGGCTGAACTCGGACACGCCGGGCTACGTCCGCGCGGTGGTGACGCGCGACGTGCGCGGCTTCGACGGATCGACCGTGCTGATCCCGCGCGGCTCCAAGCTCATCGGCGAATATAAGAGCGGCCTCGCGCAGGGCGTGAGCCGCGCCTTCGTGATCTGGTCGCGGGTGCTGACGCCGGAGGGCATCTCGGTCGACATCGGGTCGCCGGCGGTCGACAATCAGGGCCAGGGTGGCGTCGCTGGCGAGACCAACAGCCATTTCCTGCGGCGCTTCGGCGGCGCGATCCTGCTGTCGGTGCTGTCGGCAGGGCTCGAGGCGGCGTCGAACTCGGCGCTCAGCAATGGTAATTCGAGCGTGATCGTGAGCTCGCCGACGCAGGCCACGAGCGCGGCCTCGGTCGCACTCTCGAAGGATCTCGACATCCCGCCGACGGTGACGGTGCGCCAGGGCACGCCGATCCGCGCCTTCATCGCGCGCGATCTCGACTTCTCCGGCGTCATGACCGCGACGCCGCGGTGAGGGTGAGAGGGGAAATGCTGCATAGCTCCGTCTGCCCTGAGCTTGTCGAAGGGCCGTTCTTTCTTTCCGATGGTGAGGAAGGACAGTGCTTCGACAAGCTCAGCACGAACGTTATTGGTCGAACGAGACCGTGAACGCTCCCGTCCAGGTCTATCTCCGCTCCTATCTGGCGCCGCTCGATCCCTGGCTGGAGCGTGACGACGTCACCGACCTGCTCGTCAACCGCGCGGGCGAGCTGTGGATCGAAACCAGCGGCGGCGGCAGCGAGCGCGCGGCCGTGCCCGCGCTCACCGAACAGATGCTGCAGCGGCTCGCGCGCCAGATCGCGGGTGCGAGCGCGCAGGGGGTCAACCGCGAGCAGCCGTTGCTCTCGGCGAGCCTGCCCGACGGCGCGCGCGTCCAGATCGTCGCGCCGCCGGCGACGCGCCATGGCCTCGCGCTCGCGATCCGCAAGCATGTCATCTCGGATCTTTCGGTGGGCGAACTCGCCGAGACCGGTCTGTTCGCGCCGCCGCCCTCGACCTCGGACGACGAGGCGCTCGACGCGCTGCTCGCGGCCGGCGACGGTGCCGGCTTCCTCACGCTCGCGGTGAAGCAGCGCAAGACGATCATCCTCTCGGGCGGCACCTCGTCGGGCAAGACGACCCTGCTCAACGCGCTCGTCAAGGAGATGCCGCCGCACGAGCGGCTGATCGCGATCGAGGACGCGCCCGAGATCCGCCTCGTCCATCCCAATTCGCTTGGCTTGATCGCGGTGCGCGGCGAGGGCGGCGAAGCGCGCGTCGACGCCGAGGACCTGCTCCAGGCGACGCTGCGCATGCGGCCCGACCGCATCCTGCTCGGCGAGATTCGCGGCAAGGAAGCGTTCGCCTTCCTGCGCGCGGTCAACACCGGCCATCCCGGCTCGATCACCACCGTCCATGCCGATAGTCCCAAAGGCGCGATCGATCAAATCGCGATGATGGCGCTGCTCGGCGGGCTCGACATCGGCTGGGACGCGATCCGCGCCTATGTCCGCTCGGTCGTGGACATCATCGTCCAGCTCCGCCACGATCGTGGCAAGCGCAGCATCGTCGCGATCGAGCGTTTTCGCTGAACCTGTAGCGGCCGTTCGTCCCGAGCGCAGTCGAGGGACGTGCCAGGAATGCTGCGCGAGCGTGTCTCGACTTCGCTCGACACGAACGGGCTCAGGGTTGCTGGCTCTTCCCCAGCGCCGCGATCACGGCGTCGCCCATCTCGCGTGTGCCGAGCGTGCCGCCGATGTCGCGTGTGCGCGCGCCGGCATCGAGCGCCGCCGCCACCGCCGCGAACAGCCGGTCGCCGAGGTCGATCCGGCCGAGCGAGAGGCGCAGCGCCATCGCGAACGACAGGATCGCGGCGAGCGGGTTGGCGACGCCTTTGCCGGCGATGTCCGGCGCCGAGCCGTGGATCGGCTCGTAAAGCCCCGGCTTGCCCGGCGCGCCGATCGCCGCCGACGGCAGCATGCCCAGCGAACCGGTGCACATCGCCGCCTCGTCCGAGAGGATGTCGCCGAAGAGGTTGTCGGTGACGAGCACGTCGAACTGCTTGGGATTGTGGACGATCTGCATCGCGGCATTGTCCGCCAGCATGTGCGTGAGGATGACGTCGCTATACTCGCGCTTGTGGAGATCGGTGACGACTTCCCGCCACAGCAGCCCCGTCTCCATCACGTTCGACTTCTCGGCCGAGCAGACCTTGTTCGAACGCTGGCGCGCGAGCTCGAAGGCGACGCGCGCGATCCGCTCGATTTCGGCGGTGGTATAGACCTGCGTATCGACGCCGCGCTTCGATCCGTCGGGGAGCGTCTCGATGCCGCGGGGTTGGCCGAAATAGACGCCGCCGGTGAGCTCGCGAACGATCATGATGTCGAGCCCGGAGACGATTTCAGGCTTGAGCGAGGAAGCGCCGGCGAGCGCCTCGAAGCAGTAGATCGGGCGGAGGTTGGCGAACACCTCCATCGCGCTGCGCAGGTTGAGGAGACCCGCCTCCGGACGCAGATGGCGCGCGTTGCCCGCCCATTGCGGTCCGCCCACCGCGCCCATCAGCACCGCGTCGGCGGCGAGTGCGCGCGCCTTGGTCGCGTCGGTCAGCGGCGCCCCGTCGGCATCGTAGGAGGCGCCGCCGAACGGCGCGCGCTCGATCGCGAGCTCGAGCCCGACGTTGCGCGCCAACCACTCGGCGACGCGCTCGACCTCGCCGCTCACTTCGGGTCCGATCCCGTCTCCCGGCAGCAGCAAGAGCGTCTTCATTCCGTTCCCCTAGAAATCCATTCGTCCCGAGCGAAGTCGATGGACGTGAGGCAAGTGTGGCAACAGCGTGTCGCGACTTCGCTCGACACGAACGGGGTGGCTCCTAAAGCGCCGCGCGCGGACCGTCGAGCCGTTGACCGGGCTGCCGTCCGGTCGCAATGCCGTCCCATGCGTTTCTTCTCGGACAATGCCGCGCCGGTGCACCCGCGCGTACTCGATGCGCTCGCTGCCGCCAACGGGGTCGATACCGCCTATGATGGCGACGCGCTCAGCCGCCGCCTCGACGCGCGCTTCGCGGACCTGTTCGAGCGCGAGGTCAGCGTGTTCTGGATCGCGACCGGCACGGCCGCGAACAGCCTCGCGCTCGCGTCGCTCTGCAAGCCCTATCAGGCGGTCGTCTGCCATCGCGACGCGCATATCCAGAACGACGAGTGCGGCGCGCCCGAATTCTACACGCACGGCGCCAAGCTCTTCCTGGCCGAGGGCGCCGGCGCGAAGCTGACGCCGGCAAGCGTGATCGACCTGCTCGACAACACCCGGCGCGACGTTCACCAGACCCAGCCTGCCGCGCTTTCGATCACCAACGCGACCGAATATGGCTGCGTCTACACCGCCGACGAGACCGCCGCGCTCGGAGAGCTCGCGAAGGCGAGGGGGCTCGGCTTCCATGTCGACGGCGCCCGGCTCGCCAACGCGATTGTCCATCTCGGCTCCGCGCCCGCCGAGATCACGTGGCGCGCGGGCGTCGACGTGCTGAGCTTCGGTTTCGTCAAGAATGGCGGGCTTTCGGCCGAGGCGCTGGTCTTCTTCGAGCGCGAACTCGCGGCGGAGACGGCGATCCGCAAGAAGCGCGCCGGTCACCTCCTCTCCAAGGGGCGCTACATGGCGGCGCAGATACTCGCGCTGCTCGAGGACGATCTCTGGCTCGCCAACGCGCACGCGTCGAACGGGGGCGCAGCGCGGATCGCGGCAGCGGCGGGCGACCGGCTGGTCTATCCGGTCGAGGCGAACGAAGTCTTCCTGCGCGTGACGGCCGAGGAAGCCGCTAGGCTGCGAGGAGAGGGTTTCGACTTCTACGATTGGGGTCCCGGCGAAGCGCGCTTCGTGGTGTCGTGGAGTCAGCCGCAGGCGGAGATCGATGCGCTCGCCGCCGCGCTGCGGGCGCTTTGACGCCGATCACGAGGAGGATCGATCGCCTTCCCTGATAACGAGCCGTTCGGTTCGAGCTTGTCGAGAACCGGCTGCGTAACGCGACTTCTCGACTTCGGGTCTCGACAGGCTCGACCCTTGGCTCGAAGCGAACCGCCTATTCCGGTAAGGCGATCGCATTGACGACCGGAGCACTACACAAAGAGGAAGCCACGATCCGCGACGGTCCACCCCTCCCGCGCCGCGTCCAGGCGCGCGTCCTCGTGCCGTTCACCGTCGTCACGCTGATCTGGAGCTCGACCTGGCTGGTGATCCGCGACGAGCTCGATGCGGTGTCGCCGGCCTGGTCGATCGCCTACCGTTTCACGATCGCGGGCGCGGCGATGCTCGCCTATGCGATCGCGATGCGCAGCCGGCTCAGATTGACGCGGGTCGAGCTCGTCTGGGCGGGCACGATCGGCCTCGCCCAATATGTACTGAACTACGGCTTCGTGTACGCCGCAGAGGTGCACATCGCCTCGGGACTCGTGGCGCTGCTGATCGTGCCCAACGCGATCCTGGGCTGGCTCTTCCTCGGCGAGCGGCTGTCGCGGCGGTTCCTGCTCGGCGCGGGCATCGCGGTGCTCGGGCTCGCGCTGCTGTTCGGCCATGAGTGGCGCGGTGCTGCGGCACGTCCGCACGCGGTGCTGCTCGGCGTCGGCTTCACGCTCCTCGCGACGCTCGCCGCTTCGGTCGCCAACGTGATGTCGGCGGCGCCGCGTGTGCGTGCCGTGCCGATGCCTACGCTCGTCGGCTCCGGCATGATCGCCGGCGCGGTCGTCGACATCGCCTACGCCGCCGCGACCGCCGGCCCGCCGCGCTTCGATCTCGGCGGCGGCTATTGGCTGGCGACCTGCTACCTCGCCCTCGTGGCGTCGACGCTCGCCTTCCCGCTCTACTACCATGTCATCCGCACGATCGGATCGGCGCGCGCGGCCTATTCGAGCCTGCTGACGCCGTTCCTCGCCATGGCGCTGTCGACGGTTTTCGAAGGCTATCGCTGGTCGGCGCAAGCGGCGGTCGGCTGCCTGCTCGCGATCCTCGGGCTGTTCGTCGCGCTCAGGGCGCGGATCGCATGAGCGCTGCCAGCCCAGTCCGGTAATCAGGGAAGCGCGGGCGCCACCCAAGCAGCCGCTTGGCCTTGCCGTTCGCAACGCGCCGGTTCTCGGCATAGAAGGCGCGCGCGGCGGGGGAAAGCCCGGCGCTCTCGAGCGGGAGCAGCGGCGGCGGCGCCAGGCCGAGCAGGAGGCTCGCCGCCTCGACGACGGCATTCTGGCTCGCCGGCAGATCGTCGGCGAGATTGTACACGCCCGGCGGTCCCGCGAAGCTCGCGATCACGCCGGCAGCGATGTCGTCGACATGCACCCGGCTGAACACCTGGTCCGGCAGCGCGATGCGGTGCGCGCGGCCGTCGCGGACGCGATCGAGCGGCGAGCGCCCCGGACCATAGATCCCCGGCAGCCGAAACACCCGCACGTCGGCGCGCAGACCCTGCCACGTCGCATCCGCGGCCGCGCGCGCGCTTCGCCGGCCGCTCCCGATCGGCGCGGTCTCGTCGACCCAGGCGCCGCCGGTGTCGCCATAGACGCCGGTCGACGAGAGATAGCCGATCCAACGCGCGGGCGCGGTCGCGAGCGCCGCCCCGTAGCGTGCCAGCACGGGGTCGGCGTCACGCGCTGGCGGCACCGAGGAGAGGATGTGCGTCGCGTGCGCGATCTCGGTGGCGACCGCTGCATCGTCATCGAAAGTTGAAGCGTCAGCATCGCCGGCGCGTCGGCAGCCGGTGACCGTCCAGCCCGCGCCGCGCAGCCGCGCCGCGAGACGGGATGCGCTGTAGCCGAGACCGAAGACAAAGAGATGCGGCATCGCACGGGAACCTCGTCCCCGCGCATGCCTTGATTGTCAGCCTCCGTCCATCACCCTAGGTTCCGTTCATGCTCGACGCCCTCTCCGCGCCCGCCGCGCCGCCGTCCGTGATCCGCCGCGAGGATTATCGGCCGCCGGACTGGCTCGTCCCCGAGGTCTCGCTCGACTTCGATCTCGATGCGGGCGCGACGCGAGTGCGGGCGCGGCTCGAGATCGTGCGCAACGGCGCGCACGTCCAGCCGCTGCGGCTCGACGCCGGCAGCGGCATGGAGCCGATCGTCGTCCGCGTCGATGGCGTGGCACTGGGCGAGGAGGAGTGGGCGATCGAGGGTCACCAACTCGTCGTCGATCTGGGCGGCGACGCGCACGTCGTCGAAACCGAGGTGGTGATCGCGCCCGAGCGCAACACCCAGCTGATGGGGCTCTACGCCAGTGGCGGCATGCTCTGCACGCAATGCGAGGCCGAGGGTTTCCGCCGCATCACCTTCTTCCCCGATCGGCCTGACGTGCTCAGCCGCTACACGGTGCGGATGACGGCGGACGCGGCGCGCTACCCGGTGCTGCTCGCCAACGGCGACCGCGTAGGAGAGGGTGTGCGGCCGGACGGCCGCCACTGGGCCGAATGGCGGGATCCTTTTCCCAAGCCCTGCTATCTGTTCGCGCTGGTCGCGGGCGATCTCGTCGCCAACCGCGCTTACTTCGTGACGATGAGCGGCAGGCGCGTCGAGCTCGGCATCTGGGTGCGCGACGGCGATCTCGCGAAGACCGACCATGCCATGGCCTCGCTCAAGGCGGCGATGGCGTGGGACGAGAAGGTCTACGGCCGCGAATATGATCTCGGCCTCTTCAATATCGTCGCGGTGTCCGACTTCAATTTCGGCGCAATGGAAAACAAGGGGCTCAACGTCTTCAACTCGCGCTACATCCTTGCTGATCCCGACACTGCGACCGACGCCGATTTCGATGCCATCGCCGGCGTCGTCGCGCATGAATATTTCCACAATTGGTCCGGCAACCGCGTCACCTGCCGTGATTGGTTCCAGCTCTCGCTCAAGGAGGGCTTCACCGTGTTCCGGGACCAGCAGTTCTCAGCCGACCAGGGCAGCGCCGCGGTGAAGCGCATCGACGATGTCCGCGTGTTGCGCGCGGCGCAGTTTCCCGAGGATGCCGGCCCGCTCGCGCACCCGATCCGGCCTGACAGCTATATCGAGATCGGCAATTTCTACACCTCGACCGTCTACAACAAGGGTGCCGAGGTGATCCGCATGCTCCACACCATGCTGGGGCCAGCGCGGTTTCGCGCGGGCACCGACCTCTATTTCCAGCGCCACGACGGCGAGGCCGCCACGTGCGAGGACTTCGTCGTGGCGATGGAGGATGCGAGCGGGATCGATCTCGGCCAATTCCGCCTCTGGTACGCGCAGGCGGGCACGCCGCGCGTCCGGGCGCGTGTCGAGCATGAGCCAGGCTCGGGCCGCGCCCGCGTCACGCTGGCGCAGGCGGTGCCGCCGACGCCGGGCCAGCCCGACAAGGCGCCGATGCCGATTCCGCTGCGGCTCGCGCTGATCGGCGAGCGGACGGGCAAGCCGCTCATCCCGGAGAAACTCGTCCTGCTCGATACGCCTCAGCAGGAGATCCTGCTGGAAGGTGTCAGCGAACGGCCGCTGCTCTCGATCAACCGCGGCTTCTCCGCGCCGGTGGTGATCGACAGCGATCGCCCGGCGGCGGTGCTCGCGGCGCTGTCGCGGGCCGATGACGATCCCTTCGCGCGCTACGAGGCGATGCAGCAGCTGATGGTCGGCACGCTCCTCGGCGCGATCGGCGGCGCCGCCGCCGATCACGGCCCGGTGATCGAGGCGGTGCGCGCGGTGCTGACCGATCCCGCGCTCGATCCGGCCTTCGTCGCCGAGGCGGTGTTGCTCCCGGCGGAAGGGTTTCTCGGCGATCAGCTTGCGGTCGTGGATCCCGATGCGATCGCGGCGGCGCGTGACGCGCTCTACCACGCGTTGGGCAGCGCTTTGGAGGACGAGTGGCGCGCCGCCTATGCCTCGACCCACGCCAATCGCTACGAGCTCTCGCCGGCCGCCAAGGGGCTCCGCCGGCTGCGCTCGATCGCGCTCGGCTTCATCCATGCCGGCGGCGCGATCGATGCGCCGCAGCTCGCCTATCGCCAGTTTGCCGATGCCGACAACATGACCGATCGGCAGGGCGCGCTCACCGTGCTGGCGAGCAGCGCGGCGCCGGAGCGCGATCAGGCACTGGCCGATTTCCACAGGCGCTATCGCGACAATGCGCTCGTTCTCGACAAATGGTTCACGGTGCAGGCGCAGTCGCTACGTGGCGACACCGCGGCACAGGTCGAGGCGCTGAGCCGCCATCCCGACTTCACCATCGCCAACCCCAACAGGTTGCGCGCGCTGGTGAACGCCTTCGCCGGCAACCAACGCGCGTTCCACGATGCTTCGGGCCGCGGCTATCGCTTTCTCGCCGACCATGTGCTCGCCGCCGACAAGATCAACCCGCAGACCGCCGCCAAGCTGATCCCGCCGCTCGGGCGCGGGCGGCGGTTCGAGCCGAAACGCGCGGCGCTGATGCGCGCCGAGCTCGAGCGCATGCTCGCGGTGCCCGGGCTCAGCCGCGACCTCTACGAGCAGGTTTCGAAAAGCTTGGAGTGAATCCAAGCAGCAACAATCCCGGTCGGTCGACTTTACACCGTTCGCACTGAGCGACGTCGAAGCGCGTGCCAAGCAGGACGTCGCTCGCGGCACGTAGTTCGATTTCGCTCATGACGAACGGGCTTGTTAGGCTAATGAGAACTCAAGGCGCGCCCGCCGGCCCGATCCAGTCGGCGACCTGTGTCGCGACATCGTTGGCGGCCTGGTTGAGGCCTGCCCGCGCGCCGTCGGCGTCCATTGCGGCCGGAACCTTCGACTGGAAACGCCGCGTCTCCAGCGGTTTGCCGTCGCGCTCGATCATCGCGTCGAAGGTCACGACCGCGCTGCGCGACGCTTCATCCAGGCCGAAGGTGGAGAGCTTACCGGAGAGCCGTGGACCGGGCGCGACATGATAGTCGCGCGGTTCGAGCGTGAGGCGGCCGGTGCGCGCGCTGATCGTATCGGCGAGCAGCGCCCGGAACAGCTTGGCCGGCACATCCTCCCACTGCGCGCCCTTGATGTAGGCGACCTGCGTCGGCCCCGTGCGCACCGGCACGCGCGCGCTCGCAAGTTCCTGCGGATAGGTCGGCGTGAAGACGGTGACGGCGCTGTTCTCGGGCACGATGCCGCCCGCTGTCGGTGCCGGCGGCTGCGACGAGGTCAGCGCCATGAACGTCGGCGGCGGCTTGGCACCGAAGCTGACGCAACCGCTCAGCGTGGCGGCGAGCGCGACGTTCAGGCCGAGCGGAACGGCGGCTGCGGTGAGGCGGCGGAGCGAAGGAACAGTCATGGCGCGCCTCATTTGCGGCTGTGGCCGTGCGGCTGATAGTCGGGAAGCTTGGTGCCGCCGAGCACGCCACCGGCGCCGCCATTGTTGATCTTGTCGGCGACGCCGGTGAGCGCCTGCGCCATGTTCGAAAGATCGCGCACGAGCTGATCGGCGTTGGGCACGGTCTGCGTCGAGAGCGTCTTCAAGCCTGGCCGCGCATCGCTGATCGCCGCGTCGAGCGTCGCCATGCTGTGCTTGGCCGAGGCGACCGCCTCGCGGAGATCCGAAACGAGCGGCTTGCCGTTCTGGTCGAGCAACTGGTTGGTCGTGCCGGCGAGCTTGGCGATCTGGTCGGCGGCCTCGCCCGCGCTCTTGATCGCCGTCCGCGCGGTGGCGAGCGTCTCCTGGATCTGCGGGCCGTTGGCGGCGAGCGTGCCGGTGAACTTGTCCATATTGGCGAGGATGTTCGCCATGCTCTTCTGGTTCTTGTCGTCGAGCAGCTGGCCGAGCCGGTCGGAGAGCGTCGTCAGCTTGTCGAGCAGTTGCGGTGCCGAGGCGAGCAGCGCACCGAGGCCGCCCTGCTTGGTCGGGATCACCGGCACGCCATAGGGCCCGACATCGGTGATCGGCGGCGCGCCGCGGATCGCGCCTTCGAGGTTGATCTGGCTGACGCCGGTGAAGCCGACGCCGGAGATGCCCGCCGTCGTGCCCTGGAGCACCGGCGTTTGATCGTCGATCACGATGCGCACGCGCACGAATTCCGGGCTCTCCGGCATCAGCTTGATGTCGTCGACCTTGCCGACCGGGACGCCCGAGAAGGTGACCGCGGAGCCCTTCGCAAGACCGTCCACCGACGTCCTGAAAAAGATGTCGTATTTGTTCTTGTCGCCGCTCGAGACCTGGCTGATCCAGAGCACGAAACCGAGCGTGATCGCGATCAGCGCGAGCACGACTCCGCCAACGAGGATATGGTTGGAGCGCGTCTCCATCAGCGGCTCATGCCCCCCTCATGCCTCTGCTTCTCCACCCGTGAGCGCGGCCGCTTGCGCCATCGTCGGCACCGGCTTGTCGGCATTGCGTTCCGCCGCATCGGCCGCGACGCGCCCGCGCGGGCCGTTGAAATATTCCTGGATCCACGGATGGTCCAATGCCAGCAGTTCGTCGATCGTTCCGCAGGCGATCACTTTCTTGTCCGCCAGCACCGCGACACGGTCGCAGATCGCATAGAGCGTGTCGAGATCGTGCGTGATCAGAAACACCGTGAGGCCAAGCGTTTCCTTCAGGGACTTGATGAGATCATCGAACGCGGCGGCGCCGATCGGGTCGAGCCCGGCGGTCGGCTCGTCGAGGAACAGGAGCTCGGGATCGAGCGCGAGCGCTCGGGCGAGGCCGGCGCGCTTCTTCATGCCGCCCGACAGCTCAGAGGGATATTTCGGCGCGGACTCGGTCGGCAAGCCGGACATCGCGATCTTGTAGGAGGCGATCTCGTCGAGCAGCGTCTCGCCGAGCGCGGGATAATATTCACGCAGCGGCACCTCGACATTCTCGGCCAGCGTCAGCGTCGAGAACAGCGCGCCGCCCTGGAACAGCACGCCCCAGCGGCGCCGGACGTTCTTGGCCTCGTCCGACGAACGTCCGATCATCTGCTCGCCGAAGACGTGGACCTCGCCCGACACCGGCTTCTGCAGCCCGATGATCGAGCGCATCAGCACCGATTTGCCGGTGCCCGAGCCGCCGACGACGCCGAGGATCTCGCCGGCGTTGACGTCGAGATCGAGGTTCTCGTGCACGGTCTGCTCGCCGAAGCGGTTGGTGAGGCCTTTCACCTCGATCACCGGTCTCGTGCCGCGCGGCGGGGGGGGCGCTTGCGCCCGTTGCCTCTCCTCGCTCATATCCATCCGATCGAGGCGAAGAAGACCGCGAAGAACGCGTCGAGCACGATCACGAGGAAGATCGACTGGACCACGGCCGCGGTGGTCCGCAGCCCGACCTCCTCGGCATTGCCCTCGACCTGCATGCCCTGGAAGCAACCGGCGATCGCGATGATGAAGCCGAATACCGGCGCCTTGATGAGCCCCTGCCAGACGTCGGTGATCGGCACGACCTCGCGGATGCGCGCCACGAAGCTCACCGGGGGGATATCGAGCGAGGTCCAGCAGAACAGGCCGCCGCCGATCAGCGCAAGCATGGCGGCGTAAAAGGCGAGCAGCGGCATCATCGCGACCGCGGCGGTGATGCGCGGCAGCACCAGCGCTTCCATCGGGGAGACGCCGATCGTGCGCATCGCATCGACCTCCTCGGCGAGCCGCATCGAGCCGATCTGCGCCGCGAACGCGCTCCCCGAACGGCCGGCGACCATGATCGCGGTCATCAGCACGCCGAGCTCGCGGAAGGTGAGCCGGCCGACGAGGTTGATCGTGTAGACCTCGGCGCCGAACTGGCGGAGCTGGATTGCGCCCTGCTGCGCGATGACGATGCCGATGAGGAAGCTCATCAGGCCAATGATCCCGAGGGCGCGGACGCCCACGACGTCGAAGCGCTGCACGACCGCGTTGAGGCGGAACCGCTTGGGCCGGCGGATGA
>JAFAZF010000042.1 GCA_019239915.1 Sphingomonadaceae bacterium
GATGCCCTGTTCCTTCTTGAACTCGTCGGCCAGGTAGTTGACCAGCCGCATGTCGAAGTCTTCGCCGCCGAGGAACGTGTCGCCGTTCGTGGACTTCACCTCGAACACGCCGTCGCCGATCTCGAGCACCGAGATGTCGAAGGTGCCGCCGCCGAGGTCATAGACCGCGATCGTGCCGGCGCCCTTCTTCTCCATGCCGTAGGCGAGCGCGGCCGCGGTCGGCTCGTTGATGATGCGCAGGACCTCGAGCCCCGCGATCTTGCCGGCATCCTTGGTCGCCTGGCGCTGCGAATCGTTGAAATAGGCGGGAACCGTGATCACCGCCTGGGTGACCGTCTCGCCGAGATAGGACTCGGCGGTCTCCTTCATCTTTTGCAGGATGAAGGCGGAGATCTGCGAAGGCGAATAGTCCTTGCCGCCCGCCTGAACCCACGCGTCGCCGTTCGGCCCGCGCGCGATCTGGTAGGGGACGAGCTCGGTGTCCTTCTTGGTGATCGGATCGTCGAAGCGGCGGCCGATGAGGCGCTTCACCGCGAAGATCGTGCTGGTCGGGTTGGTGACCGCCTGGCGCTTGGCCGGCTGGCCGATGAGCCGCTCGCCATCCTTGGCGAAGGCGACGATGGACGGCGTCGTGCGCGCGCCCTCCGCATTCTCGATGACCTTCGGCTTGCCGCCTTCCATCACGGCGACGCAGCTGTTGGTCGTTCCCAGATCGATACCGATAACTTTGGCCATTTCGTCCTCTTTGACCCCGTTTGATAGCGACGTACGGTGCCCGACCTCATCAAGCGAAGGGCGGCCGATTGTTACAGCGGGCGATATAGGTGGCCGATGCGTTGCCGCAAGTCGGGCGAGCGCGCTAAGGCGCCGCCGCATCGCGGAGGAATTTCACTATGGCACGCCGGCTAGCGATTCTGGGGCTCGCGATCGCAGCGGCGCTCGGCGGCTGCCACAAGAACGGTCCGCCCCAGCCGACGGTCGATCGCGCCTGGGTGCGGCTCCCCGCGGTCCCCGGCCGGCCCGGCGCGGCCTATTTCACCATCCATGGCGGCTCTGATCCGGCGCGGCTCGTCGCGGTCTCCAGTCCCTCGGTGCAGAGCGTCGAGCTGCACGAGAGTATGAAGGGCGGCACGCCGCCCGGCGCGATGGGCGGCATGATGGAGATGGCCAGGATCGCCGGTGTCGACGTGCCCGCCGGCGGCACCTTGGCCTTCGCGCCCGGCGGCTATCACGCCATGCTGTTCGGGATCGATCCGAAGCTCACGCCGGGCGGCACGCTCAAGCTCTCCTTCCGCTTCGCGCAAGGCCAGCCGGTCACGCTCGACGCCAAGGCGGTCGGCGCCGGCGATCCGGCGCCTTGAAGCAAGCGCCCGGGCGCCCGCTGACGGAAGGCGAGAGCGCACTTGGCGCCCGGCTGTTCGGGGGTGCGCTCGATCCTGTGCCGGTGCGCATCCATTGCCGGCGCTGGTGGCCGCTGCAGCCGCGCAATGTCGTGATGGCGCCGGACGGCGCGATCTGGGTCCATCCCGAAGGCACGCTCTGGCGCGATGACTATGCGATCTGCGAGCCGGCGCTGACAGGGCTCTTCGTCCACGAGCTGACGCATGTCTGGCAGCACCAGTGCGGCATCCGCCTGCCGCTCCGCCGCCACCCCTTCTGCCGCTATCCATATCGCTACACGCCGGGTCGCCCGCTGCGCCGCTACGGCATCGAACAGCAGGCCGAGATCGTCCGCGATGCGTGGAAAGGTTTGGCGGGCCTCGGCCCGCGCGATCCGCGGCTGGAAGCGCTGCTGCCTGCGCGCGAGGTTGCGGAAGCGGGCGCGAACGGATAATCGCGCCGCTCCCGCGGAACGGTGGCCGAGTGGTCGAAGGCGCACGCCTGGAAAGTGTGTAGGGGTTAACAGCTCCTCGAGGGTTCGAATCCCTCCCGTTCCGCCAGATATTTCAACAACCTTGCGCCGATCTCCGGCTCGTGACAGGCTCCGCGCATGCCGACCGATGACAGCGCAGCGAAGCGCGATCGCACTCCGTCCGGCGGCGGAACCGCGGTCAACGTGCGCTTCCAGGCCGAGCAACTCGCCGCGCTCGACGCGTGGATCGCCTCCAAGGGCAACCCGAACCTGACGCGCGCGATGGCGATCCGGCTGATGGTGCAGATGGCGCTGCAGGACCGCCGCACGGGACCGCGCAGCGACGCGTGACCCGCGCGGCAGAACGCGGATTCTCCATCTGATTGCGAGCGATCGGAGCATGGGGCAGATCGCTACCGTGAAACGATGCAGCCGATGCCTTCTCGCTCTCCTCGGCCTGCTCGCCGCGCCGGCAAGTGCCGGGGACGTCCCCTACAGCCTTCAGCTCAGCGCGCTCGCCCAGCATTATTTCCGGCTGTGCCGGGCGGAGCGGCTGCTGCTCGACGCGATGTCGAAGGAGTTCAACGAGAAGCATCTGCCGATGCCGCCCGTTACCAGCTTCCGCGCGGCGTTGCCGGCCGGCGAGCGCCGCGACGCCGAGCTGGTTTGCCTCGGCGCAGCGCAGCAGGCGATCGACGATCAGCAGGAAGCGTGGAAGGCGCAACAGGCCGGGGAGACCCGCTCCGCGCCGCCGGAAGCGGCGCCGCCACCGCCTCCAAGCGACGACGGCCGCCGCCCGCGGCGCTGATGTTCGCCGGCTGCTGCTGAAGCGGCGCACCGAAGGCGGAACACCCCAACGCCGCCGCGCGTCTCAGGCGAGATGGCACGCGCGAAGCCGATCCTGCTGTGGCTTGCGCTTGCAGGCCTAGCCTTGTGCGCGGGCGCGCTCGCATTGCTGCTGGTGCTGCCGATCGACCGCTTGCGACCGGGCATCGAGGCACGTCTCACCCGTCAGTTCGGCACATCGGTCACGATCGCGCGGATCGCGCGCACCGGCGGATCGCTGCTGACGCCCGAGCTTCAGGTTACGGATCTCGCCATTCGCCAGCCTGATTGGGCCGGCAGCGGCAACTGGGCCGAGCTGCGGAGCGCGCGGTTTCGGCTGGCGCTGATCCCGGCGCTGTTCGGACCCACGCAGCCGCAGGCGCTTCGGTTCGACGGATTGCGGTTGGCGCTCGTCCGCGCCGCCGACGGCCGTGCGAACTGGCGAAGCGGCGGCAGCGGCCGGTCGACCGGTCTGCCGCAGGGCCCGCTGCTGATCAGCGACGCCCGCATCGCTTATCGCGACGCCAAGTGGGATCGCCGGTTCGATCTCCAGATGAAGGCGGATGCCGGCCATGGCATCGACGCGAGCGGCACCGGCACCGTGCGCGGTGCGCCGGTGCGGATCGTCGCGCACGGGGCGGCGATCGCGGGGGGCGCACGCTGGCCCTTCACGGCCAGCATCGCCGGGCCGACGCTGCACCTCCGCGCGGTGGGGACGATGGACCGCCCGCTCGACAGCGATTTGATGGACGTCGATCTCGACGCCCGCGCCGACGATCTCAAGACGATCGATGCGATCGTCGAAGCGGGGCTGTTCCACAGCCAGCCGGTGAGCCTCCGCGCCCATGCCCGCCACGATGCGCCGGACTGGCGCGTGACCGGCCTCGTAGGCACGGTCGGTCGCTCGCATGTCGCAGGCGATCTGACGATCCATCGGCAGGATGGCCGCACCGTGCTCGACGGCACCGTCCACGCCGATCCGTTCGACTTCGCCGATCTCGCTTCCAGCAGCAGCCTCACGCGCGCCGCCGCACCCAATCGTTCCGATAAGCGCCGGCTGATCCCCGCCACACGGGTCGCGCTGGACAAGCTCGCGCAGACCGACGGCGCGCTCCGCTTCGACGCCCGCACCATGATCGGGCGCGGCAGCCCACCGGTCCGCAGCATCGCGGCGACGCTGCGGCTCGACCACAGCCTCCTTACGATCTCGCCGTTGCGCGCCGGACTGACGCACGGTGCGGTGACCGGCAGCCTGGCCGTCGATCAGCGCGGACGGGCGCTGCCGCTGATCACGATCGACGCGCACCTCGAAGGCGCCGATCTTTCGACGCTCGGCGGCGGCGGCACGGTCGACGGACGCGCGACCGGTCACGTCCGTCTCGCGGGCAGCGGCAGCACGATCCGCGACGGCATCGGCGCCTCGAACGGGGTCGTGGCGCTGACGGCGCGCGATGGTTCGCTGCCGGCGCGGCTCGCCTCGCTGCTGGGGCTCGACCTCGGCCATGCCCTCACCACCGACAGCGCTGCACGCAGCGGCTTGCGCTGCGCCGTGCTGCGGCTCGATGTCCGTCACGGCGTCGGCCAAGTACGACGCCTGCTCGTCGACACGACGCGAGCGCAGACCAAAGGCAGCGGAACGATCGATCTCGCCGACGAGCGGCTCGCCATCATGCTGAACGGCGCGCCCAAGCAGCACAGTCTGCTCAAGCTGCCGGGCGCGATCCGGATCACCGGAACGCTGGGCGATCCCCATGCCGGACTGCCCGCGCACGACACGTCGCCCGGCGCGATCGTCGGCGCGATCGGCCGCGCCATCGCCGGCAAACAGGCGGTCGCGCGCGATGCCGACTGCGCGCATCTCTAAACCTCGACGAAAGTTCACGAAACTGTTCCGGACGCGCATCGTTTGACGAAATGATGACAGAAGTGGAGCAGCCGATTGGCGACGATAGCGTATCAAGACCGTTCCGGCGTCCTGACGCGGACGCGCATGCTCAAGATGGCCCGCTCGGCCCACGCCTATGTGCGCGGCAACACCGCCAAATTCTATGACTGGCTCGGCGAATCGACGGTCGTGCGCCGCATCCCGGCCGGGCCGCCGATCTGGATCTGCGGGGACTGCCATCTCGGCAATCTCGGTCCCGTCGCCGATGCGGACGGTGCCGTCGCGATCCAGATCCGTGACCTCGATCAATGCGTGATCGGCAATCCCGCGCACGATCTCATTCGGCTCGCCCTCTCTCTCGAAACCGCGGCGCGCGGTTCGGACCTGCCCGGAGTCACCGTCGCGCACATGATCGAGGAGATGGTGCAGGGCTATGCGCTCGCACTGACTGCGCCCGACGCCGAGGATCACGAGGCGCCGGAGCCCGAAGTCGTCCGCTCGGTCCGCCGCCGCGCGCTCGGCCGCCGCTGGAAGCATCTCGCGCGCGAACGGATCGAGGATGTCCGCCCGTCGATCCCGCTCGGCAAGAAGTTCTGGGCGCTTTCCGACGAGGAGCGCGAGGCGATCGAAGACCTCGTGCGGGAGGACGAGGTGCGGAAACCGCTGCTCGCGCTGTGCGCCTGCGACGCCGATGGCGAGATCGAGCTGCTCGACGCCGCCTATTGGCGCAAAGGCTGCAGTTCGCTCGGCAATCTCCGCTACGCGCTGCTCGTCGGGTTGCGCCGCAAGGGCGGCAAGCATGAACGGCTCGCGCTCGTCGACATCAAGGAGGCGGTGGCGGCGGTCGCGCCGGCGGCGGCCGACGCGGCGATGCCCGACGATCATGCCGAACGCGTCGTCGCCGGTGCACGCGCACTCGCGCCCTATCTCGGCGAGCGGATGATCGCCGCACGGTTGCTCGGGCGGCCGGTGGTGCTGCGCGAGCTGATGCCGCAGGACCTCAAGCTCGAGATCGACCAGTTCAGCCGTGCCGAGGCGGTTCGCGCCGCGCATTTCCTCACCTATGTCGTTGGGCTCGGCCATGGCCGGCAGATGGCGCCGGACGCGCGCCGCGCCTGGCGGGAGGAACTCACCCGCCGCCCGGACGGCGCGCTCGATGCGCCGTCATGGCTGTGGGAGGCGGTGGTCAGCCTCGCCGCCAGCCACGAAGCGGGTTACCTTGAACATTGCCGGCGATACGCGCTCGAGACGTGACGCTCAGCGCGCGAACCACATGCGCTGCAGTTCGGCGTCGCCGTCGAGCAGCTGATGTTTGAACGCGCCGCCGACATGCAGCGCGAACAGGCCATACAGCAGATAGGATCCCCAGACATGCGCGGCACCGAACAGGTCGTGCAGCCAGTTCCGCGTGTCGAGGTCCAGGGCCATGATGAAGCCGAGCCGCGGCCATTGGAACAGCCCGAACCAGAACATCGGATGCGTCGCCGCATCCTTCCACGCCGAATCCATGATCCAGCCGCTGAGCGGCATCGCGAAGATCAGCAGGTAGAGCAGCCCGTGCGTCGCGTGCGATAGCGCCAACTCCCACCGCTGGTAGCGGTTGGGCAGCGGCGGCGGCGCATGCGTCGCGCGCCACAGCAGCCGCATCACGGCGAGGCCGAGGACGGTGACGCCGATCGACTTGTGGACGTCGATCGCAGGCCGGACCCGCTCGTCGGCGAGGTGCGGCCAGATCCAGGCGAGCGCGACATTGGCGATGATGGCAGCGGCAATCAGCCAGTGAAGCGCGATCGCAACTCCGCTATAGCGCCGCCCGTCCATCGTGCCCTCCGCCGTTCGTGCCGAGCGATAGCGCAAGGCTGGGTTCAGGACCTAGGGGGTTTAACTTCGATCATGAACATGCTCGCGCCCAGTTTCGAGCGCCAGTCGCCGCGCCTGACGCCGCGGCCGGTGCCGCTCGCCAGCCGGCTGATCGGCGCAGGCCCGCCGCTGCTGTTCGTCGTGCTGCTCGCCCAGGCCTGGTTTCGCGAAGGCGTCGCCGGATGGGCGGTGGGCATCGCCTATATTCTCTACGATACCGCGCTGCTGATCTTCACCGCGCTGGAGATCCGGCGCCTGCGTGACGGCGAGCCGACGCCCGCCGCATCCGCGCGGCGGCCGACACTCGCGGTGATCATCGCTGCGCGCAACGAAGCACCGGTGCTCGGCATCACCATCGATACGCTCGCGAACCAGGCGGAGCCGCCCGATCTCATCCTGCTCGCCGACGACGGATCGACCGATCAGAGCGGTGAAACGATGAAGTCCCTCTACGGGCTCGACGCGCCGGGTCATGGCGAGATGAGCGGACCCGCCCCTCGCCTGCCGAGCCTTCGCTGGCTGCGCCTGCATCATGGCGGCAAGGCCCGCGCGCTCAACGCCGCGATGCTCCACCTCGATACCGAGATGGTGCTGACCATCGACGCCGACACGCTGCTCGCGCCCGGCGCGATCAAGGCGATGCGCGACGCGTTCGCGGCGGAGCCCGAGCTCGTCGCGGCGACCGGCGTGCTCGCGCCGGTCTGCGGGCCGCACCTTGCCGGACGCCTGTTTCAATGGTTCCAAAGCTACGAATATGTCCGCAACTTCCTGTCGCGCTACGCCTGGGCGCGGCTGGACAGCCTGCTGCTGATCTCCGGCGCGTTCGCGGCGTTCCGGCGCGAGGCGGTGATGACGGTCGGCGGCTTCGATCCGGCCTGCATGGTCGAGGATTATGAGCTGATCCATCGCCTCCATCGCCACGCCGCCGACACCGGGCAGGACTGGCGCGTCCGCGTGATCGGCCGCGCGCTCGCCTCGACCGACGCGCCGGCGAGCGCGATCGGCTTTCTGCGCCAGCGGCGCCGCTGGTTCGGCGGGTTCCTGCAGACGCAGCACTGGAACCGCGACATGGTCGGCAACCGCCGCTACGGCCAGCTCGGCACGCGGATGCTGCCGGTGAAGGCGATCGACCGCTTCCAGCCGATCTACGGCCTCGCCGCCTTCGTGATCCTGATCGCGCTGATCGCGATCGGGCGTTTCCACCTCGTGCTGCCGATCCTGCTGATCATGCTCGCCAAGGTCGCGATCGACCTCGCTTTCCACCTCTGGTCGCTCGGCATCTACAAGCGCTGGACGGGACAGCGCAAAGGCCTCGAGCTCGGGCCGGCGCTGATCGCCTCGATCCTGGAGCCCTTCACCTTTCAGCTGCTCCGCCACGCCGGCGCGGCCTGGGGCTGGATCGCCTTCCTCCGCGGCCGCGAGACCTGGATCAAGCAGAAGCGCACCGCGATCGGCGCGACGGCTATTTCCTGAGCGACGCGAGATACGCCACGAGGTCGGCGCGCTCGCGGGCGTCGTCGATCTCGACGACCATGCGCGTGCCCGGCACCAGCGCGCCCGGCGCGGTGAGGAAGGCATTGAGCGTCTTCGTCGTCCAGACGATACGCGAATTCTTGAGCGCGTCCGAATAGACGAACGGCGCCGAACCGGCCCTGCGCCCGACGACGCCCGCGAGGTTCGGACCGATCCCTGGCCGGTCACCGGCTTCGCTGCGGTGACAGACAGCGCAACGTGCCTTGAACAGCGCCGCGCCGGCCGCGACGTCCTGCGCCGAGACCGGCGCTAGCGGTAGCAGACCGAGCAGCAAGGCGAGCGGCAGCAGGCGCATGGCGGAAATCCCCTTGATCGCGCAGCGGCGATTCGTCCCGCTCATCTACAGCGACGGCGGCACGCGCGCTTGTCCGGCGTCGCGGTCGTGCTACTCTCGATACATGACCGATGAACGCCTCGTCCTTGCCGTCGGCCGGCTGGAGCGCGCGATCGCGCGGCTCGAAGCGCTGCCGCCGCCTCGCCCTTCGTCCGAAACGGTGAGCCGCGGCGACTATGCCGCGCTCGAGGCGCGCCACCGCCGGCTGCGCGACAGCACCGCGAGCGCGCTCGCGGGGATCGACCGGCTGATCGGCCCTGAGCCCGTCAAGAGCGCGCCCGCCGAGGCCGAGCAGGTGGAGGGCTGAGATGGGTCAGGTGACGGTTGAGGTCGGCGGGCATCAATATGAGCTCGCCTGCAAGGATGGCGAGGAAGACAAGCTCCGCGCCAGCGCCGCGGTCGCCGACGAGAAGGCGCAGGAGGCGATGAAGGCGGTCGGCCGCACGGGCGAGACCCGCACGCTGCTGTTTGCCACGATCCTGCTCGCCGACGAGCTCAAGGAGGCGCGCGCCAGGCTCGCTGACGCGGGCGCTGCGCCGACGATCGACGAAGGCACGCTGCGCGCGGTCGAAAGCTTGGCGGAGCGCGCAGAAACGCTCGCCGCAAAGCTTGAGAAGGCGCACGCCAGCGCCTAGATTGGGGCTGGTGGGTACTGCCCGGCACGAGCCTTTGCGATTATCCCTGAGGCGATTCCACATCCACGGGAGCTGTCCCTGGGCGGACCCTGGTTCGCTCTAAACGGCGCCCACCTGACGTTGAGGCGTCAGAGGATATTCGGGCCAACGACCATGGCGGTCCCACCACCTTCTTCCCCTCTCGCCGAACGCAAGACGGCGCTCCGCGCCGAACTTCGCGCGCGACGCCATGCCTTCGTGTCGGCGATGGACGCGGACGATCGTGCCGCGATCGGCGATATGATCGCGCAGCGGCTGCTTTGCCATGTTGAGGGTGCGCCGAGCGTCGCCGGTTACATCGCGGTCGGCGACGAGATCGATCCCGGCCCGCTCCTTCAGCTGCTTGCCGGTCAAGGCGTCGCGATCGCGCTGCCCCATGTCGCAAAACGGACGGAGCCGATGCGCTTCCTCCGCTGGGTGCCCGGCAGGCCGCTCCATCCCGGGCCGCTGGGGCTGCTGCAGCCTCCGCCCGAGAGCGACCCGCTGGCGCCCGCGCTGGTCCTCGCGCCGCTGCTCGGCTTCGATCGCGCCGGCGGCCGTATCGGCCAGGGCGCCGCCTTCTACGATCGCGCCTTCGCGGCGCTTCCTGAGGCGCGGCGCATCGGGCTCGCCTGGAGCGTTCAGGAAGAAGCGGGGCTGCCGATGGAGGAATGGGACATGCGCCTCGACGCGATCGCCACTGAGCGCGAGTGGATCCCATGCTAGAGGAACCGCAGCCGAGCTGGCGCAAGCCTGCGGGCATGGCGCTGATCCTCCTGCTGATCGCGCTATGGTCGGCGGTGGTCGTCGGGCTCAGCCCATGGATCGAGCGGCTGCCGGTGCTGGCTCAAGCGATCGTCTATCTGGTCGCGGGGATCGTCTGGATCCTGCCGTTGAGGCCGCTGCTGCGGTGGATGGAACTCGGCCGCTTCCGTGGCTGAGCCCATCGTCGAACTTGTCGACGAACAAGGCATGTTGCTGCGCGACGCGGGCGGCTTCTACCTCAAGCGCGACTCCGGCGGCATCTGGCGGCTCGAGCTCGCGCGGACGCCGGTCGATCTCGTTGAGAAGCGTGTGCGGCTGATCGGCGAGCGGATCGGCGAGGCGCTCGTCCAGGCAGAGGGCGTGCAACCCGCCTAGCGCCGGCCGGCTAGGCTGTTACCACTCGCCCCAGCGGCCGCGATCCTCGCGATCGTCCTGGTCGCGCAGATAGTCGAGGCAGCCATCCTCGCCGGGCTCGCCGCGCCAGCGCCGGCATTCGCGCGGATCCTGGACATCACGATTGGCGGCCCAGCTGTAGCCATCGCGATAGCGCTGCTCGTCGCTCGGATAATAATCGGCATAGGCTTGTTGCGGCTGATCCTCGGCGGCGCGTTGCGTCGCGCGCGACCAGGAGCTCGCATAGGTCGCGCGCTGCGGCACCGCGGGCTGCTGCGCGACCGCCCGCTGCGGCACGTAGACAGGCGGAGTCTGCGCGGGCGCGGCGGCGGCGGCTGGCGCGCGCGGCATGACGGACCGCGCCGGCCCGGCCTGCGGAACGACGATCGGCGGCGCGACGGCCGTCGGGCTGTAGGCCAGTGCCGGCGTCGTGCCCGGCGCGACATAGCTGTCCGCCGGCGCTGTGCCCGCGAGCGCGACCGTCGCCGGATCGGGCGCATGCGGATGGACGGTCGCCCGCCAGCTCTGCGCCGTCTTATCTGCCGGCGTCGTCGGCGGCACCATCCACGCGATCAGCAGGGCGAGGGCGAACCCGCCTGCCGCAACTCCGGCTGTGCGACTCATATCCATGTTAGCCGCAACGCAGACTTCGCGAAGCGGTGCCATCGATCGCGGCCGCCCCGTGTAGAGGCGGCGGTGATCCGGCACGCTCGTTCAGTAGCGCTCCAGCCAGCAGTGGCGATGCGGCTCGCCATAATAGCCGTAGCGGACGTCGCAGACCTCGCGTGCGGGCGGCGGCGGGGGCGGCGCATAGCCGTAGCCATAATAGCCGGGCGGCGGCGGCGGGGGCGGCGGCGCGTAATAGCCGCGATAATGCGGATGGTCGGATGCGATCGCCGCGCCGACGCCGAGCCCCAATATGCCCGCGACCACCGCCGTGCCCGCGCCGACATGCGCTTGCGCCGGCTGAACGGCGGCCAGCGACGTGGCGGCGACCAGCGACGCGGCAGCGGCGGTTTTGAAAATCGTCCTCATCTGAACCTCCTGCTTCGACTGGAAGCAAGGTCCTGTATGGCCGATTCCCTCTGAACCGACACGGAATGGCCGATGCAGCTACGGTTAAGCTGCGGACAAGGAACGCCAATCCGTCCCGGGAAATGGCGCGAGTGACGGGGCTCGAACCCGCGACCTCCGGCGTGACAGGCCGGCGCTCTAACCAACTGAGCTACACCCGCGCTTCAGGGAGGGCGCCGATTAGGAGAGGGCCTCGGGGCTGTCAAGCGGCGGCGGCTCTTCGCGCGACGGGTCGGGGCCGCGCGCGGTGAGCGTGCCGTGCTCGAAGAGGAATCCGGCGATGTCGGGCGTGCCTGCCGCCGAGATCACGGTGCGCGTGATGATCAGCAGCGGCACGGCGAGCACCGCGCCGAGCGCCCCCCATACCCACCCCCAGAAGCTGAGCGCGACGAGGATCATCAGCGGATTGATCGTCAGCCGCCGCCCCAGGATGGTCGGCGTGATGATGTTCGACTCGACCAGGTGGCAGCAGACGAACACGCCCGCCGGCGTCAGCGCCTGCCAAACGTGCGAGAACATCATGAGCCCGCCGAGCGCGAGCAGCGCGGCGGCGATCAGCGGCCCGAGATAGGGAATGTAGTTCAGGAGGGCGACGATCCCCCCCCACATCAGCGGCGTCGGCAGCCCGGCGAGATAGAGCCCGCCCGCGACGAGCCCGCCCAGCGACACGTTGATGAGCGTGATCGTCGCGATGTAGGACGAGGTCGCGTCGACCACCTCCTGGATCACGCGCGCCAGCGTCAGCGCACTGGTGAAGCTCGCGCGCCCGGTGATCGTGCGCCGCCGCATGCTCGACCAGCCGGCGAGAAAGAAGAACACCAGCAGCACCGCGAAGAAGATCTGGATCAGCGCGAACGGCGCCGCCGTGGTGAGCAGGCCGAGCAGCGAGCTCGGCGCCTCGAGCGCGACGGTACGCACCGCCCGCGCGCGGGTCAGCGCGATCTGCGAGCTGGTCTCGTTGATGAACTTGTTGAGACTGGCATAGATGTCGATCAGCGGCTTGATCGTCGTCTTGATCTGGCCGATCCGCTCGGGGAGCAGGCTCACCCAGTCGGCCGCCGGCACCACGATCGCGGCGATCACCAGATTGGCGACGGCGATGAACAGCACGATGCAGATGAAGGCGGCGATCGCCGAAGGCACGCGCCGCCGCTCCAGCCATTCGAGCAGCGGCACCAGCGCCACCGCGACGACGAGCCCGGCGGTGACCGGCAGGAAGAATTCCTCGCCGGCGCGCAGCGCGAACGGCATCACCAGGAACAGCAGCACGCCGGTCATCAGCACGAGCGCCGCGAGCAGCCGATCGCGCCCGCTGACGCCGGACGCGACGATCAGCTCCTCGTCGGGCTGCAGCGCATCGCCGTCGAGCTCGGCGTTCATTCCTTCGCCGCTCCGATCCCCGCAGTCATTTGCCTTACCATCCAACGGAACGATTCTTCCGGGCTCGACGATGCTAGCACGCCCTGCGCGATCGCGAAGCGGCGGATCGGCAACAGCATCATGAAGATCGCGCAACAGATTCGCAGCGCTCAGTCTGCGCGCAGCACCTCCTCGACCCACTCCGGAACCAGCCGGCTCGCCGTGCCGAGCCGCGATTCGGCGAACATCATGCTGCCGGCGGAGGGTTCGAGGTTGAGCTCGAGCGTATCGGCGCCGCGATAGCGCGCGGTCTGGACATAGCCCGCCGCCGGATAGACCGCGCCCGAGGTGCCGATCGAGACGAACAGATCGGCATCCATCAGCGCGCGATCGATATGGTCCATTGCGTAGGGCATCTCGCCGAAGAAGACGATGTCGGGCCGTAACGCGTCGGCATCGCAATGCCCGCAGCGCGGGCCGCCGATCATGTCGCCGGCGAACGGGGCGCGGCCGCCGCAGCGCTCGCACAGCGCCGAGAGCAGCTCGCCGTGCATGTGGATCAGCCGTTTCGCGCCCGCCCGCTCGTGGAGGTCGTCGACATTCTGCGTGACGATCAGCAGTTCGCCAGGCCACTCGGCATCGAGCCGCGCCAGCGCCTCGTGCGCGGCATTGGGCGCGACGCCGGCCAGCGCACGGCGGCGCTGATCGTAGAAATCGAGCACCAGCCCGCGATCGGCCGCCAGCGCCTGCGGCGTGCAGATCTCCTCGACCCGCCGGCCCTCCCACAGCCCGTCGGGCCCGCGAAAGGTGGCGAGCCCGCTCTCCGCGGAAATGCCGGCGCCGGTGAGGACGACGATGGAGTGGATGTCGGGCATGGGCAGGTCTTAAGGGTAGGCCAACACCAACTCAAATCACCGTTCGTGCCGAGCTTGTCGAAGCACTGTCCTCCTTGGCAGAGGAAGAAGGACAGCCCTCTTCGAGTGTCCGTCAAGCAGGCGCTCGGGACAGGCTCCGACGGGCTCTGGGCGAACGGTTCTCCACCCAATCGGCTCACCGCGCCGGTAGATCGTCGACGCCGTCGCCGTTCGCGACGCCCGCTGCCGTCATGTGCTGCGGCGTGGCGAGCGCGAGGAAGCGGGTCTGGTCGCGGCAGTCGATGCGGACCCAGTCCCGCCCGCCCCAGCGATCGCGGCCGGGACCGCCGCTCCCGGTCGCGTTCAGGACGTTGCAGCGCCCGCGCAGCGGATTGTCGGGCGCATCGGCATCGCAACGCGGCGACGCGGCGCCATAATCCTTGCGGCAGCGTGCGAGCGGCACCCACGCCTCCCAGCGCGTGAAGCCATATTCGCGGGTGAAGTAGAAGCGCTCGAGCGCGTTGCCGGCCCCCGCGAGGTCGCTATTGGCGAAATGGTCCGATCGGATCGCGAACAGCGTCTTGCCGGTCTCGAAGCGATAGGCGGCGGGACGGTTCCAATAGGTGCGCCCGGTCGAATGCCCGTCCCGACAGCCCGGCCGGCCCGGCGTGAGCTGCAGCTTGTAGGTGGTCACGTTGATACTCGACGTCTGCGGCCAGCCGCTCGGCGCGGTCCGCGGGAACAGGACCCAGCCGCCGGCGCGATCACCGAGTGTGCGGGCGCCCGCGCGCCGCGCGAACAGCTGATCGTAGCAGCCGCCGTCCGAGGTCCGCACGAACGAGACGTAGTCGGCGCTCGAAAGATCGACGAGGTCGTAGCCGTCGCGCGCCGGATCGAAGCCGAAGCGGAAGCCGGCGCCAAAGCCGCCCTCCATCGCCTTGGTGACGAGCACCAGCGGCGTGCCGTCGCGCGCGGTGACGGGCAGCGACGTCATCGCCGAATAGGTCGCGCCATTGGTGGTGTCGAAATCGGTGACGAGATAGGGCGATGGCGCGCCCGGCGCGATGTCGCGATGATGCGCGCAGGTCGCCGGATCGTCCGCCGTGGTCGTGCCGTCGGTGCCGATGCAGACGTCCTCGATCAGATAGTCGCGCAGCTCGGCGCTCAACGGCGGCCGCGCCCCGACGCGGTCGGCGCATCCCGCGAGCACGAGCGGCAGATATACTATGCCGGGCGCGAGCATCCGCTTCATCGCTATCCTTTCGTTGGCGCCGCGAGGCTGTCCTACACGGCCCCACCATGGCATGGCACCGGAATGACTCGCGCGCCGCTCCGCTGTCGATGCCGATCCCGCCGCACGACGGCGCCACACGCGGACCGTGCGAGGCTCCCGAAGATCACGAAACCCTGTGACCTTTCGAACGCCCCGCCTGTGACCTTTCCCGAACGGACACTGTGACCTTATGACCGCGATCGGAATATTGGGCGCAGAAGGCCGCATGGGCCGCGCGATCGCCGACGCCGCCACCGCGCAGGGGCTGGCGATCGCCGGCGGCGTCGATCGCGACGGTGCCGTGCTGGGCTTCCATGCCGACGACGCCGCCCTCGCCACCGCAAGCGATGTGCTGATCGATTTCTCCGCGCCCGTCGCGCTGCCGGCGCATCTCGAGGCCGCACGCGGCGCCGGCACGCCGATCCTGATCGGCACCACCGGGCTCCAGCCCGCCGATCATGCGCTGATCGATGCGGCAGCACGCGAGGTCGCGGTGCTGCAGACCGCGAACACCTCGATCGGCGTCAACCTGCTCACGCGGCTGGTCGAGGAAGCCGCGCGGCGGCTCGGCTCCGAATGGGACATCGAGATCGTCGAGATGCACCACCGCCACAAGGTCGATGCGCCATCCGGCACCGCACTGCTGCTCGGGGCTGCGGCGAACGCCGGGCGCGGCGGCGCTGCCGAACATCGTGGCCATGACGGCAAGCGTGAGGAAGGCGGCATCTACTACGCTTCGCTGCGTGGCGGCTCGGTGGCGGGCGACCACCAGGTCGTCTTCGCGACCGAGGGCGAGCGCATCGAGCTCGGCCATCGTGCCGAGCATCGCGGCATCTTCGCGACCGGCGCGCTCAAGGCCGCGCTGTGGCTCGCGGGCAAGCCGGCCGGGCGCTATGCGATGCGCGACGTGCTGGGGCTGTGAAGAAGGCGGACGTCGAGGAATTCTACCGGCGGCTGGCAGCCGCGAACCCGGAGCCGCAGACCGAACTCGCCTATATCAATCCCTACACGCTGCTCGTCGCCGTCGTGCTCTCAGCGCAGGCGACCGACGTGGGCGTCAACAAGGCGACGGGTCCGCTGTTCGCGCAGGTCCGCGATCCCAAGGCGATGGTCGCGCTGGGCGAGGCCAGGCTGCGCGGCTTCATCAAGACGATCGGCCTGTTCAACACCAAGGCGAAGAACGTCATCGCGCTATCGGAAGCGCTGCTGCGCGATCATGGCGGCGCGGTGCCCGCGGATCGGGATGCGCTCGAGAAGCTGCCGGGAGTCGGCCGCAAGACCGCCAATGTCGTGCTCAATGTCGCGTTCGGCGCGGAGACGATCGCCGTCGACACGCACATCTTCCGCGTCTCCAACCGCACCGGCCTCGCGCCGGGCAAGGACGTCCGTGCGGTCGAGGATAAGCTGGAGAAGGTGACGCCGAAGGCCTACCGCCGCCACGCTCATCACTGGTTAATCCTGCATGGCCGCTATGTGTGCAAGGCGCGCACGCCCGAATGCTGGCGCTGCCCGGTCGAGGACCTCTGCGCTTTCAAGGCGAAGACGCCGGCGCCCGGCAGCGCAAAGCCCTCTCGCGCGTTGCAGCTCTGATCGTGCCGTTCGAGAGGAGAATCAGAAGATGCGTGTAAAACAAGCCCTTATCGCCGTCGGTCTGGGCGCCGGCATCGCCGCGCTCGGTGCCGGCCCGTCGGCGGCGCAGAAGCTGAAGCCGGAGCAGGAAGCGCGCATCCAGCCAACCGGCAAGCCGGAGGATTGCGTCCAGATCAACCGCATCCAGGAGACGCGGGTGCGCGACGACCAGACGATCGACTTCTACATGATCGACAATCACGTCTATCGGAACCGCCTGCCGCAGAGCTGCCCGACGCTCGGCACGGAGCGGCGCTTCAGCTACACGACCTCGCTGCCCGAGCTGTGCTCGACCGACACGATCACCGTTTTCTTCGAGAGCCCGCTGATGCGCGGCGCGACGTGCGGCCTCGGCCAATTCCAGCCGGTCAGCGGCGCGCCGCGCTGATCGCATAGCTTTCGCAGGAGCCACTGGCGGCTGCGCGCGGGCTTTGCTAAGCGCGCCGCCAGGCACCCGTAGCTCAGCTGGATAGAGCGCTGCCCTCCGAAGGCAGAGGCCAGGGGTTCGAATCCCTTCGGGTGCGCCATTTCGGTTAAGCTCCGCGTGCGATGCGCGCCGGGACCATCGCACGCCATCCCGATCACATCGAACAGGTTCAGGCCGGCGTCGGTCGCCGATTAGACGCCCGACGCTGCCGGATGCGGTTCGCGGGATCCTTGCGTCTCTCCGGCATTGGAGGCGACCGATTAGGATCGACGTTTTGCGCGCCCGCGGGGATGGCTGTCGGGGAGCGCGACGCGACCAGAAATATATCGCTGAGAACACGAAGTGGCTCGGAATCGACCAGCGAAGTGCCGCCAGCGATCAGCCGCGCAAATTCCCCATAGAGCGAGGGGTACTCGCCGGCGCCGGCACAGACTTCTTCGCTACCGTCTACGGCCAAACGCGCCCCGCCTTGCGTCAGGCTGAGCTTTCGCCCGGCCTTGGTCTGCACGTTCACAACCCAATGCTCGTCGCTGCGCGGCCGCCAGTCGAAGCGCGCCTCGAACGGTCCGGCATCTGCGGTGCCAAGCGTCACCTGCGCGGCGATGGGCTGATCGCTGCCGGCCTTGCACTCGAACGCCGCGTGCCGGACGATCAGCGGGGTGGGACTCAGCTTGGTCGCGATCGAGAGCGCGTTGATGCCGGCATCGAACACGCCGAAGCCGCCGGCATCCCAGATCCATTGCTGCCCGGGGTGCCATTTCTCGACATCCTCGAACCATTCGATCGAGAGTTCCGCCAGCCCTTCGGCGCGCACGATCCCGGCAGCGCGATTCACGGCGCCATTATACTGCGCATGCCAGCTGGTGAAGAGCGTGCGGCGGGCGGCGGCGGCACGCTGCGCCATGTCCGCGACGTCGCCGAGCGTGGCGCCGGGGGGCTTCTCGAGGAAGACGTGCAACCCGGCCTCTAGGCAAGCGGAGGCAATGTCGTGGCGTACCGAGGCCGGCGTGCAGATCGCCGCCGCGTCGAGGCCGCCCTTGGCGAGCATCTCGCGCACGTCCTTGTACACCGGCACGTCGAGCGACGCCGAACCTTTGGTGACCGCCGCCACGAACGTGAATTCCGGGTTCGCGGCGATCGCGGGCGCGTGCTGATCCTGCGCGATCTTGCCGTAGCCGACGATGCCGATGCGGATGTTCGTCATGATAGCGCACTCCCCAGTGCCGCTTGGAAGGCCAGCGCGTTCGTGTGGACAGCCTCCGGGCTCGCGCCCGGCCGGTAGAGCGCTGATCCGAGGCCGAACCCGTTCGCTCCGGCCGCGAAGTAAGCCGCCATCCGATCCGGCGTGATGCCGCCCACCGGCAGGATCGGAAGGTCCTTGGGAAGCACGGCACGCTGCGCCTTCAGCACCGCGGGGGGCGCGCCTTCCGCTGGAAAGAGCTTCAGCACGTGCGCGCCAGCTCCGAGCGCCGCAAAGGCCTCGCTTGGCGTAAAATAGCCGGGCGAAGACACCAATCCGGCGGCTGCGGCCGCGGCGATCACCGTCTTGTCGGCCGAAGGCGATACGATGATCCGGCCGCCGGCTTCCGCCACCTGCGCCACCTCATCCGTGCGCAGCACCGTCCCGGCGCCGACCAGCGCGCGATCACCGAACCGCTTGGCGATGCGGCGGATGCTCTCGAGCGGATCGGGAGAGTTGAGCGGAACCTCGATGATGCGGATACCGCCTTCATAGAGGGCGTCGGCGATGCCCTCCGCCTCTTCCGGCGTGATGCCACGAATGATCGCAACCAGCGGGCACTCCGCAAAGAGGGATCGGAACAGCGTCAAGGCGGTCACAACAACACCTCCGCAAGTGCCCGGGCGCCGGCGACGAAAGCCTCTTCGCCGTCGATGCATCGGGCGGGACGGCCGGCCTCGCTGAGCGCGGCTCGATAGAGATCGGTCAGCGCGCTGGCGCCGATCAGCGCGATCTCGCGCTCGGGGTCGCCGAGGAAGGCTAGGCCGATGCGCACGTCGGTCCCGATCAGCAGGCCGCTCGCATAGGAGGCGGCGTCCTCCTCGCGCAGCGTGGCGGTGAGCAGGCGCGCGCGGATGGTGAAAAGCTCTGCGGTGAGATCGTCGTGGCCGAGCCCGTGGCGGACGCCGCCTCGGAACGGATCCCCGATCGCCACCTCCGCCTGCAGCTGCGGTGCGAGGATGCCATGCTGGCGTAAGGTAGCGAAGAGTTCGCCGGTCATGATCGTGCGGAAACCGCTGACGCGCTCCGCTTCGATGCGCGCCCATTTCGCGTGGGTGCCGGGGTGGCATATGCGCGCATCGCCGGGCACCAGCCCGGCCGCGACGGCGCCGAGCAGTTGGACCTCCTCGCCGCGCATCACGTCCGGCCGATCGTCCTCATGTTGGCGAACGCCGGGAACGAGGAAGGCGCTCTCCTCCGGCAGATGGAGGACGCCTGAGGCGACCTCCTCGACGCCGGCCGGCGCCGCGACGTAGGGCACCTCCCGCCAGCCGCGATTCGAGCCGACCATGCCGGCGAGCAGCAGTGGATGATCGCCCAGCCGCGACCGTAGCTCGGCCGCGGCCGCGGAAAAGCCGCCGGCAGCGATACTCAACGTGCCGCGATGGTCGCTCAGCCGCTCCTCGACGCCGCCGCCCCGGCCGATACGATATGCGCGCCGATTGGTCGTACCCCAGTCGACCGCAATCCAGCTGCCCTGCGGCATAATCCTCTCGGCTTCGCGCGGCGCTCACAAGCCGCGGAAGGGGCAACCTTATTCCCCGCTGCGGGTTCCCCACCCGCGATGCAGGGCAGCGTTTCTCTCGGCCGAGCAGATGTGACGGTCGCCTGCAAATCGCTTCTCGGCGAGGGGCCGGTGTGGGTGGAGCGCGAGCAGGCGCTCTACTGGGTCGATATCAAGACTCCCCTGATCTGGCGATTGGGGGCGGACGGGGGTGCACCACGCCACTGGACGCCACCGATGCGCGTCAGCGCGATAGCGCCGGCGGCAAGCGGCGGAATGATCGCCGCGACAGCGGAGGGCTTCGCGCTGATCGATCTTGAAGCCGCGGACTATCGCATCATCGGCAATCCGGAGCCTGGGCTGCCGCACAACCGCTTCAACGACGGCAAGGTCGATCCGGCCGGCCGCTTCTGGGCCGGCACGATGGACGATGCCGAGGAGCAGGCGACCGGCGCGCTCTATCGCCTCGCGAGTGATGGGCAATGGACCCAGATCGACGCGGGCTATCGGGTCACCAACGGTCCTGCTTTCGCCGACGGGGTGATGTACCATAGCGATTCAGCGATCCGGACGATCTACCGCTTCCCGTTCGATGACGATCATGAGCTCGGGGCCCGCGAGGTCTTCCGCGTCTTTGGACCGAAAGACGGCCATCCGGACGGCATGACCACCGATACGGAAGGATGCCTTTGGGTCGCCTTCTGGGATGGGTGGGCGGTACGGCGCTTCTCGCCCGAAGGCGACGAACTCGCACGGATCGATTTGCCCGTGCAGCGACCGACGAGCTGCGCCTTCGGCGGCGCAGACCTCGATCGTCTCTTCGTCACCTCCGCCCGCATCGGCCTCGACGAGGAAGCGCTGCGTGAACAGCCGCACGCCGGCGCGCTGTTCGGCGTCGAGACGCAGGCACGCGGCTTGCCGTCGCCCATTTTCGCCGGTTGAGGAGCGCGCTGGCTTGGCCAACTTCATGTTCTGCACCGGGATCGAGAACAGCATCCCGACGATCGACGGCGGCCGCGCGCGCATCGACGAGATGGAGCTGTGCGGCCATTACAAGCGCTGGCGCGAGGACTTCGATCTCGTGCAGGATCTCGGCCTGGAATATCTTCGCTTCGGACCGCCGCTCCACCGCACCTGGCTAGGACCCGGCAAGCACGACTGGGAGTTCGCGGACCTGACGCTCTGCGACCTCAAGGAGCGCGACATCAACCCGATCGTCGATCTCTGCCACTTCGGCGTACCCGACTGGATCGGCAACTTCCAGAATCCCGACTTTCCCGAACTGTTCGGAAGCTATGCGGCCGCCTTCGCCGAGCGTTATCATTGGGTACAGCTCTACACACCGGTCAACGAGATGTTCGTCTGTGCGGTATTCTCGGCGCTCTACGGCTGGTGGAACGAGCAGGAGACGAGCGATCGCGCCTTCGTCACCGCGCTCAAGCATATCGTCAAAGCCAATGTCTGCGCGATGCGCGAGATCCTCGCCC
>JAFAZF010000058.1 GCA_019239915.1 Sphingomonadaceae bacterium
CAGACTCTGGTGCAGAAAGCTTCTACGGTAAACACCATCACCGCGATATTCGCGATTGTACTTAGCCAAAGATCGAACCATCGGCACTTGATATCTAGCTTTGTCTCGAAATCGATGCTGTTGCGGAGGAGAGGTTGGTGCGGGCGCGTAGAAGCAGGCTCTTGAGTACGTCGATTTCTTCAGCTGTAAAGCCCGTGAATATCTCAGCCTCCGTCATGTCGCTAAGTTCACGTAATTGCGATAGCATCGGCTCTGCTCCTTGTGCGAGGTAGACCAGTCTGCCCCTCCCGTCTGCCGGATCGACGCGCCGTTCAACCCAGCCCAGCCGTTCCAGACCGTCGATCAATCGACTAACGGTTATAGGTTCGACCTCCATGTGCTCCGCGATCCACCGCTGCTGGATCCCCTCATTATATCTAACGCAGTTCAGTGCCCTCCATTGCGGTCGGGTGAGGCCGAGCTTCCGAGCCCGCTGATCGAACCGCACGCGGGACATTCGCGCAACATCAGCGATCAGTATGGAGCTTTCATCGAGGTCGCTGCGCCGCATCACCACCATCAGGTCCACCTCCCATCCCACTAGCGGCATGCCTGCCCCGGATACGCTGGAACGGCAAGCCAGCCCCCCCCCCCCCACCGGGCAAACGCTTTCCGCTTGACAATGATAGCGGAGCTTATCATCTCCAATCCATAAACCGTGGAGAGAGCGGATGCCCGATTTGCAAAGCTGCTTTGACGAACCGCCTACGTTTCTCGACCTCCCCAACGAGGTGCTGTTCAGTTACGATCCGTCGGCCGTGCAAGAGCAGCAATTCGAATTGATCCGGGCTCGCTTTGCTGGAATGCGCTCCAAGATCGGAGTGCTCGGTCGTCTTGCTGACGATCTTGCAATCAACGACATCTCCGCGGCGGAAGATATAACAGCGCTGTGTTTTCCACATACGACCTACAAATCTTATTCCCTTTCCTACATCGAGCAAGGTCGTTTCGATCGACTCAATAAATGGTTCGGTAGCCTGACCGCGCACGACCTGAGCCGGGTCGACCTCAACGGTGTGGACAGCATGGAAGGCTGGCTCAACCGGGTCGAGGCAGCAACGTCCGTGCGCGCGCTGTGCTCGTCGGGCACCAGCGGCAAGATCTCGTTCTTTCCCCGCGATCTGAGCGAGCACAGGCTCCAATTTCGGGCGTTCCTTAAAGCGAATGCCGGATACCGGAATGAGCCGAACTCGGGCCTCGAGTCTGGGGAGATCGACTATTTCGCGCCATGGCCGATTGCGTCCGGACGTCAGAGCATGCCGAACTTCTTTCGTCAGCTCGATGAGGTACTCTTCAAGGACAAGCCCGGCAAGCATGTCCACACGTTGGGCAATGGTCACTGGGACGTGGACCTGCTCTGGCTGTCCGGTCGCATCTCGGCGGCTGAGCGCAAGGGTGAACTGGCGGCATTGCAACTGACGCCCAAGATGACCGAGCTGCGCGAGCGCCTTGTCGCGGAGCGGCAGGCCGGTCCCGACAACATGGAAGAATTCTTCGAGGAGTTGTTTGTCCGTCAGAAGGGTAAGCGCCTGTTCCTCTTCGCGCCGTACAACCAGATGATCCCGTTGGCGCAGGAGTGTATTCGCCGCGAACTGCGGCCGGACTTCGCGCCGGGAACCTACGTCCTTGCCGGCGGCCGCTCGGGTTCCAAGGGTGTTGCCTTCCCCGATGACTGGGAGGAGCTGTGTCACTCCGTATTCCCTGGGCCTTACCAAGAGGTCTTCGGAATGACGGAAACCACGGCAAGCGCTAGACTTTGCTCCGGCGGCCATTTTCACCAGCCGCCCTGGATCGCGACCTTCTTGCTCGACCCAGACACGAGTGCGCCGCTGGAGCGGCGTGGCGTCAAGACCGGCCGCTACGCCTTTTTCGATCTCATGCCCTCCAGCTACTGGGGTGGGATCATCACAGGCGACCGCATCACGATGAACTGGGACGGCGATTGTCCGTGCGGCCGATCCGGCCCGTACATGCACCAGGACATAACGCGATACGGCAATCTTCGGGACGACGACAAGATCACCTGCTCCAAATCGCCCGACGCTTATGAGAAGGCGGTTGAACTTACGCTCGGCGTCGACAGTCTTTGACAATGAACATCACGGGAGAGCCCGACGTGAGCACGATCACCATCCCTCTTATCATCCGCGGTCGTGTTATCGAGGATAACTTGATTGAGTTCGGCGCCCGTGGTGGCGGCCTACACTTCAAGGCGCCGGACCCACGTAAGTACCTCGATGATCTGGTGCTGGCGAACCCCGCCGATCTAGCGGACCTATATACGCTCTCGGTAGACGATATCCTTGACTATCTCGAAGAGCTCGGCACCCACCTGCACCTGGAGCGCAACAGGTGGCTGCAGCAGGCGGCCACGATCAAGGCGGCCAGTTCTCACCACACTGCTGAGATGATGCGAGGGCAGTTGCTCGCCATGCCGCGCCAGCTCCGCCGCGACGCCATGCTCGAGGTGATCGAGAACAATGTCGGGCGCCCCTACCTGGAAGGTTGGGTGGAACATGTCATGTCCGACCGCAAGGTGGCCGTGAGGGCTTTCGGCGCACGCACCGTACACGCCATCGCCGGCAACGGATCGATCATCGCGCTCCAGACGATCATGAACAATGCGATCAGTCGAGGGGATGCTATCATCAAGATCCCGTCGAACGATCCGTTCTTCGCGACAGCGGTTGCCCGTACAATGATCGAGATGGCACCGAACCATCCGCTTACACGCCACCTGAGTGTCGCCTACTGGAAGGGCGGTGATCGAGAGATCGAGTCCTTCCTGTACGACGCTAAGCACGTTGAGAAGATCGTTGCTTGGGGCGGTTTCGATTCGATGCGCAGCATCCGTGAGTACCTAGCACCGGGAATTGACCTCGTTGCGCTGGACCCCAAACTCAGCGCCTCGATCATCGGTGCGGAGGCGTTCGAGTCAGAGGCCGCAATCGAGGAAGCAGCAGAGCGGGCCGCGCGCGACATCGGTTACTTCAACCAGGGCGGGTGCGTCAGCGCCCGCACCTTGTACGTGGTGACCGGCGAGGACGAAGCGGGCCTGCAGCGGGCCAATGCGTTCGGGAAGGCCGTGTTCGAGGCTATTCAGAAGCTTCCTTCACACCTCAGTACGCCGCATCCTCAATTCAACCAGGATCTCAAGGCCGAGATCGATGGAATACGCTACGGCGAGGACTTCCGGGTCATCGGCGGACGTGGCGCGGAAGGAGCGATCATCGTTTCACAGCAGGACGAGTTGGTCGATTTTTCTGATCGGCTCGACTGCCGGGTCGCCAACGTGGTGCCGGTAGCCAACGTCAAGGCGGCACTGCGTCACCTCACCATTCATACGCAAACCATTGGGATCTACCCAGACAGCTTGAAGGATGAGATTCGCGACGAATGCTCGCTCCGCGGCGGCCAGCGGATCGTCCCGCTCGGTTTCGCAACGGCAGGCAACCTCGCCGGGCCGCACGATGCTATCGAACCGCTGAGACGAATGGTGCGGTGGATCCGCGACGATTCGCTTCAGGTCGTGAGCGGCACACTGTTCGCCGAATAGTCACGACGCGTCTCAATCGGACTTACAACACTGCTTGATACCGTAGAGGAAACCTGGATCCAGCTACTCTGCCCATGGCGAACACGTCCTCAGCAAGAGGAACATCACCATGCAAGCGGTAGCAAGGCGCTGACGCTGTCCAAGCACCTACTTATCGCGGCCGCCCGGTGATTGAGATGCGCGTCTTTGGCCTCCGACAAGGAAACCGATATTGATGGAGAGAAGTCATGTCCGCCGCATCGAAGATAACCCACTTTAATTCAAACTCGACCACAGACGAAGTTCTTGCTGGTGTCGATCTTTCTGGCAAGCGAGCACTCGTTACCGGAGTTTCAGCCGGGCTAGGCGTAGAAACCGCGCGCGCGCTGGCGGCGCATGGCGCAGAGGTTATCGGCGCGGTGCGCGATCTCGACAAGGCACGTCGTGTGACGGCCGGGATCGAGGGGAACCTGCGGCTTGTGGAACTGGATCTCGCGTCTCTTGCGTCTGCGCGCACATGCGCGGATCGGTTGCTTGCTGAAGGTGAGCCGCTGGACTTCGTGATTGCAAATGCGGGCATCATGGCATGCCCGTTCTCGCGCACGGTCGACGGCTTTGAGCGGCAATTCGGCGTGAATCATCTCGGTCATTTCGTGCTAGTGAATCGAATAGCGCCTCTTCTGCGCGCGCGCGCCCGGTTTGTGAGCGTCGCGTCCTCCGGTCATCGCTTCGCCGATGTCGATCTTGACGACCCGAACTTCGAGCATGAACCTTACGACGAATTGGTCGCCTATGGCCGTGCAAAGACCGCTAATATTTTGTTTTCGGTTGAGTTCGATCGGCGCCATCGGGGTCGCGGCATTCGCGCGACTTCGCTCCATCCAGGTGGCATCCCGACAGAGCTCAACCGCGACATGACGCCGGAGACGATCGCTCGGCTGCACGAGCCGCTCGCGCGGCTGATGGCCGAAGGCAAGACGGCGTTTAAGTGGAAGACTGTTCCCCAGGGCGCCGCGACTTCAGTCTGGGCTGCCGTCATCGCTGATGAAGACGAAGTGGGCGGGAAGTTCTGCGAAGATTGTCAGGTTTCACCCGTCCGGGACGGCGGTGATGCCACGATGCCGGGCGTGTGCAGCTATGCACTCGACCAGACACGCGCTCAAAGGTTGTGGGCGCTCAGCGAGGCGATGGTCGGCGAAAAATTCTGACGCATGGTTCGGGAGGCGGCAAGCGTCGTCAGGACCAAATTGAGGAATATCGTCTTGCCAGTTCCAGGACCGCCGTTGACGACGCAGATCTGGGACATAAACGCTAGGCCGTCGCGCCGCGAGGTGCGTCAGCGAGTTAGGAGCCGGCGTAGTGCTATGCTGTTCAAGCCACGGTCGCAACGCCTCGAGCTTGGCAACTGCTTGCGCTTGGCGGATTCTTCGCAAATGGGGGGGGGCAGCGCCCTTGTTCATCCGCACCATCGGCATCGTGCGCGCCGAGGCGAAGATCACGCTCGCCAACCTCGCCTACAATATCGACCGCATGATCTTCCATGAGCGGCGTGCCGCCGTGGGATAGCTGCGCTGCGGATCGGTGGTTCCGCCCCTCGACAGCCGGAAAACACCGCCCTCACACCCGCAGGCCCGCGCCAGGTGTCCTCGTCACGCGGAAATCGATACCCGACAACAGGTTGATGTGGGTGCCCATCTGCCGGCTCGAGTGTGGGGGTGGAAGCGACGATCGGCGACGCGCTCTCCAGCGGCGTGAGCTCCGACAAGCTTGCGAACCGAAGGAGTGCAGGCGATTACTTCTCCTTCGCCTTACCGACTGAAGCCGCTGGTCCAGGCAATATTCGGAAAAATTCTCGCCGCTTGGGCCGATGCCGGTCGCGACTATTCGGCGGAAAATTTCGGAGCTTACAGGCGCGGAGGGCGGAAGTGCAGTCGGCGGCACGTTCGCCTCGACTTGAAACGCCAGGACCCTTCGCGGGGTGGTGGATAGGGCCAATGAGTTTAGCTTTGCGGCCACGACCGGTTGGTGTGATACCATCCACCCTCGGCATAGCCTTCAATCTTCACCGCGCGGCGGCTGAAGAGCCAGAGCTTACCGTGTGGCTCGAAGACATCGAAATAACGTCCCCAGTGATCGTTGCCGACGGCTGTCATTGAGCAGAAATAGGTAATTGCCTCGATTCTATCCGGTTTAACAGCAACAAACTGCGTGTTGGAGGTGAAGTGGCGCAGCACCGGCTTTGTGTCGGCGTGCTTCACCGGAGGCGCCGAGCCTGTCCACGAATTCAGCATCGCGAGGATAGCCGCGCGCCCAGAGCCATGGTGCCCGCGTGAGTCCACGAACTCTCCATGAAGGTGGAACTGCTCGGCAGTCTCTTCGGTCCGACCGGAGTCACTGGCACGAGTGAATCGGGCTATCGTGTCGCGCACCGCCTCGCGTGCGAGAAGTTCTTCTATCGTCAACTGGCTATCCTTTGTGTCGGTAGATGCCTGCGCGCCGACCTGACCGCTCCGTCTGTAGACAGCGCTGAGAACTTTGACTCCCGGCTCGCCAAACGTGCGCCGCTCGCGCTTGGAGCAATAATCGCAGATTGACAAAGTGTCGATTTGTTGTTCGCGGCTTTTCTGCCGATGATGATCGGATTCACCCGACCATCTAACCAGCGGCCGATCCTCGCGCCCTCTCTTGTGCGGGATCGGGCTTTGATTGGAGGACAGCGGGCTCTACCTAGGCGAGGAAGCGACCGTCAGGCTCGAACGGCTGGCGGTCCGCCGCCTCCTCAGGATTGTCGCCGTAGGTGAGATACCCGCTCTGGTCCTCGCCACAGTTCTCTGCGCCCCCTGAGCTGTTCCCATGGCTTCATCATCGCGAACGCGGCGGTTGACGCGCCGCCAGTGATCCGCAAGCGTGGTTGCCGACTTGCGCACGAGCCGAACCAACATTGGTTAGCGGATGGGAGATCCACGATGAAGTTCGCGCTCGAGTATCCGGTTAGCGCTCAGTCCTACGATCCGCGCCTCATCCGCGGGGACGGCCTGCGCACTCTCGCACGCGCGGCGGAACAGGCCGGGTTCGCGGCCATCGGATTCACTGAGCATCCAGCCCCATCGATGCGTTGGATGGAAACGGGCGGCCACGACACGGTCGACCCGCTAACGGCCCTCGCCTTTTGCGCTGCCGTCACCAAGCGTATCGAGCTGATGCCTTACGCATTGATCCTGCCTTATTACAACGCCTTCATGGCGGCCAAGCAACTGGCCAGCCTCGACCGATTTTCCGATGGCCGCCTGGTGCTCGTCGCCGGCACCGGATACCTTAAATCCGAGTTCCTCGCGCTCGGGCAGAACATCGAGGAGCGTAACGCCCGCTTCGACGAGGCGCTCGAAGCCATGCGCGCGGCGTGGACTCAGGCCCCGTGCAACTACGAGGGCGCGCATTTCACGGGACGGGGATTCGTCCAGTCGCCCATGTGCGATCGTGTGCCGCCTATCCTGATTGCTGGAAACAGCAGGCTCGCCCGCCGCCGGGCGGCTGCGCATGACGGCTGGAGCCCCTTGCTGATCAGCTCGCAGTTCAGTGATCTGGTCCGAACCGCCCCGTTGGAATCCATCGACGCGCTAGCGGCCGGCATCCGCGAAGTTTGCGATCTGGCCGGAGATCGCGCGGGGAAGTTGAGCTTCCAGGTCGAGACCGACCAGAACACCTTCCTTGAGAGCGGTCGCTCGGTCGAAGAGCATCGTGATCACCTGGGCCGGCTTGCCGAGGCCGGAATTGACCGCTTCATCGTCAAGGTCCCCGCGAACAGCGCCGAACATGCCGCCGACGCGTTGATGCATTACGGCGAGACGTTCATCGCGGCGGCCTCGGGTTAAGCTCCAACCCAGGACAAATGCAGGAGCTCTTGTTCACCTTCCCTAAGCATCGATGGTAATGCCATAGGTTGTTGGTATCGCCGACTCGGCTTCGGCGCCATGCGGATCTTTTCGGCCCGCAATTCCGCCGGCGTTCGCGATCGCGACACCGCTCGGGACATGGTTCGTCGCGCGGTCGAACACGGAATCAACTTCATCGGTACCGCCGACATCTATGGGGTGGATCGCGTGCTAAACGGTGTCGCGGCGCGCGCGATCGCCAACTCGGCCGCCGAGGTCCATGGATCTGCCATCTCAAGTCCGGCGTAATTCGTTGGCGAAAATCTTTGGTGCCAAATGGCCGCCCTCATGGTCGTGCACGAGCTGGTGCAATGATCGATCATTCATGGTGAGCAACGCCTCTTGGAGTGTCTGGTCGTCGTCCAGACCAGGCGCGAAGTGCTGGTCGTAGATGTTTCGCAGCGTGCGGATCAGCGCGTTGCCATGCTTGCGGCTGATCTCGCCATCCTTGTTGCGATGGCGATTGTCGGGGCCGGGTTGTTCCATCAGACGCCCTCCTACAGACCACGAGACCAGTTCATGGCCTTGCCGCGCATCCGTAATACCCATCAGGTTTCACCGGCTCCGGCCCTGCCGCCGCGTTGTTTGCGACCCTATGCTCCCAAAGTAGATGTGCTACGCGAGCAGGTCAAAAATCGCGAGATTGGCGGGCAAGCGGATCTCGGCCGTGAGCGAACACAGAGAGAGAACGTTTTTCTTTCCTAATGAGTTCTCGGCAACAGAGCTGCATCCCCACCACTGAACGGCTTTTGCCGCTAAACGAGCGACGGGGCCCGACCTGCAAGCGTGCAGAACGTCACGATACTTCCAAAGACTTTTGTGCTGATGGCCGTCCCGCCCCGAGCGCTGCCGAGATTCCCGCTGCAATGAGGTTCGCTGCCGTTTTCGCCTGCTCGTCGGCGAGATGCGCATAGCGTTGCGTCACGCTCGCATCTGCGTGTCCGAGCAGTTTGCCGATCACTGGAAGGCCGAGGCCGCCACCCGCTCCGACGCTTGCGAAGGTATGGCGCAGATCGTGGATCCGCAAACCGGCGAGATCCGCTGCATGCGTGATGAGCGCCCATGGGCGTTTGAGGTCGGCTCGGGGCTTTTCGGGATCGTTGCCGAAGATGACATAGTCGCCGGACTTGGAATGGGCTCGAAGAACGTCCTGCGCCGCCGCCGAGAGGATCACAGTCCTGCGGCCGCTCTTGCTGTCGGGCAACCGGAGCATGCCGCGCTCTAGATCGACATCCTTCCAGCGGGCGTGGAGGATCTCGCGAAGACGGCATCCGGTGAACAGAAGAAGCCGGACCGCGGCGGTCTCGTCGACCGAAAGAAACGTGCGCTGGTTCTCGGGCTTTCGGTCGTGCTTCGACGCTTGGCGTCCCGCCCTTTGCGGCCACGGCAGGCCGTTCTCCGCTCCCTCGATCAAGGCAGCTCCGAGGCGCTGAAGCTCCTCCGTATTGAGATACCGCTCCCTCCCCTCCTCCTTGAACTTCTTGATTCCTCGGGCCGGGCTAGAGCCGACCGGAAGTATCTCGTCACCTTCCGCAAACCTGTAGACCGAACCGACCGCCGCCAGCATGCGGTTCGCAGTCACCGGTCGGGTCTTGCCCATTGCGCGGTGTAATTTTCGCACATCGCCGGTGCTGATCGCGTCGAGCTTGCAGCTGCCAAGGGCCGGGTAGACATATCGGGTGAGCACAGCCTTGTAATTCGCGATGGAAGCGGGCTTGAGCAGCTTGGCCGCGGCGGCTTCGCTTAAAAAGTCGTCCGCCATTGACCGAAAACTCGGCAGCTCGCGCGACGTCCTGCGCTGCTTTGCGGGGTCGCTCCCGCGCCGCACGTCGGCGAGGATTGCCCGCGCTTCCTTGCGGGCCGCATCGGGCGTAAAATCCGAGTTGTGGACGCCGAGCGTGATCTTACGCTTGGTCGCGCCGCGTCCGCCGGCTCCGGCGCGGTATTCGAGAATAAAGCTTTTCTGGCCCGAGGGCGAAATCCGAACGCCAAATCCCCGAACTTCATCGTCCCATAGCGTGTAGCGGGCGCTGCCCGGCACAGCTTGGTCGACGATTAGCTTCGTCAGTTTTGACATGTATCGGCCCTTGTGATGGCAGGTCTGAAGCTACCTCTGGGGCGCCACCGGGGCGCCACCAGCGCGGAAACGCTGAGTATCTCGCGAAATTCCGTTCCAATCAATATCCATGTCTTGTCAGGTGCTTAGGAATGACTCCTGATATCACGTCATTCCGCGAAAATAGTGATTTTTGGCGCTGGGGGTCTGGGGGTCGCAGGTTCGAATCCTGTCGCCCCGACCATTGCTAATCAGACACTTAGACCCAGCTGCCAGCCCCTGAGATTGCCCGTCGGAAGCGACTTAGCAATCACGAAACGAGCGTTTTGGCGCCGCACGCTCCAAAGCGATGTACCAGTCTTCGATTTGGTCCAGGTTGAGGTCGCCGGTCACAAAAATTCGAGCGCATTTACGCCGAGATCGACGATCTCGCTCTCGCCAATACATTGCTCGCGATGATGGAGCGGGCTGGCCAGATCCGCCATCTCTACGCCGATCTCGCCCGCGACTGGACGTGCGATTGCCGGGACGCGACCGCCACATCATTCTTTCCGCTCTCGGCTGGTGAGAGGTATTGACGCTTCGTCAGTTTTAATAGCAACACCGGGCACCGGAAGAATGTGGGCGAGAGAGGGAGGTTGCCTGTGGCCCAGCCTGACCAGGAAGCTGGCGGAAAGCGCCCCATCGCGTTCATCACCGGCGCGAGCCGGGGCATCGGCAAGGCGATCGCCTTATCGCTGGCACAGGGCGGCTATGACGTCATCGTGTCGGCTCGGACGGTGAAGAACGGCGAAGTGCGCGACCATTCGTTGAGCATCCACAAGGCCGATTCTCGTCCACTGCCAGGCAGCCTGGAAGAGACGGTGGCCGAGATCGAAGCGCTCGGGGCACGCGCGCTGGCGGTGCCGCTCGACCTCACCGACCGGGCCTCCGTCGGCGCGGCGGCGCAGCGCATCCTCGATCTCCCCGAGTGGAGGGAGGTCGACTTGATCGTGCATAACGGCCGCCATATCGGTCCGGGGCTGATGGACGTGTTCATGGACACGCCGGTCGACGCCTATGGCAAATTCTTCGAGGCGCACTGCATCGCGCCGATCGTCCTCACCCGTATGCTGCTGCCGGGCATGGTGGAGCGCGGCCGCGGCACGGTGATCACCGTCACCTCCAATGCCGCCTACGACACGCCGCCGGCGCCCGCCGGCAAGGGCGGCTGGGGCCTCGCCTACGCGATCGGCAAGGGGTCGGGCCACCAGCTGGTCGGCACGATCCATGCCGAATACAAAGACAAGGGAATCCGCGCGTTCAACGTCCAGCCGGGCTTCGTCGGCACCGAGCGCAACCACATCTCCGTGCAGGAGTATGGCCACGAATTGAAGAATGCCGCGCCGCCGGCGGCGATCGGCGCCGTGGTCGGCTGGCTCGTCTCGTCCAGCGAGGGCGCGGCGCTGGCCGGCACCACGATCGAGGCGCAGGACCTTTGCCGGGAGAAGGAGCTCTACCCGGCTTGGGGCTGACCCGCGCATTCGCAACGGCCGCGCCAAAGCACGGAGCGAGAAGGACGGGAAGAGGCATGGATTTCGGGATCAAGGACAAGGTCGCGGTGGTCAGCGGCGGCAGCAAGGGCATGGGCCGCTCGACCTGCGAGGATCTGGCGCGCGAGGGCTGCAAGGTCATCGTCGTCGCGCGCGGCCAGGAGGCGGTGGACGACACCGTCGCCGGTATCCGCGCCGCTGGCAGCGAGGCGATCGGCATCTATGCCGATATGGCCACGCAGGAGGGCATCCTGATGGTACAGGCCGAGGCCCGCAAGGCGTTCGGCGACCCGGACATCGTCGTTGGCAACGTTTACGGCCCGACCCACGGCCGCTGGGCGGATACCAAGGACGAGGATTTCCACGCCGCGTACGAGCAGATCGTGATGAGCCAGGTCTATTTGCTGCGCGCCTTCACGCCGGCAATGATCAAGAAAAAATGGGGCCGGATCGTGCTGATCAACTCGATCGCTTCAAAAGAGCCGCACAAGGAGTTGCCGCTGGTCACTGCCAATGTGACGCGCGTCGCCGCGCTCTCGCTTAACAAGAGCGTGTCGGACGAGATCGCCAAACACGGCATCACCATCAACACGATAGGGACCGGCGGCTTCGCGACCGACCGCTATACCGAGCAGATGAAGCGCATGACCGAAGAGAACGGCATGGTCTACGACGAGAGAGAGGCGGAGCGCCGGACCGAAGTACCGGTCGGGCGGTTGGGCCGACCCGAGGAGATGGCTGCGGTAATCTCCTTCCTCTGCTCCGACCGTGCCAGCTATGTGACGGGCCAGTTCATCTGCGTCGACGGTGGCTCGGTGAAGGCACTGTACTGATTCTTCGCGCGGAAACTAAGGGCGAGCAACGTATACATTTCTGGCGAACTATGGGATCTCACAGTGATGATCCTACGTGATGATGCGAGATTACTGAATATTCTCTGCCGGTGCACGCCATGGTTCGACTTTAGCTAGAGCACTTTTCGACCTGACTGATCCACCATTCGCCGTTCGCCCTGAGCGAAGTCGAAGGGCAGTCACGGCGCGTGGGCTTCGACTGCGCTCAGCCCGAACGGCTGAGGCGATTCAGGCTGATCGAATAGCGCTCTAGGCGGCAGATTTCCTACGTTAACGCGTAAAGCGATACTCACATCTAGAGCCTGCTGCGGCCTATAATGCGTCTAGATCAACGCGTGGTGCTGAACATCGAGGCAACGCAAACGCCTAATTGGCAAGCAGCACCGCATCTTCCACCGGAGCCACGAACTTGAGCAGATGGGCTCGCTTCAGGCACAGGTGTGGATAGGCCTCGTCCGTCATGCCGATGCCGCCGTGCACTTGGATATTGTCGCCGCCGTTTTCGAGCGCGCTCTGTTCGGCTAGCCGTTTGGCAGCGGCGACGTGGAAGGGCAGTTCGACATCGCCCTCGTCAAGTGCGCAGGCGGCGAAATAGAGCTGCGAGCGAGCGACGGCGCTGCGCACCGCCATATCGGCGCACATGTGCTTGATCGCTTGAAACCAACCGATCGGTCGCTGGAACTGCTCGCGTACGCGCGCGTAGTCCGCCGCCATATCGCGGGCGGCGTCGGCGCACCCGACCGCAAAGGCAGCCGCCAACAATTGCAGATGAAAAGCGGCGCGCGGGTCCTCGATCCGCTCGACGCCGGCAGGCCGGTCGATTCGGGCGATGCTGGAGGACAGGTCCAGGGAGTCGACTGCTTCCACAGCGTCGTCGATCGCAAACCAGCCGATGGCCCCATCTATCAGGCCCAGAGCGTGAGTCGCGCCCTCGCTGTCGAGGAGGCGCACGCCGCTCCCCGCTTCGAGAGCCAGCGCGACCTTCCCCGCCACCCCCGTCCAGCGCCCCGCCACCGCCGTTGAAAGCAGAGCTACCGGCGCAAGCACACGACCCAGCTCCGCGAACACCAACGCCTCGGTCGCGTGATCGAGGCCGAGCTCGGCGCCTGTCATCGCGGTCCAGCCCATCGCCTCTACCTCGGCCCATAGCCCGGTCGGGCGCGCGCGGGATTGTTCCAGCGGCATGTTGTCGCGGCACCAGTCGGCCGTCGCCGTCTGGAAGGCAATCTGATCGTCGTTCGGCGTCAGGTCCATGAGTCTACCTCGATTTCGGCAGGCCCAGGAGGCGCTCGCCAATGATATCGCGCTGGATCTGGGCGCTCCCGCCCGCGATTGTCGCTGCAAAGCCGCGCAGATAGTCGCCGACCGCCTCGTCTCCGCTTTCGTAGCGGAAGTCCAGGATATCGCCGCCTCGGAGCAGGACGCCCATGCGCTCCAGCCGTTGGCCGAGTTCGGCCGAGAAGAGACGGATCACGGAAGCTTCTGGACCCGGCTGACCTAGCCGCACGACCTCCGAAATGTTGCGGTAGGTCATAGCACGCACGGCCGCGACCTCGGCGCGCATCTGCGCAAGGCTGCCGGCGATGCGGTCGTCCTTGATCATGCCGTTGGCACGCGCGAGTTCGATCAACTCTTCGATGCGCTGGCCGTGCTTCACCTGCTCCGCGATGAAGCCGGTGCCGCGCTCGAAGCTGAGCGTGGACATCGCGATCTTCCAGCCATTGCCGAGACCGCCGACGACGTTGGCGATGGGGATGCGGACGTCGTCATAGAAGACCTGCGCAAATTCTGTTTGGCCGGAGATCTTGCGGATCGGGCGAATGGTGATGCCAGGCGCGTGCATATCACAGATGGCCCAGCTGAGGCCGCGCTGTCGCTGCGACCCCTCTTCGGTACGCAGGACCAGTTCCTGCCAGTCGGCGACGTGGGCGAAGCTGGTCCAGATCTTCGATCCGTTAACGACGATTTCGTCGTCCTCGACGCGCCCCATGGTCTTGATGCCGGCAAGGTCGGAACCGGCCCCCGGCTCCGAAAAGCCCTGGCACCAGATAGCCTCGCCCTTCAGGATGCGCGGCAGGTGATAGGCTTTTTGCTCATCGCTGGCGTTCAGGATCAGCGTAGGGCCGCCATGATTGTTGCCGACGAAGTTGGCACCTATCCAGGGCGCGTGCGCCTTAGCATATTCCTCCAGCCAGATGACCTGCTGGACGATGGAGAGGCCGCGGCCGCCATATTCGGTGGGCCAGTTGATCCCTGCCCAGCCCGCATCGAAGAGCCGTCGCTGCCACGCCTTGTCGAAATCTATGGCGTCTGCGGCATCGTGTGGACGCCTTTCCGAAGGAACATTGGCTTCAAGCCATTGCCGGCATTCCTCGCGAAAGTGGTTTTCCTCCGAAGAAAAGCTGATCTCCATCAGGTGTCTCCACGTGTCTTTGCGACGGCGGCATTAGCCGTCCCTGACTTGGTCGCGCGCTTAGCCGAACTGCTGGCGCATCGGCACGAAGTCCGGCATGATCAGCGATCGACGCAGTCCGTTCGCAGCATCGACTAGGAGCGTGTGCCTACTCATATTGCCTGCATGATGCGAGCAGGGGAAGGTCGCCGCTGCCACTCTTCGTCCTTGCAAGTTGGAGATCCTTAGAAAATTCATCGACCCTGATAAACTCTAAAACCATCGCATTATACCCCATTCTAAGCTGACACATCGCGTAGCATCACACAAGGATAAGTGATGCTAGCGCTTTTCCATCGCGGCCCAGCATTATCATTGACAGCTTCTGATGGATCTCGTCGCGCCGCAAAGCACTGAGTTGAGGCGCTCGGCCACTGAGCCCATTATTTTGTCGGACTTCTAGGAAGCGGCCCAGTGCAGCATCTATATATTTCACTTTCCCACACGATACAAAGTTGACTGGTTAGCGGGGATTACGTGATGGAGTCCGGGCTATCGAATTACACAGGATCAGACCGTGAAGTTGGGCATTGAGATAGATTGGCAGCGTCGACGCTTCGATATCAATCGAGAACGGCTCCAGTTGGCTGACGAGCTCGGCTACGATTGCGTGTTCTCGGCAGAAGCGCATGGATCGGACGCGATTTCACCGCTCGGGTACGTGATCGGCTGCACGAAGCGAATCGGTGTCGGTACGCGGATCGCGCAAAACAATTCGCGTTCACCTACCGCACTCGCCATGGCCTACCAGACGCTGCGTCACATGGGCGGGCCGGATCGGCTCGTTCTTGCAGGCATTGGCAGTTCGAACCCAGTGTCTGCTGAAGGCTGGCACGGCGTCCCCTGGACGGCCGCCGCGCCCCGAATGCGCGACGCCGTAGCGATCATGCGCAAGGCCGCTGCTGGAGACGTCGTGGAGCATCAAGGTAAGTTGATAAGCGTCCCCTACCGTCACACCGACGGCGGCGTGCGGCACTCGCCGATGGCACCTATCTTGGAGACCGACCCTACGATCCCGATCCTGTTTGGCGGCGGCACTGAGCTCATGTTGACGCTGGCGGCGGAGATTGCCGACGGGCTTCTGCCCAATGGCAGCTGGTCGCCCGGGATGATGAAGGTCTACGGCCCTATGCTCCAGAAGGGTTTCGCCAAGCGCAAGACACCGATGAAGATCGAGGACTTCCCGGTTTGGGCGCATGTCGACGTAGTGGTGACGAACGACATCAAGGACTCCCTTTGGCAGTTCAAAGAATATACTGCGCGGTACGTCGGTGGTTACGGTGGCAGAGGTGGTCTCAGCACGCACATGGAGTGGCGCGGCTATGGTGACGCTGTCGAGCGTATCACGGAACTTTACGAAGCCGGCCACATTCGCGAAGCGGAAGATGCGGTGCCAGACGAGTACATCGATGAGTGTTGGCTTATTGGGCCTATTGATCGAATTGTCGCAACCTGGCGCGACAAGTGGATTAACGACGGATGCAACTTGATCGTACGGGTCGACAACTGGCCGTCGGCGAAACCACAGGGCAATGACGTCTACGCGCCCCTGATCAAGGCGCTTTGCGACTGACACCGAGCCTTGCTAGCCGGCTGTTTGATGAGCGGTGTCACAGCCTCTTGCAGATGTTATTGGCCAGCTTGTCGCAGGCCTCGCCTGATTGCATGCCGGCAGCGGCCTGCTAGGCAAGCCCTGCCGAGATACGTATAGGCGCAGCGCTGCTGCGCGAACTTGCGCGCGGACCTATCCGGTGCGAAGCCGCGGCCACCAGTTGTTTTCGGGACAGATCGGACATGGCAGGAGCATTCGCTGGCAAGGTTGTGGCGGTGACCGGCGGCGGCCGCGGTATCGGCCGCGCGATAGCGCAAGCCTTCGCCGCGGAAAGCGCCAAAGTGGTGATCGGCGCCCGCACGCCGAGCTATGCGGACGAGGCAGTCGCGGCGATCGCGCGCGCCGGCGGTACAGTCGTGATGATCGAGAACGATATCTCGCGCGAAACGGACTGCCAGACACTCGTTGCCACCGCGGTGGAGAGGTTCGGCGGCCTCGACATCCTCGTTCATGCGGCCGCCGACATTCCCAACGGGGGTATCGACGCGACGGACGAGGCGATCCGGCGTGGATTCGACAGCATAGTGATGGCGGCTTTTTGGTTGACCCGCGCGGCGCGGCCTCATCTGGCGAAATCCGGTGAGGGCCGCATCATCACCATTGGCTCGATCTGTGGGCCTACTACGATGGTGCTTGGCCGCATGGCTTACGGCGTATGCAAGTCCGCCCTCGATGCGTTCGTGCGTGGCGCCGCGCTGGAGCTCGCGAGCGAGGGCATTACCGTCAATTCGATCGAGCCCGGGATGATCGCAAGCGCGCGACCAGTGGCGAACATGGGCATTGACGTCATCAACGCTATTGGGGCCCGCTCGCCTGTAGGCCGAGCCGGAACGTCGGACGAAATTGCTCACGCGACGCTCTTCCTTGCCTCGCCCGGCTCCGGCTTTATCACCGGCACCAGCATCGTCGCAGATGGTGGATCAACGATCAGCAACAGCGACACGCCGATCAAGCTCGCCGATCACCAGAAGAGCAGCGCCGCCTCACGATAACCAGCCGATCGCCGGACGAGACACGCAAGCGTCTTAGGAACTGCCTGAGGCGGAGGCGCTCGGCCTTCTAAAAGCCTGGACAGGCTCTACTCTCTTTGTAGCGGCACCCGGACCTCCGCAGCGATCCGGTCACCCGCGGCCAAGCTTACGTTGCGGACCGTCTCGTGCGCGACGTAGTCGGAGCGGCAGACAGTCTGTGTCGTGGACGAGCTCCTGGTTCGCGTCGTTCGAATGCGGGCTCTTCCAAATGATCGTGCGGATCCGGGGCCACCTCCGCCCTAGCTGGCCTCACCCTTTCCTGCCTGACTACGTGCGAAGGCGTCGGTGCCAGGATCCCAGACTGCCATCAGCTACCTAAAAAAAAGGCGATGCCCCATAATCGCGCTGATAAGAGTAAGTCGACATTTGCTGCCGCCGCGTGGAGCCGCTGTGCCGCTGGACATGCGAGTGCACGCGGCGGGAGCGTTTGATGCTCCCGACGCCATCACTGAAGTGCTTCGACTGATCCGCCGTCGATCAGCAACACCTGGCCGGTTATGTAACTCGCGAGGTCCGAACAGAGGAAGGCAGCCGCCGCGCCCATGTCGGACGGTCGGCCGATCCGACGCATTGGAATTCCGGCACTGGTGGTCTTCGCCCAGTCGTCATAGCCCATGCCACTGCTTGCGGCCGAATTGTCGAACACGGCGCGCAGTTGCTCGGTCTCTATCGCCCCGGTACCTAGCGTGTTTATTGTGATGTTCCACTGGCCAATCTCAGCTGAAATGCTCTTGCACAGTGCAAGTGCCCCAACCCGGTAGGTATTCTGCGCCGCGCGCGGCAGCTTCCGATGCGGCTGCTTCACCGAATTGGTACCTATGGTCAGGATGCGGCCCCATCTCTTCTCCTGCATGTGCGGAAGCACGGCGCGCACCATCCAGATGAAGGCCATGACATTGTTGTTATTAGCGGCGGCAAACGTTTCGTCGTCGATTTCCAGGAACGGCCCTTTTGGGCCGGAATCAACGTTGAACACCGCGATGTCGGGCGCTCCGACCTGCCGCCTCGTCTCGGCGACGACCTGCTCGATACCGTCTTTAGTGACACAATCGCCCGCGACGCCGATGACGTCGCCGCCCTGCGCCTTGAGATGGACGACGGCTTTCTCGACCGATGACGGGTTGATCGACGCGACCACCACCTTGCAGCCTTCGGCGGCGAACGCTTCCGCCACGCCCCGTCCAATGCCTCGGCTGCCACCGATCACCAACGCTACCTTCCCCTTGATTTTTAAGTCCATCTCGCTCTCCTGCCCGGTCGTTGCGGCGGTGGTCGCCGCGTCGCCGGGGCCGTCTCACGACCGCACGCCGAGCTAGCGCCAATCCACCAACACGTCCAAGCTCATCTCGTGGCGTATGACGAGAGGCGTCGAGTTCCCCCAACGGTTCTGCAGTTACTCCGTTTGGAGGAACCATCTGGAAGTGTCGTTCACCGATAAGAAGCAGCCGCTGAGTACCGCCCGGTGGTGGCCATCCATCGCGCGCGCCACTGAGACAGGCGCGGCAGCCGCCGCTGATCGCCCCGTCGCCGCGATGCTCTTGGTGCTTCAGCAGATTCCACACGGTAGCGCGACGATCGGGTCAGCCGAATCCTCGCACCGTGGCAGCGATGAGAATCGCTCCAACTGCTCGCGACCCGCCGCTGCCCGCCGACATGGTCAAGCTCGCCGACCGCCTCCGACCACCATGAGGAATTGCCGCGATATTCCTAGCGCGGCTCGATCCGCTTACGGGGCCGCCGAGGCTCGCGGGTACTTAGCCGAAATGCAGCCGGCGATACTTACCGCGAAAATAGAGCAGCGGATCACGTCTTGGCTCGAACTGGGCGCGCACGACTTCGCCCACTAGGATGAAATGATCGCCACCCTCATGTACCGCGTGGCGCCGACACTCGAAGGAGATAAGCGAGGCATTCAAGAGCGGGACGCCCGTTTCGCCCGGCGCCCACGCCGTGCCTGCGAAACGGTCCTCCCCTTTACCAGCAAAACGACTCGAGGCTTGCTGCTGCCCTGTCTGCAGGACATTCACGCCGAAATGCGATGCTTCGCGCAATGTCGGGGCTGACCCGGCGCCGTTGGCGATGCACACCAGCAGGAGCGGCGGGCTCAGCGAGACGGACGTGAAGCTGTTCGCCGTGAGGCCGATAGGAACGTCATAGGAGGTAAGGGCGGTCACCACGGTGATGCCGGTGGCGAAGCAGCCCATCGCATCGCGTAGTGTGCGCGCGTCCGAGCCCGCCCGAAACTCGCTCGCCGCACGCGGCTGGCGCCGATCGAGGAAATCGAGCAGGTATGCAAGGAAAGCCTCCGTTCGATCCGTGACGACCAGCAGATCGGCATCGGCAACCTCGACGAGCTCGACGTTGGGCAACGCGGCGTCGAAGGCCACGCTCCGCGCCGAGCGCTGAATCCAAGACAAGGCACCGCGCAGGACGAGGGTTGGCAGCGTCAGGCTCGGCGCCACCTCGATCAGCGTGCCGGCGACGCCCGCTATTCCGGACGATTGCAAGGTGCGCTCGTCCCATTGCCTAGCGCCGGGATCGTGCCGGTCCCGCAGGCGGTCGGCGACCTGTCGTGCGACATCAGGATCGGTCTCCACCGGCATGTCGACGAGCACCAGGGCGGCCGCCAGCGCCGCCGGATCATTCGCTAACGCGATAGTGGCGATCCACCCACCTAGCGTGGCGGCCACAATGACCGGACGCGACGCCATCTGTGCCAAAACAGCGCGCAAATCCTCAACATGATCGGACAGTTCGTAGCTGCCATCGGCGGGCCACTCGCTGCCACCGTGACCCCGCAGGTCGAGACTGACTACGTGTCGCCCAGACTGAACGAGCGCCTCGGCAACCTCGCGCCAGACATGCCGTGTCTGGCCTGCGCCGTGGAGCAACAACACCGCGGGATCGTCGACGTCTCCATCCACTTCGGCCTCGAGCCGGACGCCGCCGAAGCCCTTGAAACTGACAGTCGTCACCATCGTCGAGTCTCCGCTAAGGTACCGGATCTGCAGGCGGCCAAGCGGACACATAGGACGATTCCGACGGCAGCGGAAACCGAGCCGGCTGGCAATAGTACGAACACCTGGTCTGAACGCAGCGTCGGATGATGTCGAACGCGATGCGTGCTTTTCGGCCACTCGTCGGCCACTGCATCACCTCGTGAACCACGCGTCGCTTGCTCATGTCGACAGACTGCGCCGGACGGCAAATCGGGAAAGATAAAGCAGCTCAGCGCGATCGTTCGTCGTTGTCGACCAGCAGCGCCACCGCACTGTCATTTCCAAAACAGCGAGGTTTCTGACATCCCGCTAGACTACCACTCCACCCGCCACGAGTGTAGAAATGCGATCCGCTGAATAGCCGATCGAGGCCAAGACCAGGGTAGCGTCCTGTCCAGGTTCACGAACAGGCATAGGTGGCGACGGGGGCGTGGCAGAAAAGCGCGGCGCCGGCGCGGGCTGGATATGTCCCGCAACCTCAACGTAAGTCTTTCTCGCTACTAAATGCGGATGATGCTTTGCTTCATCTAACGACATGACCGGCGCAAAGCACGCATCGTGTGCTGCGAAGACTTCACACCAGTGTTGGCGTGGCCGACTAAAGAACACTGCGGCAATCTTTTCGCGCAGCCTCGGCCAGCGAGCCCTGTCGAGTTGGTCATCAAAGTCGGGATCGTCAAGGATCCCCAGCACCGCTCGCAAGGCTCTATAGAATTGAGGCTCTATTGCTCCGATCGACACAAAGCGCCCATCGGCGCACTCGAAAGTGCCGTAGAAGGGAGCGCCACCGTCGAGCAAATTGTCACCAGCCGCTTCTGACCACATACCACCAGCTTTTATCTGCCAGACCATTGCCGATAGCAGCGCAGAGCCGTCTACCATGGCCGCATCCACTACCTGACCCGGCCCGCCCCTCGCGACAGAAAGAAGCGCGGCTGCCATACCAAACGCGAGCAGCATCCCACCACCTCCGAAGTCTCCAACGTAATTAACAGGAGGCACGGGACGGTGGTCTCGTCCCGCAACGGTGCTGAGGATACCATTGACTGCGATGTAGTTTATGTCATGTCCCGCCATGCTTGCTAGTGGCCCTTCTTGACCCCAGCCGGTCATGCGTCCATAAACAAGCCGAGGATTGTCCTGGATTAGCGTATCGGGCGCGAGACCCAGTCGCTCCATTACACCGGGACGATACCCTTCTATCAAACCGTCAGCACTGAGCAGCAAGTCGCGCACTACCTGCAGTCCAGCAGGCGATTTCATATCAACACCAATCACCTTTCGAGAGCGACCCAGAATATCAAATTGGCTAAGATTTCCAAACATTTCATTTGGCGTCTGGCGAGACACACGGATGACCTCCGCACCGTGATCTGCGAGCATCATCGCGGTGAACGGTGCCGGCCCAATTCCAGAAAGTTCGATAATCCTGAGACCGTCCAGAGCACCAGGCATCTTTGCCTCCAATGATCCATGCTGGACCACAGCTAAAAAGCAGATCTTTCACTGTAGTCCAAGGCACTTGGTTCAATAGCGTTCATGTTTACAGTTTTTCAACCCAACGACCTCGGGTACTGTAGCCAGATCTAGACCTGACTGACGCACATATTCGGAAGATGGTCTTATCGATCGCCTGGCTTGCTCGCGCGATACCGTTATCCGGCAGCCCTCTCGCACCGATCCTCCCGCTACTACGCATGGTTTGCGCTTACTGCTACCACGCACGACGGCGACCCCCACGTTTGATGCCAAAATCGATGTCAACGGGCGCCCAATAGAATGAATGCGACCGTTACGGTTCGCTAGAAGGAGCTCAGGGTACGAGACATATCGGCGCAGGAGTGGACATGAAGGCTATTCCAAAGATCGGCATCAACATCGTTCCCGTTCCGATCCAGCTGCTCACGCGTTTTGCCCGTTTAGCGGAGGAACTCGGCTTCGAATCACTCTGGTCGGGCGAGCATGTCTGCTTGCCGAACTCGGAGGATTGGTGGAAGCTTTATCCAAGTGTGGTCGCCGCGGGCGAACGAGGGCATTCCAGGCTGGTGCCGTTCACTCCCCACACTCAATTTCTAGATCCAATGGTGGTGCTTGCGAGCATAGCCGCGGTAACTTCGCGTGTCCGCCTCGGCATCGGAATCTATCTGCTGGCGTTGCGCGAGGCTGTGCTCGTCGGGCGCACGATCGCATCGCTCGATCAGCTTAGTGGGGGCCGGCTCGATCTCGGCGTCGGCTTGGGGTGGACGCCGGACGAATATAGCTTCACCGGAAACGATTGGAACAAGCGCGGGCGCAAGATGGACGAGACCATTCTGGCGCTGCGAGCACTGTTTGAGCAGAAAAGCCCGGAGTTCCACGGAGAGTTCTATGATTTTCCGCCGATCGGCTTTGAACCGAAGCCCGTTCAGAAGCCATTGCCGATCCATGTTGGCGGCTTTGGAGCAGCGGCGGAGCGGCGAGCGGCGAAGCTAGGCAATGGCTGGTACGGTGCCGCATCTCACATCCCTGCGGTTCGAGAGCTGCTGGCCGAGAACGGCCGAGCCGACGACCCTTTTACGTTCGGGATGATCGATCCGCGCGAGATGATCGCGCGCCCGGAACTGGACAACTTGGCCGCGCAGGGTGTGGATCGCGTCGTTGTCACTATCTGGTCCGATCGTGACGTGGCACGCGGCGGAGAAAGCCAGGATGCGCCCCTATTCGCACTTGAGCAATATGCCAAACGGATCGGTCTCGCCTGACACTCAGCTGGAGAGTCCGATCTCGCCGGCGTATTCGGCAATGCGAGGCAGCGCGTTGGCGTAATCGTAACCCCACGGCGTGACCACAACACGATCGACACCCGCGATAGCGAGTTCCTCAAGCTCCGCGCGACTTGGAGCCCCAGCGCATGGCAACCCTTCGTGATAAACAAGCACGTATTCGAAGGGCATTCCGACGCGTCCAATAGCGCCTCGAAAACGCTCGATTTGATCGCGATGAGCGAGGAAATCGTCGACAGTATGGACGACCCCATACCAGCCATCCCACCGGGCAGCGCGTTTAAGAGCCGCCTCGCTGACACCGCCGACGAGGAAAGGAGGCCGCGGCCTTTGAACCGGCTTTGGCTCGAACCGTGTCGGCGCGACACGGTAATATCGGCCTTCAAAGCTGATGTCGCCAGGCTGAAAGAGGCGATCGATAAGGTCGAGCTGCTCGTCCAGCCGTGCGCCTCGCGTCCGCATATCGGTGCCGGCCGCATCATACTCGTCCTGCAGCCAACCCAATCCTACCGCCATATCAAAACGGCCATTCGAAACGTGATCGATCGCCAGGATCTGTCGCGCCGCCATGATCGGCGGCCGCAACGGCAGCATCAGGATGCCGGTTGCAAGCCGGATGCGCGACGTCTTTGCGGCTAGACCGGCGAGCAGCACCAAGGGATCAAGCAGCTCTTGGGGACCATAAGGCTGCGGCTTCACCGGGAAGTCAGTGTTATGCGGCAGCACGATATGCTCGCCATACCAGATCGAATCATAATTGAGCGCGTCTGCGAGAGCCGCGGCCGCTGCGTGCTCACTCGCACGCATGCTGATTATGCTCAGGCCGATCTTCATCCCTTTCACCTCCTCAGGCACAAGCTGAATGAAGCTCGCGCTCCCGACAGAGCACTTGCGCTTCGATTTCGCTGCCGGCCAGCGCCTCGGCTTCCGGATTGGTGACGAACCAGACGATGACCTCGCCAATCGCAGTGAGCGGCCGCGGGGCCGACGAGCTCATGCCTATAGTCACGAACGGAGTTCTGTTTGCGCTGCGTGTCGCCGAAGCCCGGCTGCACATTTAACGGCTCGACGCCCGCGACTAACTCCGCATCGCGAGAACCGGCAAGTTGATGGCCTGCGCCTTTGCTGATCGAAGTCGACAGCCCGCGTGAGCAGTCGAGGCTCCGATCGCGGCGACCCTCTCCTTCACGCTACCCGGCAGCGGTCGGAATATCCGCTTTGCGGATCGTGAGCGAACTGTCTCGTGCATCACCCCGGTATGATCGTGCGTGCTGAGACGATGACGTCATTTCCGTTCCCGGCAAGCGGCAGCACTGCAGCTTCGCCGGTACCCGCCTTGCCCCTCTCTGAGTCAAGTCGCTGGGCAAACGGCGGACCGGCCTCCATCGCTCTCAGATCTGATCAAGTTCTATGCCTCCTGGATTGCCAAGCAGGTGACCGCCGTCGATCGGGAGCACCGTGCCCGTGACATAGGCCGCCTCATCCGAGGCAAAGTAGAGAAAGCCATATGCCTGCTCGATCGCCTCCGCAGGCCGGCGCAGCGGTATGCGTGACGCCATGCTCTTGATTGCGTCGGGCGAGGCGGTGCGGCGGAGGCTGGCGGACTCGGTGAGGCCGGGGGCCACCGCGTTGACCGTGATGCCGAAGCGCGCCAACTCCAGTCCTGCGCCACGGACGAAGCCGTTGATCGCCGACTTCACGGCCGAATAATGCGCCATGCCGACGATGGCGTGACTGAGCCCTGCGACTGAAGAGGTGACGAGGATACGTCCGGCCCTGCTCTTGCGCAGATGCGGTAGCGCATCCTTGGCAAGCCAAAAGCAAGCCTTCACGCCGACATCAAACGTTTTGTCGAGATCCTCGTCGGAAAGCGCCTCGATCATCGCGAACGGGATATAGGCCGCATTGTGGACGATGACGTCAATGCCGCCATAGGTTGCGGCGGTGGTCGCGATTAGGTCTCGCACGCTCGCGCGATCGCCCATGTCGACTTGCACAAGCGTCGCCGCGCCGCCTGCCTGTCGAATTGCGGCCACCGTCTCCTCGCCAGGTCCGCGGCTCAGCGTCGCGACGATAACCTTCGCGCCTTCGCGTGCGAACAACTCGGCGGTCGCCGCACCGATACCGCGCCCGCCGCCGGTTACGATCGCGACGCGATCCTGCAGTCTACCCATCCCATTCCTCCAGCCCGGCGTCCGATCGCGCGCTGAAAGCCTATCGTCCGCTTGGGCGATTGTCCAAGCCCAGATCGCTAGCTAAGTCACCCTTGTCATCGTCGACCGTGGAAGGCTCACCATCGTCGGCGAATCGGAGGTTGGAGAATGACGGTTCCGCCGGTCGACGCGCGAAATCTCGCCGACGCCTATGTTAGAGGAGCATTAGCGCACCCCGCCGCTCCCTTTATCCTGCATTCCGCTGCCCGTCCTGCGCGCGGGACGCTCGCGGAAATCCACCGCCGTGGACTGGTAGCCGGCGAGAATATGCGGCAGCTGGGCGTAGCGGCGGGTGAGGTGGTGGCGGTGCAGCTGCCGTCCTCGATCGAATGGCTCGTCGCTTGCGTTGGCATTGCGCACATCGGCGCGGTGATGCTGCCCATCGTTTCTATCTACGGCGCAAAAGAGCTGTCTTTCATCCTGCCGCGCTCACGGGCGCGACTCTTAATCACGCCGGATGTGTGGCGGAACGTGGACAGCCGCTCGACGCTCGCCGAATCCGGGCCGCTCCCCGACCTGCTCGGGCATCTCGTTGTCGGCGAAGCGCGAGGCGACGCGATACCGTGGTCGCGGCTCGAGCAGCCGGCGGAACCGGCAGCGGCCACCCCGCGCGATGCCGATGACGTTGCCGTCCTCATCTATACGTCTGGCACGACGGCGGAACCGAAGGGCGTGCAGCATAGCGCACGCTCGATCCTTGCCGAGTTCGAGCAGCTGACCCGCTCTCGCCGGGGGCTTGACGAGATAAACCTTAATCCGTGGCCTCCGGGGCACGTCGCTGGCGCGTGGCAGATGTTCCGCTATCTCGCGTCCGGCAATCCGCTGATCGCAATGGAGGCGTGGGAACCCGGCGCGGCAGCCGCTCTGGTCGAGCGGCATCGCGTCTCGGTTTGCTCATTCACGCCCTATACGCTGATGGGGCTGATCGACGCCGCAGAGCGCGACGGGCGCGATCTCTCCAGCATCAAGAGCTGCATGGTCGGCGCCGCGCCGGTTCCGCCGACACTCATCGAACGTTGCGCGGCGCACGGACTGCAAACGTTCCGCTGTTACGGATCGAGCGAGCATCCAACGGTGACGGTCGGCTATCCGGACGATCCACTGGAGAAGCGGCTCAAGACCGAGGGTCGCCCGATGCTGGGCATCGAGATGCGGTTCGTGGACGAGGACGGCCACGAAATGCGCGATGGCGAAGCGGGCGAGATCGCATTGCGCGGCCCAGATCGCTTCATCGGCTACACCGATCCCGCGTTGAACGCGCGCGCATTCCTGCCGGATGGGTGGTTTCTGACTGGCGACGTTGGGAGGCTCGACGAGGACGGCTTCCTAATAATTTCGGATCGCAAGAAGGACATCATTATCCGCGGCGGCGAGAACATCTCGTCACGCGAAGTGGAGGATCTGCTCTTCTCGCATCCTGATATTGCCGAGGCTGCGGTTGTCGCAGCTCCTGATCCGAGGATGAGCGAAATCGTCTGCGCCTTCGTCATCGCCCGCCCCTGCGCGACGGTGACGCTCGAAAGCATCGCCGCGCATTTCGCCGCGGCCGGCGTTGCCAGGCAGAAGACGCCTGAACGGCTGATGGTCGTCGCCGATCTACCGCGCAATGCCACCGGCAAGGTCCTCAAGCAGGAGCTGCGTGCCATTGCTCGTGAGCGGGCGTTGGAACGCGCAATCTGAGGGCTTGCCGCTAGCCTATTCGGCCAACCAGCTAGCGGGTCTCGAACTGCTTGCCCTTGCCCATGATCTCCCAGCGATCGACCTGGGGCACGCCTACGGGGTTGCCCAGCTGGCAATATTTGAGCGCGGTCTGCAAGGCGATGCCCCGCGGCATGTCGAGCGATTCCCAGATAGCGCGGACGGAGCCTTGTGTCGCAGCGCTCGGCTTGGCCGCGATCTTGCGCGCGAGCTCATCCGCCCGGTCCCACAATGCCTCCTGCGAGGTGACTTCGGTGACGAGTCCCAGCCGGAGTGCGGTATGCGCGGAGATACGTTCATCGTTGCCCAGAAGGACCATGCGGAGCACGTCACCGAGCGGCATGCGATAGGAAGCCAAAATCGGCTCGAGCGCCGAGGTCATGCCGTAAGTCACGTGAGGATCGAAGAACGTAGCATCGTCCGAGCAGATCACGACGTCGCACTCGCTGATCCAGTAGAAGGCACCTCCGGCCGCCAGACCGTGGATCGCGCAGACGACGGGCTTCCAGCAACGCATCTGCTTCGGCCCGAGCTTCTCCCCCGGATCGGCGGCCAACCAGACATCGTCGACGACGATCTTGTTCTCGGGCTTCTCCGGATCGGTCGACTCCCGGACGTCGGCACCTGTCGAGAATGCTCTTCCTTTGGCGGCGCGCAGGACTATGCAGTGGACATCCTCGGTTTCCGCCGCCCAGCGCCAAAAATAGGCGAACTCGTCCAGCATCCGCTTGTTGAACGAATTCATTGCCTGGGGCCGGTTGATCGTCACAGTCGCGACGCGATCGACGTGATCAACGATGATTGCCTGATATTCCATGCCGACCCTCCCGCTCTTATGGCCCGGTGCCATAAGGTTTATGGCTGCTGCCTTGCAATCGTGACGACTGGACGCTGGATCTCGCGCCGCCGCAGACGATACATGGATAACCTAGTGAACCAGGCTTGCAATCCATATTGCGCTTGCTCACACTGCGCCAGCGCTGCGCAGACGGTGCTCGGAGCGGAGTGTGACATGTCGGATCTCGATCGCTTGATCCGGTTCTCGGTAGTCGCCGAAGAGCTGTCGTTTAGCCAGGCCGCCCGGCGGTTGAATGTGGACCAGCCCTGGTTATCGCGCCAGATCCAGCAACTTGAGGCGCAGCTCGGCTTCGCCCTGTTTGTCCGTTCAACACGGAAGGTGTCGCTCACCAAACAGGGGGAAGCGCTGTTCGCCCACGCCAGCAGGCTGGCGGACGCGGCACATGAATGCCAATTGGCGCGGCGCGAACTCGTGCGCGCGCACAGCCGGACGCTTGCGATCGGGGTCAACCCGTACAGCTTCTGGCTGCCCGAGCGGCGGCGGCTCATCGAGTGCTTCCAGTCTACGCATCCGCAGGTCACGATATCCTTCGTGAGCGATCACAGTGCCAATCTGATGTCGCGGCTGCGACAGGGGTTGATCGATGTCGCGCTGCTCGCCGAACCATTCGACTTCGCGGATACCGAAGCGCTGATCATGCATGAGAGCCCAATCGCGCTGCTCGTGCCGCCTGACGATCCGCTTGCAGATCAGCGCCGCGTCCCGATCACGGACCTTGCCGGCCGATGCATTCCGATGACCCCGCAGAAGACCAATCCCGCTTGCTGGAACGTGATCTACAAGCCGTTCTTAGATGCGGGCGCTATTCCCTGGATTGTCGCCGAAGGTGAGCCTGCGATCGCCTTCGTCGCGCGTGAAAAGCGCTTGCCTGTCATCTGCGTCGGCTGGCCCCATAGCGAGTTCGGCGCGCTAACAGGCTTCACGCACGTGGCAATCGAAGATGCGCCCATTCATCGGTTCGCGCTCGTTCGCCGCCGCGAGCCCTCGCGTGGTCTGCTCAGAAATTTCTGGAATACGGCGTGCCGCCTCCTTGATGGCGATGCGCCTCACCCCATTGCCGACGGCTTCGACGAAGAGACGCTCCGGCCGACTGAGTTGGCTTGAGCGGCTGGGACTGCAGCAATCGCCAATCTCACAGCGCAAGCGAAAACCCGCCGTTGACGGGGTAATTCTGGCCCGTGATCCACTCGCCTGCATCGGATGCGAGCAGCAGCACGAGCGGAGCAATATCGTTCGGCCTTCCCTGCCGCCGTACGATGTATCTTGAGAGCATTTGTTTCAGCAGCACCTGCTGCTCCGTCGTCGGCGCGGCATCCGGTCGGGCAATGTTGCTGAGAGAAATGCTGTTTACCGTCACGCCATACCGTCCGAGCGAACGGGCCAGCGCGCGTGAAAAGCCTGCCGCCCCCGCCTTCGCCGCGGAATAGGCTTCATGCCCCTGTTCGCCGGTTCGGCCTGCATCAGACACGATAGTGATAACGCGGCCCCACCCGCGCGCCACCATCCCTCCGGTAACGGCGTGTGCACAGTTCATCACCCCGAACAGGTTGACGTGGAAATAGCGATCCCACTCCGCGCGATCGGTCTTCCAGAAGTCGACGCGCGGCATCTCCCCGTCGGGTCCGGCGTTGCCGGCATTGTTGACGAGGATGTCGATCGAACCAAAGCTCTCCTCGATCCGCGAAACTATTCCGGCAACGCTGTCGCGGTCGCCGACATCCGCCTGGACGGCGAGTGCCTCGCCACCGTCGCTGCCGATTGCCGTGGCCACGCCCTCGGCGCGATCGCGCACGAAATCATTGATCGCGACCCGCGCACCGTGCGCCGCGAGCGTTCGCGCGATCTCGGCTCCGACACCCTGCCCCGCCCCGGTGACGAGCGCGGTGCGACCTGAAAGATCAAAGCTCTGGCGCGGCATCGGCACCTCCATTGTAGAAAGTTGACGGATCGTCCATTCCTCATGCGAGAGCAACAGGAGAGAGCGATGAGGGTAGCATCTGGCGCGCGCCGCTTCGCGGTGGTGACTGGCGCGAACGGAGGCATGGGCCGCGCCTGTGCGCGCATGATCGGCGAAACCATGGAGCTGGTACTCACCGATATCAACGGGGTCGGGCTCCATGCCTTTGCGGAGGACTTGCGCAACGAAGGCTACAGCGTACGCGCCGTTCTCGCCGGGGATCTTGCGGACCCGGGTTTGACGAAGCGCATCGGCGACGCGGCGGGCGGCAGTGCAGGTTTCGGCGCGCTGATCCATACCGCCGCCCTCTCGCCCGCCCTTGCGCCATGGGAGCGGATCATGCGCGCAAATGCTGTCGGCACTGCGCGTCTGCTCGGCGCCATCGAGCCCTTGTTGCAGCCCGGAGCGGTAGCCGTACTGATCGCCTCGATGGCGGCCCACATGGCGCCCGTGCTGGCTGATGTCGATGCGATCCTAGACGATCCGCTCGCCGCGGATTTCTTGGATTGCATCGGGAAAGTGATCGATCGCCTCGCTGATCACAAGGATCCGCGCGGGCCGGCCATCGTCAGCTATGGCCTGTCCAAGCGAATGGTGATGCGGATGTGCGAACATCGGGCGGCGTTGTGGGCGCGCAATGGTGCTCGCATCGTTTCAATTTCGCCGGGCACAATCTGGACACCGATGGGCCGCAAGGAGGCCGAGGAGAATCCGACTGCCGCGCGCGTGGTTGCCGCGACGCCGGCGGCGCGCTGGGGCACGGTCATGGACATTGCTGCCGCCGCTCGGTTTTTGATCAGCGATTCAGCGAGCTTCGTGACTGGAACCGATCTGCGCATCGATGGCGGTGTCACGCCCGTGTTGCGCACGGCCCAGCTCGCGGGCTGAAAGCTGTCGCATTGCTCATCGATGCGTATCGTATGGACACTGGCGGAGGCTGCTCTTCGACGTGGAGATTGACACATTGATGGCAAATCGATGGTGAGCCGGAATGAATGAAGAATCGCGCGCAGAACTGTTCATTCGGTTGCTGGATGAGGTGGCGAGGACGCGCGGGCGCATCGCGAGCGCCTTTGCAGCGAGCCGCGCGGCCAGCGGCCTTTCCGATCTCGAGATGGTCGTCCTAAACGCCGTCACCGGCGCTGCCTCTCCGCCCACGGTCCCACAGATCGGCCGCAGCCTCGGTCATGCCAGGCAGGTGGTTCAGCGCGCGGCTTCGGCGCTGGTCGCGAAAGAACTGGCGGAGTGGATGACCAATCCCGACCACAAGCGCGCTCACCGCCTCGTTGCGACCGCGAAGGGGCAGGCCCTTAAGCAACGTGCCGATGCGCAAGGTCTGGCGGCGGCGGAACACCTTGCCGCAGGACTGGACACCGCGCTGCTGCGCCAAGCGGTCGATGCTCTCCACCACGTCCGCAAGCGTCTCGAGGATCACGCTCGAGCAGTCAGCCGATGACTTGTATAACCTAGTTGCAACGGTGATGGCCCTGCTCTAGAAAATCACCTGGCTCATCTTCAAGTCTGGACCTCATGCCCATCGTCCGCCGCCTAACCGATGTGCTCAAGATCCGCGCAAGTCGACAGCCTGACCAGATCGCGCACGATGATACGCGCCGCGCCATCAGCTTCGCCGAATGGGATCGCGAGGCCGACGAGATTAGCGGAGGCCTTGCTGCGGCTGGGCTGAGGCCGGGTGACCGCGTCTTCCTGCCAATCAGCAACACCCATGCCGTCGAGCATGCCGTTGCAGCGTTCGCGGTGCTGCGCGCGGGCGGCATCGTCGTGCCGATCAACACTCGCTTCGCGGCCGCCGAAATCCGCGGTTACGCCGAGCTAACGCGCCCGCGCTTCGCCATCTACGACAGCGAGGCGGCGCTGGCAGAACTCACGCTCGACCGCGCCTGGCATGTCGCATCCATGCCGCGCGATCTCGCAGCCCTCCCCGATCAATCGAAGCTCGATGCAGAGGCCGATGCGGAAATTCTCGCCACGTCCGGCACCACCGGCAAGATCAAGGGTGTCGTGGTCTCGCATCCTGATCTGCTTGGGGATGCGACCGGGCTCAATATGGATCGCTCCCGCTCGACGCTGCACGCCTTGCCCTTCACTGGCTCCGGCGGGAATCTCGGCGTGATGATATTGCCGGTGAAGGGCGGCGCGACGACCTACACGCAGCCCAAATTCGACCCTGCCGGCTTTGCTGCCTTGGTCGCCGAAAAGCGGCCAGAAACGGTGTATCTCGTGCCGACCATGCTGCGGCTGATCCTCGACCTGCCGGATATCGCGAACTTTGATTTCTCGTCTATGAAGTGGCTGATGACGGGAACGGCGCCGCTACCGCACGATTCCGTCATGCGCGCCAAGGCGCTGTGGCCGCAGGCACGCATCCGCAACAGCTATGGCATGTCGGAAGGGAGCTTCGGTCTCGTTACGCGAAGCGAAAAGTCGGTGCTCAAGCCGGGCTGCGTCGGGCCGATGAATGCAAACGTTCAAGTTCGCGACGATCAAGGCGGCATCGCGGCGATCGGCCAAGTCGGCGAAGTCTTCGGTCTGCAGAAGCACCCTCGCCGCTACTGGGGTGATGACCAGGCCTCACGCGACACCTTCCCGGGCGGTTGGACGAAGACGGGCGACCTCGGTTTCGTCGACGACGACGGCGATCTCATCCTCTGCGGCCGCTCGAAGGAGCTGATCATCCGCGGCGGCTACAACATCACGCCGATGGAGATCGAGACGGTTCTGCACGATCATCCGGCGGTGAAAGACGCGGCGGTGGTCGGTATCGACCATGAGGTGCTCGGCGAGGACGTGGCTGCCGCGGTGACCTTCAAGGCCGGTATGAGCGCCTCGGTGGCCGAGCTCACCGCCTATGCGCGTCAGCGCCTTGCCGACAACAAGGTGCCTCGGACGATCATGGTATTGAAAGAGCTGCCGCTCAACCAGACCGGCAAGGTGCTCAAGCGCGAGTTAAAGCCGCTGCTCCAAGAAGAAGCCGCTAGGGCCAAGACCGACCGGGGCGTCTGAAGCGGCTGCCCGGACCAGGCGCCGCTTCCTCGTTGCCATATGGGTCAACGCAGCCGCAATAATCCCTCTTGCGCCACCGAGCCAATCATCCTCCCCGTCCGATCATAGAAGGTGCCGCGTGCAAGAGCACGCGAGCCGCCGGTCCAGGGCGTCTCGAGCGACCACAACGTCCAGTCGTCAAAGTTCGGCTGCCCATGAAACCAGATGGTGTGGTCGAGGCTCGCCGAATCCATCGCTGTCGTCGACCAATAAATGCCGTGTGGCAGCAGTCCGGTCGAAAGAAGCATCATATCGCTGATATAGGCCAGTACCGCCTGAGCCATGATCGGATTGCGAGAAATCGAGACGGTCGGCCTGACCCAGAAATGCTGCACCGGCGCCGACTTGCTCGGATTGACGAAATCGCGTGGAGTCACGGGCCTCAGTTCGATTGGCGCATCGAATGCGATCGGACCTGCCCATGCAACGCCGGGCGTCGCGAGCGCTTCGGCGCGAAGGTCGCGTTCGGAGCGAAGACCATCGGGGGATGGAACTTGGGGCATCGGATATTGATGCACCAAGCCTTCCTCTTCCGATTGCGCAGAAACTATTGCAATGAACAGCTTTCGCCCGTCTTGAAGCGCGGTCACCTGCCGCGTGGAGAAGCTTCGTCCCTCGCGAAGCATCTCAACCTCGAACAGCATCTCGCCGCCGCCATCTCCGGCACGCAAGAAATGCCCGTGAAGCGAATGAGCGGGCCGGTCCGCAACGGTGCTGAGCGCTGCCACCAACGCTTGCGCCACGACTTGCCCACCAAAAGCGCGAGCACTCCCGCACGATATGGTAGGCGAGCGAAACCTGCCCTCGCCATCGGGTGCGAGGGTAAGCAGATCGACAAGATTGGCGGAGCGGCGATCCGACGGGCTCATGCGGCTCAGGGACGCAGGATCCAACCGCCATCGACGTGCAGTACCTGCCCCGTCATCCAGCCGCCTGCCGGCGAAGCGAGCAAGATCAGCGCGCCGACCAGTTCGTCGGGCTGACCCTCGATCCGCATCACAACCATCTGTTCCATCTTCTTCTTGAACGGTGATTCGGGCGGGGTCAGGCCGGCGCCGGCCTCGCTCATGGTGTTGCCCGGCGCGATCGCGTTCACCGTAATATTCTCGCGGCCAAGCTCGGTCGCGAGCGTGGTCGTAAGTCCGACCAGCGCGAGCTTCGTAATGCCATAAACGGATTGCGCCGGAAAGGCGCCGCCCGAAACCGCATTGACGATACGGCCATAGCTCCGCGCACGCATCAGCGGCAGCACGGCCTGCGCGCAGTTGAGCGCGCCGGTGAGATTCACCGCGAGCACCTTGTTCCAGTAGTCGATTGGCACCGTGGAGGCGGGATGATATTCCAGCTCAGCCATCATCGCTGCGTTGTTCACGAGGATGTCGACGCCGCCGAACGCGGCATCGGCCGCAGCGGCCATCGCCTTTGCCGAGGCGGGATCGGAGATATCGACGCGTGTGGAGCGCGCCCTATAGCCAGCTTCACGCAGCTCGATCGCAACGCGTTCCGCGCCGTCACCATCGAGGTCGGCGACGAGAATGCTGGCACCGGCATTGGCGAGACCGAACGCATAGGCGCGTCCGATGCTGTTGCCCCGCGCGCCGGCGCCGGTGACGATCGCGACCTTGCCTTCGAGGGCGAACTGATCGAGCGCAAATGCCATTCTTATCCCCACCTCATGTTTGCGTGAGCGCTAGCCGGCGATTAAGTAAATGGCCATATACTTTTACTGCTAAGCATATGAAAGTCCGCTGCCGACGCCGCTCCATGCCTCGATATCGCGCATGAGCTGCTTCGCTTTGGTCGCTGCCATGGCGATCGCGTCGTCGCCCAGTGCGACACGCAATGGTGGCGGATCGGCGTCGACCACCGTCATCATCGCGGCTGCGAACTTATCGGGATTTCCATGTTCCTTTCCGCCCATGGCGCTGATCAGGTCGCGCATCTTCACCGCGTCCGACTGCTCATAATCGTCGATTTCACCCGCGCGCTTTGGATGGTCGCGCACGAGCAGATTGGTGCGAAAGGCTCCGGGTTCGACGATCGTGACGTGGATGCCGAAGGCTTTCACCTCCTGTGCCAAAGCCTCAGACAGACCCTCGAGCGCAAACTTGGTCGCGCTGTAGGGGCCGCACCAGGGCACGCCGAGGATACCGCCGCCCGAGCTGATGTTGACGATGTGACCGTGCCGCCGCGCACGCATTGCCGGTAACACGGCCTGGATGACGTGCAACGGAGCGATCAAGTTGGTTTCGAGCAACGCGCGGAGATCGTCCGGCTCTGCCTCTTCAATCCAGCCCTCAAAGCTATTCGCGGCGTTGTTCACGAGGATGTCGATCGGCGCGGCCGCTTCGGCCGCCGCGATAGCGGCGAAGACGGCCGACCGATCGGTCACATCGACGATCCGTGCCGACGAGCGGCCTGGCGCTGCACCGGCGAAGCTTTCGGCGGCGGCGGCGTTGCGCAGCAGCCCGGTAACGCGATCGCCCCGCTCCAACGCCGCCTTGGCCATCGCCTTGCCAAGTCCGCTGCCGATGCCGGTGATGATCCAGTGTCTAGCCATTCGTCCTTCTCCCCCCGTCAGGGCACCCAGGCGCGCCTCCAGCAGACATCGCCGCCAACGCGATCATCGGATAGCGAACAGCACACCAAATCTTCCGCTACGATATGCCCCTTCGCCCCACCACACCGCCGCCGAAGCTTTCACGCCGGTCTGGCGATCATGCGGTGAAGAGCGCAGCAGCTTCCTCGGGCACCTGGCTGACGTAACCTGTCACCGGCGCGGCAGTGCGACCGTGTCAGGTTCGCTATCACGCGCATCGTGGCGCAGAGGCTCCGTTGCGACATGATGTTGAAGAGACGACCGGGGCCGAGATCGACATGCTAGACGATCGTACCGGCAGCGCGCAGTTCGGGGATCCGGTCGCCCATGCCAATCTCCTTGAGGACGGCTTCGCTATGCTCACCATAGCCAGGGCCGCCCCTAAGCGCGCCGATCGGACGCTGGTCGAACTGGCAGGGCGATGCTCCCACCATATAGCTGGTGTCGGAGTCGATCCTCACCGGCGTGACGAACCCGTTTTCAAGCGCCTGCGGATCGGCAAGCACCTCCTCGCTATTCTGCATTGGTGCCCAAACGCCGTCGATATCCCTGAGGATAGCCTTCCACTGCTCGAAGGATTTCGAGCCGAACAGGGCATTGAGAATGTCGATCAACGCACGGGCGTTCTGGGCGCGTGCCGCATGATCGACGAAGCGTAGATCGTGGACGAGCTCGCCCAGGCCAATCTTGGTCGCGAAATCCGGCCACCATCCATCGTTGAGCAGACAGACGGCGAGCCAGCGGTCATCCCTCGTTCTATACTGGTTGAGCAGCGGGTTGGGTGCAGCGATCTGCGGGGTCGCGAGCCCCCGCGGATGACCGATCGATGCGGCAATCATCGATTGCGACATGATGTAGATGCCGACGAGGTAGAGGGCGTTGTCGACTATTGCGCCCTTGCCGGTACGCTCGCGTCGAAAGAGTGCGGCGGCAATCGCGCCCGCTAGCGTCGCGCCGCCCATCAGATCCCCGACGGATCCGGGCTGTGACGGCGGCTCGCCACCCGGAAACGTTTGTGCATAAGCGGAGCCGGAACGGCACCAGGACGAAGGGAAGTCGAAGCCGCCATCATCGGCCATCGCGCCGTTGAGGCCATAGCCGGTGCCGCGCGCATAGATCAGGCGCGGATTGCGCGTCATCAACTGCTCGGGCTCGATCCCAAGCTTGCGCCTCGCGCTCCGGCGCAAATTGGTGGTAAAGACGTCGGCACTGTCGATCAGCGTGTAGAGTGCCTCGCGTCCAGCCTCTTGGGTGAGATCCAGCGCGATCGAACGCTTGCCGCGGTTGCCCGCTTCGAAGAATGGATTGACGCGACCGCCGGTGCCCGGCAGCTTCAGATGGCGGCCGGGATCGCCTTGCCCTTGCACGCGCTCGACCTTGATGACGTCGGCGCCCCAATCGGCGAGCAGCATGCCGCCGGCGGGCACGAACGTGTGCTCCGCGACCTCGATCACGCGTACGCCTTCCATCACATCGTACATTTTCGCTCTCCTGACCTGGCGCATCCTGCGCGATGCCGGGAGCGCCCACCAATGCGAGAGTGGAAGCCGTTCCTTTGATGTCATCCTCGTTCGGAGGGTTCGCGATATATCGCAGACACTCCCCCGGATGCGATTGAGGGGCAATTAGTGCGAGTGGTCGCGCAACGCGCATGAACGATCGGTTGCCACCCGCTGCGAAGCGCGGGATGCTCCTCAAGGATGCACCAGCGACCATGTTCTCGAGCCGACAGACGCAATCGACGCAAGTCGCGATGAGCAAGGCATCGGCATGGCGCATGCTCGGGGCGCTCTGGCTAGCCGAAATCACCGCCGCTTACGGCGCCTCGATGATTTACGCCGCTAACAAGGCCCTCATCGCCCAATTCGGCAATCCGATCATGATCGGCTGGCTGGTGGCGATATTCCTGCTGGTCGGATCCGCCGCTGCGGCGGTCGGCTCCCGGCTCGGCGACCTTTATGGTCGCCGCCGCGTTCTGCTCGCCCTCCTTATCATGGCGGGCGTGGGTTTGGTCCTCGGAACGATCAGCTCTTCCTATCCGCTGCTGCTAGTCGCTCGTGGCCTACAGGGGCTGACCTTGGCGGTGCTGCCGCTGTGTCTCGGCATCCTGCGCGAGCGGCTACCGCCCGAACGCTTGCCGTTCGGAATCGGTGTCGTGATCTCCGGCGCGTCGGCCGGGTCGGTCGTTGCGCTCGTCGCGGGCGGGATCCTTACCGACAGCTTCGGCTGGCGCGGCGTGTTCGGCGGCGGCGCGATCCTGGAGGGGCTGGCGTCCGCCGCGGTGGCGGCAGCTGTACCGGCAAGCGCTCCGCACCGAAACGCTGGCGCGGTAGATTATGTGAGCGCCGTGATGGCGATACCGGCAATCGCTGGTCTGCTGTTCGTTATCAGCAATGGGCGAACCTGGGGTTGGAGCGATCCGCTCCTCCTCGGGTTGCTGCTGAGCAGCCTCGCGTTGGATGCGATATGGATCATCCGCAGCCTGCGCCTACGAGATCCCCTGATCGATTTTCGCCTCTTCGCACGACGCGATGTTCTCGTGATGAACGTGACCTACATGCTGATCGCGCTCGGCTCCTTCCAGATCACCTTGATCTTCTCGGTACTGCTGCAGGCGCCAGCATGGACAGGCGTCGGTCTCGGCGTTGCCGCGACCACGGCCGGTCTCGCGATAATGCCATCGACCCTCCTGGCGCTGCTGATCGCCCCCTTCACCGGCTTGCTCGTCGGACGCTATGGCGGACGCGCCGTCACCATCGGAGGCGGCATTATCACGATTACGGGCTGGATCTGCGGAATAGCCTGGCACGACAGCGTGCTCAGCGTCGCGCTCGGCATGTGCGTGATGGCAGCCGGCGGCGTCATCCTCTACGCCGCCGGGCCTGCGGTGCTGATGAACGCCGTACCGCCCGAGCGCACCAGCGAAGCGACCGGCATGATGGTCGTGCTGCGCAACATAGCAATGGCCGCCGGCGCGCAGATCGTCGCGGTCCTGCTCGCGACCGAGACCGTCAGCGATCCTGCGAAAGGCAGGGGTAGCTTCCCAAGCGGTCACGCCTTCGTGCTGGCGATGGCGGTGGTGACGTTGATATCGCTTGCCGCCACTTTGACCGCGACTGCGCTCCGACGCTCGCACCGTGATCCACCGGCATCGTCCTTAGCCGTCACCGTCTGACGGCATCGGCGGCGACTCGAGCAAGCGCAGCATCGACGAGCACGCCGCCGCCGGCCGACCAAGCGCGCATCGCTGCAGCAGCGGCGGCCAGCCCCGTCAACGGATCGGCCAGAGCGTCCCCTGCGAAACGCGGCGCGCCCGCTCGGGTCCAGCGCAGCAATCCGCCCGCAGCGGCCGCATCGTCGCCGAACGCGACGCGGTCCGCGCCGTCACCCTCCCAACCGTGCCCCGAGATCGCCACCCATGTCAGTCCCGGATTGCCTCCAGCAACGACCTCCGGGTTCAAACCCCATGCCGCGAAAGCTCGGGAGCGGGCGCTCGTGATAACGATGTGCGCTTCGGCTAGGATGCCGGCCATCGCGGCCAAACCTGAGCGACTGCCCAAGTCTATCGTAGCGTGGCGCTTCCGCCGATTGAGCCGGCGATACAAATTTGGCGTGGCGGTCCGCGTCGGATCCGGCCGACGCGAATCCTCATAGCGAGTCACATCTGCTCCCATGTCGGCAAGCACGGCGCCGCAAAGCGGGCCTGCCCACATCGCGCTCAGATCGACGACACGCGGTACCCCGTCACGAAGCCGAGGAACGCCGAGCGGACGAGCGGCTACCGCCGGACCTCCAGGCGCCACCTCGCCGACGCGCGCGACCGGCAGCCCGAGCAGTCGCGCTTGATCGACAAGTTCCATCGCCGGACGAGACGCTACTTCGGCGACGACCCCGCGCCACAGATCCCCGCGAACGGCATGCCCCAACCAAGCCGGCACCAGATCGAGATCGTCAGCGCGGGGGAGGTTGACCGCGAGCCAGCCGTCCATTGCCGCGATCAAGCGGCAGCTACGGTTCGGCGACCAGAGGCCAGCGCGTCGGAGAGGCAGATCGGCGGATCGATCCAGCACTGCGCACGCATCGACGCGTACTTCGCGGCCGATCGCTCGGCTGGTCCGGGCGACTTCCGCTGCCCAATAGGCAGCGGCACCAGCGGCGCTCATCGGTGCACGTCATCGACAAGTCCCCAAGCGACCGCCGTGGGGAGATCGATCGCTGCGCCGCTCAGCGCCATCCAGCAGGCGCGTTGCCGCCCGATCCGGCGGGGGATCGTCGCCGTTCCGCCAGCGCCGGGAATGACGCCCATCATCACTTCCGGCAGTCGGAAGCTGGTGCGTGGCCGCGCGATCAGCCGCCCGGCGGCGGCCGGTATCTCGATCCCGGCGCCAATGCAGGGACCATGTAGATGCGCGGTCGCGCGATCACGAACGGCGTAGAGCAGCCTCGCCGGCGATCGCAGCATGCGGATCGCATGCGCCGCGGCGGCATCGTCGGCGCGACCGAATTCGGCCAAATCGCCGCCGACGCTAAACACCGCTCCCTCCCCGCGCAGTACGATCGGAGCTTGATCCGGATCGAGCGCGGCAAACTCCAGTGCCCCACAAAGCGCGTCCCGCATCGCGGCGTCGATCGCATTGCGGCCGCGCGGACGATTGAGCACGATTTCGACCGTTTCTCCGGCACGATCGAGGCGCACCCGCGGGCCGTGATCGCGTCGCACGGGCTTCGGTGTCCGCGCGCCCAGCCAGCGCCGGAATCCGTGGCTCGCCATCAACGCGGAATAGGCGAGCGATTCGACCATCAGCGCACTGTCGACGTCGAGCGCCAGCGTAATCCGTAGCACCTGCGCGAGAACCGCAGCCGCCAGCGGCTGACCGGCCATCGCTTTGCGAAGATCATCCAACGCCCCGTCCATGTGCGTGACCGCAACCCACGGTGCCGGGGCGTCCTCTGCGGCGCTGAGCAGGATGTCGAAGCCATCGAGATCGCCGACCGGCAGCGGCCCGGACCGGTGCGTACCGATCCTGACGATACCGGGAAGTGCCCCTTCATTCGTCGGCGCTTCGCGGGCATCGCATATTGTCAGTCCGGTCGCGCCGACATCGCGCAGCAAATCGATCAGATTGTCCACTCGCCTACTTACCGATATTCCGTACCGATCAGAATGCGCGGTCAAGCAGCCTCAGCAGCCTGTCGGAGGGCGATCAGATCCGCCTTGAGCGCGCGCCGCAGCAACTTGCCCATATCATTATAGGGAAGCTCCGCACGGAAGTCCCAGGTCTCTGGCGTCTTGGTCGAACGCAGCCGCGCCTTCACCCATGCCGCCAATTCATCCACCGAGGGCGCGATCCCGTGCGGCACGATCACGCAAGCGACATGTTCGCCCCATTGGTCGTCGGGCAAGCCGAAGACCGCAAGATCAGCGACCGCCGGGTGCGTGCGCAGCACATCCTCGATCTCACCCGGAGAAATGTTTTCGCCGCCACGGACGATCACGTCGTCAAGCCGGCCCTCGACGTAGAGAAAGCCGTCCTCGTCCAGCCAGCCGGCGTCGTTGGTCGCGAACCAGCCATCATCCTGAATGACTTTCTTGTGTAGGTATTCGCCGGCGACCTGCTCGCCACGCACATAAACCTCGCCGCTCTCACCAGCGGGAAGACTGTTGCCCTCGGCATCGCGGATTTCGAGTTCGAGTGTCGGCAGCGGACGGCCAACCGACCCGAGGCGGCGTCGAACCTTAGGATCATCCGACGCCATGGCCTGGCGATGGTCTTCGGGGCCGAGCACCGCGATCGTCGAACTTGTTTCTGTGAGACCGTAAGCGTTGACGAACTCGACGTGCGGCAGCAGCGCCATGGCGCGCTCGATCACCGGCTGCGGCATGCGACCGCCGCCATAGGATAGCGCTTTCAAATGCGGCAGCTTGATGCCGCGTCCATCGAGCACGTCGAGGATGCGGCCGAGCATCGTCGGCACCACCATCGCATGGCTGATCGCTTCCTGCGCCGCGAGATCCACCCACGCCTCGGGTGTGAAGGCAGGCAGATAGACGATGCGCCGTCCGCCGTAGACTCCCGTGAGGATCGCGGAAATACCAGCAATATGGTAAGGTGGAACCGATACGAGAGCGGCCTCGTCTTCATCGGCAGTCATGAATTCGACAGTGGAGATGACGTAGCTGGCGAGATGGCGGTGCCGCAGCACGGCAGCCTTGGGCTCACCGGTTGTGCCGCTCGTGAAGAGCAGCACTGCGATGTCAGGATCACACGTCGGCAGTTCCGCCGTCTGCCCGCCCGGGCCGGCGCAAACCGCCTCGAGCGCGCTTCTCGCCACGATCCGCACGCCCTCGATGTCGGCGACACGAGAGAGCATGTCGTCGTCCACGATCGCAACCGAGGGCGCAGTGCGCACCACCAGCCTGCGGAGGTCCGCCTCGGCAAGGCGATAGTTGATCGGCGCGAACGGCTTGCCGATCAGCGCGCTGGCAAACATTGCAATCGGCAGTGCTTCACCGTTGAGCCCGAGGAAAACCACCGTATCGCCACCCTGCCCGGCAAGGAAGCCTGCTGCGGCGCGCACGCTCGCAGCCAATTTGCCCAGCACGAGCGGGTGACTGCGCGGCCCGATCGCAGCGCGATCGGGAAAGGCGTCTGCCGCCATGTCGAGGAGAAGCGACGTCTGCATCTTTTAGCTCGCTCGGGTACGCTGGATAGCCTCAGTCGGATGACGGCAGCGCCTTGGCTTCCTTTGGCGCCAACTTGCGGCCATCCAACGTGAGCGAGCCGAGCCCCGGCTTACTCGCGAGCAGTTCCAGACCGCTGGCTTCGTCGAAGTAGCGCTTGCCCATGTGGATGCCATCCGCCAACTCCTCGGCGATCGTCAACCCTTCCGGCGCGGCGGTGCCAGCGGATAGCAGCGCATGGCCCCCGCATTTCAGCTCACCCGCTTGCTTGGGCGGCCGCACGACCACGAATTCGGCACCGCACACCGCACTCTTCCAACGCGAACCAGGCTTCAGTTCCATCGAGACTTCCCTCTCCTTCAAGCCCGGTCATGACACGGAATGCCGACATAGGCTAGATAGTTATACAGGAGGTCGTTACGCTATCGCGCCTTTGGCTTTGAGCGTTTCGATGCGGTCCCAATCAATGCCCATATCCATGAGGAACAGCTCAGTATGCTCTGAGGCCTCTGGCGCGCGGTCGTTCCGGACCGGTAGGCGATCAAACTGAACGGGATTGGCTACAAGCCGAATTGGCGGACCACCGTCGGCTGACTCGACTTCGTAGATCAAGTCATTGGCGATAACTTGCGGATCATCGGCCACTTCTAGTGGAGACTGGTACACGGCCCATTGCCCGCGCATCGTCTTCAGTCGCTCGCGCCAATAGCTCAGTGGATGCTGAGCAAATGCTTGCACGATGTACGGGCCGCAGAGTTCCGCGTTCTCCATTAGCTTCTCAACCGTGTTGAAGCGCTCATCCTCCATCAGGTGAGCGAGGTTCAGATGCTCGAATGTGTCCTGCATATAAGGGCCAGGCTGCAGCACAGTGAGATTGATCGCGCGGCCATCCTGCGTGCGGAACACGCCAGCGAAGGGGTTGGAGCCGCCCGGCATCACACCCGCTTGAGGCATTGGATTCTGGAACGGCATGGTCTGAAGCTCCATGCAGACGTCGACGCTGCACGCTGTCGCCCAAATCCCGGATGAGAGCAGCGAGACGTCGACCTCGGTCGCCTCGCCGGTCTTCTCCCGGTGAAACAGCGCCGCCGCAATGCCGCCGGCGATGAACATCCCTCCGATCGTATCGCCATAAGCCGGCCCCGGTTGAGTGAGCGGCAGACCGAGCTCCGCCGGGCTGACCAACACCGATGAACCACCGCGCGCCCAGAACGCGGTCGAATCAAATCCCCCATTCTCGCGCTCGGGCCCCTTCTCACCGAGCGCCGACCCGCGCACATAGATGATGTTCGGGTTGGCGCGGCGGAGGTCCTCGAGATCGATGCCCAGCTTCCGTCGCGCAGCCGGTAGATAGTTGGTGAGGAAGATGTCGCAGGTCTTTGCGATCTCGTAGAGCAGCTCACGCCCCTCCTCCGTCGAGATGTCGATGCCGACGCTCTTCTTACCCCGATTGGGGTGCTGCATGAGACTCGAGCGTTGCGGATTTACGGCGAGGCGCTGAAGCATTTTGAGCCCGCGCTGGGCATCTCCCCGTACCGGATGCTCGACCTTGATTACTTCGGCACCCCAGTCGGTGAGCACGCCCCCGGCAGCCGGCACGAAGGTGAATTGCGCCACCTCCAGCATTCGAACACCCTTCATCACATGCGTCATCTCGCCCCTCCTGGCCTTCTGCCGTCTAGCGTTCGGCGCGCCTCCTACCGGTTCGCGCAGAAATGTGAAAGATCGTCAACTTTTGATTGCCTACAGCGTTTAGGATCCTGGCGCGGCGAAAATTATCTCGCCTGCGCGGAAGGTGGCGCGCACCCGCTCCCGCCCGAGCACCTTGAGCGCCGGCGTCAGCGGCATGTCGAGAAGGCAGAGGTCGGCGGGTGCACCTGCGACGACGCGACGCGGCGCGCCCCCCGGATCCTCGAAGCGCCCAAGATAGAGATTGAGCGCAGCGCGAGGATTGATCGCCTCGTCTGCTCCAAGCGTCTGTCCAGACGGCGTGAGTCGTGTCGTTGCCGCGCGCATCGCCGCCCAAGGATCGAGAGAGGCGTATGGCGCATCCGAGCTGCCGCCAACCGGCACGCCTGCCCGAAGCAGCGTTGCGCAACGATACAGGTCAGAATGTTCCCGAGGTTCGACCTCAGCAAGGTACCGGTCGCCGCGTTGCCAAGGAAAAGCGGGTTGGGTGACAATGGTCAGGCGCAGCTTTGCGATGACCGGCAGCGACGACGCTGGGATGACGCCGCCATGTTCGATACGATCGCCAGAAATCGCGCCGGCTTCCGCGAAAGCAGCCAGCGTCAGCGCCAATTCGCCGGCGGTGACGCAATGCACTCCTACTCGCCGGCCCTGGCGCCGCGCCGCATGGATCGCAGCGGTGATCGCCTCGAGGGGCGGCAGCCGATGATCATCGAGCAGGATTTTGACCGGCCCGCGCATCAGCCGATCCGAAGGCTGAAGCTCAAGCGTGCCGCCACTCATCATCATTACACGCTGCGGCAGTTCGCCCGCCGCTTGCGCATCGGCGAACAGTGCCGCGCTTGAGGTATCGTTGGTAACGCTCGCGTCGCTCACGCCGGTGACGCCAGCCGCCGCAAGATCGCGCCCGATGACCCCGAGACCGGGCGGATCGGCGCCGATCCGCCCGCGGAGCCATTCGTCCGCGCGCTCGGCGCGGCCCAGCGCCAGATCAACGCCCGGTGGCGGAGTATCCTCCCCGACGCGGTCCACCGCCATGCTGTTGAGGAACCAGGTCGAGCCTGTCTGATGCTGCACGCGCACAGGGCGGTCCGGGACGATCCGGTCGAGCCGCTCACGATCGAGCGCACCGCCGCGATGCTCGTGAAATCCGGTGGCGCGTATCCAGCCGCCGACCGATGCCGCCGACGCCGCGACGCGCAACATGGCATCGAGGCGGTCCGGTGATGCGGCTTGGGATAAGTCGACAGATTCTCGTGCGGCAGCGGCGGCGAGTAAATGGATATGGTGATCGATTAAGCCGGGGAGCAGCGCTCCCCCCAGACCTTCGAGAGTCTCGCCGCCGCGCGGTAGGCTCTCTCCGATCTCTGCGACGCGTCCGTCAGCAAGCCGTACGTCGACGCGCTGCCCCTCGACCTCGACGTCACGAAGAAGCAGCTCGTTCAGTTGTCGGCCCATCGGGGTGCTCGCTTCTCGGCGAACGCGCGTGGCCCTTCCTTGCTATCTGGAGACTGGCGCAGCGCCACGAAAGCGGGATAATTTTCCTGCCGCTCCATGGCGGCGCCGAGCGAGGGTTCATCGAGCCCCCGCATCATGCTCTGTTTGGAGGCCGCGAGCGCCGCCGGCGAGCATCGCAGGATCGCCTCGACCCAGCGCCCGACTGCGTCTTGCAAGTCGCTCGCCGCCACCACTTCGTTGACCACACCGAGCCTCAATGCCTCACGCGCATCGATAGAGCGGCCGGTAAGGACCATCCCCGTCGCCTGCTTGAGACCGATCTGCCGGGCCAGCCTGTGAACACCGCCACCAAGTGCCATCGCACCGACTAGCGGCTCGGGCAGACCGAAACGAGCCGTATCGCTGGCGATGATCAGGTCGCAGGCGAGCGCGATCTCGAAGCCGCCGCCGAGGGCAATGCCGTTGACCGCGGCGATGATCGGCTTGTCCAGATCGAACCGTTGCGTCAGTCCGGCATAACCATTGGCGGGATAGACCATCTCTTCGCGGCGCCCGGCTGCGGCCATTTCGGTCGCGTATTTCAAATCCGAGCCGGCGCAGAACGCACGCTCGCCGGCGCCCGTGACCACGCAGATGCGTTGGCTACGATCCGCAGCGAAGGCGTCGAACGCTGCCTGGAGAGCGTGATGCATCGGTGTGTCCATTGCATTCAGGACGTGGGGCCGGTTGAGCGTGACTGTGGTGACCGCCCCGTCCCGCTCGACGATGATCGATGCCGATTGCGCCATTCTTCCTCTCGCATTGACACCGATAGCGGACGGCGAGAGCTCTTGAAACTGCTTCCTGCTTCTCGCTAGTCGACGTAGTTAGCGAGCAGGAGAGCGGAGTGAGAAGGCTTGCTGAGAAGATAGCGCTGGTCACCGGGGGCGGCCGCGGTATTGGCGCGGCGGTCGCGAAGCGGCTGGCGCAAGACGGCGCACGCGTGATCATCAACTTCTCGCGAAGCGCGCAAAAGGCTGAAGAGGTCGCCGCGACCATCCGCCACAACGGCGGCGACGCCTCGATCATAGAAGCAGATATCTCTAACATCTCGGACATCGATCGGATGAGCCGACAGGTGGAGGATCTGGCCGGTCATCTCGACATTTTGGTCAACAATGCCGGCCACGGCACGGCGGGGCGGCACGGCCAACTCTCCGACATCAGCATCGAGGATTTCGACCGGATCTTTGCGCTTAACACGCGCGGCCTTTTCTTCAGCACCCAAAGCCTGCTTCCCCTGATCCGCGACGGCGGCCGGATCATCAACTTTTCCTCCTCTACCGCGCTCTGCCGCGTGCCGGGGCTTTCCGCATATGGCGGTTCGAAGGCGGCGGTGGAAGCTTTCTCGAGAGTTTGGGCGGTCGAGTTGGCCCACCGGCACATCACGGTGAACACGGTTCAGCCCGGCATGGTCAACACGGATATGATCACCGGGGGAATGGGGATCGACGCGATGCGAGCCGCAGCGCGCGCACATCCCGCGAAGCGGGTCGGAGAACCCGAAGATTTGGCCGACATCGTCGCTTTCCTAGCCTCCGATGATAGCCGCTGGATCAACGGGCAGGTGATTTCCGCGACAGGAGGTACGATGGTATGACGGTCAAGGGGCTCGGTGAGGGGCAGCGCGCGGCGCTGGTGATCTCCGAATGCCAAAACGGCATCACCAACATCGGCTACTCGTTTTCGCCGCTCGCGGAACAGGTCGCGGCGCGCGGGATCATCGCGAAGATCGCCGAATTGGCTGCGTCCTTCCGAGCCGCAAGTCTGCCGGTCGTCCACTGTCTTATCACGATGCCGGAAGATCCGAGCGGCTGGACAATAAATTGTGTGCTGGCCGCGCGTCTTGCAAAAGAGGGCAAGCTCGTTACCGGCACTCGCTTCGCAGCCGTGCACGATGATCTTCCGGTCCAGCCGTGCGATATTGTCAGCGAGCGTCATCATGGCATGTCGCCTTTCACCGGCACGATGCTCGACGCAACGCTCCGCCGGCACCGGATCGATACGGTGGTGCTCGCCGGCGTCTCGACCAACGTTGCGCTGCCGGGCGCCTCCACTGAAGCCGTCGGCCTTGGCTACAGCGTCGTGATCGCGGAGGATTGCACCTCCGGCGGCACGGCCGACACGCATCAGGTTCAGATCTCGATGCATCTGCCGCTGATTGCCACGGTTTCGGATAGCGCATCGATCCGCGCGGCAATCGCTGCGCAGACGGAGGCAGAGTGAAAATTCTGGAGGGGCGGACCGCTCTTATCACCGGCGCCGGCGGAGGCCTCGGCACGGCATTCGTCCGCGCGCTCGTCGCGGAAGGCATGAACGTCGCCGCCACCGATCTGGACCTTGGCCGGGCCGAGGCTGTCGCCGCCGACTACCCTGCCGATAGGGTTCGCCCGTTTCACCTAGACGTAACCGACTTTGCCGAGTGGGCGCGGGTAGCCGACGAGGCTGAGGCCGCGCTCGGACAGATCAGGTTGTTTGTGAGTAACGCCGGGATTGGCGCTGGGTGCATCGTCGCCGAAGACGATCCGAGGCGCTGGAAGCTGGTGCTCGACGTCAACGCCTATGGCCCTTTTCTGGGCTGCCGCACGCTGCTGCCGCGGATGTTGAAGCGCGGCGATGATTCGCACATCGTCTTTATGGCATCAATGGCGGGACTGCTCTCGAACCCCAGCCTGTCTTCCTACGATGCCTCGAAACATGCGCTGGTCGGGCTGGCGGGTTCGCTTCGGGGCGAGCTGGCGGACGGCCCGGTCGGCGTTTCGCTCGTGCTTCCGGGCGTGATCGCGACTGAGTTTACGAAGCTGAGCCAGGAAGTCATCGGCCGAGTGACCGGCAGCACCACCCGCGCGCAGAATGTCGGCGCGCTCCATCAGAGCGGGATGGACCCCAACGCAGTCGTCCGCCGCGTCATAGCCGCGATCAAAGCCCGAGAATATTACGTTTTTACCCACGCCGACTGGCGCGACAGGCTTCAGGCAGCACATGACGAGCGGATCGCCGCCATTGGTGATAGCGCCGATCCGGATTGGATCGATTCCTTTGCCGGGCTCGACGCCGCCATTCGCAAGAACCTCGAAGAGGCAAAACTGGCGTCAGGGCAGTCCTGAGCTGAATGTCAGCTTCTCCCCGGGCGAGGGTCGGTTCGCGAAGAGGTTTGCCACCGCGGCCGCTATCACCAACTGCCGCGCACCGTTCAGGTGCATGACGGCATCAACATGCCGGGCAAGCTAAAACGCTCACCTGATCCTCACACACTCGCGTTCATCTCACCGGCAATATCGGCGATGCTGCCCGCATCTAAGGAAGCGCGATTACGCCGAACCGGATACTTGCTCATGAAGTTTCGCCACGAGCCGGGGTACGTCGGATAACGAACGCAGCACATCGTTTAGGTGTGTGCAGCCGACAATACCCGACAGCCGACGTGGCACGGCCAACCGCAAGTCGGCGAGGCGTGTTCCGATCATCACTCCGACGTTCGGAGACGCGCCAGGACACTCCCGATAGGGCAGCACGCGCGGATCGGCGATCACTGAACGCAAAGTGAAGGTCTCGAGATCAGCCGTGGCCTGGACATGATACTCATGAATAGCGATGCGGTCAGGACCACCTTTTGGATTGGTGGCGGAGTCCTGAAAACCGACATCCATGCGTACCAAATCCCGGTCAAGCCAGACGTCGATCCGGCGTGCGCGACGCATCCCTACGCCTTCGGCCTGCGGATCAAGGGCGTGCCAACCGTCCGGATCGTCGGACCGCGGCAGCGACATCACGATGGCGCTGCTCTGTTCGACGGCATCCTCGCTGCCGTCGTCGGCGAGACTCGACGCGCCGGGCTGAAATCCCGAGCAGATGCCCTGCATCTTCCGCTGCCGCTCGTCGGGTGCCGGCGCCTGCCCGCGGACCTGCGCCTGCCAATCCGGAACCCAGCGCGACCACGCCCAGCCGGCAACCAGGCTCGCTCCCGAGAAATCGTCAAGCAGCAAGTTGAGCGGCGATCCCTGCGCCAGTTCGTCGGGCAGCAGTTGCGCGAGGACCCCGCGCAGATAACCGCCGCCCTTCTGGCCAACGAGTTGCTTCACCTCCGGATCTCGACGAGAGGCGGCGATATCGAGGATTTCGCGCGTCGCCGCAGCGAGGATGCGAACGTCGTCCTCGGCCACGATCCGGATCGCGCCACCCTCGGCCGCCGTAAAGACGTCGCGGGCGTGCCCGTGCATGAGCATCGGCTTGCCGCCGCCGTCAGGCCAGCTCGTGTCTATCGAAGACGTCCGCCGCAGGGACATCGCACGCCGTATCGGAGAGACGCCGATGGGGTTCGCAGGCGCCGCCAAGCCCCTGAAGTTAGCCAATCCCATCGCGGCAGTGGACATCAGGCAGCGGCTGAAGCAAGTGCGGGGTTCCGCAGGCGGAACAAGTTGGCCGCATTCCCGCCGAGGATGGCCGCCCTGTCCGCATCCGAGATGTCGACGTCCGCGAAGAGCCGCTCGATTGCCGTTCGCGTGTGGGGAAAGGTGCCTTCCGAGTGCGGATAATCGGAAGCAAACATGATGTTGGGCGCGATGCGACGCGACAGGATACAGGATTTATCGTGCTGAAAGGAGGCCCAGATCTGATCATTGATGATCTCGCTGGGTTTACGTCCCAAAGCCGGCCGGACGAAATCATGGTGCGCTTCGAAGACCTCGTCCATGCGCTCGCCGATCGCCGCGAGCCAGCTCGCGCCGCTTTCGATGAACGCGACCTTTGCCTTGGGGTTGCGATCGAGCACGCCGCCCGCGACGAGATACATGCAGCTGCCGATGGCGTCGGTCGCCTGCGAGCTGTAGTTGATCACCGCCGCGCCGGGCCCGCGCTCACCTTGTACCGTTTCAAGGCCGGTGCCGGTGTGAAGCACGAACACAATGCCGAGCTCCCCAGCAAGCGCGAAAATCTCGTCCCACCTGGGATCATTATATTTCGGCAGCGCCTTCGGCATCACGGCCGGCAGCATTGCCGCGGTAAAGCCCTTCGAGGCGAGATATTGAAGCTCCTGCCTCGTGTTGGAAAAGTCCTGCACCGGCAGCATCCCGCACCGAACGAAGCGATCAAGATGACCGCCTAAAAAGCCGTCGTTCCAATCATTGTAAATGCGGCACGATGCCGCCTCCGCCTCGGGGTCGTCGAGGCAGTAGAGCCACAGGCCGAGCGACGGGAAGCAAATCTCCGCATCAATGCCGTCCTTTTCCATGTCGATCAGGCGACCGCCGAGATCGCGAATTCCCAGTCGCTCGTTATCGCCTAGTTTCTTCTCGTCGTTGAACCCGACGCGTAGCTTGTAAATGACTTTGTGGTCGGTTCCGGTGACGATGAAGTCGTCGACCTTCCTCGCCTGCATGGCGTGGCCCTTGAGCGAAGCCGGCAGCGCGTCCAAAAAGAGAGTCCTCGGCTCCATCACGTGACTGTCTGCGCTGAACACGAAATGCTTCATGGCGAATCCCTCTCGGCTCGACTCTCACTGGCTTTTATGCGCCTGATCACGAAAAATAGATATCTGTTTTTGCTAAATGTCACTACAGGTGTGTGACGAATGAACGGCGACCGTGCGACTGATCGACGCCGGACGCGCGTCGCCAAGCTGATCGAGCAGCTCGAGGCATTGAGCCTCGAACATGGCGAGGGCGAACTGATCGGTGCCGAGGATGCGCTGCTCGCGCGGTTTGGCGTCAGCCGACCAACCTTGCGCCAGGCCGCGAAGGTCGTGGAGTCTGATCGCCTGATCGCGGTGCGCCGTGGCTTGCGCGGCGGGTTCTACGCGACTCGCCCGGATGCAGCCGACGCGATCCGCGCGCCGGCCCGCTATCTTCGGCTGCACGACGCGACACTTAAGCAGATGCATTTAGTCAGTCGGCTGCTGATGCCTGAAGTCGCCGCGCTTGCCGCCCTCTGCAGAGATGTAAAGTTAAGGGCGGATTTGCAGGCAATACGCGATCAACTTGCGGGGCGGGACGGCGAAGGGGACAGCATCCGCGACATGATCGACTCGGAGGTGATGCTCGGATCGACGATCGTTCGAATGACAGCCAACCCCGTAATGGTGTTGATGAACCAAATATCGTTCGCCTTTGGCGGATTGGAGAGAGATCTCAAATTCTATCGGGTCCCGGCCGATCGGCGGGAGAGCAGGCGACTGCAGCTAGCGCTATGCGGCGCCGTGCTGGCGCACGACGAGATTGCGGCGCGGGCGGTGGCCATCGAGCGATCGCTGCTCGTCGCCGCGTGGATCGGCTGACACTCGTTGAAAAACCTCTTTCCTCAATAACAGAGACCTGTTTTAAAGGGCACGCAAGTTCGCCGGTGGAATGGCGGTTGCCAGAAAGGTCTGACGCCGCCTCGCATTCGATAAGGCGTTCAACAACGAAGAGGAGCGCCCCGTGGCCTGGGTAAATCGGGATAAGTGCGCGATCGTCGGGATCGGCGCGACCCCTTACTATGTGCGCGGACAGAGCTGGCCGCAGACCACCGACCAGTTGGCCGGCGAAGCGATCATGGCGGCCTGCGCGGACGCCGGCATCGACGTCAAGGACATAGACGGCTTCGCCTATTACTCGGGCGCCGGCGCCGGCTACACCGGCAAGATGGATACGGCGGACTTCATGGAGCAGCTCGGCATCCGCGAGGTCGGCTTCACCGCGGCGCTGACTTCCGGCGGCGGTGGCATGGCGGGAACGGGCGGGCTCGCGACGGCAGCTATCATGAACGGCGATGCGACCTACGTCGTCTCCGTCATGGCACTGCAGCAACTTCCTCAGTCGCGCCTCGGCACGGTGTTCGGCCAAGCAGCGCCCACCGCCCACAACAGCTTCATGCAACCATCGGGTCTAGTCGGGCCGGGACATCTGATGTCGGTGCTCGCCCGGCGTCACATGCACCTCTACGGCACGACCCGCGATGCCTTCTTCGAGATCGTTCAGACACAGCGCGAGCACGCAATGCCTCGCGAGACCGCGGTGCGGCGTAAACCGCTCACACGCGAGGAATATTTCGCTTCGCCGATGCTCGCCGATCCACTGTGCCGCCTCGATTTCTGCCTAGAAACCGATGGCGCGGTTGCCTTCATCACGACGACGGCGGAACGCGCCAAGGATCTGCGGCAGAAGCCCGTCTATATCCACGCCTCGCGCCACGGTGGCACCCGCGCGTGGGGGCGCGCATTTGGCTGGATGGGCATGCCGGATCCGACGTTCGCCTCATCCGGTCACAAGCCGGTCGCAGACCGCTTGTGGGCCGACACCGGCCTCACGGCGAAGGATATCGACGTCGCGCTCCTCTACGATCATTTCTCGGCCATGGTGTTGATGCAGCTCGAGGATTACGGGTTCTGCGAAAAGGGCGAGGGTAACGACTTCGTGCTCTCCGGCAAATTGCGCTACGCGAATCGCAAACAGCCGGGTGCAATCCCGCTCAACACGCACGGCGGTCAGCTATCCGAAGCCTATATCATCGGCATGACGCATGTGCGGGAGGCGGTCGAACAGTTGCGGGGAACGGCCGTCAACCAGGTCGAGGACGCCGAGTTCGCGCTGGTCACCGGCGGCCCTGCCGCAATCCCGACATCCGGTATGATCCTGCGGAGGTAAGTTATGAGCAACTACGGACCGGCCTCCGCTCTGCCGGGCGACCACATCCGTATCGCCACGGATCCCTACACCGAACCGTTCTGGCAGGCCGCGCGTGAGCATCGTCTGACGACCTGCCGTTGCGCCAACTGCGGCCACTGCCGCATTCCGCCGACGCCCTATTGCCCCGAATGCCAGAGCAATCGGATCGAATGGCCGGACTTACCGGGGACGGGCACTATCTTCAGCTATGCGATCTGCACCAAGTCTCCCTATCCAGACGTTCCGGATTTCGTCTACGTGCCGATCGTCGTCGACATCGACGGCACGCAGGGGCACGGCGCCCGCCTCGTCGCGAATTTCGTCGGCGATGCCGATGAAGTCGCGATCGGCATGAAGGTGAAGGTGGTCTGGACATCGATCAACGACGGCTGGGAACTGCCGAACTTCGAGAAGGCTTGACGTGGGCGCGCTTAGCGGAATCAGAGTGGTTGACTTTTCGCTGGTGCGCACCGGCGTGCAGGCGAGCCAGATCCTTGCCGACTTCGGCGCGGACGTTGTTCAGATCGAGCCGATGGGCGGTCACCCACTGCGAAGCGAGGCTGCGTGGCCTCTGTGGGGCCGAGGCAAGCGCGCGCTCCAGCTCGATCTCAAGGATGCTTCGGACGTCGAGACCGCGCGCGCGCTATGCGCCGAGGCGGACGTCGTAATCGAGGCGTTCAAGCCGGGCACGTCCGATCGGCTCGGCATCGGCTACGATCGCCTCGCAGCTGCCAACCCTCGGCTCGTCCACTGCGCGATAACAGGCTTCGGTCGTGACAATCGCTATTCACATGTCGCCGGCTATGACGCGATAATCAATGCCAAATTCGGCGCGCTTTGGGCGATGGAGGGAATGGCGGACCGGCCCGGACCAGCATTCGGCGCTGTCGAATATGCCTCCTTCGCCGCCACCCAGCTCGCCCTGCAGGGTATTCTCGCCGCGCTTTACGAACGAGAGGCCAGCGGCCGGGGCCAACATGTCGAGACATCACTTGCGCAGGCGCTGACCGCCTACGATCCGTTTGGCTGGTTCTCGCGCGCGGCGATCACCAAGTTCGGCGGCGAGCTAGAGCAGCCGCCTCGCATCCGGGATGGCGTGCCAACCGGAGGTCTTTCGTTTCGCCTCCTGATCGCGCTCACCAAGGATGGACGCTGGTTGCAATTTTCGCAGACCACGGATCGGCTGTTCCGCGCAATGATGCGAATGTTCGGGCTCGAGTGGATGTTCGACGATCCCGAATGGAAGGAGATTCCGAATTTCAGCACGCAAGAGCAACGCGCTCGTTTTTGGGAGATGCTGCTCACCACCGTGCGCAGCAAGACTGCCGACGAATGGCTGGCGGAGTTTGATCGCGAACCAAATGTCTGGGGTGAGATGTTCCGTCGAGACACCGAGTTACTTCAGCATCCTCAGATGCTTTGGAACAAGATGGTGCTCGACGTTGAGGACCGCGATCTTGGAGCGCTGCGCGCGCCGGGACCGCTCGCTTTGCTGTCGCGTACGGCTGCGATCGTCGACCGGCCGGCACCGCGGCTGAACGAGCATGATCAGGCTATCCGCCGGGAGGCCGCAGCAACACACCCTGCTCCCCGGAGCATCGCCGGCGATGTGCGCTCCGGCAATCTGCCGCTTGAGGGGGTTACGATCGTCGAGCTCGCGACCTATTATGCGGCGCCGTTCGGCGCGACACTGCTCGGGGAGCTCGGCGCGCGTATCATCAAGCTTGAAGAGCTGAATGGCGATCCGCTTCGCATGATGCTGCCTTTTCCGGAAATCGGCGCGCTACGATGCCTGATGGGCAAGGAGTCCGTCGCAGTCGATCTCGCGACGCCGGAAGGCCGTTCGATCGCCCATCGGATCATCGCCGATGCGGACATCGTGCTGCAGTCGTTCCGCGGCGGCGTCGCGGAGCGACTGGGCCTTGACCCCGATACGCTGCGCGCGATCAATCCTCGCCTCATCTATCACAGCGCACCAGGCTATGGGATCGATGGCCCCTATGCGCGCCGCCCGGCGTTCGCGCCGACGATCGGCGCGGCGGCAGGCATAGCTTGGCGAAACGCCGGACCGGTCATTCCCGAGAATGCCGACATGAACATGATGGAGATCCGCCGCGCGGCCAATCAGCTTGGTACGGCAGTAATGGGCGTCGGCAACTCCGATGGTCTCGCAGCTCTCTCGGTAGGAACGACGATGCTGCTAGGTCTGCTCGCTCGCGAACGCGGCGATGGCGAGGGCCAGGATTTGTTCACCTCGATGCTATCGAGCACCGCACACGGATTGTCGCCGGTGATGATCGAATATGCCGGCCGGCCGGAGCCGGCGAAGTCCGATTCCAATCTCTATGGCTATTCCGCGCTGTACCGGCTGTACGAAGCTGCCGACGATTGGGTTTTTCTCGCCGCGCCTCAGCTGAAGGAGTGGGACCGGCTGATTGCGGCGCTTCCAGGCGGCGCCGCGCTCGCTAGTGATCCGCGCTTCGTAAACGCGACTGCCCGTAGTGCTCAAGATGAAGCGCTCGCCGAAGCGCTTTCATCGATCTTCGCCACGCGCACGGCAGACGCGTGGGAAGAAAGCCTCTGTGCGGCAGGCGTTGCCTGTGTGCGATGTCGAAAAGGTCCGCCGGAAGCCAATTACATGCACGAGGACACGCCCGGCTGGGAGATGGGTCTTGTCACGACGACACGGCACCCTTTGTTTGACGAGATGCCGAGGATCAAGCCCTTCCTCCGCTTCTCGCGTTCGACGACTGTCGCGACCGACGCAGGGTTGACCGGGCAGGATACGCATGCCGTTCTGAGCGAATTCGGTTATGGCGAGGAAGAGATCGGAGCCTTTGCCGCCAAGGGCGTGATCGGTCTCGGCTGAAGCCGTCGATCCCGGTGAAACCCCGTCTCGTAAGCCAGTTGCCGTGGTAAAGTCACAGCAGATCCGTCGCGCTCCTGCATCCATGACGGATGCTGCGATCCCGAACCGCCGCTCACCACGTCCCGCCGTCGCAGCGGACGAGCGCACCTGTGACATAGCTTGACCTGGGTGACGCGAGAAACAGCGCGGAGGTGACGATGTCCTCGGGCTGACCGGGATGGCCGACCGCGTTGTTCGACTTTTCACGCGCCTCATCCGTCCACGCCTTGGCGATATCGGTAAGAAACGGTCCGGCCGAAAGCGTGTTGACGCGGACCCTGGGAGCATATTCGTGCGCGAGGCTTAGCGTCATCGCGTTCAGCGCCGCCTTGGCGCAACCATAAGGCACGATCTCGGGCAGCGGCATGGATCCGCCAGAGGACGATACGTTGATGATGCAGCCGCCCGGACCGTCGAACATGCGTTTGCCTATCCGTGAGGCAAGCCGGAACGGGCCCTTGAAGTTCAGATTGACCACGCTGTCGAACAGCTGCTCGGTCACATCATGACTCGGCATGCGCGGTCCCATGCCGGCGTTGTTGACGAGGATATCGATCCCCCCGAACTCGGCGTAGGCGGCATCGATCAGCTGGTCGATCTCGTTCCATTTTCCGACATGCGCGGCATAGGCGATCGCGCGGCGACCCAGCGTGCGCACCTCGGCCGCAACAGCCTCGCAGTTCTGCAACTTGCGGCTCGCGACGATGATGTCAGCGCCGCGGCTCGCGAAGGCTCTCACCATTTCAAGTCCGAGGCCGCGGCTGCCGCCGGTGACGAGCACGACCTTTCCGGTAAAGTCGAACAGCGGATCGATTTGGCTCATCCCAGCGCCTCAAGCGTCAGCGGCTGCTCCAATATCTCGGCGTAACGCTCTTGTGTTTCCGCCAGCCGCGTCGGGATATGCTCTGGCGGGAACACACCTTCATAAGGCTCCACTCGCTTGAGATACGCCTTGGCGACCTGTACCTTGTGAACTTCGGTCGGTCCATCGGCGAGACCAAGACTGAGTAGGCTCTCCCACATGCTGGCGAGCGGAGTCTCATTTGTGACGCCATAACTGCCATGGACCTGAATCGCGCGGCGCACGATGTCGTGATAGACCTTCGCCATCTCCACCTTGCACATTGCGATGTGCGTGCGCGCCGCGCCATGTGGCTGGCTATCGATGATCCAGGCGGTCTTGAGCACGAGCAGACGGAACATCTCGAGTTCGATCGCGGAATCGGCGATCATGCCCTGCACGAACTGATGTTCCGAGAGTTCCTTGCCCTGGGTCCGCCTCGAACGGGCTCGCGCTATCATCATCTCCAGAGCGCGCTGGCATTTTCCTACCGTGCGCATCGCGTGGTGGACGCGACCGCCGCCGAGCCGCGCCTGCGCGACCTGAAAACCCATGCCCGGGCCGCCCAGAATTGCATCGGCGGGCACCCGGACCTTGTTATAGCGGATATGCGCGTGTGTGCCGGTGTCGCCGGCCAGGGAGTCCCCGATCGTGCCGACATTACGGATGATCTCGATACCTGAGGTCTCCGCCGGAACGACGAACATCGACATCCGGCGATGCGCCTCAGATGCCGGATCGGTAACCGCCATGACGATCAGGAAAGCGGCATAGCGTGCGTTGGACGAGAACCATTTCTCGCCCTCGATCACCCAATCGTTGCCCTCCCGCCAGGCGCGGCAGGTAAATTCCCTGGGATCGGCGCCGGCATGCGGTTCGGTCATCGAGAAAGTCGAGACGATCTCGCCTTCCAGCAACGGCTGGAGGTATCTCCGCTTCTGCTCCTCGGTGCCGAACATCGCGAGAATTTCGGCGTTGCCGGTGTCGGGGGCCGCAGTGCCGAACACGGTGGGAGCCCAATAGGACCGACCGAGGATTTCGTTCATCAGCGCGAGCTTGAGTTGGCCATAGCCTTTGCCACCGAGGGACGTGTCGAGATGGCACGCCCACAGTCCCTGCCTCTTCACCTCATCCTGCAACGGGCGAATAATCGCGCGGCTCTTGGCGTTCTTCGTGTCATAGGGATCCCCGTGATGCGGGAACAGGAAGTCGAGCGGTTCACACTCCCGCTTCACAAAATCGAGCATCCAGTCGAGCTTCTGCTGGAAATCCGGCTCCACCGAAAAGTCGATCATCCCGCTCCTCCCGTCTGCTTTCAGCCGTGACGGCGACAAAGCCGCTCGGCCTTATCAAGATTTCCGCGCACCAGCTTGTCAAAGAACCGCCCAGTTTCAGACGGCAAGATGCCAGCCGTGCTTTGCGCAACCTTATATTCAAGGATGCACGCACCCTTGAACAATGCTAGCGAACAGTAATAGTGGAAATTTCTCATGTCACGACCAGTTCCAGCGGCATAATAGCGCATAAGCTCCTGCCTGGTCGGCATATTCGCAATACTATAAAGCGCATCCGGATCGACGTGGCTCGGTTCCTCCTCGTCACGCAATTTGTTGGTGAACCAGGCAAGATCGATCAGCGGATCACCGATCGTCGAGAGTTCCCAATCGATAAGCGCGGTCAGACGCGCTGGCCGGTCGAACGCGAACAGGGCGTTCGGTGTGCCGACGTCGCCATGGATGATCCCGGGCGTAAAATCGTCCGGGATGTTGGCGCGCAACCAGTCGCGCGTATATGCGTAGCCTTGAATTTCGCGATACGGATAATTGTATAGCTTGCCGTAGCTCAGCAGCTGGCTTTCCCATCGATCGACCTGACGCTCCAGATAATTCTGAGGCTTGCCGAAATCCTCAAGTCCTACAGCCTTGTAGTCGACATTTGCTAGCGCGATGAGCCCGTCGACCATGGCGTAGGCAATGCCCCATTCGCCCGGCATGGCATCAAACGGCGACCGATGATGGATATGCTCGTTGTGGATCTCGGCGGCCCAGCCCGGCACGCGCTCCATCACGTAGAAGGGGGCGCCGATCACCGATGGGTCCGTACAATGCGCGTAGCAATGGGGATGCGGCACCCGCGTGCCAGTCAGTGCCGTGAGGACCCGCGCCTCTCGGAGCACCGACTTTTCCGAGCCCGGCGGCGGGACGATCGGAGGCCGGCGCAGGACCATCACGTCCGCTCCGCGATCGAGTGACAGAATGACGTTGCTCGTGCCGCCGTGGATCTTCTTGAGCGCGAGCGGGCCGTGCCCGAGCTCCGGCACATTCGCGTCGAGCCAAGCCGTTAGGCGTTCGGCGTCGGCCAGACCTGCGAGCGAATCGGCCTCGGCCATGTGAGTTGCGTCCATCGGCAGCGCTCCATTTGACACATCAGTGTCAATGTGGGCCCATCACGTCAATCGCCACTTGAACGTTCGGGCGGGAGCTCGTCGGTTCCCATCACGATGCCTGTGATATAGGCGCCGTAGCCGCTCGACAGATAGGCCGAGAGGTAGCCGAGCGAACGCCTCACCGACTCCTCCCTCAACCCGCCGGGTTCGCATGCGCGACTGCGGATGGCGTTGGTGCGGATGCCGAGCCTTGCCCATTCAACCGCAAGCGACTTGACGAGGTTGGCGAGCGCACCGTCGGCCGCCGCGCCGGCAGAACGGCCACCCGAGATATGCGAAGATGGCATGAGGAAAAGCACGGAACCGGGGAGCTCTGCGGCGATAAGACGGCGACCGAGTTCGGCCGTGAACAGAAAGCGGCCATCGATATCGGCGCTGAGGGTGGCACGCCAACCGTCGAGATCGATCGTCTCCGCCGAGACGGGGGCCATCGCAACGCCGGCATGGACGAGCAGATCGATGGTGCCGCCGAGTTTCGCCTGCGCGGTGTCGAACGCCACCGCAATGTCGGAGGCGTCGGTCGACGGATCAGCGATCCGCGCGACTGCGGCCCCCGCCAGGGCGAGCGCGTCCGCTACATAGTCGGCGGCTTCGCCACCTCCAGCCACGATGCCGCGACGGCCAGCCAGCCAGTGGCTGATAACGTTCATGGCACGTTCCCCCAGGGATTTTCGCGATCCCGCGGCGGCTCGAACGCGGGGCTCATCAGCTGACGGCGCAAACTGTCGCCGCCGTCGATCATCAGCGTCTCGCCGGTAATGCCGGCTGCGAGCGGCGAGCAGAGGAAAGCGGAAACCCATCCGAATTCTCGCATCCGCCCGACCCGGCCCACCGGGATCATCAGTCCAGTTCGGTCCTCCATCACGTTGGAAGTGTTCGAACGAGCATGGGGAAAGAAGCCGGCGGCCACGCAATTCGCGCGGATGCCGTGCCGCTTCCAGTCGGCCGCATGTGCCGCCGTCATCGTCGCGATTGCCGCCTTGGCGGCGGCGGAATGGGCATCGCCCGGAAAGCCCGACCAGATATATTGCGCGGAGTTATTCACGATCGCGCCGCCCTCGCGCGCAGCGATCAGGCGTCGGGCGAATTCGGTCGAGCATAGAAAACTGCCGTCAATCGCGATCCGTGTCACCGATCGCCACTGTCCCGGCGATACGCTCTCCGCCAGTACCGGGTAATTCGCGCCAGCATTGTTCGCGAGGATCGTGACAAGACCCAACTCACGCTCAGCCGCGTCAAAAGCAGCAGCGATATCATCGGGCTTGCGGACATCGCCAACGTAGGCGCCGATCGGCCGCCCGAGCGCACGCAGCTCCTCGGCGCCCTTCTCGGCGGTCTCGGCGGTGCGGCCGAATACCGCAATCGAGGCGCCGGCCTGCGCCAGCGCCATCGCCATGCCGAGGCCCATGCCCGAACCCCCGCCAGTCACCAACGCCACCTTCCCGGCAAGCATGTCCGGCGGCAACGGCGGCGTATCGAATGCGGGCGCTTCGTAGACCCGATGATGGCCAGGCAAGCTCATCTCTGCTCTCCAGACGGGGCGAACCTACTATTAGCGCGGCGGCATGCGGATAGCGCCGTCGAGCCGGATGTTCTGACCGTTGAAATAGCTGTTCCGGCAAAGCTCCAGCACAAGGCTGCCGAATTCCTCCGGCTTGCCGAGCCGCTTTGGAAACGGAACCGATGCGGAAAGCACCTCGAGCACGTTGGGCGGAGCGCCGAGCATTGGCGGGGTTGCGAAGATGCCGGGCATGATCGAATTGACGCGGATCCCAAGATCCATGAGATCGCGCGCCATCGGGAGCACCAGCCCGTTCACGCCGGCCTTGCATGACCCGTAGGCGACCTGTCCGACCTGAGCATCCTGCGCGGCGGCGGAAGCGGTGAGCGTTATGACGCCGCGCTCGCCGTCCTCGAGCGGTTTCGCTTCGGCCATGCCCAATGCGGAGAGCGATGCCATGCGATAGCTTGCGACCAGGATGCCTTGAGCGGCATAGGCATAGTCCTCCGTGGATAGGCGCTTGAATCCGCCCTTCTCCTTGTCCTTGCCGACCGTTTTTCCACCACGCGACGTTTGGGCGCAGTGGACGAGGACACGCTCCTGCCCGAAGCTCAACCGCGCTTTCTCGAAGCCCGCGATCGCCTGTTCCTCACTGGTGACGTCAACCTTGACGAATTGCCCGCCAATCTGGCCGGCGATCTGCTCTCCCGCCTGCTCGTTCAGATCGAATATCGTCACTTTGGCGCCCGCGCGGGCGAGCGCGCTCGCTGTCGCATGACCGAGACCGGAAGCGCCGCCGGTTACGATCGCGTGAACGCCGCCAATTTGCATTTTGCCCTTTCCATCGAGGCTAAACGCCGCCACGCCGGAGTGTTGGTGAACCTGGTTAGCGATCTCACAGTCAGCCATGAAGATGGATGACCAGCGATGCAAGGCGATTCGCGGATGGCAGGCTCCGATCCGGTGACGCAACGGCTAGCCGAGAACGTCGATCACCTTGTTCCGGAGATCCTCCGGCACCCAGGAGGCATTGGCATTCACAAGATGCAGACGCCAATGTGCTTCGGCCCCATTAGCGTCGCCTGCGTCGATCAGTTCGATCAGCCTGCGAAACGACCGGATACCCCAAAGGGATCGACGGCGCTGCTCCGCGTCCGGCATGACCCGAACCTTGAAGAATTCCACTTGGTGCCGGGCGAGCACATCCTGCAGCATCTTGGTCAGGAACAGCAGCGTGTGGTTGCCGCTCACTTCCACGAGCAGCCGGTGGAAAGCCGCGATCGCGATCATGAAGTCAATATAGCGCTCGTCCTCGACCAATTGGGTAAGACGATCGGTCTCGGCACGCAGCTGATCCGTCGCGCCTTCAGGCCGCTGTTCCGCGAGGCGGCGCGCCAAAAACGGCTCGATCGCGAGCCGAGCATCGTAGATATCCGTAATCGTCGTCCCCTCCGCTTGCAGAACGAAGCCTGCATAGCGTGAGACGCTCGCAACGCGTGGTCGATGAACCTGCGCGCCGCTTCGCGAGCCGCGCACGATCGAGATTAGGCGCTCCGTCTCGAGCACGCGAAACGCTTCGCGCAGCGTGGGACGCGAGATACGCAACGTCGTCATGAGCTGGCCTTCGGGAGGAAGGAAATCGCCCTCCTTGAGTTCGCCCCTAATTATCCGCCTACGGATATGGTCGGCCACGATCTCCGCCGTCTTGGGAACGCGGGCTAGGGGCACCTCGGCCTCGTCGCTGGATGAAGCCGTCATGCCGCTCCGAGTTAGGCTCAGTTCTTCATTCACTTCGGCTCGTTCTCCAGCCGCCCCGACCGCCAACGTGCGCACGATCGGTTGAACCAGTTGGATATATATCTCAACCAGCACCTATCGGTCGGACTAGATGGTGACAAGGAGTTCGTGGGCCCGCGCTGATTCGCACGCCTGACGTCTCTTGATCGGCGGAGAGATTGCCTATGCTGTTCCACCGGGCTGGTCGATCAAAGCCACATGATGCCGAAGAGTCGCGAACGGACTAGAAGACGTCGCTGGCACCTGTTTCCATGATCGATCGGAGAGACCATGCACCCTCGCTTCCATGCCGTGTCCGCCCCGGACCGGCCTGCTGCGATTGATGCGGAAACCGGCGAAAGCTGGAGCTATGCCGAGCTCGAGGCACGTGCAAACCGCGGCGCGCACCTGCTGCGCAGCCTCGGCCTCCGCAACGGCGACACGATGGCGATCTGGCTTCCCAACATATTGGGCTATTTCGAGATTTACTGGGCTGCTCAGCGCGCGGGGCTCTATATTGTGCCGATTTCCACGCAGCTCACTGCCGAAGAAGCCGCCTATATTCTCAAAGACTCCGCGAGCCATGTGCTGGTAACGAACGCCACGATCGGTGCGGCCGAAGCACTGCTCGTCGACGTCTTGCCAGAGCATGTTTCCAAGGTACTTAGCTACGGAACTGCCATGAAAGGTGTCCCACGCTGGGAACTGCTTGTCGCCGCATTTCCCGATACTCCGATCGCCGACGAGCAGGCGGGGTACCATATGGTCTATTCCTCTGGGACGACAGGGCGACCGAAAGGCGTCCATCTCGCGCTTTCCGGCGGCCCTGCGACCGAGCCGCACCAGCTCGCCGAACGACTTGAAGAACAATATCATCTTGGGCCGGAAAGCGTGATGCTGTCCCCCGCTCCCATCTATCACACCGCGCCGTTGGCCTATTCTACGATGGCACAGCGGCTCGGAACAACGGTCGTCATCCTGCGCAAATTCGATCCTGAGGCTGCTCTCGCCGCAATCGAGCGCTACCGCGTCACCTTTACGCAGATGGTACCCACGATGTTCATTCGGCTGCTTCGCCTGCCGGAGGAGGTTCGCAGGCGATACGACCTCTCCTCGCTTCGTTCGCTCGTCCACGCGGCGGCACCCTGCCCCATCGAGATCAAGCGACAGATGCTCGAGTGGCTCGGGCCCATCATCTATGAATATTATGGCGGCTCCGAGGGTGCGGGCTCGACCTTCATCACCCCACAGGAGTGGCTGGAAAAGCCTGGTTCGGTCGGGCGCGCGGCCTGGGGTGTGATTCACGTCTGCGATGAGGATGGCCGGGAGCTACCTGCGGGCCAGCCCGGCACCATATATTTCTCTGGTGGCTGGGACTTCCACTATCTGAACGATCCGGAGAAGACCCGCGACTCGCGTCATCCCGAACACCCTGAGTGGTCAACGATCGGCGATGTCGGTTATGTCGACGGGGACGGTTATCTTTACCTTACCGATCGCAAGAGCTTCATGATCATCTCCGGTGGCGTGAACATCTATCCACAGGAAGTCGAGAACCTGCTCGCCACGCACCCGAAGGTGGCGGATGTCGCCGTGCTCGGCGTGCCTAGTGCCGAGATGGGGGAGGAAGTGAAGGCGGTCGTTCAGCCGCTCGATTGGAACGATGCCACCACCGCGTTCGCCGAGGAGCTGATCGCCTGGTGTCGGGCGCGCCTGTCGCCCATCAAATGCCCTCGCTCGGTGGATTTCGAGCATCAGCTGCCGCGCCATGAGACGGGCAAGCTCTACAAGCGGCTGATCCGTGACCGATATTGGCAGGGCCACGATAGGAGGGTGGCGTGACCGACAACGGGATCACCGTTGTCGCGGAGGGGCTCGGCTTCCCCGAGGGACCAGTGGTGATGGCGGACGGCTCGGTGATCGTCGTCGAGATCTCCGGGCGGACCATCGCACGCTGCTGGGGCAGCGGCCGCGTGGAGCGCGTCGCGCAGTGCGGCGGCGGCCCCAACGGCGCTGCGATCGGGCCCGATGGGGCACTCTATGTCTGCAATAACGGCGGCTTGCCGATCGGCATCTTCGGCAACAAGGAAGCGCCTGAAAGCGGCCGTATCGAACGCGTGGATCTCAATACTGGAAAGACTGAGCGTTTATACGATAGCTGCGGCGGCGTCCCGCTCAGCGCTCCCAATGATCTCGTCTTCGACGCTTCCGGCGGCTTCTGGTTCACCGATCTCGGCAGGATAACCGACGGCGCGCATGAATTTGGCGGTCTCTATTACGCGCTGCCAGACGGAAAACGCATCACGCGCGTTCATCGCGGCGTCAGCTCCTATAACGGCGTCGGTCTCTCGCCAGACGGCGCCACCGTCTACGTCGCCGAAACTTTCAGCGCTCGGCTCTACGCGTATCAGGCAAAACCCGAGCCGCGCTACCAGCGCCGCCTCGTCGGCACCGCGCCAGGACTCGTCGAACTTGACAGCCTTGCGGTGACCGCCGCCGGCAATATCTGCGTCGCACAACTGCACGAGGGCGGCATCACTAGCTTTACGCCCGATGGCGTGACGCAGACGACCCCCACGCCCGATCCCTATACGACGAATATTGCGTTCGGTGGTGCAGACATGTGCACTGCCTGGATCACGCTGTCCACGACCGGCAGACTGATCAAGCGGCAATGGGCCGAAGCTGGCCTCAAGCTGCATTTCAACGGTTGATGCCGCTTGGGCGAGTCGTTCGGATGTAAATATTGTCGCCGCGGCGCCTTCTCGCGAGCGGCGCGAAATTAAGATAGGAATGTTCTCTGTTCTCCGCCGACACAGGAAGAACACGCTACATCAGCACCGTGCGCCCTACCAAGAAGCGGCTTCGCGTGTGATGCCATAGTCGCACTTACGAGAGTGCCATTCTCTCACTTCAGTGGTGTGGTCGTCCGGTTCTGCGTGTTACCCAGCCAAGGTTATCCTTACCCCCTGTAGTATGATCTCGACGATTTTGCGAACAAAGTCGTCGGACTCTTCGAAAACGCGTTCGCGCAGATCGCTTGGCGTAGAAACGACGTGGTTGATAACGCCGCCGATAAGCAAATCCACGATCAGGCCCGGTTTCGCCGCTGGCGGCAGGTCCCCGCGCACAATGGCGCGGCTGACGATGCCGCGTCCCTCGCGCACCATGAGCGCCCGATAAGGTTCGGCGAACGCCCGAACCTCGTGGAACCGTCGAGCGTCGGCCCGCAACTGCAGGGCAACCTCTCCATAGGTCCCCGCAAACGTTTCGAAGGTCCTTGATGCCAGCGCGAGAAAGTCCTGACGGATGTCGCCTGTATCGATGTCGGCCACCCAGTTCCATCGGCAGCGAAGCGCACTTTCGAGGAGCGCCTCGCGGGACTTCCACCGCCGATAGAGCGCATCCTTGCTGACTTTCGCCTCACGCGAGACCGCATCCAAATTGAAGCCGAGCCAGCCCGCCCGCCCATAGAGCGACAATGTGGCGTCGAACACGCGCTCCTCGATCGAGGGGTCGCGTGGCCGCCCCCGAGAAGCCCGGTCCTCGGCCTCGATCTTCCCGCTAGGCACTTGCTTCGACGTCCCAGTCCATATACCGACGGAGGTCGTCGGATTTACGATCCCGTGAATAGCAGAGGAAGTCGGATATGACGATGATCGAGGCCGAGGAACTCGGCGCGATCCGTGCTGGATTTGCGCGATTGCTCTCCGAGAAGTGCAGCGAGGCAGAGGTGCGCCGCGTAATGGCCACGGAATCAGGGCACGATCCCTCGTTGTGGAAGGCGATCGCCGAAATGGGGATTACGGCGCTACTGGTGCCCGAAGAGCATGGCGGGATCGGCGCCGGTCCGGTCGAGATGGAGTCCGTGATGGAAGAGGCGGGGGCGGCGCTCCTCGCCGGCCCCCTGATTTCGAGTGCAGTCCTCGCGACGGGACTGCTCTCTGCTTCCAGCGATGCCGACGTGAAGGAGAGGATCCTGCCGGCGATCGCCTCCGGCGAGACGATCGCCTCGGTAGCACTCACCGGCGATGAGGGGCTCTGGACGCCCGAGGGTGTGGAGGTGACGGCTGCTCGGCAGGGAAACGGCTGGAGCTTGAACGGCATTGCTTCCTTCGTGTTGTCCGCCAACGTCGCGGATCTGCTGCTGGTGGTCGCCAGAACGTCCGAAGGTGTCGGCTGCTTCGAGGTGGCGCCGGGCGTGAAAGGCGTGCAGTTGCAGCCGCTCGAGACGTGGGATCGCACGCTCCGCTTCTCACGTATCGCCTTCAACGGTGCGGAAGGGCGCGCGATCGGCGGCATCGATGAGCAGGTGGTGGAGCATGCGCTCGACCTCGCGCGCGTGGCTCTAGCTGGAGAGCAAGCCGGGGCGAGCCGGCGGATCTTCGACATCACGATAGACTATCTTAAAACCCGCGTGCAGTTCGGCCGTCCGATCGGCGGCTTCCAGGCCCTGAAACACATGGCTGCCGACCTGCTTATCGAGGTGGAGTCGGCCACATCGGCGGCGCGAGCGGCCGCGCAGGCGTTGGCATCGAACGCGCCGGACAAGGATGTGCTGATCAACCTCGCCGCGTTCGCCTGCGCCGACGCTTTCGGCCAAGTAGCGGCGACCGCGATCCAGATGCACGGCGGCATCGCCTTCACCTGGGAGCATCCAGCGCATCTATATCTGCGTCGTGCGCGCGCCGACGCGCAACTCTTCGGGCAATCGGATATGTATCGCGAGCGCTATGTCGCGGCGATGGAGAAAGCGGCATGACCGACAGCGTGGACGAGATCCGCAAAGAGGTTCGCGATTGGCTGGCGGAGCATTGGGACGCCGAGACCGGCAAGGGGAGATCCGCCGGCTCTGTGCGCGATTGGCTCGACCATGTAATCGCGGCGGGCTGGGCTGCGCCGAGTTGGCCTGCCGCTTATTGGGGCCGCGGCCTCGGCAAGGAAGAGACAAGCGCGGTCATTAACGAATTCCGCAAGGTGGGCGCACCAGGCGCCGGGCAGGATCGGGGCAACATCCCCGCCAACAGCATCATGCAGTTCGGTAGCGAAGCGCTGAAACGGCGGATGATCCCGGAATTCCTTCGCGGCGCGCAGGTTTGCCTCCTCTACTCGGAGCCGGGCGCCGGGTCCGACCTTGCTGCGGTGCAAACGCGTGCTGACCGGAAGGGCGATGTTTATGTGGTGACAGGGCAGAAGGTCTGGACCTCCGGCGCGCACAAGGCGGACTACGGCCTGCTGCTCGCCCGGACCGACTGGGACGCGCCCAAACATGACGGCCTGAGCTTTTTCATCATCCCGATTCGGCAGGCGGGGATCGAGATTCGCCCTATCAACCAGATCACCGGCGACAGTCATTTCAACGAAGTGTTCCTGGATAATGCCGAGGTCGCCGCGGACAACCGCGTCGGCGAGGAAGGTCAGGGTTGGAAGGTGATGCAAACGGCGCTCGCGGTCGAACGCCTGATCATGGGCGAAGGCGCGGGCGAACGCCGCCAGGGCTCGATGAAGGATAATGTCGTCAGCCTGATCGACATCGCGCGCGAAACGCGCAAGATCGGCGACCCAGTGCTGCGCCAGGAGATCGCGCAGGCGATGGCCTATCGGCAGCTCAACGCGCTCAACATCATCCGGTCCAAGCAGGAGATGGCGCAAGGGTCGTCCTCGCCGATCATGTCGCTTGGCAAGCTGGCGATGAGCCGCATCCTTCACGGCGACGCCGCCGTGATGACGAAGCTGCTCGGCGCCGCCTCGATGCTAGACGCCGATGCCAATCCGCGCGCGGCCGACGTGAACTACCGCACCGCGAACGCCTTCATGACTTCGATCGGCGGCGGCACCGACCAGATTCAGCGCAACATCATCAGCGAGCGGGTGCTCGGCCTGCCCCGTGAGACGGAGGCGGATCGCACCATCCCCTTCCGCGAATCCCGCGCGGTCAAAGGTTGACTCGCAGGTCGTTCCGAGTTCCCGGGACGGTCAGCCACCCCGTTCAGTGGAGTCCGACATCATGACCGACCGGCCGCTGAAGGGCGTGCGCGTGCTCGATCTCGCCATCGGACCGATGGCGGCGATCGCGCGCCACTATGCCGAACTGGGCGCCGACGTCATCCGCATCGAACCTGCGGGCGGCGCGCATGATCGAGTTCAGGGACGGATAGTGGATGGAGTCAGCCTTGATTTCGTGGCCGTCAATCTCGGAAAGCGGGCCGCCACGGCCGATCGGCTGGACGCGCTCGCGGTGGATGCCGACATCCTTATCGCGCCGCGAGGTACGATAGCGGTCGAGCGTCTCCAGGCGAACAATCCGGCGCTCGTGGTGCTTTCGGTATCCGACTTCGGAGACACTGGTCGCTTTGCCGACTGGGCCGGTTCTGACCCGGTCTATCACGCGCTATCGGGTGAGCTCTCCCGTTCCGGCATCCCTGGGCGCGAGCCGTTGCTGCCGCCAGGCAACTTGGCGATCGTCTGCGCTTCCGTACAAGCCGCCTACATGACACTGGTCGCCTATTGGCAGGCTCTCAAAACCCGCCGGGGCGATCATCTCGACTTCTCCGTGCTCGACGGGGCGGCGCAGGCGCTCGATCCCGGCTACGGTATTGCCGGCAGCGCCACTGCGGGCGTTCCCGCGAGCGAGCTGCCGCGCGGCCGCCCCGAGGCGCGTTTCCAATATCCCATCCTGCCGTGCAAGGATGGCTTTGTGCGACTGTGCGTGCTGGCGCCCCGGCAGTGGCAGGGCATGTTCGAATGGATGGGACAACCGGAGGAGTTCGCCGATCCTGCCTTCCAGACGCTTCAGGTCCGTTTCGCATCCTCGACATTGCTGCCGGCGATTACCCGGCTGTTCGCAGACAAGACCCGCCGCCAGATTGAGGACGAGGGCGAGCGCTTCGGGGTCCCAGCCGCCGCCGTGCTCGATCTAGACGAGGCTCTTACGACCGAACAGATCCAGGCACGGCGGGCCTTCGCACCGGTCGAGATCGCGCCGGGCCTCACTGCACCGTTTCCCGATGGCATGCTCGAGATCGATGGGACCCGCATGGGGATCGCCGGCCCCGCACCCGGCCTGCCGGAGCCGATTGACTGGCATTCCCGCGATCCCGTGCCGGCACCCGAGACGCAGGGCGAGCGCCCGTTTGACGGCCTCAAGGTGCTCGATTTTGGCGTGATCGTGGTGGGCGCCGAGGGTGGCCGCCTGCTCGGTGACCAGGGCGCGGATGTCGTCAAGGTGGAAAGCTCGGCTTTTCCCGACGGCAGCCGCCAGAACCGCTGGTCCGATCTGCTCTCGCCCGCCTTCGCGACAGGTCATCGCAACAAGCGTAGCCTCGGCCTCAACTTGCGCGATCCGAAGGGCAAGGAGTTGTTGCTCGATCTTGTCCGGCAGACGGACGTGCTGCTGTCCAACTTCAAGGGCGGGACGCTGGAGTCGCTGGGCCTCGACTATCAATCGCTCAAGGCGATCAACCCGGCCATCATTGTGACCGACAGTTCGGCCTTCGGCCCGACCGGACCCTGGTCGCGCCGCATGGGCTACGGGCCACTGGTGCGGGCATCGGCGGGGCTCACCACGCAATGGCGCTATCCCGGCGAGCCGGACAGCTTCTCCGATGCGCTCACGGTCTATCCGGATCATGTCGCCGGCCGCATCGGCGCGATCGGCGTCATCGCGTTGCTGATCCGCCGGCTGCGCACCGGGAGCGGCGGCCAAGTCAGCGTTAGCCAGGCCGAGGTGATGCTGAGCCAGATGGCGCCGCGCATTGCCGCCGACGCGCTGGCGCGGGCCGGTCATGCCGTTTCTGCGGAAAAGGAGGAATCCGCCGTCTATCGCTGCGCCGGGGATGACGAATGGTGCGTCGTCACGATCCGCGACCAGGCCGACGAGCAAGCGGTAATGGGGGTAACCCAGGGCATGCCGCTTTCAGACTGGCTGGCAACGCAGGCGTCGCGCGACGGCATGGAGGCGCTGCAGGCTGCCGGCGTTCCCGCAGGGGCGATGCTGCGCGTGTCCGAGCTTCCCAGCTATGACTATTACGTCGAACGGGACTTCTTCCGCGAGACGCGCCATCCTCACATGGCGAAGCCGTTCATAGTTGAGGCCGCGCCGATCCGGTCCGAGCGGCTGCCCAATCCGCCGGCCGGGCCGGCGCCCTTGCTCGGCGAGCACAGCGTGGAGTTGATCCGGGACCGGCTGGGCCTGCCCGAGGCGGCGATCGAGGCGCTGATCGAAGCCGGTGTTATCGAGCAGTTCCGGATGCAGGAGACGAGGGCGGCATGAGCGAGACATCAAGCGACCAGCCGGCGGCGCTGGTGGAGCGTCGCGGCCACGTGATGATCGTGACGCTGAATCGCCCGAAAGCGCGCAACGCCGTCAATCGGGCGCTCTGGGTCGACGTGGGCAAGGCGTTGGCGGAGGCGGAGCGCGACCTCGAGGTGCGGGTTGTGATCATCACCGGCGCGGGCGACCAGAGCTTCTGCGCGGGCGCTGATCTGAAAGCCCTGTCGCGCGGAGAGACGATCGCGCCCGAGGACGCTGAGCAGCAGGCCTGGGGCTTTGCCGGCATCGTCTCGCACGCGATCTCGAAGCCGCTGATCGCGGCAGTCAATGGCACTGCGCTCGGTGGCGGCACCGAGATTGCGCTTGCCTGCGATCTTGCGGTCGCTGCCGACAGTGCGAGCTTCGGGCTGCCCGAGGTCAAGCGCGGCATCGTCGCCGGCGCGGGCGGCGCGTTCCGCATCGTGCAGCAATTGCCGAAGAAGATCGCGATGGAGATGCTGTTGACCGGCGATCCGATCGACGCCGCCCGCGCGCTCGAGCTGGGCCTCGTCAACGCCGTCGTGCCGCGTAGCGAACTGATCGACGCGGCGCTGGCTCTGGCCGAACGGATCGCCGTCAACGCACCGGTATCGGTGCAGGCGAGCAAGCGCATCGCGCTTGGCATTGCGAACGGGAAGATCGCGGCGGACGAACCGCTCTGGGCGCGCTCGCACAGCGAGGGCAAGGTCGTGATGCGTTCGGAGGACGCAAAGGAAGGCCCGCGCGCTTTTGCCGAGAAGCGCAAGCCTGTCTGGAAGGGACGCTGAGATGACGAGTCGGAACGACGATCCCGAACGCGTACCCGTCATCGTCGGCGTGGGCCAGATCAACGACCGGCCGGCCGACCCGCAGGCGGGACTCAACTCGGCCGGGCTCATGGAAGCCGCCCTGCGCGCCGCCGATGAGGATGCCGGCGGCGGCTGGCTCGCCGATCTCGATTCGCTCGCGGTGGTCGACCAGATCAGCTTCCGCGAACTCAATCCGATCGCGCCAGGCCTCGCGGACCGCGTCGGCGCGCGTCCCCGCTTCTGCGAGCAGACGCCGATGGCAAGCGGCGACAGCCCGATCCTGTTGCTCAACGAGGCGGCCAACCGCATCGGCAGCGGCGAGATCCGCATCGCGGCTGTGGCCGGCGGCGAGGCGCTACGCACCGCGGCGCACCGCAGCGCGGCCGCCCAAGGCACCGACGTCGCGGCGCAGAACGCCTCGCGCGCCATGTCCCAGATGAGGGCGCCGAGCTTCCGCGGGCGCTACGGCCTCGTCGCGCCGGTCGACGTCTACCCGCTCTACGAGAATGGCGGTCGCGCCGCCTACGGCCAGTCGCTCGCCGAGGCGCAGGCCGAGAGCGGCGCCATCTGGTCGCTCTTCTCGGAGGTGGCGGATGCCAATCCGGGTGCGTGGATCCACCGGCCGACCGCGGCCGAGGCGATCGTCACCCCGTCGGCCGACAATCGCCCGATCGCGCACCCCTACACGAAGCTGATGGTTGCCAACTCCTCGGTGAACCAAGGGGCGGCGTTCCTCGTCACCAGCCTCGCCGAAGCGCGACGGCGCGGGATCGCGGAAGACCGGCTGATCTATGTCGGCAACGGCGCCGCCGCACATGAGGAGCATGATCCGCTGGCGCGAGACAGCTACGATCATTCGCCCAGCATGGGCGTCTCGATCCGGCGTGCGCTCGATCTGAACGGCCTAGCGACGGCCGATCTCGATCATGTCGAGCTCTATTCCTGCTTTCCCTGCGTGCCCAAGATGGCGCGCCGCGTGCTCGACTGGCCGGTCGGGAAGCCGGCAACGGTGTTCGGCGGCCTCACCTTCGGCGGCGGGCCGATCGGCAATTACATGAGCCACGCGGTCGTCAGCATGGTGCTGAAGCTGCGCGAAGCCGGCCGCTACGGTCTGCTCTTTGCGAACGGGGGATTCGCCACCCACAACCACACGATCATCATCGGCGGCGAGCCGATCGAACAAGCGCGGTTTCCGCGCGAATTCGACTATCAACGCGAGGCCGACGCTGCCCGCCAGCCGGTTCCGGAAACCGACGAATCCTATGAGGGTCCTGCGACGATAGAGACCTACACCGTACTCTACGAGCGAGACGGATCGGCCAAGTGGGGCGTGATCGTCGCTCGCACGTCGGAGGGGAAGCGCACCCTTGCCAAGGTACCAGGCAGCGACACCCACGGGATCGCCTTCCTCACCGACGGCGCCGCTGAGCCCGTCGGCAGTGAAGGCATGATAGCGCGCGATGCCGACGGCGACCAGATCTGGCGCCGCCAAATGAACTAAGGCCCCTGGGAGGCCATCGGCTCCAAGAGTTCACATTGATGCCGGTGCCCGTCGCTTTAGACGATCCACCATTGCAGTCCGCCAGTGCAGCATGATTTGCAGTGAGGAAGCGGGTCCAAGTCGGTCCGTCGCCGGCGCGCCAATGCATAAAAAGGTGGACCTGTCTGACTTAGTGATGCAACTGCGGCCGCGGCAAGCTGGCACGAGAGGATCGGGATATGGACATCAGCGGCTCCTCGGCGTTGATCATCGGAGGAGCAGGCGGCTTCGGTGCCGCGACGACGCGGCGTCTGGCCGACGCTGGTGCCCAGGTCCTGATTGCCGACATGGCGGAGGACAAAGGCACCACGCTGGCAAAGGAGCTTGGCGGATCGGCACGCTTCCTGAAAACCGACGTGTTGAGCGAGGATTCGGTCGCCGCCGCTGTCGCGGCCGCCGGCGAGACCGGTCCGCTGCGCGCCTGCATAATTGTGCACGGGGGCCCATCCGCGGGCGCGCGCATCATCGATCGTGACGGCAAGCGCTATTCGCTCGGTCTCTTCCGCCGGACGGTCGACATCTTCCTCACCGGCACCTTCCACGTTCTTGCACAGGCGGCGGAGGCGATGGCGGCGACTGAGCCTCTAGCCGACAACCAACGCGGCGTCATCGTCACCACCGCCTCGATCGCAGGCTTCGAAGGACAGGTCGGCCAGGCCGATTATTCGGCGGCTAAGGGCGGCGTAATCGGACTGACGCTGACCGCCGCGCGCGACCTGTCGCCCCTTGGCGTCCGGGTCATGTGCATCGCGCCCGGAACCTTTCTGACGCCGGCGTACCGCATGGCGCCAGAGGAGGCGCAGGCGAAATGGGGCCCGCTCGTCCCAAACCCCAAACGCATGGGCGATCCTGACGAATATGCCCGTCTCGCCGCCCATATTGTCGAAAACGACTTTCTGAACGGCACGACGATCCGTATCGATGGTGCGCAGCGCTTCGGTCTCAAATAGCTCGGCGGGCATCGGATTTCCCTGAGGCGGGGCGCGTCAGACTTCGATCAAAACCGCGCCTGCCTGTCCGCCACCTGCGCACATCGCGGCCACGCCGAAGCCCCCTCCCCGTCGCTGCAGATCGCGGATCAAGGTTGCGATCATGCGGCCTCCGGATGCGGCGACCGGGTGGCCGAGGCTGCACCCCGAGCCGGACACGTTCACCTTCTCCTCATCTAGCTCGAAGGCCCGGCAAGCCGCGATCGGTACAGAGGCGAAAGCCTCATTGATTTCCCAAAGCGCGATGTCCGCAAGCTTCACGCCGGCGCGGTCGAGCAACTTCGAGGTGACATCGATCACCGCCATGCCGGTCATCTTCGGATCGACGCCGACGGCCGCCCACCCCCGCACCGTCGCCAGTGGCGCACGGCCGTGCGCTGCGGCGAAATCCGCATCCGCCAAAACGATCGCCGAACCGGCATCATTAATCCCGCTCGAGTTGCCGGCAGTGATCGAGAAGCCCTCGATTTCGGGATGAAGCGGCTTCAGCGTCGAGAGCTTCTCATAGCTGCTGTCACGCCGGGGATGCTCGTCGGTTGTGAAGTCACCGAAGCCCCCGCCGAGCTGGCGCGCCTTCACGGGGACGATCTCATCCTCGAACCGGCCGGCGTCAATCGCCGTCACCGCACGCTGATGCGAGCGCAGTGCCCAACGATCCATCTCATCGCGGCTGATGCCGGCCGCTTGTGCAGTGTTCCAGCCAACCGTGATCGACATATCGCGATTGGGCGCGTCGTCGCGATCGGGATGCGTCGGTGGCATCCAGTTCTCGACGAATTGCTGTTCGCTGCCTGGGATCCGGTACAGCATCTTCGGCGCGGTGGAGCTCGATTGAACCCCGCCTGCGACGATCGCCTTCTCCATGCCCACCATGATCGTCGCCGCCGCGACACCGGTCGACGTCAGGCTGCCGGCGCAGTGACGGTTGATCGCCATGCCGGACACGCCGGTCATGCCCGCCTCGACAGCCGCGTGACGTGCGAGCGCACCGCCGCCGTAGAGCGACTCCGCGAAGATGACATCGTCGATTACCTCCGGCGAAAGGCCGGAGCGCTCGACCGCCCCGCGCAGCACCGTGAGCGCGATCTCCTCGGCGCTCGTGTTAGCGAGCGCACCCTTGCGCGCCGTCGCGATCGGCGTCCGCACGGCGCTCAGAATGACTGCTGAATTCATGGAACGAGCCTCTTTCGAATCGACGATCTGGTCGGCTGAGCGCGGCCGCGCCGTCAGCCTTTTTTCCTGGCAGAGAGTTGCCAATGGCGCGCCATCATCTTGGTCGCGCGCTCCTGCAGGTCTTCCGGCACCTTGGGGTATAATACCGGTTTGTCGTCCGACGGCAGCGCGATCGTAGCGGTGGAGCGCACCGTCTCGTCCCCGCGCTGATTGGTGAAGCGGCACACCACGTCGATAAGCTTCCGGCCATCATCGTCTGTGCGCTTGGCGACCACCTCACCGGTGATCATTTGCGTATCACCGATGTAATTGAACTTGCGAATTTCATCGTGGACATGCAGCACGACACCATCATCGCCGGCCCAGTCCGTAAGATAATGGTAGAGATAGTTCTCTCGCATCACGCCATAATCGTAAGCCATTGGATTTCCGATCGCCTGAGCCCACACCGGATCCCAGTGTAGTCGCTGCGCAACATCGGGAACGCCATACTCGTTCTTAATGTAGAACGGCGCGATGCGCTTTCGGTTCTTGTGCGCGAGCCGGCCGACTGTCGGCGCATACGGAACGAACCCGTAGCCGCCCGCGTGGAAACAGATCACGTCCGTCACCGTCAACGGTCCCTTGGCCATCTTACCGAGACTATCTCCGATCTCCACCGAGGACCAATCCCGTACGTTGGCGCCCTGGACTCTCTCCGCCTCATAGACGGCATCGATCGCGGCGATGTCCTCATCGGAATAGCGCGCCGGCTCGATCGCCGAGTATTTTCCCTTCTTCGCTGCCGTCTTGCGTTCGGTAAGCACACGCAGAATTCGGTAAACCGCAACGACTTCGCCACGCTGGTTGACCTTCACATCGCGACGGACGTTGATTACTGACCGACCGGAGAATTCGCTCGGCTTGACCTCGCAGCTTTCCTCGCCGTTAAAGGAGTAAAGCGTGTCACCCGGAAAGATCGGGCGATACCAATCCCAGGTCGAGCCAGATACGAAGACGTGAATGCCTCGGAACAGCGACTTCTTCAGTGCCTTGATGTGATCGGGGGTCGGGTCGCCGAGCATCGGCGCGTTGATCACGCCGGCCATCATCCCGGGCGCGATCACGCCGCCCCAGCGCGTCGCCTTGGCATAATCCGGATCGCAATGCAGCGGATTATCATTACCGCAGCCATGCGCAAAGTTGCGGATATTGTCTGTGGTCGCGGTCTGGATGTATTCGCGAGTCTTGGCGGGCTCGTCATAGCCGACAAGCTGTCGCTGTCTTTCGATGTCCTCGTCCGTGATCGTGTAATCGACCGCCTTCTGCCACTCGTCGCTTTCCAAGATGTCTTTTGTTCCAGTGGCCATGATACCCTCCTGATTGCAGTCAGACAGTTCCGCCCTCGGCATCGGCTGCGAACAACTCGCGTACCTGCGGCAGCATCGGCTTCATCGAAAGTGTCCGCGGTACATCATCCACGACGAGGAATTTCACCGGCACCTGGTAAGGCATCATATGCTCGCGTCCATAGGCAACGAGCTCACCATCAGTTGGTCGTTCCGCTCCTTCCTTGAGCATGATGGCGGCCACGGGCACGGCTCCGAGCCGCTTGTCAGGCATGCCGACCGTCACCGCCTCGCGGATCGACGGATGGAGTTCATAGCATTTGTTCACATCCTCGGGGTGAACCTTGAAGCCGCCGCGGATGATAGCAAGGTCGGCGCGGCCCCTGATGAACAGGAAGCCGTCCTCATCGATTATCGCGCGATCGGTGGTCGCCAGCCATTCGTCACCATTGTCGAATTGGCCCGAACGCATCTCGAGGAGACCTTCCTCCCCGGCGGGCAACTCCGCCCGTGTCTCCGGGTCGACCACGCGCCCTGCAACGCCAGGTTGGAAGCGGCCGGCGGAGCCTGGCTTCTTGTCCCAATATCGCCTGAAATCCGGCAGCGTCCAGCCGGCGACCGCTCCTGAGAATTCAGTCGCGCCATAATTTTGGAGAACGGGAAGATCGTAGCGATCCATGAATTCCTTGGTGACGGAAAAGTCGAGGGGAGCAGCGCCGGTACGGAGTGCGACTAAGCTCGAGAGATCCTCCTTCGGAAGCTTGGCATCAAGAATCATGCGCAGACCCGCCGGCACGGCACCAGCCACTATGGGCCGATGACGAACGATAGCGTCACGCCAGCTTTCGACAGAGAACTTCTCGAGCAGACACGCCTTTCGTCCACTCGCGACGGTTGTTAGCGCTCCCCAAAGGCCGCCAATGTGCGTCATCGGATTGGACAATATCGTCGTACCCGGCCGGAGCTGCGGTGGATCGTCAGGTTTGCGATCCCTTTCATAGGATAACGCCGCGACAAAGCTCTTGTCGAAGGCTTCGCGCTTCAGAGGGATGCGCTTTGGCTTACCGGTGGTTCCGGACGACAGCATTTCGAGCACAACACCGGGCTGTTCACGCACCACCTGCGGGCCGGGTTCCTCAAACCCCGGGCGAAGGCGGATACCCGCTAGGTTGCCCGACAGCTCGATCACGGCACTTCCCGCCCGCCAAATCGCATCGAGAATACCAGGACGCTCGACGTCCACGATATCACCGATCACGACCGGCAAGGCGAGACCGGCGATATCGTCTGCAAGGGCGTCATCCGGCAGCAGCGGGTTGATCGAGACCATCGCCGCATCTTCGGCGACAGCGGTCAGCACCGCCGCGAAGGTCGACGGACGATTGCGTACCATCACGCCGATCCGGCAGTCGCGACCCAAACCGAGCTTGCGGAGGTCGCGTCGTATCGCGTCTATGGTGTCGGCAACCTGACCCCAGCTATACCATTCCCCATGATAATCGACCGCTAAGGCGGTGCGATCGATTGCGATGACGCCGCTTAGCAACTCGGCGAAAAGGGACATTGACATGCTTCTCCGCAAGAACGCGCAAAACCACTCCTATCTAACTAGGTAATACAGGAGTGCGCGGTCGTGCAAGCGCTGCGCAGCCTAAAGCTTGTCGAACGCCACATTCTTGTCGGTGCGCACTTCCCCGGGCATGCCCAAAACGCGTTCCGCGATCTGGTTGCGGAGCACCTCGTCCGCTCCGCCAGCGATGCGTAACGCCGTCGACCAAATATAGTCGTACCAAAGCTCCGGAGTGAAGGTATCGTCGGGAGCATGCGCGATGCCCGCCATCTCGCGGATTTCCATCGCCAGTCCGGAGGTCTTCTGATAGCGGTTCGAATAGATGAGTTTGACGATAGATGCAGCAGCACCCGGGTTCTCGCCGCGCGAGATCATCGTCCGCAAGCGCGCTTGGAAATGCTTCTCCGCCTGTTCTTCGGCATAGGCACCCGCGAGTGCTAAGCGGACCGCCGAATTATCGAGCGCGGTTGCCTCTGCCCGCGGCGTTTGCGCAGCGAAACGAATGAGATCGATGATCCCACGATCCTTGCCTTCACCGCCCTGGCCGAGGCGTTCGCCAGTGAGCAGCGTCATCGCGCAAGCCCAGCCTTCACCCACCGCGCCAATTCGATTTGTGTCGGGAATGCGGACATCGGTCAGAAAGGTCTCGTTGAAGTCCTTCAATCCGGAAATCTGGCGGATCGGACGCACCTGGATGCCAGGCGTCTTCATATCGACAACGAAAAAGGTAAGCCCCTTGTGCTTGGGTACGCTCACATCGGTACGCGCGATCAGTACACCCCAATCGGTCAGATGCGCCCAACTCGACCACACCTTTTGACCATTCACGACCCATTCGTCAGCCGCGTCGTCTTTAACTGCACGGGTGCGCAGTCCGGCGAGATCCGATCCTGCGGATGGCTCGGAAAATAGCTGGCACCATGTCATCTCGCCACGAAGAGTGGGGCCGACGAAGCGTTCGACCTGATCCGACCGCCCGTGCTTGAGGATCGTCGGGATCGCCATCCCAATCCCGATTCCTACATAGGCGCCACGCGGCAGGCGGTAGCGGCCCTCCTCCTCCGCGAAGACAACTGCCTCCATGATCGTGCCGCCGCGACCGCCATAGGTCTCGGGCAGCAGTATCGAACCATAACGATTGGCGGTTTTGCGGGCGAGCCACGCGCGCCCGAGGCGGATCTCCTCGGCGTCCTCGATGTGCACGCCCGCCGGCAGTTCGAATTCCGGCGCGTTCGCCGCGAGCCATGCCCGCGCCGTTGTCCGAAAAGCAGCTTCTTCCGGAGTGTCCTTGAAGTCCATATCAAGCAGCCTTCGCGTGGTCAGGCGCTTCGGAACGCAGGTCAGGTAGATGGGCGATCAGCCGATCGGCCCAGCGTTCGCGGCCGCCGAGGCTCAATGCCAACGTACGCTCGCGGCGATAATAGAAGTGGCAATTGGCCTCGAAGGTATAGCCAATCCCGCCGTGCACCTGGATATTCTCGCGGGCCGCGCGCTCGAACGCGTCGATAGCCTGAAGCCGCGCCGCCGCGGCAGCCGCGGGCAACTCGTTGCCGCCATCCGCCGCAGCCCAAGCGCCATAAAAGGCCGCCGAGCGCGCGAGCTCGACGCCGGCGTAGACATCGGCGAGCTTGTGCTTGATCGCTTGGTAACCGGCAAGCGAACGTCCGAAGATTTGCCGCTCCATCGCATAGTCGCGCGCCATGTAGAGGCATGCCTCGGCGCCCCCTACTCCCTCGAACGCGGCCTGCACCGCCGCGCGGTCGAATAACTGATCGAGCACCTCTCGCGCGGGTTGCGCATCGAGCACCTCGGCAGCCGCACCGTCGAAGATCAGCGAATAGTGCGCGCGCAGCTGATCGAAGCTGGCAAGCTTCACACGCGTGACGCCGGGTTGATCCAGCCGTACCAGCGCAAGACCGGGTTCGCCGCCCACTTCGGTCAGCACAACGGCGATATCGGCCACGCCGCCGTCGGCCACCGGCGTCTTCGTTCCGATTAGTCTGGCGTTTGCAAGCCTCGCTTTGACCGCGCCGCCCGTCCAGCCGGCGGATCCCTCGGCATAGGCGAAGCACGCCACGATCTCGCCGCGCGCAAGTTTGGGCAGCCACTCGCTCTGCTGCGCGTCGGATCCCGCCAGCCGGATCGCGTCAGCAGCGAGCACGATCGAGGAGAAAAAGGGAAGCGCGGCATTGGCGCGTCCGAGCTCTTGGCTGATCACCGCGAGATCGAGCTCGCTCATGCCGAGGCCGCCATGAACCTCCGGAATCGCGGCTCCGAGAAATCCCATTTCCGCGAGTTCGCGCCACAAAGGCTCGTCCCACTCGAAGCCGGCATCGATCAGCGCGCGCAACCGATCGAAGGTCGAGCGCGCGCTCAACAGGCCGCGTGCCTGCTCACCCAACATCTTTTGCTCGTCGGATAAATCGAAGTTCATAGCCTGAACCGTTCCTCAGCGATGATCGGCAACTCGAATGCGCCCGCGGATTTTCCGCTCAAACATCCGGAGGCCACTCTAGCTCGCTGCCGCCAGAGACATCAGTTCCTACGCTTCATTAAAAAAGTGGGGCTGCCGGCGCTAGCTGGCAGCCCTCCCTCTTCCGTTTTTGGTTGAAGTAATCAGAAGTGGTATTTCACCTCCGCCGTGAACATCCGGGGCGCACCATAGGCCACGGCGTTAAAGCCGAGCTGGTAGATGCCGGCACCACCGGTAATGAAGGTCTTGTTGGTCAGATTGGTAACATTCGCAGCGATATCGAACTTAGAGCCTCTGATCTTGTTCCACTCTACCCGCAGGTCGACCGTGGTGTAACCAGGCGCAACGGTCGCCCCGACAGCAGCCGAGTTAACCGGCCCGAAAAGAGCAGCGCCGGCATTCGGCTGACGGACCGCCTGGTCATTGATATAGAACTTACTCTGGTAGTTAACGGACGGCGATAGCGCTATCTCACTTCCGTCAGACATTTCGGTGTGAAAACGCGCGCCAAGAGAGAACTTATGACGCGACACCAGACCCATGGGGTTCGTCGCCTGATCACCGGGGTTGATCGCCTGGATCACGGCGTTCGGCACGAAGCCCGCGCCGCCGCCAATCAGCACGACACCCGGCGCACCGGCGAATGCCCCGCCCTCGAAGCAGTAGTTGGTGCCGGGGACAAGCCCGGGAACGGGCGTGTTGGTGGAGTTGATCGAGCAGGTATTGTCCGGATACTTCAGATATTTCGCATCTACAAAGGTATAGTTTCCGAACAATTCCAGCCACTTGGTCGGCTCGACATCGAAGTCCATGTCGAAGCCGCGGTAGCGTGCTTTGGGCGCATTCGCAATGACCGTGGCAAGCGCGCCGACGGAAGGATCGAAGCTCAGGAAGCTCCGCTGGGCATTGTGATAGTTATCCCAGAAGCCTTCGATATTGAAGTGGCCCGGCAACCCGAGCCGTCCCAGGTCCTGCTTCAAGCCGACATAGAAGTCATCGACCGTTTCAGGCGCGAACAACGCCAGACCAGTGCCCTTGGCGTTGAAGCCGCCGCGTTTATAGCCGCGGCGGTAGCCGCCGTAAATCATCGTATAAGCATTCGGCCGCCACTCGATGCTGCCGTTGTAGCTGAGACCACTGAACTTCTTCTGCCCAACGGTAAAGCCAACTGTTGCGGCGCACGTTGCGGCGCTCGACTGGTCCACCAGAGAGTCGTTCTCGCAGCTGCGCTCCTTGATATTGTCCCAAGTGTTGCGAATGCCGCCTGTCACGCTCAGCGTGTCAGTGAGCTTATACGTCGCCGAGCCGAAAAGTGACTTGGTCGTGAAGGTCGATTGGCGGAACTGCTCGTCGAAGCCAGGCGCACCTGGCAAGCCGGAATTGGTGGCGATGTTGATCGAATCGAGACCACCGGGCTGCCGCGTGAGGTCGATCATGCCACCGATGATGTATGTCAGCCTGTTGTCGAGCAGGTTACCCTGAAGCTGAAGCTCGTCGGTGGTCTGGAAGTTGTGGAGAAAGCGCGGCGGCTTCGGCAAGTCGACCGCTGGAGCGGGCGAGCCGTCGGCATCGCCCGGATTGTTGCCCCATCCGGTCGAATGGATGTAGCCGAAGATGTTCTTCACCGTCAGCGCGTCGGCCAGAGCAAGCGTACTGGTGTTGATCACGGCAAAGGTCGAACTCGGCGGCCGCCGGAGATCCACGTTCTCCTCGGTGACGCGCGGGCCGTCGGTCAGATAATCCGGAACGCCATTGGTCTTCGTGTAGAAAGCATTGATCAGCGGACCATAGGGCGAGGCCGGATTGACCTTGTTCACCTGTGTCGTGCCGCGATTTTTATCGGTATGATAGGTGAAGATCGTCGAGTTCGTGAACGTGTCGGTCGGCTTCAATAAAAGCGTGCCGCGCACCTCCGTCACGTCCTGATTGTCGAAATATTGCTCTGGCAGAAGGTTGCCGAAGCGATCGACGAAGCCGCCGGTGGTGTGCGTATAGCCCTTGCGGTGCCATTCGAACGCGGCAAGCCGAAGCATGACCTTCTCGCTGAACGGCAAGTTGACGGCCGCCTCGAACTGCACGTCCTCGTGCGTGCCGCCTTGCAGGCGCGCATAGCCGCCGAGCTGGTCCGTCGGAGCAGCCGGCACGAACAGCACTGCGCCGCCGGTGGTGTTGCGGCCGAACAAGGTACCCTGCGGCCCCTTCAGGACCTGAAGCGATTGGAGGTCGAAGAATTGCGGCGGCAGCGTCGGTATCTGATAGGGCGCCGACAACGGCACATCCGCGAAATAGGTCTCGACCGATCCCGACGCCGCGCCGAAGAACTGGCCGCGGCCGCGGATCGAGAAGCTCGGCAATGCGCCCGAGCCCGAATCTGCATCGACCTGCAGACCGGGAACCGCCTTGTTGAGCGAGAATGGGTCGCTGATGGCTTTGCGCTCCAGCGCGACCTGCGAGAAGGCGGTCACCGCGACGGGAACGTGCTCAAGACTTTCCGCACGACGCCTCGCGGTTACGACGATGTCGCCGCCGTTCGACGGCTGCAGCGTCGATTGGGAATTGGAAGAGCCGGTTGCGTCAGATGACGCCGCAGACGGCGCGTTTTGCGCGAAAACCGGCGCCTCGAACGCGAAGGCCGCCGCAAGCGCACATGACGCCATCAAGGCGCGCCTAGCCGAACGGTGCATGTCTACTCCCCCTTGGAAAAATTGTCCGCTTCCCGTCTTCAAGCAGGATGTCTAACTAGGTGATCTAGCTGGAATGCGATGTCAACAATAATCCCCGTCTACGGCGCAAGGACCGACGGTGGGTCTTTGCAGCCACACTCGACGCGGCTGAGCGTGAGATCGAGCCGGCCGGTGCGCTTCAGAATAGGAGGATGGAATGGCCGTGGTTTCCAACGAACAGGTGGCAGCGCTCGTCGAGCGAAACATGCCCGGCCTGAGAGTGACGGGCGTGCGGCGTCAGCAGCGCTGGCGGCCGGCCTGGTTCGTCGATGCAGAGCGCGACGGGCTCGACACCAAGCTGATGATCCGCGGCGAGCGCGTCGACACTGTCGCTTTCCCGCTGCGCCACGAGATCACCTTCCACAAGATCCTGCAGGATCACGGCATTCCCGTGCCGAAGATCTACGGCTGGATAGACGAGATCGAGGCGGCGATCTGTGAACAGGTGCCAGGCACCACGGATCTGTCGATGCTCGATGCAGTATCGCGCGACCGCGTTGTTGATGAATATCTTCAGACGCTCGTCAATGTTCATAAGCTGCCGATCGAGCCGTTCGCGGATGCGGGCATTCTGCGCGCCGACAGACCCGAGGAGTCCGGGACAGTGGGTCACTTCAAGGTCATGGAAGCACGGTGGCGCGCAAAGAAAATCGCGCCGCATCCGTTTCTCGAATTCACGCTTGGATGGCTTCACCGCCATCCGCCGCGCTCACGCGGGCGCGAATGCCCGATCGTATGGGATTCCGGTCAGTTCCACCAGCAACAAGGCCGCATAACCGCCATTCTCGACCTCGAGTTCGGCCATATCGGCGATCCGATGTTGGATATCACCGTTTGGCGGATGCGGGACACGCTGCTCGGATTCGGCGACATGAACAAGATTTACGCCCGCTACGAAGAGCTTTCGGGCGAGCCGATCGATGTCGAGGCGATCAAGCTGCACCATTTCGCCGGTACCATCGGCAACGAAATGATGTTTGGCCCCGCCGTTCTGGATCCAGTTGCGGAGACCGATCTCATGAACAACATGCAGTGGGATAGCGAGACCAACCTACATGCGACCGAAGCGCTCGCCGAATATTTGGAAATCGAGCTGCCGACGATCGAGATTCCCGCGCCTAAACGGACGCGCTACGACAACAGCTATCGTCATCTCGTCGAAAGCTTGAAGCGGATGGACGCGGACGAGCCGTTCCTGCGTCATGACATCCGGCTCGCCTTTCGTACCGCGCGGCATCTGGCCCGTGCCAACGGTCTCGGCGACGCGATAGCGGAGGCCGACCTCGACGACCTGCACCAACTGCTGGGCCATCGCCCCTCGACGTGGTGGGAAGGCGATGCGGAACTTGAGCGCTTCGTGCTAACCGACAAGGATACGGGACATCATGACGAGGCGCTGATCAGGCTGTTCCACAAGCGCAATTTGCGGGTTCATGCGTTGTTGGGCCCATCAGGCTCCAAGATGATCGCTCACCATCCGACGCAACGCTTCGACGGTCGCGAATCGATCAACACCGCGACCTTTTGAGAGCGTCGACCTCCGCTCAACGCACGGCGGCGCGATTGCGGGAACCGGCTGCAGGATCGAATACATAGGAGATATGAGATGACCGAACGCCTACGGCTCGATGGGCAAACCGCGATCGTCAGCGGAGCTGGTGCCGGCATCGGTCGCGCCATCGCCATACGCCTCGCCGAGGCCGGCGCCAATGTGGTGATCGGGGAGATCGACCCGGATCGCCTGGAAGAAGCCGCTTCACGGGTAAGGGAGGCGGGCGCGCGAGCGCTGCCTTACCGCATGGATGCGATGGACGGCGAGCAGGTGCGCGCGATGGTCTCAGCCGCGGACGAAGCGTTCGGCCGCATCGACATCCTCGTCAACAATGCGGGCGGTGTATCGGGGCGCCCCTTTCTCGAGCAGAGCCCGCGCAGTTGGCAGCGGCATATCGATCTCAATCTGATGAGCATGCTCCACGCCTATCACTCGGCGGTACCGATCATGATTCGCGGCGCCCGCGGCGGTTCGGTCGTCAACGTCGCCTCGATCGAAGCCTCGCGCGCTGCGCCGATGTTTTCTGTCTATGCCGCTTGCAAGGCGGGCATGGTAAGCTTCACGCGCACCATGGCACTCGAACTCGCGGAACACGGAATTCGCTCGAACGTGATCGCGCCCGATCACACCACTACGCCGGGCAACAACGGCAACCGGTCCGGTCCCGTGGATCCCGCCAGCTGGCCCAAGCGCACGCTGGAGGAGGAGCGCGCGTGGGAACAGCTCATCCCACTCGGCCGCGAGGGCATCGACATGGAATGCGCCGACGCGGCCTTGTTCCTTTGTTCCGAGATGGCGAGCTACATCACGGGCGTCGTGCTGCCGGTCGATGGCGGCACCTGGGCGTCGAGCGGCTGGGTACGGAACGCCGAGGGCGGCTGGACGCTCAACCAGTCGCTTCGGTTCAGTATGCCGCGCGTTGTGGCGCGCTCGTGAGCGCGCCTGCCGAGAACATCGTGCTGCGGGTCGCGCGGTTGCCCCACCGGTCGCGGTCACTGCGGATGTATACGAAGAGCGCGTCGGCCGATCGTGCCATTCCCGAGGCAAAATGACATCGCGACGATCTCCGCTGTTGCAATGGCAATCGCCTCCGCTCGGTGCTTCGGGCGAACACCATCAGTCCGGCCACCGGTCGACACAACCGCACGCGCAAGCGCACGATTGACACGACGAACCGCGTACAATGATCGGTGGCGTCGAAGCCATGTTCTGCCGCCACAAGGACTTCTCACGGACGAAAATCCAATACGACCACTCGTCCTGCAATTTGCTCACAACCGCAGGCATAGCTTTAGCAGTGTCGTTCTGGCTGTGGTGATCTGGACGTTCGCTACCGGATGTCAGGTACCCAGACGTGCTTCTGCGATGAGGATTTCCGCAAGCGAGAAGGGGCGCGTATTCATTCCCTAGTGTCCGCAGTCCAGGCGGACGAGGCGGCTGGCGTTCACCCGCGCGGCGAAGCGCTCCTGCCAGGCGATAGGCAGAATCTTGTCGGCCAGCGCGATTACGTAGGTCGCGGGTACATGGTCCACCGCGTCGTAGAGCCACTTGTTCCAATCGCTGCCGCAAGCTGCGGGCCAGTGGTCCTTTCCGAGCTTCGCCATGAAGCTTCGTGACATATCCTCATCCATATCATTGCAGAACGCGGCACGGAACCGTTCCTCCTGCGAGGCAGTCGCCGGGTCCATTGGCCAACCCACCTCATCTTCGACGCTTCCCTGCACCCCGCGCCCCATCATTTGCGCAACAGTCTGGCCATTGCTTGGTACCGAGCAGGTGAAATAGACGGCGCGGGCAATGCGATTGGAACGCGCGGCAATGAGGCCCGGCAACAAGGTACCGGCTTGCGAATGGCCGACCAGCACTGCGTCGCGGACGTCGTTTGCATCCAATTCCGCTGCAAGTGACTCTATCACCTCGGGAACGCTAAATTTGCCTGTATCCCACGCTCGCTTCCTACCGCAGCCCGGCACATCGAGCGTCAATAGTCGTCCAGCGGATTGCGCGGCTTCAATCCGGATCGCATCGATCGTTTCGGCCCAAACCCAACCCCCTTGCCCACCGCCGTGAAGCAAAACGATATCGCTCAGCATGTCACCTCATCCAATCGAAGCGCCCGGCCGGGCTCTCCCTGCCTCTCAGCGCATTTGCGATACCGAGATCCGAGCCTAGAAGTCGGTCCCGCCGTCGATGTTGATGATCGCGCCATTGAGATAGCCGGCACGCTCGGAGAGTAGGAAGGCCATAAGCTCGCCCGCCTCTCGCGCCAGCCCTGGACGGCGCATCGCCACTGGCATCTTCCACACATCGCTGACGAGATGCCTGGCCGCCGCTTCGCGCGACAGGCCTTGCTCAGCCATCACTGCCTCAAGGCTCTGGATGACGCGCTCGGTCTCAAAGGCACCTGGACAGACGCAATTGGCGCGCACGCCCTGGCCGCCATAGGCCTTGGCGAGGTTCTTCGTGAAATTGACGATTGCGGCCTTCATCGCCGCGTAGCCGAACAGAAAGCTTTTTGCGGCGCGCACTGAATAGGCGGCAGTGGTGACGATCTGACCGCCGCCCGCCGCGATCATCGCCGGCACCGCCGCGCGGACCGCGCGGACATGGCCCATCAGCACGTCCTGGAAGTTCGCTTCCCAATCGGCATCGGTCATCTCGTTCAACGCGCCATTATGGTCGGTGAGGCCGCTGGTCACGAGCAACCCGCGAGGCTCGCCATGCGCCAAAACGATGTCTGCGATCATCGTCTCGATCGCGCCGTTTTCGGCAGCGGCGTCAGCAGCATGGGCGGTGGTGGCGACACCGAATTCCCGCGAAATCGCTGCTGCGGCGGCTTCCACGGCCTTCGCAGATCGGCCAATTAGCGCGAGGCGCGCTCCGTCCGCGGCGAGCACGCGCGCCGCTTCGAAGCCCATTCCGCGCGACCCCCCGACGACGATGTAGAGCCGACCTCGAACACCAAGATCCATGACGCAGCGATCCTCGTAGCGCGCGTCGGGCACGATTCTCTTCTGCGCGCTGGCGTTACCTCTATAACCTCGCTAGCTATGTGAAAATAGCGAGGGTCTGGTAATCCGCGCGGCTTGGGAGAGGTATCGGTGTCCCTGCTTTACGACGAAGCCCAGCAACAGATCGCGACGGAAGCGGCGCGCGTGCTGGACGACGCTTATTCGGGCGAACGGCTCAAGGCACTGTTGGAAGCCAAGGGTGCCTACGATCAAGAATTCTGGAAAACCTGCTCCGAGCAGGGATGGACGGCGGTCGCGCTTCCGGAGGAATATGGTGGCCTCGGGCTTGGTCTCGTCGAACTCGGCTTGATCGCCGAAGCCTGCGGCGGCGTCGCCTGCGGGGCTCCGTTTCTCGGCTCTTCGCACGCCGCGGCGCAAGCGATCCTACGCTTTGCCGGCGAAGCGACCAAGGCTGAATGGCTGCCAAGGTTCGCCGGCGGCGAGGCCAAAGGCGCGATCGGCTTCGCCGATGCACAGGATATGCTTCCTGTCGCGCCGTCACTTCAGCTTTCCAACGGCCGCCTCAACGGCGTCAAGCCAGCCGTAAGCGGAGGCGGGGCAGCCGATCTGGCGGTGGTGCTGGCGTCGGGGGAGCACGGCCCGGTATTGGCGCTCGTCGTACTCGATCAGACGAATGTTACGCGAACCCTGGTCGACACGTTCGACAACAGCCGCGTTACCGCCGATCTCGCGTTCGACGGCGTCGAAGCCATCGCCCTTTCCGGCGATGGGCTTGAAGCAGCGCGCACGATCTTGTGTCTTCAGGCCGTGGTCACCGCGCACGAGCAGGTCGGCGGCGCGCAGAAGATGCTCACTGCTGCACGTGATTACGCGCTGACCCGGAAAGCGTTCGGGCAGCCGATCGGCGCCTTCCAGTCGGTCAAACACCGGATTGCCGAGGATTATGTGCTGGTAGAACTCGCTCGCGCCAACGCGCAGCACGCCGCCGTCCACGCCGATCATCCGGAATTCGGCCGCTACGCCGCCGCCGCGCGCCTATCCGCGACCGAAGCCTACGACACCGTCTCGCGAGACGCGACACAGGTCCATGGCGGCATCGGCGTCACCTGGGAGGCCGACATGCATCTCCACCAGCGGCGAGCGCGCACGCTCGCGATCGAAATCGGCAACATGATCTTTTGGGAAGACGCGCTCGTCGACGCGTTGGCGGAGGCAGCCTGACATGGTCGACATCGACGCATATCGCGAGAGAGCCCGCGCGTGGCTTGATTCGCAAGCCGCAGCCTTCGGTCACGCCGCCCGCCGCGGGCTCTCCGTCGCGGAGGATCTCGCGCTTGGTCGCCGTTGGCAGGCGGCCAAACACGATGCCGGTTATGCGGGCATCAGCTGGAAGAAGGAACATGGCGGCCAAGGCCTCGGGCCGCTGCAGAAGCTCGCCTTCGAACAGGAGGAAATGAAGCACGGGTTTCCCAATACCTATTTCGCGGTGAGCTTGGGCATGCCGGTGCCTATCATGCTCCGCTATCTGCCTGACGGCTGGAAGCAGGAACGCGCCCGCGCCGCGCTGCGCGGCGACGAGATTTGGTGTCAGCTCTTTTCGGAACCCGCGGCGGGCTCCGACCTGGCCGGTCTGCGCACTCGCGCGACGAGGGATGAAGCGACCGGCGACTGGATCATCAACGGCCAGAAGCTGTGGACCACCTGGGCACAACATGCCGATTACGGCGTGATCGTTGCGCGCACCGATCCGACCGTGCCCAAGCATAAGGGCCTCACCTACTTCTGGGTCGACATGAAGGCACCCGGCGTGACGGTTCGTCCGGTCAAGCTCGCCGAAGGTTCGAGCCACGTCAACGAGGTGTTCTTCGACGACGTGCGCATCTCGGATGCGCAGCGGCTCGGGCCAGTCGGCGGCGGCTTCGGCGTCGCGATGGAAACGCTGGTCATCGAGCGCTATTCAGCGACCGATCCCGCCGGCTTCGGTCCACCCCTCGCTCTTCTGATCGAGCAGGCCAAGACCGATCAGGTCCGCGGCCGCCCGGCGATCGAGGACGGTCGGGTGCGCGAGCGCGTGGCACGCACCTATGCGATCCAGAATGGTCTGGCCGCAATCCACAAGAAGTCGCTGCTCGCGCTGGAAGCCGGCCTGCAACCCGGTCCGGAAGGCGCGCTGCACAAGCTCGTATCCGTCCGCACGCGCCAGAAGCTGTCGGAGTTCGCGATCGACCTCAAGGGCGTGTCCGGCCTGCGATGGGATGGCGACGGCGAGCGCAAGGACGATTGGGTTGCGAGCTGGATATCGGCGCCTACCGGACGCATCGCAGGCGGTGCGGACGAGATGCTGCTCAACACCATCGCCGAGAAGATCCTGGGTTTGCCGCAAGATCACCGACCGGACAAGGGCGTGCCGTTCAACGCGATCGCTCAATAGTCATCATCGCTCGAATGGACGCATGAAGGGAGTCCTGATGACCGATCAGGAACGGAACGATCGCGAGGCGATCCGCGTGCTGATGGCACGCTATAACATCAATGGCGATCAGGGCCGGATCAAACAGCTCGCCGCGACCTTCGCGGATGATGGCGTGCTGCACTTCAACGACGAGAGTACGCAAGGGCGAGAAGCCATCGCGAAACGACTGAGCAGCGGCACACGCAACCCAGCGCTCACCGTCACGCGTCATCATCTCGGCACATCGCTGGTCGAGCTGGATGGCGAAACCGCCACGGGCAGGACCTATTTTCACGTCTTGACCGATATTGGGCCCGATCATCACGGCGTCTACGTGGATCGTTTTCTCAAGGCTGGCGGCGAATGGCTGATCGCGCACCGTCAGGTGCGGATCGACTGGCAGTCCCCGCAGTCGCTGAATGCACCGCTATGGGTGCGCGGTGTGGCTCCTGCACAGCGACAAGCCTGATGCCGCGCGCGGTAGTCGTACGAGCCTTCGGTTCACCCGAAGGCTTTACCATCGAAGAGCGCGACCCTGGGGCTCCCGGCCGCGACGAGGTGCGGGTGCGGATCCACGCTGCCGGGGTCAGCTTTGTGGACGTGCTCATCGCAGAAGGCCGATATCAGCTGAAGCCGCCGCTTCCCTTCGTACCCGGAAGCGAGGTCGCTGGGATAATTGAAGCGGTTGGCGAAAATGTGCCCTCGTCTCGCATTGGCGAGCGGGTCTGCGCCGCCGCTTTCGGTTCGGCGTTCAGCGAGGTCGCGGTCGTCGCTGCCTCGCAGGCCTCGCGCATTCCAGAGACGATGAGCTTCGAGGAAGCATCGGTCTTTCGCGTCAGCTACGCGACCGCCTACCACGCGCTGGCGCATCGCGGGTCGCTCCAACGCGGCGAGATAGTGTGCGTGCTGGGAGCGGCGGGCGCGGTTGGCTACGCCGCCGTCCAGATCGGGAAGGCTCTGGGCGCCACTGTGATCGCATCGGCTTCGAGTCCCGAGAAGCGTGCCTTCGCGCTTTCCGGCGGCGCCGATCACGCGATCGACAGCAACGCCGATGATTGGCGCGCGCAGGTGAAGGCGGCGAGCAACGACCACGGCTTGGATGTCGTCGTCGATCCGGTCGGTGATCGATTCAGCGAGCCGGCGTTCCGGTCGCTATCCTGGAACGGGCGCCATCTCGTGATCGGATTCGCCGGCGGTCAGATCCCGAAGCTCGCGACCAATCTCGCGCTGCTGAAAGGTGCCTCGCTGGTCGGAGTCGATATCCGCCAGTTTGGTATCCGCGAACCGCAAAACGCTGCCATGCTGATGCCCGCGATCACGGCACTTTACGAGGCAGGCCGGATCCGACCGCCGGTCGCGAGCACCTATTCGATCGATGGTTTTGCCGAAGCGATGCTCGAGGCGAAGGCCGGCCGGACCGCCGGCCGCGTCGTGATCCGCATGAGGTAGGCGGACGCGATCACCAGCCCGCGAGATCGGCGGCGCGCGCACGATGAACGGCTGGACTACCGAGATAGGCACGATCGAACATCGAGCGGCGGAACCAGATAACCAGCCCATATTCCCAGGTATAACCGATGCCGCCGTGCGCCGCGACGGCTGCGCGCGCGACCGAAACAAAGCGATCGGCGATGTGCGCCTTCGCCATCGCTGCGGCACGCGATGCTTCGGCAAGCTGCATGTCCCACGCATAGGCCGCATACCACATCATCGCGCGCGCGGGTTCGACCTCGAGTGCCATCCCGGCGAGCTGGTGCTTGAGCGCCTGGAAGCGGCCGATCGGCTGGCCAAACTGCTCGCGCTCCTTGGCGTACGCGACAGAGAGATCAACGCAATGTTGAGCGCCGCCAAGCGCGTCTGCCGCGATCAGCACCAACGCGGCATCGAACAGGCGGGCGACGGTTGGGTCACCCGGTTCGAACAGCTCGACCGCCTTGGCATTCTTGAAGGTCACTGTCGCGGTCCGGCGGCTCCGATCGGAACTATGCTGCGCGGAGACCCGCATTCCTGCTTCGAGCTCACATAGTGCGAGGCCTCCGCCTGCAGTGCCGACGAGGAAGAGATGCGCGGCGTTTGCGCCCGGGACGTAGCGGACCATGCCGCTCAGCACGCCATCTTCGATCTTGACGGTCCATTTTTCCGGCAACCATTCGCCGCCCCATGCCACGGTCGCGACCGTCCCGCCGCTCGCCAGCTCCGGCAACCATCTCGCCTTCAGCTCTTCGCTTGCTGACGATGCGATAGCGAGAGCGACAAGGCAGTGCTGCAGGATCGGCCCCGCGGCCGCACCGTCGCCCAGCACCTCGATCGCCATGGCGAGGTCGAGCAAACCGAGCCCCGCGCCGCCCCATATCTCCGGCAACGCAAGTCCGCCGAGACCCAGCGCCATCAGCGCGTCCCAGCTAGGCTTGTCGAAGTCCGTGTCGCCGTCGACCAGTTCGTGCAGCCGCTCCTTGGGAAAGCTATCGGCGAGCGTGCCCCGCAGCGCGTCCTGGATCGCGAGCTGCTCCTCGGTAGGATGAAACCTCATCATTCGCCCCCCATCGCGAGATCGCGCGGCAGCCCCAGGCCGCGCTCGGCGATGATGCCGCGATGGATGTTGGTGGTACCGCCGGCGATCGAGTTACCCAACGAGCCCATGATCTGATCCAGCCACTTGCTGGGCCCCCGCTTGCCGTGCCCGCTCGGCGGCGGCTCGAGCAGCGCTTCGTCACCGATCAGCTCCTGCGCGGCGAGCGCGATCTCGTGTCCCGTCTCAGTGAGGAGAAGCTTCATCATCAACTGGACGATGCCCGGCTCCTCCTGCGCGGCGGCGAGGCTGAACAGGCGATAGCTTGAGCAGCGATGCGCCATGACCCAGCCTTCGATCCGCGTCAGCAGCTGACGGATCTCGGGATCTTGGATGGCGGGCCGGCCATCCCGCTCCACTTCGCGGGCGAGCTCGACGAGCTTTTCGAACTGAGCGCCAAGGGAGGCCGCTGAGCCGATCGACGCACGCTCATGCTTGAGGGTCGTGCGGCTGACCTTCCACCCTTCGCCACGCTCGCCGACGATCCAATCGGCCGGCGTCTTCGCGTTGTCGAAGAAGAACTCGTAGAAGCCGGCGTCCCCCGTCATCTGCCGGATCGGACGGCGCGTGACGCCGGGCTGATCGAGATCGATCAGCAGGTAAGAGATGCCATCATGCTTCTTCGCCTGCGGCTCGGTGCGGATCAGCGCGAACATGTAGTTGGCGCCGCCGCCCTGGCTGGTCCAGATCTTCTGGCCGTTGATCACCCACTCGCCGTCGATCAACTCGCCTTTCGTGCGCACCGATGCGAGATCGGAACCGGTACCCGGCTCGGAATATCCCTGGCCCCACACATAATCGCCCTCCACGGTGGGACGGATGAAGCGCTCGCGCTGCGCCTCGGTACCACGCTCGAGCAGTGTCGGCACCAGCATGGCCATGCCGTTGCCGCCCACTTCCATCGGCGCCCGCGCGCGACTGAACTCCTCGCGGATCACCTGCGCCCTAACAACATCGACCGGCTGCTCCGACCCGCCATAACGTTTGGGTACGAACCGATAGAGCAAACCCTCGTTCGTCGCCCGGTGCCGGAAGTTCTTGATGTAGGCGCCAAGATCCGATCCGCGCCGTTCGCCGGGCTGCCACTCGCGCTTCACGAAAGCGCGAACCTCAGAGCGATAGTTCTCGGCCTCGGCACCGTAGCTTAGGTCCATAACCTCTCCACCAACCTTCCATGAAGGCCGCCAACCATATTCATAGGGTAAGGCGGGTACGCATCTTGCGCGGTTGGGCGACGCTAGCCCGCCTGATTGCTTAAAGCCTTGTGGATCTGGGCCGTCGCCATCGTAGACAGGCCCATGTTGAGTGTCTCGTGGTCGAGCGCAGCCTCGAAGGTAGCGTCTTCAGCCATGTTGAGGTTTGCCTTCATGTAGCGGTAGCCGATGCGCGGTCCGTCGGCGAGCCTGTGGGCGGCCTTGAGGGTCTCCATGCGCAGCGTCTCATCGGGAAAAAGTTGCGAATAGATGCCTCTGGCGAAGGCCTGTTCCGCAGTCAGCTTCTCTCCAAGGAAGAAGAGTGCGCGCGCAGCGCCACTGCCCAGAATCTTGGTCCAGAACCAGGTCGATCCGAAGTCGCCGCCAGCGCCGATGCGATCGAAGGCTGCGAGAAAGGTCGCCGACGTGGCGGCGAAGCGCAAGTCACATGCGCCCGCGACACCGATGCCGGCGCCCGCGACCGGACCGTTGATCATCGCGATGGTAGGCTTCGGCATCTCGTGGAGCAGCCGCGACGTCTCCGTAAATCCTCGCAAGCGCGTGAAGCCCTGCTCGACACGGCCGCCGCGCTCAGGATCTGCGGCGACCGCGCGGGTGCCGCCCTCCTTCAGGTCACCGCCGGCGCAAAAACCGCGACCGGCGCCGGTGACCACCACGCAACCGACCGAGGGATCGCGCGCGGCGTCGGCAACCGCATCCGCCAAGGCCGCCATGATCACATCGTTGAAGGCGTTCATTCTATCAGGTCGATTGAGCGTGAGGATGCGAACCCCCCAATCATTCTCGATAAGGACCGTATTCTCCTCGGCCATCAGCGCCCCTCCCACGGCAGGCGGCACCAGCGCCGCCTGCCGTCGCATTCCAGTTCATCCTCGTGGTCAACTTAGATAAACAGGTCAAGCGCGAAGCAATTGCTTCAGGCAATTCCTACCGTCTTGTAGCGAAGGAACTCGTCGATGCCCGCCCGGCCACCTTCCTTGCCATAACCCGAGACGCCGAGGCCGCCGAAGGGCGTATGAGGATGGATCTGCATGGCGCCGTTTACATAAACGCCGCCCGCCTTAAGCCGCTCCGCGAGGCGATGAACGCGCTTGACGTCCGCCGATTGGATATAGGCGGCAAGGCCGTATTTGGTCGCGTTGGCGAGCGCGATTGCTTCGTCTTCATCGCCGAACCTCTGAACGAGCAGCACCGGTCCGAAGATCTCGACCTGGGCGATCTCACTGTCTGCCGCAATATCCGTGATGATCGTCGGTTCTATATAGTTCTTTCCCGCAAGATCTCCGCCCGAGCGGTTGCCTCCCAGTACGATCTTGCCGGATTGCTCCGAGCGCACGCGGTCGAGCATACCCATCACGCGATCGCACGCGGCCGCATTGATCAGCGGACCGACCATAACGGTTTCGTCGAACGGATCGCCGACTTTGTAGCTCTTGGTGATTTCGATCAGCCGATCGACCACTTGAGCGTGGATCGATTCGTGTACGATAAGCCGCGTCGGGAGCGCGCAGCCCTGCCCGGCCATGATGCCGATCGTCCAAGCAACCGCGCGCTGGCACGCAGCTTCGATGTCCGCGTCGGGAAACAGCAGACTGGCGGACTTGCCGCCGAGTTCCAGCACCGCTGGTTTTAGCTGCTCCGCACATGCGACAAGGATGTTGCGCGCGGCGATCGGACCGCCTGTGAAGCTGATCTTCTCGACCTTGTCGTGACGAACGAGGGCCTCGCCAGCCTCAGGCTTGCCGGGGACGATCGAGAGCACGCCGTCGGGCACGCCGGCCTCGCGGGCAAGGCGCATGTAGAAGTCCGGTGCGAAGGGGGTTATTTCGGCGGGCTTCACCACCACGCAATTGCCTGCTGCCAGCGCCGGCGCGACCTTCATGCCGAGCGAGATCAACGGCCCGTTCCAGGTGATGATGATGCCCACGACACCATAGGGTTCGGGCACGGTGTACGCGAACTCGCCCCTGGTATCGAATGTCGAGATCAACTCGCCGGACAGCTTGTCGCACCATCCGGCATAGTAGTTGTGCCACTCTGCGGAAAGCTCGGCCATGCGCCGCCCACCCTGAAGCGGAGTACCGCCATCGAGCGCCGCCAGCCGCGCGAACTCCTCGACGTTCTGATGGATCAAATCGGCTAGCCGGCGAAGTATGTCGCGCCGCCGTTCGGGCGGAGTGGTGCGCCATTGCTCGAAAGCCGATGCAGCCTTTTCGACGGCTCGATCCATCTCGTCTTTACCGGCAAGCGGTACCGTCGCCTGGAATGCTCCGGTGACAGGATTGTGATGATCGAAGCTCCCGCCGCTTCCGGAACTCATATCTTCGTTGCCAATGCGTAGCATTGCCGACGGCACCGCCATATCCATATGCGAACTTCCTCTCTCGCTTCCCGGCCAGGCTTGACGGAGCGAAGACTCATGGCCGAACCTTCTAAGCAACAAGCTGAGCGGGAGCGCCGGATATGTCAACGACGAGTTACTTACGAGGTGAGTGAATCGACCGGCTCCGTCCGCCGCCGCGACGCGGCGCGGACGAGGGAGCGTATCTTGCTCGCCGCACAGGAGGTGTTCTCGACGCGCGACTACACGCAGGCGCGGGTTTCAGATATCGCGGCGGAAGCCGGCATCAATCAAGCGCTCGTCGTGCGCTACTTCGGAACCAAACATCAGTTGTTCGAAACCGCACTGGCCGCGCTGCTCGAAGAAAACAGCGTCGATGGGCTCCGCTCGCGTGCAAACTTCGGCCGCCAGATCGTGCGCCGCCTGCTCGGGGAAGATGGCAGCAAGCGCGATCCGTTGCCGATGGTGATCCATGCCGTGTCCGATCCGGTCGCGCAGCCGATCGCTCAGCGTCTGATGGCCACACGTATCCTGCAGCCGCTGGCGCGCTGGCTCGGCGGCGACGCAGCGGAAGCGCGGGCCGCCGAGTTGCTTCTCCTCTGCGCCGGTTTGTTTACCTATCGCAAGCTTCTCCCGCTGCCGCCGTTCGAGGGGAGCATGGCACCGCCGGCGCGCGAATGGCTCGAGGAGCGCCTGCAGGCCCTGGTCGACGAGCCTTACGCGCCGCAGGGCAAGTAAACGGCTCTTGACATGGCTCGATTGCCGCCGAACGATAGCCGAAGAGAGGAAGGAGGAGGCCATGGCGAGCGGAGGCAACCCGCATGTCGGCTTCGTCGGCATCGGCAATCAGGGCGGCCCAATCGTCGAACGGATCGCGGCCGCGGGCTTTCCCGTGACCATCTGGGCGCGGACGCCCGAAGCTGCCGCTCCGCTCGTCGCGCTCGGCGCGACGGCCGCGCGCGAAGTGACCGGGCTCGGTGCTTGCGATATCGTCGGCATTTGCGTTCGCGACGATGCTGGCGTCGTTCAGGTGTTCGATGGGTTGTTCCCAGCCTTGCGGCCACAGATGATCGTCATGATCCTCGCAACCATCCACCCCGACACATGCGCCGCGCTTGCGGTACGCGCCGCGGAACGCCAGGTGACAGTGATCGATACGCCGGTTTCGGGCGGAGCCGAGGTCGCACGGGCGGGGAAGCTGACGGTGATGGCAGGCGGGCCGGCCGACGCGATCGAACGCTGCCGGCCGGTCATCGATAGCTTTTCGGCGCTGCTCGTCCACCTTGGGGACGTCGGAAGCGGGCAGCTTGCCAAGCTGATCAACAACACGTTGCTGACGGCGCACCTCGCGCTCGCGGACGAGGCGCTTTGCTCTGGAGAGGCGCTGGGTCTCAACCGCGTCGGTCTTGCGACGCTGCTCTCGGCATCCAGCGGACGGAGCTATGGCGTCGATATCGTGAGCCGCCTGCCTTCGCCCGCCGCCTTCTCCAGTGGCGCGAAGCTGCTTGAGAAGGATGTTGGTCTGCTCGAGGCGGTTGCGCAGGAGCGTCGCGTGAACGTGGATCGCATGATCGGGACTGCCGGTAGCTTCCTGGCAGCTGCCATTAGCAAATCTGAAGGCGAGGAGAGCTGACGATGGCCGAAGACCCCGCGAGATATGGCGATGATCCCGATAAATCACATGTGACGCCGGAGCAGCGTCGACAATATGGTCGTGACTGGTTCGAATATACGATGTTCGCGCCTGCACCGCCGCCCACGACGCCTTATTTTAGAAACGGCATCGCTGATTTTGTGTTCGGCGAAATGTGGAGCCGTCCGGGATTGGACATGAAGTCCAGACGCTGGATCACGTTAGCCTGTGTCGCCGCCTGCGATACCACGGTTCCGATCCAGTCCCATATCTATGCGGCGCTCAAATCAGGCGACATCACGATCGAAGAGATGCACGAATTCACGCTGCAGTTCGCAGTCTATTGTGGCTGGCCCAAGGCGTCGATCGTAAATCAGACGATCATCGATGCCTGGCAGCGTGTCCAGAACGAAGGCGGCCCGATAAAGCGCGACAAGCCGGAACCGATCTGGTGAAGGATCTCCGGGGCAAAGTCGCGCTGATCACCGGCGGCGGCAGCGGGATCGGGCGCGGCGCCGGCATCGCGCTCGCACGCCGGGGCGTAAAGGTGATCGTTGCCGATATCGATGAAGCCGGCGCCAGCGAAACCGCGGAAGCGGTCCGCATGGCTGGCGGCGAAGCCGTCGCGGTCACCATAGATGTCGGTCTCCCCTCTGCATTCGACGAAATTCACGCTTTCGCCGCCGGTGCTTATGGTGCGATCGACATCGTGATGAACAACGTCGGCGTGCTCGTAATGGGCCTCATCGGCGATATTCCGCTGGCCGAATGGGAGCGCGTACTCAATCTCAACCTAATGTCGGTCATCCGCGCGCAACACCGTTTCGTCCCGGAGATGGTGGCGCGCGGATCCGGGCATATCGTCAACACTGCGTCCTTCGCGGGCCTTTTTCCTTATGCCTATGATCGCCTCCCTTATGCTGCCAGCAAGGGCGCGATCGTAACGATGACCGAGGGCCTCGCGCTTTATTGCAAACCGCGCGGCGTCGGCGTCACCCTGCTCTGTCCGGGGCCGGTGAAGACCAACATCGGCGCCACGCTTAAAAGTTGGACAGAGGGGCTTCCGCTGCGCGGGCCGGGGGCGGAGTTCGCGATGCTCGACCCGCTCACGGTAGGCGAGATGGTTGCGGACGCGATCATCGAGGATCGCTTCTTCCTTCCCACGGACGAGCTCGTGAAGCCGCTGCTTCGGGAGCGCGATCTCGATCGGGACCTGTTCATCGCCAAGCAGATCGAGGTCTCCCAGGTGAGTCACGCCTTGCTCAGTCGAGATGCGGAAAATAGGTCGTCTTGAACCAACCCATGGCGTCGCCCATGAGCTCCGTCTCGCGCAGCATCCGGCGGTTGCACAGGTTGAGCGCAGTGATACGATCGACGCGGCTTCCCGCGACCGCATGCGCGAGCGCATGACGTGCCTCCGCGAGGCTGCCGTACTCGCCGCCTATGGCACGCTCAGTCTCTCCGATTTCGAGCCGGTCGTAAGTCGCGCCATAGCGCTCGCGTTGCCGCCAGAACTTGATCATCCGCGCGATCGACTTGGCCTTGCCGGCAGCGAGCTGATCACTCGCTCGCGGCACGATGATCTGGCGAATGTCGTCGAGCGCGATCTGGAAGGCACGATCGGCTTGCGTCGGCATCACGTTGGGCGCGTCATACGTGTCAAGTGCAAGACCGGAGAGTTCGGCGATCTGCTGGACGATGATACGCAGGTGCGCGGTCGAGAAGAGCATGCGCGTACCGGCCATCGCGGGCAGCGACTTGGCGTCAGCATCAAGGGCACGACTTGGTACGGTGAATGATATCTGGAAGAACAGTCGGAAATATTTGACGCGCACGATGTCGACCTTGCGTCCGCTCGCTGCGACATAGGCTTCAATGACTTCGCGCATCGGAATGAAGGGATTGAACAACATCCGCACCCAGACACCGGCGAGATCCTCCATGGGATCACCATAATGCGTCAGCTCCCAGTCGAGCAGCGCCGTACATTGTCCTTCGTGGTTCAGAAAGTTGAGTGGCCCGGCATCGCCATGAACGATGACGGGAGGGCCATCGTCAGGGGGAACATTCTCCTCGAGCCATTGGATGGCAAGCAGCAGGATCGCGTCGGGCGTGGTGGCGAGGTTGAGCTGCCTCAGTTCGCGCAGTTTCTCCCGCACGCGCTGCGATGTCGGAATCCCCGGATCGCCGAAGCCCGGCAGCGGATGTTCTCGCGGGTCGATCGCATGCAACGCGGCGATCTGGCGTACAAAGTCATGCGCGGAGGCGATCCGTTCCGCCTCGGGCTCGACGGTGATCCATTTGTCCGTACCCGGCACAAGGGCCGTGAACAGCGCGAACATCGCTGGCTCGGTCGCGATCAGCCGCGGCGCATTGACGCCACGGCCCCGATAAAGACCGGACAATGCCGAAAGTATTGCCGCCTCTCGTTCGAATGCCGGCGGTCGGGTAACGTCGCCGAGCCGCGTGTCCCAACTGAGATAACCGCGCTCGTGGCTTCCGTCCGCCAGGATGACACCGACCTCCGCACCGGCGCGCGAGGCACCGCCACCCGCCCGCGGCACGACATCAGTGATCCGCCCGCCTGTCTGTCGCTCGATCGATTCGACGAGCAGCTGGGGTAACAGGTGGCTTGATTCAGCCTCCGCCATAACGACTTCCTCTCCTTGGCGCGGATGGCAGACATAGGCTACCAGGTCAAACAGGTGCCGTTAGAGATTTGACGATCGGTCAGTTTTGCTGGACGGTCTTTTCGGGACTGATATACGGCTGCCCATCCGAGCGGCCACAAGGTCGACCGACCATGGAGAGCTGGCATGACATTGCTGAAGAACAAGAACGCGCTTTATATCAACGGCGAGTGGGTGGCATCGGATCAGCTCGAGGCGGTGTTGAACCCGGCCGACGAGAGCGTGCTCGCCGAGGCGCCGGTCGGATCGTCGGCACATGTCGAAGCGGCGCTCGCCGCCGCCTATCACGCCTTTCACAAGGGACCGTGGCCGCGTCTCCATGCCAAGGAACGGCAGGCTAAACTCAGCCAATTTCTCGATGCGATCGAGCGGCGCGCGGACGAGATCGTCAAGTTGATCGTTGCCGAAGCGGGTTCGACCATGATGCTTGCACAGTTCCTGCAATTCGGCATCCCGATGAAGCATGCCCGCAACACCGTCGAGATCATGACGCGGCCAGCGCAGACCTCGCTGCCGATCGATCTGACCCCGGCCCCCGACGGCACCACAACGCTGGGCGCTACTGTACTCTCGCGCGAACCCGTCGGCGTCGTGTCGGCGATCACTCCGTACAACTTCCCGTTCTTTCTCAACGTCGGCAAGGTCATTCCCGCCATGGCGGCGGGATGCACCGTAATTCTCAAGCCTTCCCCTTACACGCCCTTCGAGGCGCTCATCCTTGGCGAGATCGCAGACGAGGTCGGCCTTCCGAAAGGGGTGCTCAACATCGTCACCGGCGGCGTTGACGTGGGCGCCGCGCTCACCACCGATAAGCGTATCGATCTCGTAAGTTTCACCGGATCCGATGTGGTCGGCGCCGCGATCCAGGCGCAGGCGGCGCCGACGCTCAAGCGCATCCTGCTCGAGCTCGGTGGGAAATCGGCGATGATCGTGCGGCCGGACGCAGACATCCGCCAGGCGGCGATGGCCGGCGTCGGCGGCTTCACCACTCATTGCGGGCAGGGCTGCGCGCTGCTCACCCGCCATCTCGTCCACAATTCCGTCAAGGCCGACTATGTCGAAACCATCCGCCAGATCATCGGGGGCATGAAGGTCGGCGACCCAAGCGATCCCTCGGTCGCGGTCGGACCGCTCATCCGCGAGGTAGCCCGCGCCCGCACGGAGAAATATGTCGACATCGCACGTGCTGAAGGCGCCAAGCTGATCGTCGGCGGTAAGCGGCCGGTCGGGCTCGAAAAAGGTTTTTATTACGAGCCGACCTTCTTCGATGACGTGCACAATTCGCATCGCATCGCACAAGAAGAGGTATTTGGCCCCATCGGAGTGGTCATTGGGTATGACAGCGACGAGGAGGCCATCGAAATCGCCAATGAAAGCGAATTCGGGCTTTCCGGGGCGATCTACTCGAGAGATGCCGGCAAGGCCTACGAGATGGCACTTCAGATACGCACCGGCGGGGTCGCTATCAACGGCGGCGCAGGAACGATGTCGAGCCACGCGCCGTTTGGCGGGATCAAGCGCTCCGGCTACGGTCGCGAATACGGCCATGAGGGGCTCAATGAATTCACCTACATGAAGACTATCGGGTTCCACTCCGCTTGAGCGTCATGAGCCGGCCGAAGTGATTGCATCGGAGGTATCGGTCGCCCGCGTCGAGGAGGGGCACGAGAACGCGGGCCTTGCCGTTCCCGCGCTAGGTGCCGGCACGCCCCTCTCCCGGTGGCTCGCTGCGGGGTGGCGCTGCGATGCAGAGGTTCGCGCGGTCGAGGTCGAGGGCGCAACCGTTCGCTATCGCGGCTGGGGGCTGTCGGAGGCCGGCAAGCCGGGGCTCGTGTTCGTCCACGGCTTCCTGGCGCACGCGCGCTGGTGGGATCATATCGCGCCGCACTTCGCCGATCGCTACCGCGTCATCGCCCCGGATTTTACCGGGATGGGAGACAGCGATCGGCGGGCGGCTTATTCGCGGCGACAATATGCGCGCGAGCTCGTGGCGGCGCTGCGCGATGCAGGGATGCAAGATGCCATCCTCGTCGCGCACAGCTTCGGCACGGTCTCGGCGCTCGTTGCCGCATCGATCGATCCCGAGCGCGTCCGCCGCGTGATCGTGATCGATGCGCACGTCTTCCGTGCGGAAGACGAGGGCAATGTTCCGATGCAGCCCGAAAAGTCCTATCCGAGCTTCGACGCGGCTCGCGCGCGCTATCGCCTCGCCCCGCCCGGCGCGTGGCCCGATCCCGAGATTGAGGACTATATTGCCCGCCATTCGATCCGTCGCATGGCAGATGGACGGTGGGGCTGGAAATTTGATCCGGAGACGTTCAGGTCAGTGCACCGCGAAAGGTTGCGCAATGAGTTGAAAGGCCTGCCATTGGCGGTCGACTTCATCCATGCGGGCAATAGCGAGGTTGTGGACGCGGCGAGCTTAGCGGCTTTTCGCCTGCACATGCCGGCGTGCGGCACGCCGGTGACGGTGCCGCTCAGCCATCATCACGTCATGATCGAGCAGCCCGTCGGCCTCGTCGCCGCGCTCAACGGCCTGCTTGCCCAGCCACATCAGGGAGAGGCACGATGAGGATTCGCGTGATCGAGGGGAAATGCAGCGGCCATGCCCGTTGCGCGGCGGTCGCTCCGGATATTTTTATTCTCAACGACGACGGCTATCTGGACATGCCCGAGACGGCGGTCGCCTCCGAGAACGAGGCACTTGCCCGTCGCGGCGCGCGCGCTTGCCCGGAACGCGCCATCGAAGTGATCGAAGACTGACGAGGAGATGCATTTGACGACCATCCGCTTCATCCAGCACGACGGGCGCGAACAAGCAGTTGATGCGACGGACGGCGAATCCGTTATGCGCGCCGCCAACGATCACGGTGTTCCCGGCATCGTCGCTGATTGCGGCGGTTGCATGACATGTGCGACTTGCCACGTCTATCTTCCGCACGAATGGTTTGAGCGGCTTGCTCCGCCGACTGAAGATGAGACCGCAATGCTCGAGGCTGCGGTCGATCCGCGCCCCAACAGCCGGCTTTCATGCCAGATCATCGTATCGGCAGATGTCGAGGGACTGATCGTCAACGTTCCGAAGAATCAATTCTAACGGCGCGCGCTGGCAATCTGCGATCTTACATGCTTTGAGACCTCATCGCGCGACCCGCATGGTCGTGCTAAGGGGAATATCGCTTTGCCCGCAGACGTTTCCGCCATGCTCACCGATGGTCGCCGGCCCACGGAAGAGCTGGGCCGTAAGGGATTGGAAACGCGGCGCCGGCTGATGGCAGCCGCGCAGGAATTGCTGCAGACGATGTCGGCGGTGTCGCTGACCGCCACCGCGATAGCGCGCAAGGCGAGCACTTCGTCGGCGACCTTCTATGTCTATTTCGACGATGTCAGCGACGTCGTGCTCGCGCTCGCGCGCGAAGCGAGCGAAGATCTCGGTGCGGTCCATGCCGTGCTTGCAGCATGGCGCGCGGGCAAGGACACGCAGGTGGGCGCGCGGGACTTCTTCGAGATCTATCGTGCGTATTGGGATCGGCATCGCGCCATATTGGGTATCCGCAACATGGAGGCGGATCGCGGCGATCAGCGCTTCCTCGCCATCCGCAGCCGGGCCGGAATGAGCATCATCGCCGAGCTCGCTGCGCTGATCCGGGAGGGTCATCCGGACGGCTCGCTCACCGAAGACCAGTCGATCGCACGCGCGACGGTGATCTTCGCGGCCATAGAGCGGCTGGCGGCGACAGCTTCGCTGTATCCGCCGCAGCTAGGCGGCGTGCGCGCCGTATCTCCGACTGCGCTTGGCGAGGCCCAGATCGCCATTCTCGTTTCGCTGGTTCAGCACTGAGCAAGCCCTAAAGGGAGGCCGGACCTCGTCCTCTTGCCTCGACCAGATCAACGTTCACATCGCGCGGCAGCGATAGGACGGCCAGCAGCGTGCACGCCATGGTTTCGGGGGTCGCCGGAGCACCGCTAAATTGCAGATTTCCCATGCGCGTCGCCGTCGCAAAGAAATCATCGCGTCGATCGGCCGGCCATTCCTCGCTCAGATTTCCGCCGGTCGCGACCGTTCCCGACCTCAGCACGGTGACTCGCGTACCCTGCTCACGCAGTTCAGACCGCAACCCTGCCGCCATACTCTCCACCCCTCCCTTCGTCGACGCGTAGAGTGTCAGATAGGGGTAAGGCATGCGGACACTTTCCGACGAGATGAAGACCAAATCGCCGCCGCCTGCCGCGCGCAGATGCGGGATCGCCGCGCTGCTGGCGTAGGCCGGACCATGCAAGTTGACCGCGTACTCACGCTGAATTTCGGCGTCGGAGGCGGTTTCCAGCTTCAGCAGCGTGGTTATCGCCGCATTGTTCACCAACACGTCGATCTGTCCGAAGTGCACGGCCGCCCGATCGATTGCAGCGCGTACCGCCGCACCGTCCGCCATATCCGCCGCAATCGGCAGCACCGCGTCGCCGTGAAGATCGGAGAGTGCGTCGAGCGCGGCGGACTCGCGCGCCACCGCCGCCACCTTCGCGCCATGCGCGACCAGCGCAGCGGTGAAGGCGCGCCCCATGCCCTTCGAGGCGCCGGTGACGACGACGATCTTGCCGGCAAGCTCACCCGTCATCGGACTAGACGGCGGCAGACGCGGTTGCGCGGGCGAGCAGCGCCTGCATGTCGATGGCGCCGGTCGTCACGCCGCCGAAGAAGCCGCCGTCGACCGGCAAACAGACGCCGCTGACGAAGCTGGCGGCGTCGGAATTGAGCAGCACCATCGCGTTGCCCTGCTCATCCGCCGTCGAGCGGCGGCCGGTGGGCGCGGTAAAGGTATCGAGAACGACCTGCCCCGCGACCTGCTCGAATGCCGCCATCATCGGCGTCTGCGTCGGGCTCGGCATCGTTGCATTGATGCGGATACCTCTCGGCGCGAGTTCGACCGCCTGCAAGCAGGTCCAGGTGTTGAGCAGCTCTTTCGAGAAGGAATAGCCGTCGCCCACCAGCCCCGGATTTCCGGCTACCCAGTCGAGAAATGCGACGCGATCGGCGATGGCGATCACCGGTTTCAGCATCTCGAGCTTCGTCAGGTAGGCCATACCCGCAAGCGACGAGATGGTAGCGATCGCGCCCCCGCGCTTCACGCGCGGCAGCCACTGTTCGGTCCAGTGACGGATGCCGAGGAAATTCACGGCGACCACGTCTGCGGCCGGAAAGGTCTGCGGCAGACCGGCGCAGTTGAAGAGTGCATCGATTTCGCCACCGATCCCTCCAACCGCCTGATCGATGGACGACCAGTCCTTGAGATCGACCTGCGTGAAGGATGCGAGATCCACCGGCGACGGCTTGATGTCGGCCCCGTGGACCTCTGCGCCGAGATCGACAAGGGCGCGCGCGCACGCCTCGCCCATGCCTGAGAAGCAGCCGACGATCGCGACGCGCTTGCCCTCGTACGAAAAGATGCTCGCCATCTCGCCTCCCCGGGAATCGACCGCGGCCTCTGGTGCCGCCTTGGTCGCTAAGAGCGAGAAAATTGTTGAATCGTCAAGTCTGGGCCGCGAGCCACTCGTCGTCGGCGCGCGTGAGCAACTCGGCGCGACCTGTAAAGTCTTGCGTCGACCCTTTGTGGCGGATGGCGGTGTGCGCTCGCGCTTCTTGTTGCACCCAGCAACCGCCCGATACTGGAGCACCAGCCCGCTCATCGAGCTCTTTGCCCATGCCCCGACCGCCGGAGATGAACACACCCCGGCGAAGCACGAGCGCGGCCTCCGCCGTCTCGCTATCGAAGGTTTGTGATACCCATGATGTGAAGCCCGAACCCAAGCTGCGGCCCGCGAAGCGCTCCGGCGCGGCAACAGCATAGCGATCGAGCGTCCAGTCGAGCAGGAGCGTGCCGTCGCGCCAGAGCAGCGCGTGCCGCTTCGTATCTGCCCGTTTGTCGAACACCCGCACGTCGTATCGACGTCGCACGGTCCCGCGGGCCGCCGCGGCAACCGCAAGCGCGGCGAGATCGATTTGATGGGTGCACTGATCGCGTGCATCGGTGAGGCGGAACGCGGCGGTCATGTCGTCGCTCAGTGGCATGTCCAGGAGATCGCGCAGCCGCACGCTTGCGACCGGACAGAGTGAATAGGGCGAACGTGGGCTGTCGGCCTCGATCGAGGTGACATGCTCGCCGTCGTGTCGCAACACCACGCGGAAATGATGAAAATCATCCTCGAGGGTCGCGCGCACCATAGCTGGCGCACCCGCAATCCGGATCACGCGATTGAGCGAAGGCATCGGCGCGATGTTCATTCCTGATTCCAATCCTGCACTCCCGATCGCGCCTCAATCACGGATTGCCTTGGGCACATAGCAATGCGATGCGATGAACCTGACGATGCATCAAATAAAGTCGGGAGAGCAATATGCCGCAGGTGGAAGGCCCCGTTTCTTCGCGCTGCATCAAGGCTTGAACGATGGTCGGCAATCCTCTCGCCGGAAAGGCCGCGATCTCGGGCATCGGCCGCTCGCGCATCGAGCGCAAGGGCATGACGCCGCCGATGATCCTGCTGGCGGAGGCGTTCAAGCAGGCGCTCGACGATGCTGGACTTGTTCGTGACGATATCGATGGCGTGTGTACTTATCCCGGCCACCGTGACGGTCGCGACGGGATGGCGCCGGTCGGCTCGACAGAAGCGATCAACGCGCTCGGGCTCAAGGTAAATTGGTATCAGGGCGGCCCGGAGGGTGCCGCGCAATCTTCCGCGCTGATGATCGCGGCGCTAGCGGTCGCGACGGGACAGGCGCGCCACGTGCTGGTCTTCCGCTGCCTCAACGAATCCTCGGCGCAGGCGACGGGTCGGCGCGGCATTGGTGAACGCGGCGGCGCCAGCGAGGTAGCGACGATCGGCGGCTGGTTATCCTGGCTCGTCCCTCTCGGTGCATCGTCGGCGGTCAACTGGGCTGCGATGTACGCCGATCGGATCATGCACGAACATGGCCTCACCCGCGAGCAGCTTGGCGCGCAAGCGGTGTTTCAGCGCGAGTGCGCACAGCACGATCCTGGCGCGATCATGCATGGCAAGCCGCTCACCATGGCGGACTATCTATCGTCGCGCATGATCTCCGATCCGCTCTGCCTCTTCGATTGCGACGTGCCGATAGACGGCGCCGCCTGTGTGATCGTGTCCACCATCGAGGCGGCGCGCGACTGCAAGCGGCCGCCCCTGCGGATCGAGGCGATCGGGGCCGGACTGGAGCATGGCTTCACTTGGCACCAACGGCCCGATCTTACCACGATGGGCGCGCACGACGCCGCCGCGTCGATGTGGGCCACGACGGACCTCAAACCTAGCGATGTCGATGTCGCCGGCCTCTATGACGGATTCTCGATCTTCGTACCCATGTGGCTCGAAGCACTCGGCTTCTGCGGACTTGGCGAAGGTGGCCCGTTCATCGGTTCGGGCGCGACGCGCCTCGACGGAGCAATCCCGACCAATACCAATGGCGGCCAGCTCTCCTCCGGCCGGCTACATGGCTACGGCCTGCTGTGGGAGGTTTGTACTCAGCTTCGCGGCGATGGCGGCGCGCGGCAGGTCAAGGATGCACGCGTCGGCGTGGTCGGCGTCGGCGGCGGCCCGATCGCGGGTACGGTGTTGCTGGCGCGCGAATAGCAGTGGAGAAACGGATGGCGGAGCAGCCCGAAGGGGTCGGCAAGGAGGTGCTCTACGAGATCGTCGACGATCATGTCGCGCTCGTCACTCTCAACCGGCCAGACAAGCGCAACGCGGTCAATGGGATAGTCGCGCGTGCCATGCAGTGGATCCGTCGTGACGTCGAGGTCCGGGACGCGATCCGTGTTGCGATCATTTGCTCGTCGAGCCCGCAGACCTTCTGTGCCGGCGCGGACCTCGCCGAGATCGCCGCCGGGCGCGGTCACACCATCGCCCCCGACGGCGAGGGCTTCGCTGCCTTTACCGACGTTGCGCATGCCAAGCCGTGGATCGCGGCGGTCTCCGGCAACGTGCTCGCCGGCGGCTGTGAACTTGCGCTCGCCTGCGACATGATTGTCGCTTCCGAGGACTCGCGCTTCGGCTTGCCCGAGGTAAAACGAGGCCTGTTCGCGGGCGCCGGTGGCGTCTTCCGCCTGCCGCGCATGATTCCCCGCAACATCGCCTATGAATTGGTCGCGACCGGCGACCCGATGCCGGCTGAGCGCGCTTTTCATTTTGGATTGGTCAACCGATTGGTTCCGTCTGGTGAGGCAATTTCGAGCGCCCGTGGTCTCGCCCGGGAGATTGCTGTGAACGCGCCTGTTTCGGTGCGCGAAAGCTTGGCTGTCGCGCGTCTCTCGCACGATATCGACGAGGAAGCTTTGCGTGCCCGTTCGCGCGAGGCGAGCGCGATCACCGGCGCCACCCAAGACGCCAAGGAAGGCACGCTGGCCTTTCTCGAGAAACGGGCGCCGGCGTGGACAGGCCGGTGAAGTCGCGCAGCCACTTGCAAAGCCATCAGCGACCGCGTAAAAGTGACGGATAGTCAATTCCAGCGGTGATAGGCCGAGGAGAGGTGATATGAGAATGGACGATATGGTGATCGTCAGCGTCGACGATCATGCGGTCGAGCCGCCGAGCGCATTCCTCAGTCACTATTCCGCGTCGTTCAAGGACGAAGCGCCCAAAGTCATCGACAAGGACGGCAAGGACGTCTGGTTATGGAATGACCAGATCTATCCAACGATCGGGTTAAATGCCGTCGTGGGGCGGCCTCGCTCGGAGTACGGGATGGAGCCAACCCGCTTCGAGCAGATCCGGGCAGGAGCGTTCGATCCGAAGGCGCGGGTCGACGACATGAACGTCAACGGAATATGCGGCTCGCTCAACTTCGCGACGATGCCCGGCTTTTCAGGCAACGCCTTTATCGCCGCCGCGCTTCAGGGCCACAAGGAGAAGGCGCTCCGGGCGATCAAGGCCTGGAACGACTGGCACATGCTCGAATGGTGCGCGGCCGCTCCGGGCCGGTTCATCCCGATGATGATCCTGCCGCTTTGGGACATGACGGAGACGCTCGCCGAAATCCAACGTTGGGTGAAGCAGGACGTCCATGCCATCGCCTTTCCCGACAATCCTGCTCTGATCGGCCTGCCGAGCCTGCACAACGCCTATTGGGAGCCGGTGTGGCAGGCCTGTTGCGACCACAAGATCGTGCTCAACTGCCATATCGGCACCGGCGCGCGCGCGGCGCACGCCTCCGACGAGTCGCCCATCGACGCGTGGATCACGACGATGCCGATGTCGATATCCAACTCGGCTGCGGACTGGTTGTTCGGCACGTTCTGGAAGAAATACCCCGATCTGCGCATGGCGCTGTCCGAAGGCGGCATCGGCTGGGTGCCCTATCTGCTCGAGCGAGCCGACTTCACCTATGAGCACCATCACGAATGGACTTTTTCGGATTTTGGCAGGGAGCGGCCGTCCGATGTGTTCAAGCGGCATATCATCACCTGTTTCATCGACGATCAGTTCGGGCTCAAGAATCTGGAATACATGAATACGGATATGGTCTGTTATGAGTCGGATTATCCGCATTCCGACACGTTGTGGCCGAACTGCCCGGAGTATCTATGGGCAACGGTCAACGGACTGAACTCGCACGTGATCGACGCGATCACGCACCAGAATGCCATGCGCGAATACAATTTCGATCCCTATACTGTACTCGGTGGACGCGAGAACTGCACAGTCGGACATCTCCGCGTTCTCGGCAAAGACGTCGATGTCTCGCCGCGCGAGAATCTTGGCGGCCTTCGCACCGATAGCATGGATTTCGTCGGGAAGGCGCGGCGCCCGGTCACATCGGGCGAAATCCAGCGCATGTTCGCAGCGGCATAGATTTGGCGGAAAAGGTTCCGGGGCAGATATCGCCTGCCCCGGCTTTTCTTCTGGATGGTTGACAGAGACGGCATAGAACGGCGGACTGAATCGCGATCTACCCCGCAGCGTTCAGCAGCGACAATGCCGCCAACGCCACGAAGCATTGCCATTCAGCGCGTCGCTCGCAAGGCATCCAGCATCCGCATGAAGTGATTGCCGACCCAGACGTCCTGGTCCTCACCCCAGCCGACCTTGCCTTCCATCTCCCAGCGCATGAGCTGGTTGAGACCGTAGCCGCTCTCGCTCATCCGGCTTACCGACATGCCTTCGGCTTCCATCGTTCGCCCGAGCTCGTCGGCGATCGAAACGAGCATGTGGCTGTTCCAGCCCGCGATCGGATCCCGGAAATTGAGCATCCTCGATCGTGCTTGATCGATGGCGCCGAACTTGCCGTCCTTCAACAGCCAACCCACGTTCATTGGCGCCCAACCCTGCGCGTCGCCATCCTGCATCCGCACGAACCCGAGGAACCCGGTTTGCAGGTCCAGGCTGTGGCCGTAGATATAGTCGATCCGGCCGCGGCCGCGCTCGCGCTCGATCTGGCGCCACGCCGGACCGCCTGGATTTCTCACGCGGCTCTCGCCCGGCGCATAGGTCTTGCGGCTGGTCAGGTACGGACCTCCGCGAGGCCCCCACGTGCGATCGCGAACACCGACACCGTCGATCGGGATCTTCTCACCGCGCAGAGTGAGCGTGCCGACCACATGCCCGAGCTGGTCATAGTGCGGCGTCTGCATGAACGGCGCCTCGCCGGGCCGAAAGCGATGCGGCAGATGGACGCCGGTATGCACGAAGTCGAGCGCGAAGCCCCGCTCCGGGTCGGTGTAGCCGAGATGGTACTTCATGCCCGGCTCCAGCATCTTCAGGCTGTAGCCGCCGTTGGGAAAGGTGATGTCCCGCAGATCCGGATCGTCCGGCATCGGGGCTTCCTCGACCTTCTTGTAATAGGCGAGCCGCCCGGGTTCGACACCCTGATCGTCCCATACGAAGATGCGCCAGGTGGCGGTCTTGCGATTGGGATAATAGGGCGTGTGGAGCCAGCAGCCGATCTTGCGCTCCGGGATGTTGAACGACCACCAGTTGGTTTCGGTCTCGTAGGGATCATCCGAAAGCTGATGGTAGCAATCATCCTCCGGTTTGAATCGGAGGGTCTCGTCGTCCGCCACTTTCATCTCCTCCAGCTCTCGAGCGCCTTTCATAAGCGCAGTCAGGTTCCTTGAGCCCAATATCGTCAGCAGCACGGCGGCATCTTCGTGCCTGCGAGATAAGCTCGCGCAATTGATCGATGATGGCACAATCCCATCTCGCCAAATTGGTGCGCTTACTTGATGGTGACCAATTTCGGCACTCGGTAACACGGAGTGGGCTGTAAACGCCGTGCGCCCCCCCCCCGTCTGCGGCCCCTAGCCAGCGAGCGGCTTGAACAGCGGGAGCCAGACGTCGCCTTCTTGTTGGAACGAGACCTGCACGCGGTCGTCGATACGTACATCTTCGGGATCGATGTCGACGACGCGGGCGGTGATCCGCACCCCCGGCTCGCCATCCAGCTCGACCACCGCAAGCGCGTAGGGTACGATCATGTCCGGCGACCATTGCTGCCGGTTGATGGTCCGAGCCAACACCGTTCCGGTTCCTCTCGCCGGTCTTGCGGTGGTGCCGGACAGGCATTTTGGACAGACCATCTGCGCCGGATGGATCGCCGCATCGCAAGCATCGCAATGCGTGATCATCAATTCCCCTCTCGCGCCGCCCGTCCAGAACGGAGTGTTTTCAGGCGTCATCTCGGGAAGGATGCGCGTCATGATCTCGCTCTCCTGCGGGCCGTGTCCTCATCCTAGCCATCGGAATCGCCACCGACCAGCCGCGTAGACGCACCGATCATGGCGAATTTGACGCGAGGGGCGCAGGAGCTGGCATTGATCAAGAAGTGCGGGAGGCGCCGTTTTTGACTCATCCGACCTGACGGACCGTCATTTTCCTTGGGGTGCATCATCCTGTCTGATATGCCGCCGATTAAAGGACACTTGGAGAGTGATGATGGCTACCCAGCTCAAGGTCGAGCTCGATCCCTTCGTCGTGGACAATCGCCCCGACCATGTGCCTGCCGAACTTGTCCGGGATCTGCGCTGGGCGTTGGGCAACTTTCCCGTCACTTATGACGAACCGTATAAGGAGACACAGATCTTCTTCGAAGGTGACGTGCCGCCGCTGCTCTGGACACCGGATGCAGTCGCCGGCCATCCCGGCATCGGGGCGTGGGTCGTCACCCGGTATCAGGATATCGCGCGCGTCTACCAGGATGCGGAGCTGTTCTCGACCGAAGGCGTCGCGGCGTTCCAATCAATGATCGGTGAGACCTGGCCTTGCATTCCGCTCGGCATCGATCCTCCGGATCACATGAAATATCGCACGATGCTGAACCCGTTCTTCAGTCCGAAAGCGATCGACGCCCTCGAACAGAAGATCCGTGCAAGCGCCAATGTTCTGATCGACAGCTTCATCGATAAAGGCACCGTCGACTTCGCCTATGATTTCGGACGCGTCTACCCGGTGCGCGTGTTCATGGACTTGATGGGCTTCCCGTTCACGCAATTCGAGCAATTCCTCGAATGGGAAAACGCGATCCTGCACAGCCATGATTTCGAGCTGGCGACCATGGCGCTGCGTGGCATCCTCGCCTATCTGCGTGAGTTCATAGCCGAACAGCGCGCTAATCCGGGGCCCGATCTCGCGGGCAAGATCGTCACCGGTCAAGTGGGCGGCCGCCCCATCACCGACGACGAGATCATCGGCACGATCTTCTTCCTGTGGCTGGGCGGGCTCGACACCGTTGCCTCCACGCTCGCGATGATATTCCGGCGGCTCGGGCTCGATATGGCGATGCAGCAGAAGCTGCGCGCCGATCCCGAACTGATCCCGGACGCGGTCGAGGAGTTCCTGCGTGTACAGCCGCTGGTCAACTCGCACCGGCTCGTCAAGCGTGAGTTCGAATGGTACGGTCAGACGATCAAGCAGGGCGATTGGGTGATGGCCTTGGTGACGGCCGGCAACTTCGATCCCGCCGAGTTCGACAACCCGCGCGAAGTGCGGTTCGACCGTCAAGGCAATCGCCACTTCACGCTGGCCGGTGGGCCGCATCGCTGCCTCGGCTCGCATCTTGCGCGACGCGAATTGCGGGTGGCGCTGGAGGAATTCTTCCGCCGCGTCCCTCCTTTCAAGCTGGCAGCCAACGATGAGCGACTGATCTACCCCGGCCTGCGTTCGGCGCGGAATGTCCGCTTAGTGTGGTGAACTGGTGTCGCCCGATAGCAAGCGTACGATCTCGGGCAATACCGGTTTCATCGACGCGGTGCGCGGCACGTCATCCATCAGCGCGAACCGCACCGGGATCTGATAAGGCGCAAGGCTGAAGCGCAGGAATTCGGATAGCTCGGCATCCGATGGCGGCGAAGCGCCTCGCGCCAACATGATCGCAGCTGCAGGGACCCGGCCCAGCCGCGCATCGGGGACGCCGACTACGACCGCCTCGCGAATAGAAGGATGCGCCTCCAGCGCCTGAACGACCTCCTCGGGCGATACCTTGAAGCCCCCGCGAATGATCACCCCATCGGCCCGTCCGGTCACCCAAAGGAAGCCATCGCCGTCGATCCGCGCGCGATCCGATGTCCGCAACCAGCCCCTCGGGTCGATCAACTGAGGCGACCGGAGTTCAAGCACTCCCTCCTTTCCGGGCGGCAAGACCGCATCGCTCGTGTCGTCAACGATCCGCGCCTCAACGTTGTGATGAAGACGGCCGACGGAACCGCGCTTTTCTGCCCACAACACCTCGAAGTCTGCCAGCGACCAGCGCGCCACCGGGCCGGCAAATTCCGTCGCTCCATAATTTGTTAGGACCGGGATGCCGTAGCGTTCGCGAAAGGCGTCGACGATCGCAGGATCCGTAGGTGCGGCGCCTGCAGTGATGGCCGCCAAGCTCGACAGCGCTTCTCGAGAAACGTTCGCGTCGAGAACCATGCGAAGCGCGGCAGCGGTCAACGCTGCGGAGCGAGGCTGGTGACGGACGATTGCATCGAGCCACACAGCCACTTCGAATTTCTCGATCAGCACGAGCTTCCTGCCCAGGCAGATCGCAGTCAAGGAGCCCCACACGCCGCCGATGTGCGTCAGCGGCGCGGCCGATATCTGAATGCCGGGGCGCAGCGTCGGCGGCGCATCGAGCGCGCCTTCGGCCTTCAGCGTCGTGGCGAAGCTGTGCTCGAACGCTTGCCGGGTAAGCGAAACACGCTTCGGGAGACCCGTCGTACCGCTGGTCAGCATTTCGATCATTACGCCTGGTGCGGCACGTGCGAGCCTCGTACGGTCGTTCGGCGCGAGGATGATTTCCGCCTCGCCACGCCAGGGCTCGGGCAGTGCGACAAGCGCCGTACCTACCTCCCTTGCCGCCTCGACTATACCGTCACGGGCCAGATCGGCCGCGCCGCCGATGATCAACGGCAGTTCGAGGCGAGAGATTTCCTGCACAAGAACCGCTTCGGGATACATGGGGTTGAGCGTGACCATGCAGCGCTCCGTTGCGATCAGCGTATAGAGCGCGGCCAGATGGGGGAGACGGTTGCGCAGCATGATGCCGACACGCGTCTCGGCGTCGAGACCGAGCGATCCGATCAGCCGATCGATCTCGCCCATCCGGGTCGCGAGCCCACCCCAGCTCTCCCAGCGCCCCTCGAACTCCATCGCCGGTGCGGTCGGATCGATTTTCAATACTGCGGAGATAAGCGCAGGAAGATCGAGCATGCTGCCACCTCTCCTCAGATATGGCCTTCCCTATACGAGGCGCCGTGCTGTCGGCCAGCCTATCCCACTTATCGGTCGGTTGATGACGAGGGGAATGGCGTGGCATTTCGCAACGCCCTAAATCCAGTTGGTGATCTGCGGCCGCAGGTTCGAACCCTGTCGCCCCGACCGTTCACACCGGAGACCCTGGATATCCGAACCCGCAGGCTTCGCTCTTGCGCGGGCCGCGCGCGAGCCGCACTCTCCTCCTCGCGATCGCAACGACGAGGAGAAGAGCGACCATGGGCGTGAAGCTGACCCCCGAGGAGGTCGACGCCTTCCTCACCACCGGCCACACGCTGATCATCGCGACGATCCGCAAGTCCGGCGAACCGTTCATGACGCCGATCTGGTATGTCTGGGAAGACGGCGCCTTCTACGCGAGCACGCGTGCGGCATCCTCCAAGGTGCAGCACATCAAGCGCGATCCGCGCGTCTGCTGCATGGTCGAGGATGGCGAGATGTGGCTCGATCTGCGCGCCGTCATCGCCAATTGCGACGCCGAGTTCGTCACCGATGAAGCCACGATCGAGCGGATCCGGGCCGCCAACCAGAAGAAATATGCGGCGTTCCGCACTGATCCGGCGAAGATGCCGAGCGCGACGAGCTCGCATTATGCGACCGAGAGCGTGCTCATCAAGATGACGCCGCGCCCGGGTGAGCTGCGCAGTTGGCACAACCGCAAGATCCGGCTGCGCGACCCCTCCTGAGGCGGCGCGGCCGCGCGATCAGCGGTGCGGCTGCTCGTGCGCGCGCGGCGCGGCGGCGTTGGGCGTGCCGGGTTCGGTCGGGCGCACCGGATGGTTGGCGCGATCGGTGCTGCGGATCATCGCGTTGGTTTCGGCCTGGATGTTGGCGGTGAAGCCGCCTTGCGCGGCGGCACGCGAGGTTGGGCCCGCCGCCTCCATCTGACCCGCGGTCGGGACCTGGGCGAGCACCGTGGCCGCGCAGAGCAGGCCGGCGGAAAGGAGGCCGAGCCTCGCGATCGTCATCTTCGGCATGGCGCTCGATCAACCGACCAGTTGCGCCAAGGTTGCGTCAGCCGGTTTCCGCCAGCCGCACTACATGCTCGGCGATCGCGAGCGACGCGGTCAGCCCCGGCGATTCGATGCCGAACAGGTTGACGAGCCCGGCGAGGCCATGCGCCGCCGGCCCCTGCAGCATGAAGTCGGCGGGCGGCGCGCCGGGCCCGCTCAGCTTCGGCCGGATGCCGGCATAGCCGGGCGCGAGCCGCTCCTCGTCGATCCCCGCCCAGATCTTGCGCGCGGCGGCGAGGAACTCGCCCTTGCGGGCGGGATCGACGCTATAGTCGATCGCGTCGACCCAATGGATGTCGGGCCCGAACCGCGCCTGTCCGCCGAGATCGAGCGTAAAGTGCGTGCCGAGGCTCGCCGGCCCCGGCACCGGATAGATCAGCCGCGTGAACGGCACCCGCCCCGAATAGGTGAAGTAACAGCCCTTGGCGAGGAAGCGCGGCGGGATCAGCGCGGGATCGAGCGCGTCGATCGTCCGCGCCACCGCCTGTGCGTCGAGCCCGGCGGCGTTGACGACGAGCGGCGCGGCGATCGCAGTCTCACCCGAGCGGACCACCCAGCCGTCGCCGCGCCGCGCGATCCCGTCGACCGCCGCTTCGCAGACAAGCATCGCGCCGTACGCCTCGGCTTCGCCGAGCAGCGCCAGCATCAACGCGTGCTGGTCGACGATCCCGGTCGAGGGCGAATGCACCGCGCCGACGCAGCGCAGCGCCGGCTCGATCGCCGCCGCGCCCGCGCCATCGAGCAGCACGAGATCGTCGACGCCCGCGGCCCGGCCATGCGCCATCACCGCCTCGAGCCCGGCGAGCTCGCCTTCGTCCGCGGCGAAGATCAGCTTGCCGCAGCGCCGGTGCGGCACGCCATGCTCCGCGCAGAAGTCGTAGAGCAGCCGCCGCCCCGCGACGCACAGCGCCGCCTTCAGCGAACCCTCGGGATAATAGAGGCCGGCGTGGATCACGCCGCTGTTGCGCGACGAGGTGATCGCCCCGAACCGCGCCTCGCGCTCGAGGATCAGCACCTCGCGGCCGGACCGCGCCAGCGCCCGCCCGATCGCAAGCCCGACCACCCCCGCCCCGATCACGATCGCGCCGACTTCGTCCATGGCGCTCCTCTAGAGCCGAGACACACGCGCGGGAATGGCGAACGAAGGTGAATGGCGGCTATCGCCCATTTGGGGACAGGACGTTGCCGCTCCTCGCCTTATCCTTCATCCTCCCCATGCATGCATGGGGAGGGGGACCGCCGCAGGCGGTGGAGGGGAGATGGCGCCACGCAAGACGATTGCGCGGCTCGCGATCTGCGCAAGCGCATGACCGCACCCGAGGTGCGGCTGTGGGCGCTGTTCAAGTCGCGGCCGGGCGGGGTCCGGCTGCGGCGCCAGCATCCGATCGGACCGTTCATTCTGGACTTCTACTACGCGCGGGCTCGGCTCGCGATCGAGATCGACGGCATGACTCATGACATGGGCGATCGGCCGGAGCGCGACCGGCGACGCGACCTGTGGTTGGCGGACCAGGGGATTGCGACACTGCGCATCGCCGCGAGCGAAGTGATGAACGATGCGGAAGCAGTCGTCGCCGCCATCTGCGCGCGTTGCGCATCACCCCTCCACCATCCTGCGGATGGTCCCCCTCCCCATGCTACGCATGGGGAGGACGAACGACCGCTTTCCACCAACACCCGCCGTCAGCTGCCGTTGCCCTCGCCTTCGCGGCGGGAGCCGGGGGAGTGTTCCTTGCGCATGTAGGAGAGGCGGCGGCTGGTGAAGAGCCACTGCCCGTCGCGGACGCCATAGGTGTCGTCATAATGGCCCCAGCCGTGGAACCAGTGATCCTCGTCGCCCTGCTTCCAGTAGAGATAATCCTCCAGCGTCCAGAAGCCCCGCGCCTCGGTCGGCGAGAGGATCTCGATCATCGGGCTGTGCACGAAATGGATGTGGCGAATGCCGTCCATATTCTTCTTGAGCGCGTCCATCATCGCCTTGCGGCCGCCACCGGGATTCCACTGCGGGCCGGCCGAGACATGATCCTCGGCATGGCACGCCTCGTAGGTCTCCCAGTCGTGCGCATCGAGCGCGCGCACCCGCCGCGCCATCAGGCAGTGGATCTCGTTGATCGCGACCAGCTTCTCCAGATCGGTCATATCCTCTCCTCGTTCGTGCGGCGTCGTCGCCGTCAGGCCTTGCCCCGCAGCATCTGCAGCGCGCGGCGGAAGCGCTCGCCGCCGGCCGCGGCCTGCGCGTCGGCATCGGCATCGCGCGGCGCATTGGCGGTCGCGGTAGTCTCGCGCAGCCGTTCGGACAGGAACAGCGCCAGCGCCCGATAGAAGCGGGCGGCGAAGCGCGGCTCCTGCTCGAAACGCTCGAGGATGCGATCGCGCGGGATGGCGAGGATCTCGCCCTTGCCCTCGGCGCGCACGGTGGCGGACGGCGGCCGGCTCTCGATGAACGACATCTCGCCGAACACCGCGCCTTCCTCCAGCGTCGCGACCTGCGTACCGTCGGGCAGCACCACCGCGAGGCTGCCCTGCGTCACGAAGAACAGGTCGCCGACCGGCTTGCCGGCCTGGATCGGCCGCTCGCCGCCCCGCAGCCGCTTGAGACTGCCGGTCGAGAGCAGCCAGATCATGTCGGCGTCGCTCAGGCCTGCGACGATATAGAGCGTGTTGGCCATCGCGTCCCCCGGGGCACCCGGCGTTCACTGTGCGTCGCCGCGCGATTCTCGGCAACCGCCGCGGCGATAATTTCCTGCTGTCCTACAGAGAACCAGATGGGTTACTTGCCGCCACAACGAGGGTTGGAGGCAAAACATGGACGTGACCGCATTGATCGACGCGCTGATCGACCGGGAGGGCGGCTATGTCGCCAACCCCGCCGATCGCGGCGGCCCCACGCGCTTCGGCATTACCCAGGCGACCGCGCGCGCCAACGGCTATGCCGGCGACATGGCGGTGCTTCCGCGCGCCGTCGCCGCCGCGATCTACCAGCGGCTCTATTGGGCCAAGCCGGGGCTCGACCGCATCGCGGCGCTGGCGCCGAAGCTCGCCGCCGAACTGTTCGATACCGGCGTCAACATGGGTCCCGAGACCGCGCTCGGCTTCCTCCGCCGCGCGCTCAATGCGCTCAATCGCGGCGCACGGGACTATGCCGACATCCCTGCGAGCGGCCTGGTCGACACCGCCTTGTTCGGCGCGCTCGCGGCTTTTCTCAAGACGCGCGGCCCGGCCGGGGAGACGGTGCTGATCCGGGCGGTCGATGCGCTGCAGGGCGCCCGCTACGTCGCGCTCGCCGAGGCGCGGCCGGCCGACGAAGCCTTCCTCTACGGCTGGCTCGCGAACCGGGTGGGGTGAGCGCTTCTCCGTATCATACTCTCCGTCATGCCAGCGAAAGCTGGCATCTCGTGCGTCAAACCGCGCGCCTCGTTTTCAGGGGATTCCAGCTTTTGCTGGGGTGACGGTGCACGATCGGTGAGGTCGTAAAGTCACGAAACCCTGTGACCTTTCGCGCCTCCCCACTGTGACCTTTCGCGGAACGCGCTAGAGGCACGGACATGACCAAGGCGCTCCCCACCCTGCTCCTGCTCTGCTGCTCAAACATCTTCATGACCGCCGCTTGGTACGGCCAGCTCCGCTTCCCGCAGGCGAAGCTGTGGGTGGCGATCCTCGTCTCCTGGGCGATCGCGCTCTTCGAATATTGCCTCGCGGTGCCGGCGAACCGGATCGGTTACGCGAACGGCCTCTCGACCGCCCAGCTCAAGATCATGCAGGAGTGCGTCACGCTCGCCGTCTTCGCAATCTTCGCCGCGATCCTGTTTAAGGAGCCGATCACCTGGCGCTATCTCGGCGCCGGCGCCTGCATCGCCGGCGCGGCCGCGTTCATCTTCGTCGGGCGGTGAGCGAAAGCCGAACCAAGGCGCCCGTTCGCACTGAGCGAAGTCGAAGTGCGGCCACCAGCGCATGGCCTTCGACTTCGCTCAGGCCGCACGGGGACAATTCCCGTGAGCACGTGCTTCGACTTCGCTCAGCACGAACGGTGAAGCGCGTAGGAGCGGTGGTGTTGCGGGCACCGCGACCATCTCCCATATCGCCGCCGCAATGAGCGGGACGACGATGGACGACAAGATCGGCTGGCACGGGACGACGATCCTCTCCGTGCGCAAGAACGGCAAGGTGGTGGTGGCGGGCGACGGCCAGGTGTCGATGGGCAACACGGTGGTGAAGCCCAACGCGCGCAAGGTCCGCCGCCTCCACGACGGCTCGGTGATCGGCGGCTTCGCCGGCGCCACCGCCGACGCGTTCACGCTGTTCGAGCGGCTCGAGCGGAAATTGGAGCAGCATCACGGCCAGCTGATGCGCGCCGCGGTCGAGCTCGCCAAGGATTGGCGGACCGACAAGTTCCTGCGCAACCTCGAGGCGCTGATGATCGTCGCCGACAAGGACATCACGCTGATGATCACCGGCAACGGCGACGTGCTCGAGCCCGTCGCCGGCATCGCGGCGATCGGTTCCGGCGGCAACTACGCGCTCGCCGCCGCCCGCGCTCTCGCAGACTATGAGGCCGACGCCGAGACGATCTGCCGCAAGGCGATGGGAATCGCGGCGGAGGTCTGCGTCTTCACCAACGGCAACCTCACGATCGAGACGCTGGATTCCAGCAGCTAAAGCCCCTCCCTGGAAGGGAGGGGTTGGGGTGGGTTGCTATCGGCAGCGCACCTCGCCCATCTACCCACCCCCGACCCCTCCCGTCCAGGGAGGGGGGAGTATAGAATGAACGACGCCCTCACCCCCAAGGCCATCGTCGCCGCGCTCGACCAGCACATCATCGGTCAGACAGAGGCCAAGCGCGCGGTCGCGGTCGCGCTGCGCAACCGCTGGCGCCGCCAGCGTCTCGCGCCCGAGCTGCGCGAGGAGGTCAGCCCCAAGAACATCCTGATGATCGGGCCGACCGGCTGCGGCAAGACCGAGATCAGCCGCCGCCTCGCCAAGCTCGCCGATGCACCGTTCGTGAAGGTGGAAGCCACCAAGTTCACCGAGGTCGGCTATGTCGGCCGCGACGTCGAGCAGATCGCGCGCGATCTCGTCGAGGAGGCGATCCGGCTGGAGCGCGAGCGCCGCCGCGGCGCGGTCAAGGAAAAGGCCGAGGAGGCGGCGCGCGAGCGGTTGCTCGACGCGCTCGTCGGCAAGGACGCGTCCGCCGCGACCCGCGAGAGCTTCGCCCGGCGCTTCGCCGACGGCCATCTCGAGGCCAGCGAGATCGAGATCGAGGTCGAGGACCAGCCCAACATGCCGTTCGAGATTCCCGGCATGGGCGGCCAGGTCGGCATGATCAACCTGTCCGATATGATGGGCAAGGCGTTCGGCGGCGGCCAGCGCTCGAAGCGTCGCCGCATGAACGTCCGCGCCGCCTGGACTAAACTGGTCGAGGAGGAGAGCGACAGAAGGCTCGATCAGGATGATCTCAACCGCGCCGCGCTCGCCGACGCCGAGGCTAACGGCATCGTCTTCCTCGACGAGATCGACAAGATCGCAGTCAGCGATGTACGCGGCGGATCGGTCAGCCGCGAGGGCGTGCAGCGCGACCTGCTGCCGCTGATCGAGGGGACGACGGTCGCGACCAAATATGGTCCGATCAAGACCGACCACATCTTGTTCATCGCGTCGGGCGCCTTCCACGTCGCCAAGCCCTCCGACCTGTTGCCCGAGCTGCAGGGCCGCCTGCCGATTCGGGTGGAGCTGAAGGCGCTGACCGAGGCCGATTTCGTCGCGATCCTCTCAGACACGCGTGCGAGCCTAGCCGAGCAATATCGTGCGCTACTCGCGACCGAAGAGGTCACGATCGAGATCACGCCGGAAGGCATTGCCGCGATCGCCCGCATCGCCGCGGAGGTGAACGAGAGCGTCGAGAATATCGGCGCGCGCCGGCTCCAGACGGTGATGGAGAAGCTGCTCGAGGAAGTCAGCTTCGACGCCGAGGAGCGGCGCGGCACGGCGCTGGCGGTGGACGCGGCCTATGTCGAGGCGCAGCTCGCGGGGATCGCGAAGAACACGGATCTGTCGAAGTACGTGCTCTAGACTCCACCAACCGACCATTCGAAGCCGTTCGTGCTGAGGAGCCGCTGAGCGAAGTCGAAGCGGCGTCTCGAAGTACCCGCCCTTCGAGACGGGCCTTCGACTGCGCTCAGTCCCTCCTCAGGGCGAACGGTCTCACACTTCGAGCGGCGGTTCTTACCCCCGCGCCAGCAGCGTCACGGCGGCGAGCTGGCGCTGGGTGAAGCCCATGCCGAGCAGGCGCCTGGCGATCTCGGCGGCGTCGCGGCGGCCGCGCGCGGTGCAGACGAAGCGGCGCAGCATCTCGAGGCGCGGATCGGCGAGCGGACGCTGCGGCTCCCAGCCGGTGAGCGCCGTCCACAGCCGCCGCAGCCGCTGGCGCAGTCGCGACGGCTCGGCGACGCCGGCGCAGCGGAGCTCGCCCGCCTCGCGCAGCGCGAGGCGCACCACCTTCCACTCCAGCGCGCTCAGCGCGGGTGCCTCGATGCGCTCGCCGGCGTGCATTGCGATCTGTGCGCTCATGATCCTGCTCCCGCTGTCCATGCCGCCGGATTAGGCGCCGGCGGCGAGCTTCGCTGTGATCTCGGCCACATGGCGACCCTGGAAGCGCGCGCCTTCGAGCTCCACGTCGGAGGGCTGGCGCGAGCCGTCGCCGTTGGCGATCGTCGTGATGCCGTAAGGCGAGCCGCCGTGCACCGCGCCCACGCCCATCTGCCCGGCGAAGCTGTAGGGCAGCCCGACGATCACCATGCCGAAGTGCAGCAGGTTGGTGATGATCGAGAACAGCGTGGTCTCCTGCCCGCCATGCTGCGTCGCGGTCGAGCTGAACGCCGACCCGACCTTGCCGACCAGCTTGCCCGACTGCCATAGGCCGCCGGCCTGATCGAGGAATGCCGCCATCTGCGAGCTGATGCGGCCGAAGCGGGTGCCGGTGCCGACGATGATCGCGTCATAGTCGGCAAGCTCCGCGATCGTCGCGACCGGCGCCGCCTGATCGAGCTTGAAGTGATGCGCCTTGGCGACCTCCTCGGGAGCCGTCTCGGGCACGCGCTTGATGTCGACCGCCGCGCCGGCCTCGCGCGCGCCCTCGGCGATGGCCTCCGCCATGCGCTCGATATGGCCATAGCTCGAATAATAGAGGACGAGGATCTTGGGCATGGAAGAACTCCGTAGCTTAGGGAACCGTGCTCCGGCGAAAGCCGGAGCCCAGAGCCGAAAGCGCGATGCCTGCTCTGGGCTCCTGCTTCCGTAGGAGCACTGAAGAAAGTTAGGCGGCGTCGACGAGGACGAGCTCGGCGTCTTCGAGCGCCGTCACCTTGAGCGTCTCGACGTCGGCGATCGCGGCGCCGTCACGCGGCTCGAGCGTCACGTCGTTGGCGACGACACGGCCCTTCGCCGGCACGAGATAGCCCTTGCGGCCGGCTGCGAAGCGGTACTCGATCGTCTCGCCGGCCTTGACGGTGGCGCCCGCGACCCGTGCCGAGGTGCGGATCGGCAGCGCGTCGTCATCGCCGGGCAGTCCGCTCGCGAGCGTGACGAAGCGGCCGGCGCGGCCATCCTTCGGAAACGGCCGGCTGCCCCAGCTCGGCTGGCCACCCTTGGCATCGGGGATGATCCAGATCTGGAAGAGCGTGGTGGCGACATCCTCCATGTTGAATTCGCTGTGCGCGATGCCGCTGCCGGCGGACATCACCTGCACGTCGCCGGCTTCGGTACGGCCCTTGTTGCCGAGATTGTCCTGGTGCGTGATCGCACCCTCGCGGACATAGGTAATGATCTCCATGTCGGCGTGCGGGTGCGGCGGGAAGCCGCTCTTCGGCGCGATCGTGTCGTCGTTCCAGACCCGGAGTGAACCCCAATGGGTGCGCGCCGGATCGCGATAGTCCGCGAACGAGAAATGGTGGTGGGCATCGAGCCAGCCGTGGTCGGCGGCGCCGAGGCTGGCGAAGGGGCGGCGTTCGATCATGTCCTGTCTCCTGGATGGAGCGAGCATCGGCTCGTTGAACGCCAAGATAAGGATTGCGTCGCGTTCGGAAATAGAAATGATCGAAACGTATCGTTTCGAGGAATTACCTATGGCGCTGCCGGATTTCGAAGCCTGGGCAATCTTCGCGAAGGTCGCGGAGCGCGGTGGCTTCAGCGCCGCGGCGGCCGACCTCGGCTTCTCCAAGCCGACCGTGTCCAAGGCAGTCGCGCGGCTCGAGACACGGCTCGGCGCGCCGCTGTTTAGCCGCAGCTCGCGACGGCTCTCGCTCACCGATAGCGGCCGCCGCGCGCTCGATCGCGCGCAGGCGCTGCTCGCCGACGGCGAGGCGATCGAGGCCGATCTCGCCGAATGCGCCGAGGAACCGCGCGGCCGGGTCCGCCTCGCCGCACCAATGTCGTTCGGCATCCGTCACCTCGGCCCGCTGCTCCCCGCGTTCCTCGAACGCTATCCGCAGATCGAGATCGAGCTCAGCCTCAGCGACAGCCGCATCGACCTGATCGGCGACGGCGTCGACGTCGCGCTGCGCATCGGCGTGCTCGGCGATTCGGCGCTGCGCGCGCGCCGTCTGTTCGATGTGCGGACGGTGCTCGCCGCCGCCCCCGCCTATCTCGAACGCGCCGGCGCGCCCGAGCATCCGCGCGATCTCGAACGGCACGCGGCGATCCTCTACACGCATGTCGCGACGCCGGCGCTCTGGCATTTCGAGCATCCGCTGGAAGGCAACTGCACCGTGCGCGTCCACGGCCGGCTGCTCGCGAACAATGCCGACGTGGTGACGCCCGCGCTGCTCGCGGGTGCCGGCATCGCCCGCGAGCCCGAGTTCTTGCTGTGGGACGAGCTGCGCGCCGGCCGCCTGGTCGAGCTGCTGCCAGGCTGGAGCTCGGCCGCGGCCGGGCTCTACGTCGTCACCCCACCCTCGCCGCTGCGGCCGGCCCGCGTCACCGCGCTGATCGACTTCCTTGCGAGCCGCTTCGCGCGCGCGCCCTGGGCGCACATGCCGATGAGCTAAAGGATCCGTAGCGCAATAAAATTTTGCGGGATTGGCTTGTGCGAGTGCGAACGGCTATGGCCGATCGCCCGAAGGTTCAGACTCGCAACGCGTTTTAACGAAAGAGCGACAGCGGCGGCGGATGACGAGCGTGCACAAGTCCCTGGCCGCAGCCGCGCTCGCGCTGCTTCTCACCGGTTGTGGCGGCAAGCCCAAGCAAGGGCCGCCGCCGCCACCAACCGTTGGCGTCGTAACGGTGCGGACGCAGCCGGTCGCGATCACGACAGAGCTTCAGGGCCGCACCGACGCCTTCGTGACGTCGGATGTGCGCCCGCAGGTCTCCGGCATCATCCGGCGGCGGCTGTTCACGGAGGGCTCGCGCGTCCGCAAGGGTCAGCCTCTCTATCTGATCGATCCCGCACCCTATCGCGCCGCGCTCGCCCAGGCTCTTGCGCAGCTGCAGAGCGCGCAGGCCAACCGCGTGACCGCCGAGCTCAAGAACGAGCGCTACCAGCAGCTCGTCAAGGTCAACGCCGTCGCCAAGCAGGATGCCGACGACGCCCGCGCCGCCGCCGGCCAGGCGGTCGCCGCCGTCGGCGAGGCGCAGGCGCAGGTCCAGACCGCGCGGATCAATCTCCACTACACCAACGTCAACGCGCCGATCTCCGGCCGCATCGGCCGCTCCTCGGTCACCGTCGGTGCGTTGGTCACCGCGAGCCAGACCGACGCGCTGGCGACGATCTCCGCGCTCGATCCGATCTATGTCGACATCCAGCAATCGTCGACGGACCTGCTCCAGCTCAAGCGCCAGCTCGCGCAGGGCGGCGCGGTGCCGGACAGCGCGCCGGTCAAGCTCAAGCTCGAGGACGGGACCGACTATCCGCTCGTCGGCAAGCTCGAATTCTCGGAAGTGACGGTCGACGCCAGCACCGGCTCGGTGACGCTGCGCGCCCGCTTCCCCAATCCCCACGGATTGCTTCTGCCCGGCATGTTCGCGCGCGCGATCCTCCAGCAGGCGACGCGACCCGATGGCATCCTCATCCCGCAGGCTGGCGTGTCACGCGATCCGAAGGGCAATGCGACGGTGCTCGTGCTCGCGCCCGGCAACAAGGCGGCCCAGCGGCCGATCGTCACTGCCGGCACGATCGGCACCGATTGGATCGTGACCAGCGGGCTCAAGCCCGGCGAGCGCGTGATCGTCGAGGGGCTGCAGGCGGTGAAGCCCGGGCAGCAGGTCAAGCCGATGGAGGCTTCGGTCATCACCGGCGGCACCGCGCCGGCCGCCAGCGCGGACACGGCCCTCAAGCTTACGCCGGAGCAGCAGAAGCAGGCCGCGAGCGGCAACGCCGCCGGCGGCGGCGGGGGCAGCGCGGGCGGCGGGAAGCCGAGCCGCTGACGCGATGCTTTCGCGCTTCTTCATCGAACGGCCGATCTTCGCCTGGGTGATCGCGATCGCGCTGATGCTCATCGGCATCGGCTCGATCCGCAGCCTTGCGATCGAGCAATATCCCGACGTCGCGCCGCCGACGATCGGCATCAGCGCGACCTATCCCGGCGCATCGGCGCAGACCGTCGCGGACAGCGTCACCCAGGTGATCGAGCAGCAGCTCACCGGCCTCGATCACATGCTCTACTTCCAGTCGACCTCGAGCTCGAATGGCGCGGTGTCGATCACGGTGACCTTCGCGAACGGGACCAACCCCGACATCGCGCAGGTCCAGGTCCAGAACAAGGTCCAGCAGGCGCTGCCGCGGCTGCCGCAGGAGGTGCAGCAGCAGGGCGTCACGGTGCGCAAGCGCCAGACCGACTTCCTGATCATCGTCGGCCTGTTCGACGAAACCGATCATTCCACCTCGTCGGACATGTCCGACTATCTCGTCAGCCACTGGCAGGACCCGCTGGCGCGCGTGAACGGGGTCGGCGACTTCCAGATCGCCGGCGCGCAATATGCGATGCGGATCTGGCTCGATCCGTTCAAGCTCAGCTCCTACAATCTCATGCCGGGCGACGTGATCAGCGCCGTCCAGGCACAGAACACGCAGATCTCCGCGGGCCAGGTCGGCGGTCTGCCTGCCGTCCCCGGACTGCAGATGACGGCGACGGTGAGCGCGCTGTCCCGTCTCAACACGCCGGACCAGTTCCGCGCGATCGTGCTCAAGACGCTGCCGAACGGATCGCAGGTGCGCCTCGGCGATGTCGCCAACGTCGCGCTGGGCGAGGAGAGCTACGTCTCCGAGGCGCTGTGGAACGGCCATCCCGCCACGGGCATGCTGATCTATCTCGCGCCCGGCGCAGACGCGCTCAAGACCTCGAACGCGGTCAAGGCGGAGGTCGAGAAGCTCGCGCGAGATCTGCCGGCGGGCTACAAAATCTGCTACCCGCGCGACTCCACGGCGTTCATCAAGCTCTCGATCGAAGAGGTCGAGAAGACGCTCGTCGAGGCGATGATCCTCGTCGTCATCGTCATGTTTGTCTTCTTGCAGAGCTGGCGGGCGACACTCGTGCCGGCGATCGCGATCCCGGTGGTGCTGCTCGGCACGTTCGGCGCGCTTGCGCTCGCCGGCTTCTCGATCAACACGCTTACCCTGTTCGGCATGGTGCTCGCGATCGGGCTGCTCGTCGACGACGCGATCGTCGTAGTCGAGAACGTCGAGCGCCTCATGGACGAGGAGGGGCTGAGCCCGCATGATGCGACGGTGCGGTCGATGGGCGAGATCACGCCCGCGCTCGTCGGTATCGCGATGGTGCTCTCGGCGGTGTTCCTGCCGATGGCCTTCTTCGGCGGCTCGACCGGGACGATCTATCGGCAGTTCTCGATTACCCTCGTCTCCTCGATGGTGCTCTCGGTGCTGGTCGCGATCATCCTGTCGCCGGCACTGACCGCAGCGCTGTTCAAGGCCAAGCATCGGGAGGATGGGGAGACCGAGCAATCGGGCGCCAAGGGCGTGCTCGCGCGCTTTTCGGACCGCTTCAACAGCGGCTTCCACCGCATGACCGACCGCTATGTCGATCTCGTCAAGACGGTGATCGCGCGCACCTGGCTGTTCATGCTGATCTTCGCCGGCGTCGTCGCGCTGCTCCTGCTGCTGTTCGTGCGGCTGCCGACGAGCTTCCTCCCGACTGAGGACAATGGCAGTTTCATCGTGCAGTTCACGCTGCCGCCGGGCGCGACGCGCGAGCGCACGGAGAAGGTCGCGCTGGCGGTCGAGCAATATTTCACGAGGCAGGAGAAGAACCTCTCGGGCATCTTCACCGCCGCTGGCCAGAGCTTCTTCGGCGCCGGGCAGAATGCCGGCCAGGCGTTTGCGATGCTCAAGGACTGGAGCGAGCGCCACGGCAAGCAGAACTACGCCGCCGCGATCACGCAGCGCGCCACCAAGGCGCTCTCCGGCGTGCGCGACGCGCAGATCTTCGCGCTGCAGCCGCCGCCGATCAACGGCCTCGGCCAATCGAACGGCTTCACGATGGAGCTGCTCAACAACGGCGGCCTCAGCACCACCGCGTTCAATGCCGCGAAGGACAAGCTGCTCGCCGCCGGCGCGGCGGATCCCAAGCTTAGCGCCGTCCGCCTCAACGGCCTCGACGACCAGCCCGCCTTCAGCCTCAACATCGACGAGCAGAAGCTGGGCGCGCTCGGCCTCGCCGCGGCCGACGTCAACACCACGCTCGATGCCGCGTTTGGCGGCGTCTACGTCAACGACTTCATCGATCGCGGCCGTGTCAAGCGCGTCTTCGTGCAGGGCGACGCGCCCTATCGCGCGCAGCCGCAGGACATCGACAAATGGTATGTCCGGTCGTCCGCCGGCACGATGACGCCGTTCTCGGCCTTCTCGACCTCGTCGTGGACGCGCCAGCCGGTGTCGGTCTCGCGCTTCAATGCGGTGCCGTCGTTCGAGATCCAGGGCCAGGCGGCGCCCGGCCAGAGCTCGGGCGCAGCGATGGAGGAGATCACCAGGCTCGCACAGCAGATCCCCGGCGTCGGCGTCGACTGGAGCGGTCTCTCCTACCAGGAGCGCCAGTCCACCGGCCAGGCGCCGATGCTCTACGGCATCTCGGTGCTCGTCGTCTTCCTGTGCCTGGCGGCGCTCTACGAAAGCTGGTCGATCCCGATCTCGGTGCTGCTCGTGATTCCGCTCGGCGTGCTCGGCGCCGTGCTCGCGGTGATGCTGCGCGGGCTCGACAACGACATCTATTTCCAGGTCGGCCTGCTCACGACGATCGGGCTTTCCGCGAAGAACGCGATCCTGATCGTCGAATTCGCGGAGGTCGCCGAACGCGAGGGCAAGCGCCCCGTCGATGCCGCGCTGCAGGCGGCGCGGCTCCGGCTGCGGCCGATCCTGATGACCAGCCTCGCCTTCGTGGCGGGCGTGATCCCGCTCGCGATCGCGACGGGCGCCGGCGCGCAGAGCCGTGTCGCGATCGGTACTGCGGTCGTCGGCGGGATGCTGACCGCGACCGTGCTCGCGATCTTCTTCGTGCCGATGTTCTTCGTGCTCGTGCGCAGCCTGTTCAAGCGGCGGCACGATCATGACGAGCATGAGGATGGCGAGGACGCGCATCCGCAGGAGGCGCAATGATGGCGCGGCGGGCCGTCGCCCGGCTCCCGCTTGCGCTGGCGATGCTGGCGGCGCTCGCCGGCTGCGACCTCGCGCCGCATTATGCGCGGCCGGGGGCGCCCGTCCCGCCCAAGTTCCCGAGCGACGGCGCCTACCAGAAGGCGATCGAGAGCCAGCCGCCGCCGGCGAGCGTCGACTGGCACCAGCTCTTCACCGATCCCAAGCTCGCCCAGGTGATCGAGCTCGCGCTCGCCAACGGCCGCGATCTGCGCATCGCTGCCGCCAACGTCGCCGCCGCGCGCGCGACCTATCGCGTCCAGCGCTCCGATCTCTTCCCCGAGATCGACGCCGGTGCTGTCGCGCGGATCGCGCATTCGAACAACGGCGAGAGCAGCGCGACGGCGGTCAGCGGCACCGGCGCCGGCACGACCGGCTCCGGCGCGGGCAGCGGCGCCGGATCGGGCACCGGCAACGGCACCGGCGGCTCCAGCGGCACCGGCACGGGCACCACCGCCGTCGCGACTGGCGGCGGCACCAGCCATTATTACTCGCTCGATCTCGGCATCGCGAGCTACGAGATCGATCTGTTCGGCCGCGTCCGCAACCTGACCAAATCCGCATTCGAGCAGTATCTCGCGACCGACGCGGGTGCGCGCGCCACCAAGCTGACGCTGATCGGCGAGACCGCGGCGGCCTGGTACACCTTCGCCGCCGATCGCAGCGTGCTCGAGGTCGCGCAGCAGACGCTCAAGGCGAGCCAGGCGAGTGCCGAGGTCTCGCGCCAGCGGTTCGAGGGCGGCATTGCCTCCGAGCTCGATCTGCAATCGACGCTAACGCTCGTCGAGCAGGCGCAGTCCGATATCGCCGCCGACATGAGTCAGGTCGCGCAGGACAAGAACGCGCTCGACCTGCTCGTCGGCGCGCCGGTGAGCGACGACCTGCTGCCGGTCGACATCGATCATGTCACGCTGCCGGTCGAGCTGCCCTCGGGGTTGTCATCGACGATCCTGCTCAGGCGCCCGGACGTCGTCGAGGCCGAGCACCAGCTGATCGCCGCCAATGCGCGGATCGGCGCGGCGCGCGCCGCCTTCTTCCCGCGGATCAGCCTGACGACGGCGGCGGGGCTGGCGAGCGGCGGTCTCTCGAGCCTGTTCACCGGCCACGCCTTCAACTGGTCGGTCGAACCGTCGGCGACGCTGCCGATCTTCGATGGCGGTGCCAATGCCGGCAACCTCGCTTATGCCAAGGCCGAGCGGAAGCTCTACCTCGCGCAATATGAGCAGGCGGTCCAGACCGCGTTCCGCGAGGTCGCCGACGCGCTCGCCCGCCGCGGCACGATTGACGCGCAACTCGCCGCGCAGCAGGCGCTCACCAATTCGGCGAGACTCAGCCTCAACCTCGCGCAAGCGCGCTACCAGGGCGGCATCGATCCCTACCTCAACTATCTCGATGCCGAGCGCACGCTCTACACCGCGCAGCAATCGCTCGCCGCGACCAAGCTCATCCAGGCGGAGAACCTCGTGACGCTCTACCGCGTGCTCGGCGGCGACCAGAATTTCTAAAACTGCCGTGCTCCGCGCAGACCGGAGCGCTGGCGGGAGCCCAGCGCTTGCGTCTCCAGGGCTCCGGCCTTCGCTGGAGCACATGGTCGCTCAGAGCCGCCCGATCAGCGCCTGCGCGGCGGCGGGATTGCGGACCTTGGCGCCGCTGATGAAGAAGATGTAGGCGTCGCGTTGCTTCACCTTTGCCGCCGGCGCACCGGCATAGGGCAGATCCTCGGGCGCCTCGCCCGCTGCCCACGTCTTCGCCAGCGCCGCCCAGCGATCGAGCGCGGCGGCGTCATAGCCGGTTTCGATATCCTCGACCGCGCGCTGCAGGCGCGCATAAACAAAATCGGCGGTGAGGTCGGCGATGCAGGGATAATCGTCCGAATCGGCGAACACGATTGCGACGCCGGCGGCGCGTGCCAGATCGACGAAGGCGGGATCGCGGAAGCTCTCGTGGCGCGGCTCGATCGCGTGGCGGAGCCGCACGCCGTCCCGCTCCGGCGGCAGCAGTTGCAAGAAGGCGGCGATGTCGTCGCGATCGAACTTCTTGGTGGCGGCGAGCTGCCACAGGATCGGCCCGAGCTTGTCGCCCAGCCGCGTCAGCCCCTGGCCCAGGAACTTGTCGATCGATTCGCCGGCTTCGCCCAGGACCTTGCGGTTGGTGCAGTAGCGCGAAGCCTTGAGCGTGAACTGGAAGTCATCGGGAACGGCGTCGGCCCATTTGGCGAAGCTGTCCGGCGACTGCAGCCGGTAGAAGGTGCCGTTGATCTCGATCGCGGTAACGGCCTTGGCCGCGAATTCGAGCTCGCGGGCGTGCGCCAGCTTCGGCGGGTAGAAGGTGTCGCGCCACGGCTCGTAGGTCCAGCCGCCAATCCCGACTCTGATGCGTCCAGCCATAGCGCGCGATACCGCGTTCCGGCGAAAGCAGGAACCCACGTCCGCGCCGGACCGCATGTCGACCTAGAGCATCTTTCGATCTGATCGATGCAACATCATCCGTTCGGCCTGGGCGCAGTCGACGCCCATACGCTGCGGCTGCCCTTCGACTTCGCTCAGGGCGAACGGGTGAAGCCAATTCCGACCGACCGAATGCTCTACGTGCCGGCTTTCACCGGACCCATCATCGCTGCGTCAGCGCGTGACCGCCATATAGGCCGCAAGCGCGACGAGCAGCGCGGCGAGCGTGAACGACATCGCCATCATCACGATGCCGAACAGCTTCAGCGTCGGATGATGCGGCCGCTGCTCGCGGCGGTTCCGGCCGGCGCTCGACAGGATGAAGCCTGCAAGCAAGGTGTAGGTGAAAGCGGCGACTTCGAACATCGATCCCCCCGGATCCGGTGACGCGCGATAGCGCAGTTCGGCGCCGCCGCATAGCTGCGCACGCTCGACGCGGCGCGATTTCGTGGCGGCGTGTCGCTGCGGCGCAGCAGACCTGCTCAGGCGGCTTGCGCGACCGCAATTCCCGCGCGCGGCACCACCGGGCGGAACACGATCGCGAGCAGCAGCGCCGTCTCGGATCCCGCTTTCTGCGCGGGCGGCGTCACGAACATGAAGCCGGACGGATCGCAGCGATAGAGCCCGCCGGCGGCCGGCTCCATGCCGCGGAACAGCGGCGTCGCCGCGACCTCGCGCCCGCCGATGCGGTTGAATTCGGTGACGGCGTGGAAGCTCGCCTCCTCGACCTGCACCCATTCGCACAGCCGCCCCCACTGCACCCCCAGCGAATAGCGCGACGCGCCGACCGGGACGGTCGCGAGATAATAGCCGTCATGCGTCGGGTGCGCGTCGATCTCGGCAATGGTCTGGCTCTGCGCGTCGGCGATCATCACCGGCAGCTTGAGCGGCCGTGTCTGAAAGTCGCTGTGGCGCAGTTCCAGACCGAAGCGGCGCTGCGCCAGGAAAGTTAGGCTCAGCGGCAGGCCGTGTGCCTTGAGCTCGGCCGAGAGATACATGCGCGCGGAGTCATGCAGATAAGGCAGTCCGCGCCGGCGAAGGCCGTCGCCCGAGGCCTCGACGTCGAGCAGGCGGGTGAGATCCTTGGTGCCGAGATTGACGTCGTGGTCGAAGCTCTCGAGCAGCGCGATCTCGCTCTCGGACGGCAGGAAAAGCAGCCGTGCGAGGATCGCCGCGCTCATGCGGCGCCGCGCGTCGGCATCGTCGGATACGGCCGGGCGGTGCACGCCGATGCCGGCATGAGCGACGAACGCGAGCGCCGCCTCCTGCACGCGATCGCGCACCGCGCTTTGCGCGCTCTTGACGCCGGCGGCCTTGCGGATGGGCTGGCCCTTCTCGGAATAGTCGATCACCGAGCCTTGCGCGAGCGTGCACAGCTGCTCGACCACCGCGATCGATTCCGAGAGCGCGATCAAGGCCTTGGTGTCGTAGTGGCGGACGTCGAGCAGGCCGGCCTTGTCGAAGCCGGGCATGTTCTGCTCGCGCAACAGGAGGTACCGCCCCGCGACCTCAACGCCGAGCCGCGCGCGCAGCACCGGCTCGATCATGTTCTGGACGGTGCCGTTGTAGCCGAGATCGACGAGGATGATCGTGTCGCCGCGCTCCACGCCGGCCTTGCCGCGCAGATGCGCGATCAGCCGCTCGGCGAAACGGCCCGAGCGCGTCACGATCCGCTGGATCGCTTCGGGCGCGAGCACCGCCTGCTTGAACCGGCTCTCGTCGCTGCCCGTCGGGCCGCCAGCCTTGACGAGCTTCGCCGCCTCGCCTTCCGAGAACAGCAGCTGCCGCGCCATCACGTCGACACGGTGCGCGCCGCCCTCGCCGCCGAGATAGTCGCGTATCGCGGCCTCATCTGTGAAGCTCGCGGCGGTCGCGGTGAAGCGGCTGAGCTCGATCGCCGCCGCCTCATGGCCGAGCGCCGCATAGGCGCGCGCGGGAAGATGGCCGTCGCGCAACAGGAAGACCGGCTTGGGCGTGCGGCCGTAGCGTTCGGCGAGCGCGTCCGCCTCGCTCTCCAGCCAGCGCGCGAAGGCGTGCATCATCGGGCCCATCACGTCATGGCCGAGCACCCAGGCGGAATCGTCGGCCTCGCGCAGCGAGACCGCCGGGCGCTGCGGCTGAAAGGCCGGCGCAGTCGTTCGCACGCTCGGATCGACGAAGGCGGCGGCGGCGGCCTCGAGCCGCAGGCGATGCTCGGCGGCGGCATCGAACTGGCGAAAATGAACCGCGCGTACGCCGCGCGCGAGTGGTGCCTTGAGGTCGGCGATCTCGTTGTCGCCGAGGTGGAGGATCGTCGCGGGCAGCACGCGCAGCTCGGCGATCACATCCTCGAACAGGCCGTCCCCCTTGCTGCGGCCGTAATGCGACGAGCAGAAGATGCGGTCGATCAGCTGCACGACCTCGTCGCCGGCAGCGGCGGCGATCAGCGCCCACAGCTGCGGCTCGGAAAGATAGGTGTCGGAAACGATGACGATGCGGAGCCCGCGCCGCTTGGCGTCGCGCATCAGCTCGACCGTAGGCGCAAACGCATAGCAATGGCGCGCCTCCGCGGCGAGTTCGCGTGCGACCGCCTCCGCCCTGGCTTCGTCGCCCGCGGCGGGAAGCAGCCGCGCATAGATCTGCTCGATCGAGACTTCCGAGGTCTCGGCCTCGAAATGATGCGCGCGGCGCGCGGCACCCTCGGCCCAGGTGCGCGGCTCGATGCCGCCGCCGGCGATGCCAAGATCGGCGAAGACGTCGCGCGGCATCTGCGCGTTGCGCCACAGCAGCGTGTCGAAACAGTCGAGCGAGAGATAGCGCAGCCCCGAGGGCGCATCCGCCAACAGTCTGGCGATTTCGGTGGCGCGTACGGCGCTGGTCATGCTGATCCCCGGCTTGGTCCTTTGCCGGAACCTTGCAGGACGTGGTTGCCAAAGCGTTAACGACGATAGGAGATGACAGCCTTCGCCCCACTAGGAGCCGTAGCGGGACGCCTCGGGTGGTCCTATAAGCGGACGATGAAACCGACGCCCGGCATGGTGTTCTCTGGCATCATGCTGCCGCTGCTGGCGCTTTGCTACTACTGCGGTGTCATCCCGCTCCTCCACTCGCGCGAACGTGCGGTTCGCGAAGCCGATGATCCTCATCGGTTCAATGTCACGGCGGCGGGGCTGCTCGTGGTGCTTCTTGCTCTACCGTTTCTCTGGCGATGAGTTTTGGCGGCTACCGCGCTATTCTAAGTCGCTTTGATCGGTCGGCGCGTCCACCACTATCGGCCATTCCGATCTCCGACCTCATTGGTATCAATGTGCGAAGCGCTGCGGAAAAAACATCATCGACATGATCATGGCGCAAAAGGCCAAGGCGAGGACGAGGCCAAGAACCATCTGCTGGCGCACCGCACGCTGATGATCGTCGGTGACGCGATAAGTGATGGTTCGTGCCGCGAAGACGATCGCCGCGTCGGGCGCGCCGAAGAAGAGCATGTCGCCTTTCGATGCGGGTAGATGAGCAAGCGGTGAAAAGAACAGGCTCAAGTTGACCAGCGCTGCTATCAAAAGCGCGGTCTGGGGCCACCGCTCGCCTTGATATTCGGAACCGACCTTCGCGACGAAGATGAGGCATGTGATCGCGCAGGCAATTCGGAAGGTCGTCTTGAAGGGTATGCCGACTTCGTTCTCCAGCGTGATAGAGAACGCAAGAAATGCGGCGATCCCGAATATCGCCAAAGCGAGGCGCAATAGCCGAGCTTTCAATCTCGGCTGCCCGCGCTGTGATCCGCCCCTTCCACTAGCGGCCGACCCAGCCTGTCATGATGAGCAGTCCGTAGACAAACCGCGATAGCAGGAGCGCAGCGACGGCTAAGCCAGCGATGATGAGGGTGGAGGAAGCGAGCGCGTTCCTATTAGACATCTCACCACCATATCACGGCCCATGGCAGGTTTCGACTGACCAACCGCCAAAGCCGACTTTCGGCTAACCACCACAAGCGGACATTCGCCTTTCCTACATATGCCCCAAGCGCATGATCCCATCCGGCCTTTTGCGATCGTTGAATTCGCGTGACGCTTCACAGCCGAGATCAGACACGTAAAGTCACAGAACCATGTGACCTTAGTCGTGACGTTAACGGCGACCTCGGCTTTCTTTAGTCGACCCCAAAGGGCAGCGCCTACAAGGGCAGCCCCTTCGCGCTATAATGATGCCAGGCGAAGATCGCGGCGGCGCCGCGATGGGGGCGCCAGGCTTCGGCGAGCGCGCGGACCTGCTTCTCGCTCGGCCGCGCGTCCAGCCCCAGCAGCTTGCCGACCTCCGCCTGCACGGCGAGGTCGCCCGCCGGCCAGATGTCGGGCCGCCCCTCAGCGAACAGCAGGTAGATCTCCGCCGACCAGCGGCCGATGCCCTTGATGCGGGTCAGCGCGGCGATCGCCTCCTCGTCGTCCGCCGGCAGCGCGGCGAGATCGAGCCGGCCGGAGACGATCTCGTCGGCGAGGCTGCGCGCATAGCTCATCTTCTGGCGCGAGAGGCCAGCGGTGCGCAGCGTCTCGTCGCTCGCTGCGGCGAGCTTTGCGGGATCGGCGATCGCGCCCAGCCCTTCCTCCAGCCGCCGCCAGATCGCGTTGGCGGAAGCGACGCTGACCTGCTGGCCGATGATCGTCCGCAGCAGCGTCTCGTAGCCGCGTTCGCGGATCCGCGGCGGCGGATAGCCGACCCGCGCCAGCGCTTGCCCGAAGGCGGGCTCGATCGCCGCCAGCGCGTCGATCGCGCGCTGCAACTGCTCCACACCGAGACCCATGCCATCCCCTCGCTTGCATATTCGACGCAGTCGCCACATAGCCTGCCGGCGCAAAGAGGAGCCAGAATCAATGCCGAAGCTGACCGTCATCACCCGTGAGGGGACCGAGACCACGGTCGATGGCCAGAGCGGGCTGTCGGTGATGGAAGTGATCCGCGACGCCGGCTTCGACGAGTTGCTCGCGCTCTGCGGTGGCTGCTGCTCCTGCGCGACTTGCCATGTGTTCGTCGAGCCGGGCTTCGACGACAAGCTGCCGAAGATGAGCGACGACGAGAACGACCTGCTCGATAGCTCGGATCATCGCCAAGGGAACTCGCGTCTCTCGTGCCAGCTGCCTTTCACCGATGCAGTCGACGGCCTGCGCGTGACGATCGCGCCCGAGGACTGAGCCTTTCCCCTCCGTTGAAGGGGAGAATTCCTGGTCTTCAATACCGCGTCGCCGCCGCATAGAGCGCGATCGCGGCGGCGTTGGAGATATTGAGGCTCTCCATGCGCGGGCTGATCGGCAGCCGCGCGAGCTGATCGCAATGCACCGCGCTATTGTGCCGCAATCCCTCGCCCTCCGCGCCGAGCACGAGCGCGAGCGGCCCCTTCCCCATCGCCTCGGCGAGCGTATCCTTGGCGTGACCGGCCAGCCCGATCCGCCAATAGCCCGCCTCCGCGATCGTATCGAGAGCGCGGGCGAGATTGACCACGCGCACCCAGGGCACGATCTCGAGCGCGCCCGACGCGGCACGCGCGAGCGCGCCGGATTCGGGCGGCGAGTGGCGATCCTGCGTGACGATGCCGAGCGCGTCGAACGCCGCCGCCGAACGCAGCACCGCGCCGACATTGTGGGGATCGGTCACCTGGTCGAGCACTACCAGCGGGCGGTTCGCGTCGCCGCCGCCCTGCTCGAGCAACTCGTCGAGCCAAATGTCGGGCAGCGGCTCGGCCTCGATCACCACGCCCTGATGCGGCGCGTCGGGCGGCACCAGGCGGCCGAGATCGGCGACGTCGGCGAAACTCGTCGGCACCGCAGGCGGCAGTTCCGCGGCTGCCGCCGCCTCGCGCGTGACCCAGATGCGGCGCACGACACGCTCGGGGTTGGCGAGCGCGGCGTGCACCGCGTGCCGCCCCCACAGGCGGATGCGGCCCGAGTTGGGCTGCGACGGACGGTGGCCCTTGCGCATCGTCACCGCCTATTGCCTGGACGGCGCGCCCGCAAGCATCGCACCGCTTCGGTTGACAGGCCATGCCGCCTTCGCCAATGAGCGCGGCTCGCTTCGGCGGCGCCATGGAAGGGTGGCCGAGTGGTTAAAGGCAGCAGACTGTAAATCTGCCCGCGCGAGCGTACGCTGGTTCGAATCCAGCCCCTTCCACCAGCGGCCTAAGCCGCTGTTTTGCCGCTGATAATGCCGACGATCCGCCGATCGTCCGGCTGCTCCGGATCGGCCGGCGTGTGTAGTTCTGGTGTAAGTGTGCCAGGAAAAGGCGTGTTCAGCGCCTCGATCGCGTTGTCGATGTGGACACCGTGGACGTGGGTGTAGTGCAGCACCATCCCCACCGTCTTGTGACCGCTAATGCGTTGGATCGTCGGAATGTCGGTGCCGGCCTGGACCAGCCGCGTGATAGCGGTGTGGCGCATCACGTGCGGCGTCACCTTCTGTGGATCGAGCTTGGCCCGTGCAACGGCGCGCTCGAATGGGATCCGCATATCTCTCCGGTATGGCAGCTTCGCCCGCCTGTGGGCGGGGAAGACGTACCCGTTCGGATCATCCTCCGTCTCGCGCTGGTGCTTCAACGCCTCGGCTAGCGCTGGCGTGATCGGCTGCTCGCGCTCGCCGGCCTTGGCCTTGTTGATCCAAATCCGGCGTGTCGCGAAGTCGATCTCGTCATAGCGAACGCGGACGATCTCGCTGTGCCGCATCGCCGCGCCCAGGCCGAAGGCAACGAATAGCCAAAGCCGGCCATCCTGATCCTGAATCGCTGCTTTCATCAGCGCGTCGCTCTGCTGCTGGGTCAGCACGCGAATCTGTTTCCGGGCCTCGCGCGGCTTCTCGATCTTCGGCACCTTATCGCCCGGCAGCCACTTCCATTCGACCGCCCGGTTGAACAGGTGCATCAGGGTCGAGAACTCGCGGTTCACCGTCGCGTCGGTCGCGCCCGAATCGCGGCGCTTCTTCCGGTATTGAAGCAGCGCAAAGTCCTTGAGCTGATCGAGCCGCTGCGAGCCGAAAACCGGAACGAGATGCTGTTCGAGATGCCGGCGCTTGTTGGCCATGTCCTTGCCGCCGGTCTCCTCCAGCCGCTTGAGATAGTCCGACGCTGCCTCCTTGAAGCTGCGGTGCAGCTTGCGGCCTTGGGGCAAATCAAGCCGCCCTGCCCTTGCCTCCGTACGGAACTTCTCGATAGCGCGCTCGGCCTGTTCGCGGGTGACGCCCTCGCTGTCGCGGCCGATGACGCGGTGGACCCGCTGGCCATCGACCATGATGTTGACGCTGTAGCGGATGTCACCGCTCGCTAGCCGCTCGGCGATGATGCCGTGCTCAGCGAGCTTCTGGCCGAGCTCTAGGGCGCGGACGGCAGGCCGGGTGAGCTTGGTGAAGCGGAGGCTCACTCAGGGCTCCCCACAAAGGTAGCGAAGCGACCACTTTCGATTGCTCGCTCCGCAGCGGCTACACCTTCGCGCTGAGCACGGACCGCGCCAGTGATAGTCTCATCGATCGCAGCTTCTGCGGCGCTGAGCTGGCGAAGCAAGGCACTTCGGCGCTCCCAAAGTTGACGATGTTCGTCATCATCGAACTTCAGGCCGCCTATCGCCGAAAGCAATAGATTTTGCCCACTTACGCTTCGTGCTGGCGGCATCACGCCAGCAGTCCGAAGATCATCCTCAACTGATTGCAAATCCTGTTCGATTTTTGAGCGCTCGCGCTCTGCTTCAAGGATGGCTGGCTCATTCGGCATGGGCGGACGTCGAAGCGCCATTAGCTGAGGGATGCCCTCGAGGAGACTTCTTCTAACGGCGTGATACGCGACGTAGCTCTCATGCCACGCCGCGCCTGCTTCGGTTTCTGCATCTTCGATCAGAGAAAGGAGCCGTCGGAGCAACGAAGCCGAAGCCGATCCGCCCAACAGCCGCTCATCATCAAATGAGCGTTCGAGTCGTTGCTCGATCTCCTGAGTAATCGACCGGCCGCGAGCATCTGCCGCCGCCTTAAGCATGGCCTTGATTGTTGGTGTTGTCCTGACAGCGACGGCTGCACGCTTCGCTTCGTCGCGCTCAGAGGGCCGCCCACCGCGCCGAACAGCGCCCGTTTCCTCACTCTGCACAGCCAACATTCCCGAACCGTCCATAAGATACCGCAACGTATGCATCGCATGATCTTGCAAAGCAAGGGTTGAGGTGGCACAAATTGGTGCAACGCGGGCATTGCGGGAACATGCCCGCCGATGGAGGTGGTATGGACGAGATCAAGGTTATGGTTCTTCCGGACGGTCGCCTCGACCGCGCCAACGCCGCGAAGTTCCTGGGTTATCAGCCCAAAACGCTGGCCGAGTGGCATAGGCTCGGCAAAGGCCCCCGCTCCCGTCTCGTGGGCGGCCGGCGCTTCTACTTCATCGAGGATCTGCGCGCCTTTGCGCAGGGCGTCGCGGCCTAATGCGTGATGGCAACCGCATTCCGGGCAAGCGGCCCCAAAACGCGAAAGGCCGGCGTCGCCACAACGCCGGCCCCCGCAATTTTCATCAACTCAGGCGCCAGCACAAATAACGACTTCGACCCGCAAGCGCAATTGCTCGCCGCGCGCTTCGGCCTCTCGGCGCCGCTCGCGTCGCTGGTGCTGGGCATGCTTCGGGAGCGGCGGCAGTGAGCGCGCCGTTCGAAAGCTACCAGTCCGCCGCCCGCGCCCTGTTCAACGGCGCCGAGCTGAAATCGCGCGAAGGTCAATTCGTCGGCGGCCTCGCCTTCAGCGACGGCCCGCTGACCGATAAGCAGCTGAACTGGCTGCGCGTTCTGCTCGCCCGCCATGGTTTGCCGCCTCTGGATCAGGAGGCGACGCATGGCTGATCACGCGATCTATATTCGTCCCGAACCCTTCGGCTGCGGCTACGACATCGTAATCGAGCCGCCGATCCTCCACGCTCGCTACAACGCCGAGCGCGGGACCGTGAAGGCGGCACGGCGCTACGCGGACAGCATCCGCATCGTCACCGGCTTCAAGGTCGTTGATGAGACGGGAGAGCCGCGGTGACGGTCGCGGCCTTCCCGCCGATGCGCGCATGGCGCGTAGTCGAGGTGCAGCCGTCGCTCTATCGCGCCGAGCTGCACGAGCGCGGACGCGGCGTGATCTACGCTACCGGCATCGCCAGTTGGCCGCGCATTCACCGCTTCCTGCGGTGTGCCCGTGGCGGCCTGCCCGTCTCCTTCAAGGAGCTTAGGCGGAGGGCGAGGCCATGAGCGGCTTTCGCGATCGCCGCCACGCGCCGCCGCGCCTCAGCGATGACGAGTTCCGCCGGCTCTGCGACGACGCGAAGGCGCAGGTCGCCTTGTCCTCCATCATCAGCCGCCACACCGATCTCAAGAAGCGTGGCGGGCACGAGATGAAGGGCATTTGCCCATTCCACAGCGAGAAGAGCCCAAGCTTGGAGGTGAACGACGCCAAGGGCACTTATCATTGTTGGGGCTGTGGCGCTGCCGGCGATCACTTCACGGCGCTGATCAAGCTCGACGGGTTGACCTTCCGCCGCGCGTTCGAGGCGCTGACCAACGATACCTTCCCGGCCGTCGACCCGGGCGAGCGCGCGCGGCGAGCAGCGGAAGACGAGGCGGAGCGGTTGGCCGCGATCGAGGATGCGCGCACTTTCTGGGCGGCTGCCAGCGACATCTACGGCACGCCTGCTGAAACCTATCTACGCGGTGCGCGCGGCATCGTCGCCAACCTGCCTGCCTCGATGCGCTTCGGCATGGTGCCAGCCGCGAAGGATGACGCCGGCCGCTGGAAGCGCCCTTTTCCAGCGCTGTTGTGCGCGGTCACGATCGGCGAAGAGCTGAGCGCGATTCAGCGGGTGTTCCTGCGCGACGACGGCTGCGACAAGCGCTGGGGCAAGAAGTCGAAGCTGACCATCGGCCGCTTCCGTGGCGGCGCGGTGAAGATGGGCTCTCGTCGTCCCGATCCCGCTGAGCTTGTAATCGCCGAGGGGCCGGAAGACGCCCTCAGCCTCGCGCAAGAGCTGCCAGAGCTGGAAGTCTGGGCTGCGCTCGGCACCGCCAACATGCCACTGCTCGTGCTGCCGCCATCGGTGCAGCGTGTAACGATCGCCGGCCAGAATGACGCCGCCGGTCGCGCTGCGGTCGATGCGGCATCGCGGGCGCTAATCGACCGTGGGCTCGACGTGCGAACGATGTGGCCCCCCGAACGCTTCAAAGATTTCAACGACGCCTTGTGCGGGAGGCGTCCATGACGGTCGCCCCGATACGCGCGAGCTTCGACAGCGCACAGCCGGGCGCGGACGGTTGGCTGCCGCCCGACATGCACGTTCTGAACGCCGGCCGCGTGAGTCCGCCGAAGATGCCATCCGATATCTTCGGAGTGCTCTGGCCAATCATCTCCGACCTGGCCGAAGGAGCGGGCGCACCTGTCGATTACGTCGGCGTCAGCGTCCTCGCCGTCGCGGCCTCGCTGATCGGTGCCAAACGGCGCGTGCAGCCGTTCACGACATCGCCGCAATGGCAGGAGCCCTGCATCCTGTGGATTGCCCTGGTCGGCGATCCGTCGTCGCACAAATCGCCAGCGATCGATACCGCGACGGCCGGACTGCGCCCGCTAGAGCGAGAATTCGCGGAAGATCACAAGATCGTCCTGCAGGGGCACGAGACGCTCGTCGAGCGCGCGAAGGCCGAGCGCGTGCATTGGCAGGAGGCGGTGAAGGCGGCCACGAAGGAGGGCCTGGGCACGCCGCACATGCCGGATGCGGCGACCGCGCCCGACGAGCCGGTGCGCAAGCGCGCGATGGTCCAGGACGCCACGCCTGAAGCGTTGGGCGAGATCCTTTCGGGCAACCACAATGGCGTGCTCCATCTCCGCGACGAGCTGTCTGGCTGGCTGCAGTCATTCGAGCGCTATGCGCCTGGCGGTCGGGAATTCTGGCTGGAAGCCTATGGCGGCCGGCCGCATGTGATCGACCGCAAGAGCCTGAAAGCGCCGCTCGCGATCCCCTACAATGGTGTCTGCGTGCTTGGCGGCATCCAGCCGGAGAAGCTCGCCGATACGCTGCTGAGCGTCGCCGACGACGGCTTGGTCGCTCGTTTCCTGTGGGCATGGCCGAACGCGGTCCCGTATCACCGGCCGCGCGCGGTCGCGGATGCCGATCGGCTGGAACGCGCATATCGGCGCCTCGGGCGGCTGGATGGCGACGCGGCGAAGCCGACCGTGCTGCTGCTGGCTCCGATCGCGAGCGACATTTTCGAAGCCTGGGTCGCGGAGAACGTCGCTTTGATCGAGGACGCCGCATCTCTCTTCAAAGGTTTCTGCGGCAAGCTGCATGGTGCCGCGCTCCGGTTGGCTCTCGTCGCTGAGCTGCTCGGCTGGGCGGCGGGCGGCGTCGAAGACGATCCGACAGAGATCAGTGCCGCGTCAATCACTGCGGCTATCAACTTTATCGAGGGCTACGCCGAGCCCACCGCGCTGCGCGTCTTCGGCGACGCGGCGCTGCCGCCTGCCGAACGCAATGCGGCAATGCTAGCCCGGCATATTCAGAAAAACCGCCTGCGGCAGATCAACGCGCGCGATGTTCGGCGTAGCTCCGGCATCCCGACTCTCCGTCAGCCGCTAGCCGTAGATGATGCAATCGAGGCGCTGATCGAAGCGAATTGGCTCCGATCGATCGGCGGTGGCACGGTCGGTCGCCCCGGCAAGGACTATGCTGTCAATCCCGCGTTGCACGGCGGCGCCGATGCGTAGCTGGCGCGAGATCGCTGCGGAGGCGCTCGGCGAGCCGCATAATACGAGCGCTTTGCGGGCAACCGTGCCGGACACGCATGGACTGCCGGACGCCGTTCGGCGCGATCTGGAGCGGCTAGAATATCTGCCCCCGCCACGCATCGACAACCCAAAGCTTTGGCCTCCGATCGTGGCCGACGCGCTTCGGTTGGCACGCGATGGCTGGGCTGAGCGGGCGCTCGCTCTCGGCTGGTCGATCAACGACCTGTTCGGCGTCGTCCATGACGGGATCGGCTACAGCGATTGTCTCGCTACGGCGCTGCGCGGCCGCCGCGTCATCATGATCGACGCGGATGTCGCCGTGATCGCCGGCAGCGACGGTAAGGCCACCCTCTTCAGTCGGGGTAGGCACGATCACACTGGCGAGCAGATCATGCCGCTGTGGCAGTTCGGAAGGGCAGAACGGTGAGTTTTGGCAATTTTGACATTTTGGCAACGGCACACCGCGCGCCTACGCGAGAGTTTTGGCAACAATGGCAAAAGGGCACTTTGGGAAAAAAGAGAACTATTCTCTCTCTCCTGACGGACGGAGTGCTGGTGATCCGGAGAGACGTCGGGTGCCACGTGCCAAAATTGCCAAAATGCCAAAACTCGGCGCGCGCCGCTGCCGCCGCAAAAGCGGGCTTGATGACGCGATGCCGTTTGACGAACAGAGGAGGTATTTAAGATGGCCGATGACGAGGACCGCGACGAGGTGAGTTGCGGTGATGATACTCCGCCGAAAACAGGTCTGCGTCCGGCATGGGCGCCAGGCCAGTCCGGCAACCCCGCCGGCCGCCCCCGCGGCGCGCGCAACAAGCTCGGCGAGGCGTTCATCGCCGACGTCTTGGCAGACTGGCAGCAGCATGGCCCGGCCGTGATCGCGCGGGTGCGCACCGAGCGGCCGGCCATCTACCTGCGGGTTATTGCGTCGATCCTGCCGCGCGAGTTGAACGTGCGGACCAATGAGCTTGATGAACTCACTGACGAGCAGCTGGAGACGCGGCTGCGGGCGCAACTGCGCGCCCTGGCGGCGGCAGGCGGCGATCTGTTCGAAGATGGCGACGCTGCGATCGTCGTCGGGTCAGAGACGGTGCAGTGAGGCTGCAAGCGCTGCATTTGCTTGGACGCTTTTAGCGATCCCGAACCCGCGGGCGGGCATAGTCATACTGAAAGGTGAGCTCCGTAGGTTGAGTTTGCGACCCATGCCTCAGCTGTTTAAGGGGTGTCGCGTTTTTGGCGGGTCAAGTGCCGCATTTCCGCGCGTCCTCTGGAGCAACATGGTAATGAGCATTTCAATCTTTCCACCGAAACGATTTACTGGCTCCGACCTGTTTGACCTCGCTGACCTAATAAACCCCAACCGTTTGCAGAATGAGGCGCATATTCGAGCCTTGTGCGATGCCTCCTATGTGGGTGAAAACACAAGTGTCTGCCGCGTGCTCGGTCGATACAAGATGTACGTGGATACGACTGATGTTGGCATTGCTCCGCACCTGATGCTTGACGGGTATTGGGAGATGTGGGTTACGGAAATACTTGCTTCCTTGACTAGGCCAGGAATGGTAGTTGCCGATGTCGGAGCTAACGTCGGTTACTTCACGCTTTTAATGGCCGATATTTGTGGTCCCTCTGGCAGGGTTTTTGCATTTGAACCAAACCCTAGAATTGCCGAGCTTCTTCAGCGGACCGTAACTTTGAACGGCTTTTGGCCGTGGGTGAGCATACACACTGATCCGCTCTCCGATGTAGATGGAGCAAGCGTCGACCTAATCGTTCCAGTGAACGACCCAAAGAATGCGCATATTGTCTCATCGCCTGAGGGCCAGGGGCAGGGCATTCCCGTAGTTACACAGCGCTTCGACTCAAAAGAGGTTTTTAGAACTGTCGAAATGGCTAAGATCGACGTTGAGGGCGCAGAGGAGGCGGTTTGGCGTGGTATGACGGCTATGCTAAACGGATCAGCTCTAAAAACGGTTGTTATAGAATTTGCTGCAGCTCGTTATATCGACCCAGAAGGCTTCCTTTCGGAGTTAACATCGCACGGCTTTGCCATGTCCTATATAAGCTTCAAACATGGCATTCGAAATACGAACATAAAGAGTGTTCTACAACAAAATCCTCTTGAGGACATAATGTTACTTTTGCGAAGGTAGCGATGTTGTGTTTGCTTTCTACCGCGAGCTGCTTGCCAACCCTTGCACTCGCACTCCAAGGTAGCAGCGAGTATTTTGCGCGCGCTTAAGCCGGGCGATGATGTTCTCAAGGGGCTTTGCAGTTCGCTCCCGAAGGTGTCGCGTTCTGCAAACGGACTCCGCCGAGGCGGCTGTTAATAGGGTTTCGCCAAGAGCCTTTTTGTGCTACTGACGCGCCCGTGATCGTCGGATGACTGACCACGGAGACATTGATGCGAACTGCGGTTCACGACCGGGTTGCCCGGTTTCGCGTAAGCGGACAGCTTCTCGAACAGGCTGAGGCCAAAGCCCGCTCGCAAGGAATGTCTGTCCCGGAGCTTCTCCGCCACGCGCTGCGCCGCGAATTGGCTGACGCCGCGTGATTGCCGAGGCGGCCGGTCCCGAGCTTTCGCCCATCTTCCAGGCCGAGCTGATCAAGCTCGCCGATGCCGGTGACGATGACGCCGGCAAGGCGATCTTCCGCATTCTTTGCGACTTCGACATCGCGGAACTGAGCCACGGCGATCAGCTGCTGGCTTGCGCCGAAGATTGGGCGCGCCGCCGCGAACTATCTGGCGACGATGTCGTGCTGCCCGGTCTCTGCGCTCTGATCACCGTGCGCGCCGCCGTGCACCTCCAGCGGCGCGAATACGCGCTGGCGATGCTTCACGCCGCCGAGGCAATCGCGCGAGCCGACACGCTCGCCGACGCCGATCATCCGATCGCTGGCGACATGGTAACCGAGATCAGCCACTGGCTCGCCGCCAAGGGGTTCGGACCCGAAGTGCATCGCATGGCCAAGATGATGCTGCCGGGGATGGCCCACTGATGCGGCATTTCCTCCAGATCGCAGGCGGCATCGACGTGATGCCGATCCTGGCGGCGCTCGCTGCGCGTCCAGAGATGTGGAACCAGCACAACCTCCGCACCACCTATCCCGGTTCACCCCACGCCGACGCCGACGACATCCTGCTGATGTTCAACGAGCTGGATGGCGACGTCGTGGACGACATCCAGACGCATCCCTTCGACGCCTGGTATCAGCTCCCGGTCCGAGCCCTCGTGCTCGACCTGATGCACCGCGTCGGCGGCGTGCAGCTTGGCCGCGTGATGATCACCCGGCTGGCTCCCGGCAAGCAGATCGCCCCGCACGTGGATCAGGGCGCGCCGGCCGAATTCTACTCGCGCTACATGGTTGCGCTCCAGTCAGGGCCTGGCTGCGTCACAAAATCGGGCGATGAAGTCGTGACGATGCGGAGCGGTGAGGCGTGGTGGTTCGACAATCGCGCCGAGCATGCCGTCCTTAACAACAGCGGCGATGACCGCATCACGCTGATTGCGGACATGCGCCTATGCTGACCGCGCAGCCCGAGCCGTTCGCGCCCTTTCTGGAGGAAGTGAAGCCGCTGCTCCCGCTCCATTGGGACGAGCTGGCGCTGAACAAGGACATGGTGCCGCTGTCGCCGCAATACGAGGAGTATCTGCGCCGCGACAGCATCGGCATGGTCATGACGGTCACGCTGCGCGCTGCCGGCGCGCGCGTCGGCTACTTCGTCGGGTTCGTGGCCCCCGGGCTCCACTACTCGACCTGCCTGACGCTGCACCTCGATATCTTCTGGCTGCACCCCGAGCAGCGCGGAAAAATGGGTGGCGTGAAGCTGTTCCGCGCGGTCGAGGCCGAAGCGAAGCGCCGCGGCGTCCAGCGCATCTTCGTCGGCTCCAAGATCCATCGGGATGCGTCCCGGCTGTTCGAGCGTCTCGGCTATGCGGAAGTCGAGCGCACATTCTCCAAAATGGTGGCTTGATATGGTGGGCGTAGCAGTCGGGGCGGGAACGGCGCTGATCGGCGGCGTGGTGCAGTCGAGCGCGGCCAGCGACGCGGCGGACGCGCAGGTGCAGGCGGCCAACGCGGCGGCCGGCGTCCAGCAGAACATGTACAATCAGACCCGCGCGGATCTGCTGCCTTACCAGCAGTATGGTCAAACGGGCGGCATCAACCAGCTGCAGGCTATGTCGGGCTATCTCAACACGCCGTTCTCGATGACGCAGTCGCAGCTGGAGCAGACGCCAGGCTACCAGTTCGACCTGTCTCAGGGTCTGAAGTCGGTGAACAACCAGCTCGGCGCACGTGGTCTGCTCAACAGCGGCGCTGTCATGAAGGGCGCCGCAAATTACGCTACTGGCTTGGCGGACAACACCTACCAGAATCAATTTAACATGGACCAGACGCAGAAGACTAACATCTATAATCGTCTCGCTGGTATCGCGACGCTTGGCGAAGATGCGGCGGCTAAGACCGGGGCTGCCGGCATTCAGACGTCTGGTGTGCAGTCACAAGCGCTCACCAATGCGGGCAACGCGGCTGCGACCGGCGCCATCAACTCCGGCAATGCCTACAACAACGCGTTCCAGGGCGTCAGCAATTCGCTGCTCGCTCGAACGAACCCGTTCTCAGCTGGCGTCTACGGGGGTGGTTTCTCGCTGCCCTCAAGCTTCGGCGGCGGCTCGCCGATCGACAGCAGCTATTACTATAACCCTGACTACACCTACGGCTGAGGGAGAGCGCGATGCCACTTTCGGAGGTCGCTGGCCCCAGTGCAGCCCCGGTACCCGCTGCCGGTCCCTATAATCCGCTCGTCATCCAGTCCCAGCTGGCTGCGCTGCAAGGCGAACGGCTGGACAATCAGAACAAGCTCCTGTCGATGGCCGGCCAACAGGCCGTTGGACAAGCGCTCCAGGGCGCTACCGACGCGAACGGCAACACCGATTATTCGGCGGCGATGGCCGCGGCCTCTCGCGATCCACGGGCGGCTTATGCGATGCAGGCTGCCGCCGACGATGCGATGGCGCAGAAGCAGAAGCAATATGATCTCGGCATGGCTCACTATGGTGCCATCCATCAGGTCATGGGCGCGATCGCTGACAAGCCGAACCCCACCTACAAGGACTTTGTCAACGCAGGCGGCGACCTACTGAACGTCGACAAGTCGTTCACGCCCGGAATGATCGCAACTCAGCTTACCGCGATCAGCAAGGCCAACCCGACCGGAGATCCGGACAAGTTCCACGACATCGCCACGGACATGCGCAATCAGGCGATGACGGCGGTTCAGCAGATGGACGCGCACTACCGGCCGCAGCTCGTCAGCAACGGTCAGCAGCTCGTCCCGGTCAACATGGCTCCTATGGCGTCGCCGCCCGCGCCGATTGATCTGAAGCCGTCGCCCGAATCCCTGAACCAGCCCGTCACCACGTTCGACCCGACGACCGGCGCGCCCGTATCGCAGCCGATGTCGTCCTATCTCGCCGCGACCAAGGGCGGCCCCGTGCAGGCCGGCCCGGCGCAGGGCACGGCCACCGCGGCCGACGCCAACGCGCAGGCCAACGCCGGCCGGTATCAGCAGACGCTGGTGGCGGGGAACGAGGCGCACAACATGAAGGCGTTGCTCGGCAATATGTCCGGCGATCTCACGCAGATGCAGACCGGCCCCGGCGCGGAGGCGTGGAAGCAGATGGCGGCCCGCGCCAATTACTGGGCGCCGGGGACATTCGACGCCAACTCGGTCGCGACGCAGGAGAACTTCGTCAAGGCCAGTCGCATTCTCGCTAACCATGTGATGCAAGCGGGCGGCGGGACCGACATGGCTAAGGCCTTCTCGATGGCGCAGAACCCCAACATCGAAACATCGACCGAGGGCAACCGTCGTATCCTCGCCGGTTTCCAGGGCACTGCCGATCGCGACATCGTGAAAGCTGAACTGGCAAACACCTATGTCAACCAGCATCCCAACCAGCCGAACGCCTATTCCGACTTCGAGAACGCGTTCAACCGGCGCTTCGATCTGCGGATGTTTCAGGCGCAGTACCTGCCGCCGGCCGCGCTCGCCGAGATGAAGGCGGGCATGAAGCCGGCTGAATGGACGGCGTTCAAGCAGCAGTATCAGGACGCGATCGCCAAGGGCATCGTCCGGGCGCCCGGCCAGTGAGCGCTGCTGACGATCTCGATACGCTGGTGCGCACCGTCTATGGCGAGGCGCGCGGCGAGCCGCCTGAAGGCCAGCAGGCGGTCGCGTCCGTGGTGCTCAATCGGTCGCGCTCATCGGGTCAGCCGGTATCCTCCGTCGTCACCGCGCCGGGACAGTTCGAAGCGTGGGACACGCCGTCGACCCGCAACGCAATGGTGGCGCTCGATCCCAGTTCGGCCGCCTATCAGTCGATCAGGGCGAACATCCTGCCGATCGTCACCGGCGCAGCGCCGGACCCGACTGGCGGTGCCGATCACTTCTATGCACCCTCGCTGCAGGCCTCGGACGGTCGCAAGAAGCCGGCATGGGACAATGGCAGCGGCCAGGCGATCGGCAATCATCTCTTCTTCAGACTAGGAGACACGGGCGTGAGCGGAGATACCGGGCTCGACGCCGCGATTGCCGCGCGCTCGCCGCACGCTGGTGGCGGCACAGTCGATCTCGACGGAGCGTTCTCCGGCTCCAATCCTGACGTTGCGCTCGATGGCGCCATTCGGGCGCGATCTGGCGCGTCCGCCCCGGCCGTGGCTAAGCCCGCCGATCTTGACACGGCGTTCGGTGGCGGCGGCTTGGTGGCCGATCCCAGCTCGATCCAGAGTGGCTTCAACCAGATCATTCGTGCGGGCGGCACGAAGGCCGACGTTGACGCCTTCCTCGCCAAGAACGGCATCGATCCCACCAAAACGACCGGCGTGCAGGACGCCATCAATTGGGCCAAGAACAACAAGGGCAACATCGGCGTCTATCATCCGGGCGCGACCGCTCCGCCTGCCGGCGTTTCGCCTTCCGCCCCAGCGATCACGCCGGTTCCGCTGACGCCATCGGGCAGCATCGCCGACAATCTTCGCGCCGGCCTCAACCAGGGCGTGGAAGACGAAGGTTCGACGCTGCAGCGGTTCGCGCAGTGGGCGGACAACAAGGTGCCGCTGCTGAAAGACCTGGATCAGGGCGCCGCGTCGATCGGCATCGGTCCCGGCACCCCACAGCAGCAGCTGGACCAATATGCGGTCGATAAGGCGGTCTACGATCGAACGGCCGGCCAGACCATGGCGGGCAAGATCGGTCGCGTCGGAGGCAACATCATCGCTACCGCGCCGGTGATCGCGGCTGGCGGCGGCGTGCTCGGCGCTGGTGGACGGCTGGCGGAAATTGCCGCGCCGTCTCTCGCCGGCACCACCGACTTTCTCGCGGGTGCGGGCGGCCCAGGAAACCTGATGACCCGTGGCGCGTCGCTCGCGGCCAACGGCGCGCTCCAAGGTTCGGCGGCGGCGGCGCTGACCGGCAATAGCCCGTTCGCGGGCGCGGTGGGCGGCGCTGCGCTCGGGCCCGTCGCTGGCGCTGCCGGAACCGCAGCTAACAAGCTCTTGGGGCTGGCGAGGCCGGTCACGGAGAACCTCGCGCAGGTGACCGGGCGCATCAGCCCGGAAGAAGCTGCAGCGCAGCGCGTCGCGGCACGCATCCAGCAGGACGCGAACGCTGGCGGCCCGACGCTTGCGCAGATGCAGGCAGCTCGCGCGGGGCAGCCCGACAAGCCGCTGACGCTCATGGATTTGGGCGGCGACAATCTGGCGGGCTATGCCGGACGCATGGCCCGCGCGCCGGGCGAGAGCCGCGCGATCATCGGCAATGCGCTCAACGGCCGCGATCAGGGAGCCGGGCAGCGCATCGCAACCGACATTCAGAGCGCGGTGAGCGGCGGCGGATCGAGCTACGACACCGCGCAGTCGCTGATGCAGGCACGATCGGCCGCAGCTAAGCCCCTCTATGATCAGGCCTATGCCCAGCCGCCCGTGAGCAGCCCCAAGCTCGACGCGATCCTGGCCACGCCGGCCGGCCGGCAGGCGCTTACGAAGGCCGCGACGATCGCCGCCAACGAGGGCCGCGATCCGCGCGCCATGGGTTTCGTGCTCGACAAGGATGGCAGCGTCGCGCTCGATCCGACGGTTACGCTGAATGACGACGGCAGCCAGAGCGTCTCGCCCCTGAAGCGGCCGGGCTATTCGACGGAGACGCTTGATTACGTGAAGCGCGGCATGGACGATATCATCGAGGCCGACCGCGACAAGGTGACGGGCATCCTGCACCCGACGCCGCTCACCAGCTCCGTGCAGACGGTCAAGAACCAGCTGCTCGCCGAGATGGACGCGACCAACCCGGCCTATAAGGCCGCGCGGGCGGCGTACTCGGGACCGTCGACTAGCCTCGATGCGATGAACCGCGGTCGCCAGATCCTCAATCAGCGCCCTGAAGCGAACCGCGACTTCATCGCCAACCTCAGCGACGGCGACAAGGAGTTCTTCAAGCAGGGTGCGGCCGACGCGCTCCTCGAGAAGATCGCGCGTACCAGCGCTGAAGGCGACGAGAGCAAGCGCATCATCGGTAACAGCTACACGCAGCAACAGCTCCGGCCGCTGTTCGCCAACGATACCGACTTCAACCGGTTCATGGGGCGCATCCAGACCGAAGCGCAAATGTTCAACACACGCCAGGCGATTCTTGGCGGGTCACAGACCGGCGCGCGCGTCGCCGAGGACAGTTCGCCCGATCAGCAGATGGCGTTGAGCGGGATTGGCATGGCGCGATCCGCGATGGCTGGCCATGCCCCGGGAATCATCGCTCACGGCACGAATTTCCTCCAGGCGATGGCGGACCGGCGCTCGCCTGCGACGAATGCGGCGGTGGCCAATCTGCTCGTGCAGGGTGCGAACCCGGGCACGCCGGCCGCCAATGCGCTGCAGCGGATTACCGCAGCGCCCGCGAGCGCTGGCCCGGCTGTGCCGCTTACGCGCTATGCGCAGCGGCAGGCGGCGTCGATCGTCGGCAATAAGCTGATGGCGGTGATGAATGATAATTCGCTTGGGACATCGCTACTGCCTAGAGCAGCCGCCGCCGACGATCATAAGCGCAAAAATCAGGCTCGCTAACGCAACCAGCCGCATCCTTCGCGTCGCAATCAAACCGTAGATTGTCGCCAGAAGGAAAAGGATCTGCCAGTTCTTCACGCCGGCAGATCAATGGGCCCGGGCATGTGCCTAAGCTCCCCTCGCTCTCGCCAGCTCGCGCTCGAAGCGCGAGATGAGTTTCGCCCGCTCTGCTTTCATCCGATCATTGATGACGTCTGCCGGTCCATCAGGGTCGATCCCGAGTTTGATCAGGTGGCGCCTCAGCGCAAGTTCGCTCTTCATGGGGACGGGATCAGCGACACGACCGGCTGTATCCCACTCACTTCGTTACCCTCAGCTTGAGCTTGCGCGATTGGGTTTCGATTGCCGCCTCGCTGCGTCCCATGGCCTGAGCGATCGCATGGACAGGCTGGCCCATTTCGGAGAACTCGCGAAGAAGCGCGCAATCCTCTTCGCCCCATGGCTTAATAGGGTAGCGGCCCATCAGCGCGTCATCCCTCGCGCGTTTCTGCCCGTGGCCCCTTGCGGCGATCCTGAAGCGCGATCTCAACCATGAGGCGGATGGCTTCGGGGCGGGAGATAGACTCTCCCGTCGCGAGTATCCATCTGTCGATTGCCGCCAGTTGGTTGGGCTGCAGGCGGACTCCAATTTGGACACCCTTCCCCGTGGTAGCGGGGCGGCCACGCTTTTTCGTGCCAGCACAAATTGACGCGCTCATCATTTAGCGCTACCACAAAAGACGAGCCGGAGCGAGGGGCCTAATCCTCGCGCCGGCTCTGACCGCAACACCTGATGATGAGGTGATTGGCTATGTATACCCTACCGACCGGCGTGCGCCCGGCCAAGCCTGACCCGCGCGCTTTTCCAAGCACGCAGACCGTCACTTACTTCTCACTGGCGCGCATCTATCGCATCTGCGAGCGCCACGGGATCGCGCACAGCCGCTTCGGCCGCGACGCTGTGAATGATCCCGCCCTGATCGCCGACATGCGCAACGGCCGGCGCCTGCGGCCCGAGACGCGTTCGCGCGTCGCAGCCCACCTCGCCGCGCTGGAGGGCTGCTGACATGGCGACGCAGCCTTACAGCCCCGAAGCTGCGGCGGTGATCGTCGCCGGCATCTTCGCGCGTTTCGAGCGCGAGCAGCTCGACGCCTTCGTCGAGATCGCGGTCGACCTGATGGACGCGCTCGATCCCGATACCGACCTTGAGGAGACCGGAACCGAAGACGGCTTCCTCGATCATCCGGCCAACGGCCCGGGCTGCCCGCTCAGCGATGCGGGCGGCAGCGATGACGAGGCGCCCGGCGACCCCTCATGGCCGGAGGTCGACCGCTACGGCCGGCCCGCGACACTCGATCCCGAAGGCGGCCCCCGCTGCGAAGACACAGAGGAAGACGATCCGCCCGAAGACGAGGACAGCCCGCACGACGCCGCGTGGCGCGAGCGTGTCGACCAAGCCACGGCTGGTCTGCCCAGGATGCGCGCTGCGCAGAAGCACGACGACGGCAGCTCCCAGGCGATCGGCAGCGTCGAGGACCTTGAGGAGGACGACGCACCCGAGGACGATCTTGAAGACCGCTGTCTCGCGGGAGACGATGGTTGCGGGCCGATCGTCAGCCACGGCGTCATCGCCTGGGGCTCGTCGGAGGATGATCTCGGGGCCGCAGCACCGATCTATGGGATTGATCAGACGGCCGGCCCGATCAACCAGCGCGAGGCCGGGACTGCGCATCAGGCGGCTGTGCTGAGCCTCGTGCCGAACGGTCGCGGATGGAGGCGGCCATGATCGACGACCGCAACAGAATCGGTGGCCAAGCCATGAGCGCCGTGTTCGACGCCAGTGAGTGGCTGGATCGCTTCACGGCCGCTGGAGGCTGGTTCGTCGCCGCACCGGACGGGCGAATCTGCACGGGCTGGACTATCGACGGCCGGATCGCGCTCGCGATCGCCTGCCGAGATATATGGCGGGAGATCGCGGATGATGAGGAACGTCGAGCCGCGGTTCGGTCCATCATCCGCGATCGCTCCGGCATCGCGGCATGACGCGCCTGCACCCTGCGCGCCCATATCGGCGTCACCGCCGCGTACGCTGGATGCGTCGGGACCGGCGAGTGCGGCCGTCGGCAGCCCGCGACATGCTCGCGGCGATACCGGGGCTGCCTCGCCCGGTGCTTGTGCGGCTGACGGCCGCGATCATCAACCGCATGGACGACATCGACGGCGATCCCGATCTCGAAGACGGCCACGACGCCGAGCAGGTGAACGACGTCTATGCCCGGTCCGAACCAGCCAAGCAACACAGCGCCTCGGTCCGGCGGCCGGGGCGCTGTTCGCGTTCCGCGCCGCCGCATCCACCGCTTCCGCGACAGCCTCGCCATGTCGGAGCAGCACGCCGGCAGCGAATGGTGGCTCAAGACCTATCGGCGCGCATTCCCGCGGCTGGCGTCGGCGGTGTCGGTTCGGGAGGACGGTTGGGCCCAGCGCGGCGGCGTCGACCGCGTCCTGACGCTGGCGTGCGGCCGGGTATATACCGTCGACGAAAAGGTGCGCACCGAGGATTGGCCGGACGTGCTGCTCGAACAATGGTCTGACGAAGCGCGTCGCTCGCCTGGTTGGGTCCAGAAACCGCTTGCCGCCGACTTCATCGCCTACGCCTACGCGCCGTCCCGCGTCTGCTACCTACTTCCCGTCGTGCCGCTGCAGCGCGCTTGGCGGCAGCACGGTCGCGAGTGGATCAAGCGCTATGGGCAGGTGCGCGCCCAAAACATCGGCTATGTGAGCGTCAGCGTACCGGTGCCACGCGCGACGCTCATGGCCGCCCTGATCGACGCGATGATGATCACGGCACCCTGATGATGTGCTCAGCGACCAACCGGGCCGATGCCTTGCACCCAGATCAGATCGGGACCGAACTGCTGTCCTGTTATCTCCACCTGGTGGTCGAGAAGATGAAGTGGCACGGGTTCAATCTCAAGCCAAACGCTTTTGCCCATCGCGTCTCGGAGAGCAAAGGACCCGCTCTTCTCCGTAAAGACACCAACCTTACGGCAGCGCCGAGGCTCGACTGTCGGCGCGGGTAAAGATCGCTTTCCTGCCATCGAACAGCTCCCTAGCCAGTGCTCCAGGGCAGTCGTTTGCGAATCGGAGCTTACTCGCATCCCCCTCAGGCGCAACTGGGCCCGTTGCGTTAAATGCGACCGGGACCTGTAGTGCCAGCGCGCCGCCCGTCCGCTCCGCTCGAAATGCATCGGCGTCGCGAGATAATCCCAGCGGACGATGAGCGAACACCTCGCTACCGCCAGGGCAGTGACGCTCTCTCGCCGCGCGCCATCATGCCTCAAACCGAGCAATTCGGTTCCGAATTTACCTAATTCAGGTGGTCGAAGTCGGTCATCACGCCGTCGTACAGCGGCTTCATAGGCGGCGTAGATTCGCCGAAACGAGAGAGAGAGCGAGAGAGAAGATGCTGACTGCGGCAACACCGTGCGGTGGTGACGTCGATCGGGTGACAATCGTTAGTCGCAGATCGGGTCCCGGCTACAGGCTGGTCCTTAACATCCGGACACGTCGAGGCACACACGTGCTGGAGACGCTCGACCAAACTTTCGCGTCGCCGCGAGAAGCGCGATTGTTCGCTCTGCGAGACCTCAGTTTATCGGCCGCCGCGGTGCGCTCAGCGGCAGAGTGAGAGAGCTTCCTGCCAGTCTCCTCAAGAAGGCCGTTGTGCCGCTGGAAGCCTAACATGCGCCGCACACGCTAACTTTATCGGCACGGAATGCCGAGCTTGTTGGCGCGGCTCCTGCATCCTTCCTGCGTACGTCCGAGTGCACGTGCCACGTCCCTAAGCGTGTCGCCCGCCGCGCAACGTCGTCGAATTTCGTTATCCTCTTCCGGCGTCCACAGCCGGCGGTGACATTCGGGCTTCGTGAAAAGCATGGCCGCTCCTAAGAACGGCAGTCCAATAAAGTGATTTCAATTAATATCTTCCAACGCTGATCGTAATTGGTGCTTCACGCCTCAATGACCTCGCTAATGCGAGATGCGTAACCTGCAGCCGGCTCGTTGCCGGCGCCCCGCTGCCCATGAATGAAGGCTTTCTAGGCCGTTCAGCGTCGCCGAACATCCTGGGTGCGACGATGCGTCTCCGAAATGGAGGCTGAGATGGTCGTTCGTGAGAAGCTTGATGCTGCGGAAATGCGCGTCGCGGTGATGGCGTTCGCGCTGATGATCACGATCATTGCGGGACTGCTAGCGTGGGTAGGGCTGTAGCGCCGACGCTGGCCACCTCCGTTCCGATCGGTGTTCCGCACAGGTTGCTGGGTGCGCCGTGTTCCGGCAGGTGCTCATGTGTGCGATTGTGGATGCGATGATGGTGGCGGCGAGAGGGCAGGCCGAAAATAGAAGAACCCCGGCCATTGCTGACCGGGGCGATGCCTCCCTTCGAACCGGCTGCGAAACGGCCAATTCCACGGTCGGTTCCCATAATGCGAAAAGCCCCGGCTGCCGAAGGGGGCAAGGCAGCCGGGGCGTGGCGCGGACTGCGGGGGGGAGCATCTCGCGCAGCGGAAAAACCTCGCACGCAAGCTGCGGCTCCAATCGATACGCAACCGATGCGGTGACCCGATTGAGGGTCGTGCTGAACGGCAGGCGTCAACGGCCGCGACGCTGCACTGGACGCCTACGGCCGCAGCAACTTGGGCGAGCGTGTTATGGTGATCTTCGTTCCGACCGCGCCGACGCTGCTCGACGCGGCGTAAGCTTAACCGCCGGCCGTCAGGCTGTCCGCTTGTACGGGTCTGGCATATTGGCGAGCCAGCCAGTCTTGATGATCTCCGGCGCTTCGTTCCTTCGGGGTTGCCGAGCGTGATCCAAGTCGATGCTTTCTCGGAACCGCACTCCGGCCACTTTGTCGCGCGCCCAAATTACCTGGGCCGGAACGGCTTCATAGGCGCCGATTCCAAGCAAGATGGACTGCCCGCTCCTCAAGTCGCCAGCGTGATCGATGCAGGCGCCGTGGGCGGAGAGGTTTCGCACCCTTCGCTCGGTCGCGGCGACGCCGTCCGCCTGGACGACGGCTCGGATGATGACGCTGCTGCGCGGTTCGCGCGGTGGCAGGGCGATCTCGGTCATGCTTCTACGATAGGCCGGGCGTGCTAAAGCGGCGGTCAACAAACAGCGTTTACGACGTCATCGAGGGCGGCAGCTTCCCGGAGCGATACGTCGCGGACGAGCTAATCGAGATGCGGCGCACGGACCAGCCTTGGGCAAAGCGTCGCGAGGGAACTGACGCTTTTCTGCCAGCGCGCCAGCGCCGCAAGACTGCTACGACGCCTCTATTAAGGCCCCGGTACCGCTCCCGAGGTCGCGGGGAAGGCAATTCTCGAACCTCAATATCGCCGCATGCGCAGGGGAGCGGTGGCGGCGGGGAGCGGCCTGAAGAGGCTGCGCCCATCGCGGTGAGTCGGCAAGAAACGTTGATCAACGCCCCGTCCCAAAATCGCGACTTCAACGCTGCCGCCTCCGCTGCACCTCCCGAGCAGCGCCGGTCCCAAATTGTCACCGTGACAGCCTCAATCCAAGCTTCGACGCTTTCCGCTCAATCGCCGCCTCGGTGCGCTCCTGTGCGCGCGCAATCTCGGCCACCATGGCTCCATCGGCCGCCATGCGGCGGAGCTGCTCAATATCCACCTCGCTCCAGCGTCGGCCGCCGTCGACCGGACTCACCCTCACCTCGTCACCTTGATCTTCAGCTTCGTTGCTTTCGCGAGCACGTCCTGCAGTGTGCGCCCGAGAGCGCGGGCGATGTCGAGCATAGACGCGCCTTCTCTCGCCATGCTCTGAAGCTTGGCAAGGTCTTCTGCAGGCCATGGCTTGCCGGCGGGTGCCGCAACGCGCTTCATTTGGCGCGCCCAATCTTCACCGCCGCCTTCCGCTGCACATCACGCCTCCCGCCGATCGCGCACCCTTATCTTGAGCTGCGCTGCCCGCCCCTGCACGGCCATGCGGCTGCGCCCAAGCACTCGGGCGATCTCCGCCAGCGGCTGCCCCTGCCCGGCCATCCGCCGCAGTGTGGCGACATCTTCATCGTTCCATGTTTGACGAGCACGGGAGGGCACGCGGCAAACCTGCCATGGACCTTCGAGTCGGCCAAGGGATCGGCGGGTGGGAAGTTCCGCGCCGGTCCACGGAATCTGGTCGGCAAAATCAGGACCAAGACGCCTCGTGGCGCTCCAATGCCGCCCGAAGCCGATGGAGATGCTCACGAACGTCGTCCTCGGTGAGCGGGAGGAGATCACTGTCGTCGGGTGGCAGGCGAAACTTAGCTCCTTGCTCGATCCACTCCAGTTGCCGCTCCGCCAGCTCGATGTGAGCCCTCAGAAGCTGAACGAGACGATCCTGCATAGCGCGCTGTGTCCGCCAGAAGAGACGTTTCGCGCGATGCGAAAGGCCAAAGGGCTGGAATGGCACAGCTAACGAGGGGCCGGGTGACCCGTTCCTCTGTCTGGCAGCGTCAACGGCGCCCCCGCAAGCCAGACCCAGGGCCGGCGGCCTACTGCGGAATGACAATGCTTTCATGAGGCGATCGCATCGAAACGGGTCGCGCCCGCCGGCGTTCGATTGATCGGCGGCAAAGCGCCGCCTGACTTCGTGGAGAGCATCAATGCGAGCCATCATCTTCGCCGCGGCGCTGGTGATCGGCGGCCCAGCATTTGCGCAGGACCTGCCGGCCTGTTCAGCGTCAATCACGGATCGCTGCATCGAGGCGAGCCCAGCTCCCCCGCCGCGCTATGTCCCCATGCGCCACACGTCCTGGCGTGAACGTCGCCATCATCATCGGCCATCGCAGACCTGAGCCGCGCGCGCCGATAACCCGAGGCGCCATGCTCGGCTTCATCTGCCACCCCGAGTCCCGCAGCGCGTACTCACGCCCACGGGAACGGCAATGATCCTCCGCCGTTAGCTACGCGAGCCTGCAACGGTCCTCCATGCACAATGGGCAGGCTCAAGCGCATTGGCTCCTAACCCCGGTCGCGCGTCTCGCCGGCCGGGGTTTCTTTATCGGCGAAAGAGCGGCACGGGTCGCGCTAAGGCCTCGGCGGCGGCCGGCAGACCGCTGATTATGGAGCGTGAGCCTATATGGCGTGGAACAAACGACCCAAGGCAGAGCGACCCGAGTATCCGAAGCTGGTGCCGATCATAGGGACAGCCGAGGCCGCGCAGACACTCCTATCTTCGGTCCGGGGCACTGATCCGCAAGCTGAGCTTGTGAACGGCGGCGAGCGCGGGCTTTACCTCAGGGTGCACAACGAGGCGGCGGAAACATACGCTCGCCTGGCAGGCGAGACCAGGAGCTTTCCGCTGGCCTGAGGCGCAGCGGCATTCCCAGAGCGATGCAAATTCCTGTGTAATCGCGCTCGGAATTACACGGAAGTTCCCGGCACGTTCCGGGCTAGGAACGCGCCAAGAACCACTCGACTTTTCAACTCTCTAGGCACGGCTTGGAACTCCCCGGAACGCTGATCGGCAGGACTGTAAATCTGCCCGCGCGAGCGTACGCTGGTTCGAATCCAGCCCCTTCCACCATCACCGCGGCGGATCGCGCGAGCGCCGCCCCACCGGTTGCCTGATCTATGCTGTGGCACGAAAGCCACGCATATTGGTTTCATTCCGCTACGAAGGAACGGCGCGCCGCGCGGCCGGTTCTGCCAGCCTCCCAACAAGAGGTGGTGTGCATGCGTAAGCTTCTTTTCGTTGCCCTGGCGCTCGGTACGGCCAGCGGCGCGTGGGCCCAGGATACCAGCTTCCGTGGCTTCCGGCTCGAAGGCAATGCCGGCTGGGATTGGTCCCACGTTCGCCATAACGGCGGCAACGACAAATTCGGGTTCGGCGGCGAGGCAGGCTTCGACGGCCAGATCGGCGACCACATCGTGATCGGCCCCGAGTTCGATTACTGGCAGCCCAACCGCCGCCGCAACACGATCGCGCTGGCCGCGCCGGCGGGCGCCGCGAGCTATCTGCAGGCCCGCGACCAGGTCGGTGCGGCCCTGCGCATCGGCTATCTCGCGAACCCCGATCTGCTCATCTACGGCAAGGGCGGCTATGTGAACGAGGCGCAGCGCGCCTACTTCCTCGCACCGCCGGGCGGCATCTCGACGGTCAGCCGTTACCATGTCGACGGCTATCAGGCCGGCGGCGGCATCGAATACACGCTGCACGACCGCTTCTCGTTCGCACCCAGCGGCGTCTATGTCTCCGCGCAATATGTCTACGACCGGTTCGACAACCGCACCACCGATCAGCATGCGATGGGCGGCATCGGCATTCGCCTGAAGTAGGCACCACGGCGCCCTCCGGTCGGCGGCGGATGTGTCGCCGACCGGTTGGGGCCTAGCCTCGTCGGACGCCTTGCAGCCGCCGGCGCGTGCACGATGATATATTGTATCCTCTCGCCGAAAGCCCCATAGGGGCGTCATGGATTCGGCCGAAGCTTGCGCTGCTCCCCGTCTTGCAATGCGCGCAGGCTGGCTCGATCGTACGGCGATCGCGCTTTCCGGGCTTTGCGCGGTGCACTGCGTCGCGACCAGCGTCGCGGTGCTGCTGCTCGCCTCCGTCGGCGGTGCGCTGCTCGATCCGCGTATTCACGAGACCGGGCTGATGCTGGCGATGCTGCTCGGCAGCGTCGCGCTCGGCGCCGGCCTGCGTGCGCATGGCAAGCGTACGCCGCTCATGATCGGCGCGTGCGGGCTGATGTTGATGGGGATCGGCCTGATCGTGCGCGACGGACTCTTCGAGAGCGCGATCACGATCTGCGGCGTCACGCTGCTCGCTTATGCCCACCTGCGCAATCGCCGCGCCCACCGGCATTGAGCTCGCCTCGCCCTCCGTTTCAGCGAACGACCCGGAGGTAGCCTCACCTTGCCGCCCTGTAATCCGCGGCATAGATAATGGGCATGGCCGCGACGCATGCGCATGATCACCGGCTGCCCACCGGACCCGAGCTGATCGAGGCGGCGCGCGCCGCGGTCGAGGCGGCGGGCGAGCAGTGGACGGCGATGCGCGCCGCGGTGTTCGATGCGCTCGCCGGCCATGGTCGGCCGGTTTCCGCTTACGACATCGCCGAGGACGTTTCGAAGCGCGAGGGTCGGCGCGTCGCCGCCAACAGCGTCTACCGCATTCTCGATCTGTTCGTCGCGACCAACGTCGCGCAACGCATCGAGAGCGCCAACGCCTATGTTCCCAATGCCCACCCGGGCTGCGTCCACGACTGCATCTTCCTCGTTTGCGATGCCTGCGGGCGGATCGCGCATGTCGACGACGACAGCATCGCCAAGAACGTCCGCAGCGTCGCGCGGCACTCCGGATTCACCGCCGCGAGACCCGTAATCGAGGTTCACGGCACCTGTGCAAATTGCACACAGTGAACCGCTAAAAAGCTTGTAAGTTTGCCTAATCTGACCGGCCCGCGTAAGCAGCGCGGCTTGGGGAGAGTACGTGTGACCGATCGTCCTTCGACACCCTTGCTTGACCGCGTCGACACGCCCGAGCAGCTGCGGAAGCTGGCGCCGGAGGAGCTGCGCCAGCTCGCCGACGAACTGCGCGCCGAGATGGTCTCGGCGGTGTCGGTAACGGGCGGCCATCTCGGCGCCGGCCTCGGCGTCGTTGAGCTCACCGTCGCGCTCCATTATATCTTCGATACGCCGCGCGACCGGCTGATCTGGGACGTCGGCCACCAGGCCTATCCCCACAAGATCATCACCGGCCGGCGCGATCGCATCCGTACGCTGCGCCAGGGCGGCGGCCTTTCGGGCTTCACCAAGCGCGCCGAGAGCGAATATGATCCGTTCGGCGCGGCGCACTCGTCGACCTCGATCTCGGCGGCGATCGGCTTCGCGGTCGCCAACAAGCTTGCCGACAAGCCGGGCAAGGCGATCGCCGTCATCGGCGACGGCGCGATGTCGGCGGGCATGGCCTACGAGGCGATGAATAACGCGCGCGAGGCGGGCAACCGCCTGGTCGTGATCCTCAACGACAACGACATGTCGATCGCTCCTCCGGTGGGTGGGCTCTCCGCCTATCTCGCCCAGATCGTCTCAAGCCGGCCGTTCCTGAGCTTGCGCGAGATCGCCAAGCGCTTCGCGCAGATGCTGCCGAAGCCGCTCCACGACGTCGCGCGCAAGACCGACGAGTTCGCGCGCGGAATGGCGATGGGCGGCACGCTCTTCGAGGAGCTCGGCTTCTATTATGTGGGCCCGGTGGACGGGCATAATCTCGAGCATCTGCTGCCGGTGCTCGAGAATGTCCGCGACGCCGCTCCGGGCCCGATCCTCGTCCACGTCGTGACGCAGAAGGGAAAGGGCTATGGTCCCGCCGAGGCGGCGGCGGACAAATATCACGGCGTCCAGAAGTTCGATGTGGTGACCGGGGTCCAGGCCAAGGCCGAACCCGGCCCGCCGAGCTACACCAACGTCTTCGCCGAGGCGCTGATCGGCGAGGCGAAGCGCGACACGACGGTCTGCGCGATCACCGCCGCGATGCCCTCGGGCACCGGGCTCGACAAATTCGGCAAGGCATTCCCGGAGCGCAGCTTCGACGTCGGCATCGCCGAGCAGCATGCCGTCACCTTCGCGGCCGGCCTCGCCGCGCAGGGCATGCGGCCGTTCTGCGCGATCTATTCGACCTTCCTGCAGCGCGCCTATGACCAGGTCGTCCACGACGTCGCGATCCAGAATCTACCGGTACGCTTTGCGATGGACCGCGCGGGTCTGGTCGGCGCGGACGGCGCGACGCATGCCGGCGCGTTCGACATCGCCTATCTCGCGACGCTGCCTAATTTCGTCGTGATGGCGGCGGCGGACGAAGCCGAGCTGGTTCACATGGTCCACACCATGGCGCTGCACGACAGCAGCCCGAGCGCAGTACGCTACCCGCGCGGCAACGGCATCGGCGTCGCCATGCCCGAAACCCCCGAGCGGCTCGAGATCGGCAAAGGCCGCGTCGTTCGCGAAGGCAAGAAGGTCGCGATCCTGTCGCTCGGCACGCGCCTGGCCGAGGCGCTCAAGGCCGCCGACAAGCTCGATGCGCAGGGGCTCTCGACGAGCGTCGCCGACATGCGCTTCGCCAAGCCGCTCGACGAGGAGCTGGTCCGCCGCATGTGCGCCGAGCACGAGGTGGTGATCACGATCGAGGAGGGCGCGGTAGGCGGCTTCGGTGCCCATGTGCTGACGCTGGCGAGCGATCAGGGCCTGCTCGACGGCGGCCTGCGTATCCGCACGCTGCGCCTCCCCGACCTGTTCCAGGATCAGGACAAGCCCGAGAAGCAGTATCGCGATGCCGGGCTCGACGCGGAGGCGATCGTGGCGACCGTGCTCGCGGCGCTGCGGCGCAATTCGGTCGGCCTCGTCGAGGGTGCGCGCGCCTGAGCGAGGAAATGCCGTTCGCCTGAGCTTGTCGAAGCCTGTCCTGAGCGCCTGCCCTGGCCGGCAGTCGAGGAGGGCCGTCCTTTTCTTGAGTGAGAACAAGGGCAGGGCTTCGACGGGCTCGGCCCGAACCGATGATCTATAACTTCCACAGACACGAACGGCCGGGCGGGATCGCTCTGCGCCGCGTTCGTGTGTCTGAAAGAATGCGTCAGCGTTAGCTGAGCAGCATCGATCCGATGATCAGCGCATTGGCCGTGAACGCCACCGCCGCCATCGCGACATTTTCGATGATCCGCATTTCCGTTTCCTTCTGCATCTCGTCAGCGCGCTCATCATGAGCTTGCGTAGCGACTATGACATCGCCTTATGCCTCGCTTGCACACAACGCAAGCACTTACTTCGCTGTTGCAGCAATCCGAGCTTACTTGGTTGTTTCGCGTTAAACGGGTCAGATACGTCGACGATCCGTGATTAGACGCCAGATTGCCACCGCGAGCTGATCTCAGCTACGCCTCTCATGCTGCGTCGCAGCGGCGCGCGACATCGCCGATCCGGGCCGATAGAAGATCAGGATGCCGACCCGCCAGCGTGCCGATCAGCTCCTCGTGGAACGCGGTCTCGCCGAAAGCCGGGCGCGCGCGCAGGCGCTGATCCTCGCCGGGCTCGTCTTCGCCGGTGATCGCCGCGTCGAGAAGGCGGGCCAGCCGCTCGCGCTCGATACCGCGCTGCAGGTGCGGGGTCGCGATCACCCCTGGGTGTCGCGCGGCGGCGTCAAGCTTGCGCACGCTCTCGACCACTTCGCGATCGACCCCGCCGGCTGGGCGGCGGTCGACGTCGGCGCCTCGACCGGCGGCTTCACCGACGTGCTGCTGAGCCGCGGCGCGGCGCGCGTCTACGCGGTCGACTCAGGGACCAATCAGCTCGCCTGGAAGCTGCGGCAGGACGATCGCGTGGTAGTGCTCGAGAAGACCAATGCCCGCCACCTCACCGCGGCCGAGGTCCCCGAGCCGATCGACCTCGTCGTCTGCGATGCGAGCTTCATCGCATTGGAGAAGGTGCTGCCCGCGGCACTCGCCTTCGCAAAGCCTGCGGGTTGGCTGGTCGCATTGATCAAACCGCAGTTCGAGGCGGGCCGCGGCGAAGTCGGCAAGGGCGGCGTGGTCCGCGATGCCGCCGTGCACGCCCGCGTCTGCGATCACGTCGCGGAGTGGGTTGGCGGGATCGGCTGGCAAGTCGCCGGAATCGTGCCGAGCCCGATCACCGGGCCGGAGGGCAATATCGAGTTTCTCATTGCGGCACAGCGCGGCTGAGCGGCGTCGCGGCCGCTGCCGCTTGTGTTCGCGCGACGCCGCCGCTAGCGGCGGGCGCTTGGATTTGCGTGCCGCCCTGAAGGAGCCGGCCATGCGGCGGAGCGGGAGGGCATGAGCGAGATCGCATCGCGCGGCCAGTTACGAATGGCGTTCGTGCGTGTCGCGCTAATCGCGGTTCCGCTCGTGCTGTTCCTGGGGCTGGCGTCGGCGGTGCTGTCGGGCTCCGGCGACGATAACGCCTGGTACGCGCACCTCATCAAGCCCGGCTTCACCCCGCCGGGTTGGGTGTTCGCGCTCGTCTGGACGATCCTCTACGTGCTGATGGGCTTCGCCATCACGCTGATCGTCACCGCGCGCGGCGCGCCGGGGCGGATCGCGGCGATCGCGCTCTTCGCGGTGCAGCTCGTCGTCAACCTCGCCTGGTCGCCGCTGTTCTTCGGCGCGCACAGGGTGGGTGCCGCCTTCGGCGTCATGCTGCTCCTGCTGCTGCTTGCGATCGCTGCGGCTTGGGCGATGGGGCGCGTGCGCCAGGGCGCGCTCTGGTTGATGCTGCCCTATCTCGCCTGGCTCTGCTTCGCCGCGCTGCTGTTCCACGCCGTCTGGCGGCTCAACCCGCATGCCGAGACGCTTGCGCCGGGCGGCAGCGGCACCCAAATCATGCTCTGAGCGCAGCGCGCAGCCAGGAGCTTACACCCATGCAGTCCGAGAACCGCTTCTTCGACGATATCGTGAAGATGCTGAACGGTGCGGCCGGCACGCTCGCCGGCGTCGGCCGCGAGGCCGAGGCCTCGATGCGCGAGCGCGCAAAGGAATGGGTCGGCGGGCTCGATTTCGTCAGCCGCGAAGAGTTCGACGCAGTGAAGGCGCTGGCGACCGCCGCCCGCGAGGAGGTCGAGACGCTGAAGGCGCGGCTCGCCAAGCTCGAAGGTTCCGGCGAGCACGCGCCGACCTCCTACGACTCACCGTCGCGGTGACACCCCTCGTCGGGAATCGCCGCCAAATCCACAGCTTGTTAACAGCTTTGTTAACCCAGACTTCGCGCCGCCCTTGCTCCATGGCCGCGCTTTGTTCACCTGTGCGCGCAGTGTAATGCGTTGGAGGGCGCGCTTGACGGTCGATGACGGCGAGGAAGCGCGCGAGGCGAGCGCTCCGATCGAGATGCTCGAACATTACTTCCTGGCGCATAGCTGGAACTGCGATCGCGTCGGCGACGAGGAGATCGTCGCGCAGGTCCAGGGCAGCTGGACGCAATATGAGTTGCGCGCGGTGTGGCGCGAGGAAGATCGCGTCCTCCAGTTCCTCGCGCTTCCCGACATCCGCGTGCCGGCCGACAAGCGCAGCGCGATCTACGAGACGCTCGGCCTCATCAACGAGCAGCTCTGGATCGGCCATTTCGAGATGTGGGCAAGCTCCGGGCTGCTCCTGTTCCGCTATGCCTCGCTGATCGACGCCGGCGGTGACGGCAGCCTGACGCTCGATCATGCCGAGGCACTGGTGGAGGCGGCGATCGACGAGTGCGAGCGCTTCTACCCGGTCTTCCAGTTCGTGCTGTGGGCCGACAAGTCGCCGTCCGACGCGATCGCCGCGGCGCTGATCGAGACGCAGGGCGAGGCTTAGACGGCTGCCCAGCGGGACGGCGCGCACTAGAACGCGTCCGTTCGTCCCGAGCGAAGTCGAGGGACGGTCGCAAGCGCGCCGCGGACGTGTCTCGACTTAGCTCGACACGCACGGATTGAGGAAATCGAACATGAGCCAGCCGTTTGACGCCCTGCCGATCGAAGGTCCGCTTTGGCTCGTCGGCTGCGGCAACATGGGTGGTGCGATGCTGCGCGGCTGGCTTGCCGCCGGATTGGATCCACGCCAGGTGACGGTGATCGATCCCGGCATTCCGACGCTCGCCGACGGCGTCACCGTGCTGCCGGCGCCGCCGATCGACGGCGAGGTTCCCGCCGTGCTGATGCTCGCGGTGAAGCCGCAGCTGCTCGACCAGGTCACGCCCGCGATCGCGCCGATCCTCGGCACGGAGACGGTGCTGCTCTCGATCCTCGCCGGTGTCGAGACCAGCGCGTTGCGATCGCGCTTCGCCGCGCCGCGCGCGATCGTCCGGGTCATGCCCAACACGCCGGCCGCGATCGGCAAGGGCGTGTTGGCGCTCTACGCCGCCGAGGCGGACGCCACCGCACGCGATGCGACCGCCCGGCTGATGGCCGCGCTCGGGCTGGTCGAGTGGCTCGCCGACGAGGGGCAGTTCGACGTGGTCACCGCGCTTTCGGGGTCCGGCCCAGCCTTCCTGTTCCGCTACATCGATGCGCTCGCCAAGGCGGGTGCGACGCTCGGGCTGCCCCCCGACCAGGCGGCGCGGCTCGCGCTCGCCACCGTCGAAGGCGCGGCGCTGCTCGCTGCCCAGGCCGACGAGCCGCCGGGCGTGCTCGCCGATCGTGTCGCCAGCCCCGGCGGCACGACGCGTGCCGGCCTGAACATTCTCGATGACGGCGCTGCGCTCGACGCGCTCGTCACGCGCACGCTCGATGCCGCCGCCAGGCGCAACGCCGAGATGGCCGCCGCCGCGCGCGGATAGCGAATTGCGACCGGTGTCGCCTGCGAGCAGCGGGCATGGACTTGCGAGATTGATCGGAACGAGACGATGGACTTCGACCAACTGCTGATCCGCTTCTTCGGCACCGACGATCTCTCGGCGCTCGAGCCGCAGCGCGTCGCCGACGGCACCGAGGCGCTCCGCCTCCAGTTCGGCCTCGAGCAGGATCGCGAACGCCGCTTCGCGCTTTGGGCGCTGATGTACATGCTCGGCATCGCGCCCGATCTCGACGTCGCGTTCAAGGAGGAAGAGGATCGCGACGCCGCGCGCGACTTCATGGACATGGCCGACCGCGAGATGGACGAGTAGCGTTTTCCGCAGCGGCCAAGCACGCCGGCATCGCGAAGCGAGCGAGCGCGCCGAACGCCCGCTGTCAGCTAGTAGCTGATGTAGGAGACGGGGAAGCATCATGTGATCAGCGTGATCATTCCGAGCAGGCTCCAGCAAAGAATCGGTGCCGCTGACGGCACGCTCTGGCTTGACCAGGCCCTGGCGCAGGTGGCGCGTCAGGAGGCGGGTCTCGTCTGTGAGGTCATCGTCGGCATCGATCCAAACGCGGTTCCGCCACCGCGTTTCGATCCCGCGCTGTTCCGCCACGCGGCTGCGCCCGGTCAGGCGAGCGCGCTCAACGCCGCGATCGCCGCCGCCCGAGGAGAGTTCCTCGCGATCCTGGAGGATGACGACGGCTGGGCGCCTTGCAAGCTCCGCGAACAGATGCGCCACCTCGAGCGCTACGACATCGTCACCGCCGGCCAGCTGGAGTTGGACTCCGAAGGCACGCAGGTCGGTGAACGGGTGTTTGCCACGCCGAGCGGCTGGCTGATGCGGCGCACGATCTTCGACCGTGTCGGCGCGTTTGATCCCGCATTCCGCTATCGCCTCGACAATGAGTGGCTTGGCCGCGCCAATGCAGTCGGCCTCCACCGTATCCATCTTCTCTCGCGCAGCGCGATCGTGTCCGATCCCTTGGCGGTCGCAAACGTGGCGAAACGCTCGGCCGTCATGCTCGGGCCGGAGAGCTGCTCCCACCTCGTCTTCCGGACCGTCAATCCCAATGGCGGAACGACACGGACGAACACCGAAGAGGAGGCCGCGCAGCGGAGTCGCCAGGAATATGCGCTTTTGGTCGATCGCTTCGGGGAAATCCCTTGGTAGCGGCGGCAGCGGGCGATCGCTTGCTACCGGTCCGGACCTTCCACTTTCCTGCAGCAACATGGGTGACGCACGATCCCATGGTTCTCCGACATGGTGGCACCGCGTCTGTGGAACTCGGCGATCTGTTAAGATTCGCGCTTTTGTGTCGCCTCAAGCCGCCGTGGCCTAAGACCCTGAGCGCGCGAAACGCCGCGTCCTAATCAGCGCTCCTTCTGCAGGCCGATCACGCGTTCGCGCTCGTCGTCGGGGATCAGCCCCTCGAGCACCTGCCAGAAGCCCGCCACCGCGCTCGGCCCGGCCGAAGCATAAGCCGCCGAGAGCCGGCCGCGCAGCGCATCGAACAGCGCCGCCTCGAGCTTGGCGCCGGCGGGCGTGAGCCGCAGCAGCCGCTGGCGGCGATCGCTCTTGCCGGTCCGCGATTCCACCAGTCCGCGCTCGCCGAGCTCGTTGAGCACCCGCCCGAGCGATTGCTTGGTGATCGCGAGCAGCTTGAGGAGGTCGCTGACGCGCAGATCGGGCTGGCGCGCGATGAAGTAGAGCGCGCGATGGTGCGCGCGGCCGAGGCCCTGCGCGGCGAGGTTCTCGTCGATCGAGCGGGTGAGATGGCTGTAGCCGAAATAGAGCAGCTCGACGCCCCGCCGGATCTCGGGCTCGCGCAGGAACAGCGGAGACGGGCGCGGTGCCTCGGAAAGTTGGACAGCCATGTTGACGCATTTAGTCCCGCGGCCTAGTCGGGCGCAACTGTTGTTGTCAGCTGCGCCGATCGGCACCGGCGGCAAAGGCGGAGGGTGAAGTGGCGGGTCTCGACGAGCGCACCTACGACGATCGCGACGGGTGGATCTGGCTGGACGGCAAGCTCGTGCCGTGGCGCGATGCCAACGTCCACATCCTCACCCACGCGCTCCATTATGCCTCGTCCGTCTTCGAGGGGCAGCGCGCCTATGGCGGCGAGATCTTCGAGCTTTCGCGGCACAGCCAGCGGCTGATCGATTCCGCCAGGATCCTCGGCTTCGAACTGCCCTGGAGCCGCGACCAGATCGACCAGGCCTGCCGCGACACCTTGAAGGCGAATGACCTCGTCGACGCCTATGTCCGGCCGGTCGCCTGGCGCGGTTCGGAGCAGATGGGCGTTTCCGCGCAGAAGACCAAGGCGCACATGGCGGTCGCAGTGTGGGACTGGGGTGCCTATTTCGGCGCCGACGCCCAGGCCGGCCTGCGGCTCGACATCGCGCCGTGGCGACGCCCCGCGCCGTACACCGCGCCGGTGCAGGCCAAGGCGTCCGGGCTCTACATGATCGCGACGATGTCCAAGCATCACGCCGAGGGCCGTGGCTACAATGACGCGCTGATGTTCGACTATCGCGGTCAGGTCGCCGAGGCGACCGGCGCCAACGCCTTCTTCGTCAAGGACGGCGTGCTGCACACGCCGACGCCGGAATGCTTCCTCAACGGCATCACGCGGCAGACCGTGATGGGTCTCGCCCGCCAGCGCGGCATCGAGGTCGTCGAGCGCACGATCTGGCCGGAGGAACTCGAAGGTTTCGAGCAGATGTTTCTGACCGGCTCCGCCGCCGAGGTCACCCCGGTACGCGAGGCGGGGCCCTGGAACTTCGAGGTCGGCGAGATCACCCGGGTGCTTCAGAAGGACTATGCCGATCTCGTGCGCGGCCTTCGCGGCAACGCCTGAAGCGCTCCTCTTTCAGCGGCGCTCGCGCTGATTTGAGTCAGCCCGTGCACGGGCAGCGGCGAAGCGAGTCTGTCGCAATAGTGCAACCGTAGCGTCACACTCGCGCTTTGATACTCTTGCTTCCGAGCGCCGCGTCGTACTGCGGCCGAAGGGGGCCGCATGGCGACGATCGCGATCTATAGCATGAAGGGCGGCGTCGGTAAGACGACGCTCGGCGTCAATCTCGCCTGGGTTGCGGCGACGCGCTCGAGCCGGCGGACCTTGCTCTGGGATCTCGACGGTCAGGCGGCGGCGACCTTCATCCTCGCCGGCGAGGCGCTGCGGCCGCGCCACGCCCGCGAGGTAATCGAGCGCGAGGTGCCGCTGCAGGACGCGATCGCGCGAACCGCCACGCCGAGACTCGACCTGCTGCCCGCCGACCGCACGCTGCACGGGCTCGATACGATCTTCGCCGAGCTCGACAAGAAGAAGCGCCTCCGCCGGCTCGCCGAAAGCGCCGCCGAGCGCTACGATCACGTCGTGCTCGATTGCCCGCCTGGGCTCGGCCTCACGAGCGAGCAGGTGATCCGCGGCGCCTCGCTGATCGTGGTGCCGATCATCCCCTCGCCGCTCGCCTGGCGCGCGTTCGAAGAGGTGCGCACGCATCTCGATCGCCACTTCAAGCACGCGCCGCCGCTGATGCCGGTATTCAACATGGTCGACCGGCGCCGCGCCTCGCATCGCGCCGCGCTCGCCGACAATCCCTCGACACCGGCCATTCCGATGGCGAGCGCGGTCGAAGCGATGGGCGAGCGCCACGCCGCAATCGGCGCCTATGCCCCGCGCTCGCCCGCGGCGGCGGCGATCGAGGCGTTGTGGAAGACCGTCGAGCGGCGCGCCTGCCAACCGGCGCGCGCGCCGCGGCTCGAGCTCGTTCACGCCCGCGCCGCCTGACGCGGCTATCGAGCCGCGCCGCGCAAGCTGCTAGGGCGCTACGATCGCCATCGCAGGAGATCGTCCATGTTCCGCAGCGCCGCCGCCGCGATCGCCGTCACGCTCGCCGCTCTGTCCGCCGCCGGCCAGGCGACACTTCCGATCGGTGCCAAGGCCCCCGACATCCAGACGCAGGTGAGCCTCGCCGGCGTGCCCAAGCCCTTTTCGCTGAAGGAGGCGCTGAAATCGGGGCCGGTGGTGCTCTATTTCTACCCTGCCGCCTTCACCACCGGCTGCACGATCGAGGCCCACGACTTCGCCGAAGCGACCGACGATTTCCACAAGCTCGGCGCTACCGTGATCGGGATGTCGGCCGATCCGATCGACAAGCTCAACAAATTCTCGGTGCAGGAATGCCGCAACAAGTTCGCGGTCGGCGCGGCGACCGCGGCGACGATCAAGGCCTATGACGTCGTGCTGCCGCAGAAGCCGGAGCTCTCGAACCGGACTTCCTACGTGATCGCGCCCGATGGCAAGATCATCTTCGTCTATTCGGCGCTCGATCCCAGCGGCCATGTGAGCGGCACGATGGATGCGGTGCGCAGCTGGCGCGCCAAGCATCCGACCTCCTGACGCACACGCGGCAGCGAACGCAAGGCGGCGCGCGGCAGAACGCGCGGGCCGATACGGCCGGGCAGACCACGGCCGATGACGGGGAGGGGGCAGGATGACGGTCATGCTGGGCGACATCAGCGGCTTGGCGCTCGCCACGGTGCTGATGGCGCTCGCCGGCCTGCTGCCCGGCTTCGCGCTCGTCGGTCTCGCCGAACGCGGCGGCTTCGATGCCGGCGGGGGCTGGCCGCGATGCGGTTGGGCCCTTCTGCTCGCGATCACGCTGCTGCCGTGCCTGGACGCGCTCGGCATCCGCTTCTGCGGGGTCGCATCGACGGCGATCGCCCACCTCGTGATGGCGGCCTTCGGAGCGGCCGGTGCAGTGCGCGTCGCGCGCGACCTGCGCCCACCGTCGCGATCCGTGACGGCGATGGCGGCGCTGTGGTGGCTGCTGGTCGCCCTCGATTATGTCGACGTCGACTGGAACGGCGGCCTCCATCAAAGCCTGCTGATCATCGACCTCGTCAAGCATGCCGCGGTCATCGAATCGATCCAGCAAGTGGGTTTGCCGTTGCGCGATCCCTTCTTCGCGCGCGCCGAGGCAGCGGGTTATTATTACTTCTACTATCTCGCGCCGGCGCTTGTCCGCTGGCTGGGGCACGGCCTCGTCGACAGTCGCATGGCGTTCGCCGGCTCCGTGTTCTGGACCGGCCTCGCGGTGCCGGCACTGCTGTGGCGCATCGCGGTCGACGGCGGCATCGTGCCCCCTGCCCGCGCCCAGCGAAGCTTCGTCATCCTCGCGGGCCTGTGCTTCCTCGCGGGCTGCGACCTGCCCCTCTCCCTGCTCGGTGACGTGCTCAGCGGGCGCTGGGAGCCGCAGGTCGAATGGTGGAGCGAGGAGATCCGCTTCGCGCTCGGTACCGCGCTCTGGGTGCCGCACCACATGTCCGCGCTGATCGCCGTCTGGGTGGGAGCACTGCTCGTCGAACGAGGCCGCCGCGCGTCGGACGCCACCGCGATGCACGTCGCCGCGAGCGGCCTCGCCTTCGCGAGCGCGTTCGGCATGTCGGTGTGGATCGCAGTGGCGGCGGCGCCGGTGCTGGCGCTGTGGCAGCTACTGCTCGTCCGCCGCTGCGGCGTGAAGCCGCTGGTTCTCGCGCTGATATCCGCCGCGATCGCGCTCGTGCTGGTGTTGCCGCAGTTCCACGATCTCGCCGCCGGACGTGCGGGTCAGGCCTTTCCGCTTGCGATCTCGATCCGCCCGTTCCGCGCGATCACGCCGGGTCACGATGCCTCGACCTGGCTGCTGCTGCTGGCGCTGTTGCCGCTCTCCTATCTGATCGGCTTCGGCGCTTTCGCTTATGGCGCGCTGCGCTACCTCGCCAGGCGGCCATGGCGCGAGGCGCCGCTCGAGCCGATCGCGCTGCTGCTGTTCGTCGCCGCGGTGATCGGGCTCCTCGAGTCAGGGTTCGTGCGATCGACGGTGATCAACAATGATTTCGGCTGGCGATCGCTCTGGTTCGCGCAGCTGCCGGCGATGATCTGGACGTGGGCTTTGATAGACAGCCTCGCGACGCTTCCCGTGATGCTGGTCCTGCTCATCGGGATGGGAATCTTGGGGAATGTCTGGGACGTGCTCGGCGCGCGCCTCGTCCGCCCGCCCGCCTTTCACACACGATGGGATTATCTCAACGCGACGCCGCAGATCGACCTCGCCGAGCGCCGCGCCTATCGCTGGGCGAATGCGCATGTGCGCGCCGACGCCATTCTCCAATCTAATCCCAACGCGGACCGGCGGGTCTTCGATTTCGGTCTCTATGGCCGGAACCGAACCGGCGTCGCGGATCGGCAGGCGCGTCTGTTCGGCGCTTCGCAGCCCGAGGTGCTGGCCCGCATCGATCGGCTGCAGCCGATCTTCCAGGCACCGCTCGATGCTTCGGTGATCGCCGCGACGGCGCGCCGTGACGGGATCGACGGGCTCCTGTTCACTGCGCGCGATCCGGTGTGGCAGCGGCAGGGCGGTCCGCCACCGGGCCTCGCATGCGCCTATCGCGAGCCGCAGGTCTGCCTCGCGATGATCGATCGGGTGCCGCGATGAGGCGCCTCGCCGCGATGCTCGCCGTCATCGGCATGAGCATCGTTGCCGGTTTCGCGCTCTATGTCGGGCTGCTGCATTCGCCGCTGCTGCGATCGAACCCGATCCTCTTCTATCGCGGCCTGCTGCTCGGCGGGGCGGATGCGGTGGTCCTCGCGCTTCTGCTCGCCCTATCGCTGCCGCGGCTGAAGCTGTGGGATCCGGCCATCCTCATCGCGGCGGTGATGGCGTCGCTGAGCGTCAACCTCACCTTCCTCATCGTGATCCCGGTGACGATCGATCGGTCGGTGAGCGTGTTCCTGCTGAGCCGCATCGAGGCCGCACCGCCGCAGGCGCCGCTTGATGCGCAGGGGCTCCGCGCGACATTCGTCCGCGATTATGTGATCGGCATGGCGCAGATCGATCGCCGCATCGACGAGCAGACCCGCTCGGGCAACCTCGTCGTCGATCACGGCCGGCTGCGGCTTACGCCGCAGGGCGAACGGTTCATGCGGCTGTCACGCACGCTCGCGCGCCTGTTCGGCACCGATCCGCGCTTCGTCGGCGGCGACCGTGGCATGACGGTGCAGCAGGTGAAGGGAAGCGAACCCCCAAGCGCAGCCCGCAAGGCACAGCGCCATCAAATCAAAGAGGGCTCGCCAGGCGCCGCTAGGCTGGAGCGGGTGAAGGGAATCGAACCCTCGTCGTAAGCTTGGAAGGCTTCTGCTCTACCATTGAGCTACACCCGCGCCGGCGCCATCGCGTTTCCGGCACTTCCGGCGCGGCGTCAACGCTTTTGCGACGCCGGTCTCGCGGTCAGCGATCGCAGCGGCGATAGGGATGCAGTGGCGCCCGCGCCGCTGGATGCGCAACCGCCTTTTTCGCAACGGGCTTGGCGATGGCCGGCTTGACCGCCACCGGCTTCCTCGCAGCCGCTTTCGTCACGGGTTCCTTCGCGGCCGGACCGCCGGACGCTCCGGGCTCATGGCCGTGCTTGGCGATATAGGCTTTCCGCCATTCGCTCACATAGGGCTTCGCCTTCGCTTCCGTCGCGGGCTTCGCGACATCCGGCTGGTGCGGCACGTGCGAGGGATTGCTCGGCGGAGGCCCGGCCGCGGGTTCGGGAGCCGCGAGCGCGGCGCCGGCGAAAAACGAAAGCGCCAGCGCGCCGAAAGCAGCTCGAACCATAGCGGACGATCTCCCAACCAGTGCAATACGCTGCCAGAGCGGCAGAAGCTTGTCGATGCAAAAGGATTTCGGGAGAATTCCGCGCGCAGGCTCGCACGCGGCGCGCGAACCGGTTGCGCGAACGCCGGGCTGCGGTCGATCGGGGCTCCCGCATTGCGATGCGGCTTGCAGGCGACCATAGCCCCTCGCCATGTCCTTGTTCACGCGTCCCGCCCTGCCCCGTCCCGCGCCGCGCGCGTTCGCGCGCTGGCTGCTCGTCGTCGCAGCGCTGGTGCTGCTGATCGTGGCCGTCGGCGGGATCACGCGGCTGACCGAATCCGGTCTGTCGATCACGCAGTGGAAGCCCATCCGCGGCATCGTCCCGCCGTTGAACGATGCGCAGTGGCAGGAGGAGTTCGCCGGCTACCGGCGCATCCCGCAATATGCCGCCTTCAACGCCGGCATGACGCTCGGCGGCTTCAAGCACATCTATTTCTGGGAGTATCTCCATCGGCTGCTGGCGCGCGCGATCGGAACGGTGCTGGCCCTGGTGCTGCTTGTCTTCTGGTGGCGGCGTGCGATCCCCAAGGGCTATGGCCGGCGGACGGTCGCGATCCTGCTGCTCGGCGCGCTACAGGGCGTGGTCGGCTGGTGGATGGTTGCCTCCGGGCTCGAATATCGCACCGAGGTCAGCCCCTATCGGCTCGCCATCCACCTGCTCACCGCGCTGCTGATCTACGGCGTGCTGATCTGGACGGCGCTCGATCTGTTCGCGCTCGCCCGCCGTCCTTCGGCGCAGCGGGCGCGGCTGACGGGGTTAGGGACGGTCGCGATCGCGACCCTCGTGATCCAGATCATGCTCGGTGCCTTCACCGCCGGGCTGCGCGCCGGTTACGCCTTCGCAAGCTGGCCGCTGATGGGCGATCGGCTGTTCCCCGCGGGTGGCTGGAACAGCGCCACGAACGCGCTCACCAACCTCACCGCCAACCCGGTCGTCGTCCAATTCGTCCATCGCTGGTGGGCGTGGATCGCGGCCGGCGCGGTACTGCTGCTCGCACGCCGCGCCCGACGGAGCGGCCGTGGCCCGACGCACGCCGTCGCGACCGCAGTGGTGCTGCAGATCCTGCTCGGCATCGCGACGCTGATGAGCGGCGTGAAGATCGAGATCGCCGTCGCGCATCAGGCGATGGCGGCGCTGCTGCTCGCCGCGACGATATGGGCCGCGCACGCCGTCGGCGGCGAGCGAGCGGCGGGACGCGTCGCGGCATGAGCGCCATCGCCACCGTCTACGCCGTGTTCGGATCGCAGGCGGAGGCCGAAAGCATCGGACGCGCGATGGTCAAGCGTGGACTCGCCGCCTGCGTCAACATCCTTGGTGGCTGCCGCTCGATCTATCGCTGGCAGGGCGCGATCGAGGAAGCGGACGAGGTCCCCGCGCTCTTCAAGACGACGGCCGAGGGCGCGGCAGCGCTGATCGCCGCGATCGCGGAGGCGCACAGCTACGGCGTCCCGGCAGTCGTCGCATGGCCGATCGCGCACGCGCATCCGGCCTACGCGGAGTGGGTGAAACAATCCTCCTGAACTCTCTCCGGTCGGTTCACCGCATCGAGCCCGTCGAAATGCGCCCGTCGATGAACCCCCATCAATGACGCCGCGACGGAGCGGCAGGTCGGATCCTCGTCCTGACGTCCCTGAACCATGTGGATAGGTTCACCTGCCACTCGACAAGCTCAACCCTCCCCCCGCCGGAACGCTAAAGGTATGGGAATACCTCACGCGAAACCGGCGCTTTTGCTTGACTTCTCCGCCCTCCCCCGCCATTTGCCCGCTCACACCGCGCCGCCCGCCGAGGCGGCGTTATTCATTTCAGGAGTCTCGGGGCCATGAAGGCGCTGATGAAGACGACCAAGCCGGCCACGCCGTCGACGGTCGAGAAGAAATGGCATCTCATCGATGCCGACGGCCTCGTGGTGGGGCGCGTGGCGTCGATCATCGCCAACATCCTGCGCGGCAAGCACAAGCCGAGCTTCACCCCGCATATCGACTGCGGCGACAACGTCATCGTCATCAATGCCGAGAAGGTCCGCTTCACCGGCAAGAAGGCGACGCAGAAGGTCTATTATCGCCACACCGGCTATGCCGGCGGCATCAAGGAAGTGCGCGCCGACAAGCTGCTCGACGGCCGCTTTCCCGAGCGCGTGCTCGAAAAGGCGGTGGAACGCATGATCCCGCGCGGGCCGCTGGGCCGCCAGCAGATGCGCAACCTGCGCGTCTTCAAGGGCCCGGAGCATGTCCACGCCGCGCAGAACCCCGAAGTGCTCGATGTCGCGGCCATGAACCGCAAGAACAAGGTGGGCGCCTGATGTCCGACAACCGCCAATCCCTTTCCGATCTCGCTTCGCTCACCGGCCAGGCCGCTACGCAGCCGCAGGCGGCAGCTGCCGCCGAGGGTGCGGCGCCCGCTCCCGCCGCACCGCTCTCGGCCGAAGCGGCGCCCGTGCTGCGCGAGCGCCAGGTCGACGCGCAGGGTCGCGCCTATGCGACCGGCCGCCGCAAGGATGCCGTCGCGCGCGTATGGATCAAGCCCGGCAGCGGCAAGATCACCGTCAACGGCCGCGATCAGGAGGTCTATTTCGCGCGACCGACGCTGCGCCTGGTCATCAACCAGCCGTTCGGCGTCGCCGACCGCGAGGGCCAGTATGACGTCGTCGCCACCGTTTCCGGCGGCGGCCTCTCCGGCCAGGCCGGCGCGGTGAAGCACGGCATCGCGCAGGCGCTCACCCGCTTCGAGCCGGTGCTGCGCAGCCCGGTGAAGGCGGCCGGCTTCCTCACCCGCGACAGCCGCGCGGTCGAGCGTAAGAAGTACGGCAAGGCCAAGGCGCGCCGCAGCTTCCAGTTCTCGAAGCGCTGATCGCTCCCCGCGCACGCTTCGAAGGGCGTCGTCCGCGAGGACGGCGCCCTTTTCGTTGCGCGATGCGTCCGCTCGCCTCGCGCATGTTTGACTGATAGGTTCGGTCACCGCGACTTTCGGGAGTCGTCGCATGACCAAGCCTGTCTTCGCCGCCTACGCCATCGCCGCCTATGCCGTCTTCCTGGCGACCTTCCTTTACTTGGTCGCGTTCGTCGCTGGATGGCCGATCGTCCCGCACACGGTCGATCACGGGCCGGCCGCACCGCTGGCTGGAGCGCTGGCGATCGACGCGGCGCTGATCGCGCTGTTCGGCGTGCAGCACAGCATCATGGCGCGCCAGGGCTTCAAGCGAGGCTGGGCGCGGATCGTGCCCGCGCCGATCGAACGCAGCACCTACATGCTCTTCGCCTGCGCCGCGCTGATCCTGATGTTCCTGTTGTGGCGGCCCATCTCCACGCCGATCTGGCATGTCGAAGCGCGCTGGGCGACCGTTCTAATCTGGGCGCTTTTCGCGGCGGGCTGGCTGATCGTGCTGCTCAGCACGTTCCTGATCAACCACTTCGAACTGTTCGGGCTGCAGCAGGTCTATCATCATTGGCGCGGCGTCGCCGCGGCCGCGCCGAAGCTGCGCCAGCCGCTATTCTATAGGCTCGTACGCCATCCGCTCTATTCCGGCTTCTTCCTCGCCTTCTGGGCGACGCCGGCGATGACGGGCGGGCACCTCCTGCTCGCGTTGGGCCTGTCGGCCTATATGCTGATCGCCATCCGCTACGAGGAACGCGATCTCGTCCGCCTGTTCGGCACCGACTATGAGGATTATCGCCGCCGCGTCGGCATGCTGACGCCCCGCCGCGCGCGGTAAGCTGCCATCAAGCGCGATATGAGGCCGAACGCGGTGGAGCGTTGATGTGGCGAAACTCTCGATCATTGCCGGCTTTGTGCTTTGCATGGCCGCGGCAATGATCTTAGCCTTGCGCTCCAAGCCTCCGAAGCCCGACGCGTAATCGGAAACCTCCGCTGCCGGGGCGAAGGCTGTCATACCAACTTCGTCACCCCGGGGTCCCAACTGCCTTCGATCGCGCGATCGAGCGAGCCGGATGCGGAGAGCGAGGCCCCGGCTTAAGCCGGGGTGACGCCGGAGGACCGGCATTAGCCGCCGCTAGAGCAGCGGGCTGACCAATCGCGCGAAGTTTTCGCCGAGCCTGCGGATCGCCGGGCGCTTGCGCCAGGCGTCCAGATCGATGCGGTCGCTGTTGTCGAGATAGCCGCGCTGGAAGGCTTCGAGCCGCTCGATCTCCGGTGCATCGTAGAGCAGCAGGCTGACCTCCTCGTTGAGCTGGAACGAGCGGATGTCGACGTTGCTCGAGCCGACCACGGCGAGCCGCCCGTCGATGCTCACGCTCTTGGCGTGAAGCAGATAGTCGCGGAACGCCCAGATGCGCACGCCGCTCCGGAGCAGATCGTCGTAGAAGGAGCATTGCGCCAACCGTACGATCGGGTGGTCGACGACCTGGCTGACGACGAGATCGATCGTCACGCCGCGCAGCACCGCGGTGCGCATTGCGCCGATCAGATCCTCGTCGGGGATCAGATAGGGCGTGACCATGACGACGCGCTCGCGCGCCTCGTGGATCTGCCAGATGAGCAAAGTCTCGAAGCCTTCGAGGGGATAGTCGGCGCCGCTCGGCAGCAGCTGCACGGTGGCGTCGCCGGCAGGTGCGGGCACATCAGGCGAATCGAGCATCTCCTCGGTCTCGAGATACCAGTCGCCGAGGAAGATCGCTTCCATCTCAGCGACCGCCGGGCCTTCGACGCGTGCGACCAGCTCGCGATTGACGATGCCCTTGGCGAAATCCTTCGCGACGATGTTCTGCGACCCGGCCCAGCCGATCGTGCCGTCGATCAGGAACAGCTTGCGGTGGTTGCGCATGTCGCGGCGCGTGCGGCCGCGGAGCACGCGCAGCGGCAGCACCTCGCGCACCTCGACGCCGGCGTCGCGCAGCCGGTGGATGGTGCCGCGCCGCCAATGATGCGAGCCGACCGGATCGACGAGCACATGCACCCGCACCCCCCGCGCGACCGCACGCGCGAGCGCGGCAATGACCTCACGGCCGGTGGCGTCGTCCGCGAAGATGTAGACGAGCAGCCGGACGTGATGCTGGGCGCCGTCGATATCCTCGATCAGCCGCGCGATGGCGCCGTCATAATCGTCGCTGAACTCGACCCGGTTGCCGCACACCGGCGGCAGCCGACCGAGCTGCTCGCCGAGCGCCTGGATCGAAGGGCATTCCGAAGTGGGCGGCGCGGCGCTCGCCAGCTTGTCACCGAGCGCGGCGTAAAAGGGCAGCAGCCCCTGCGCGCGTGCGACGCGCCACGCCGGAAATTTCGGGCGGCCGATCGCCAGGTAGAGGATGATCCCCGGGATCGGCAGGAAAAGGATGAGCAGCAGCCAGCTTCGCGTCGCCTCCGGCGAGCGCCGCAGCGGCACGACGAACAGCATCACGATCCGGATCAGCCATTCGATGACGAGCAGCGGATAGGCGAGATCGGGCGGAAGCAGATGCTTCAGCAGCATCGCGCCGCCTTTTGCCACGGTGGTGCGTTGGGGCGGCTATGCCCTCCTCGGTGATCGCCGCCTTCGACTATGACGCACCCAGCCGCGCGCTCGCGATCCGCTTCGTCTCCGGGCGCCGTTACGTTTATCGGGACGTGCCGTCGACGGTCGCGCAGGCGCTCGCGCGCGCGCCTTCGAAGGGCAGCTATTTTAACCGGCGCATTCGCGATCGCTTCCGGTACACGCGCGAGCGCAGCTCCCGCGATTAGCCGCATGCGGCGAACCCGGCGGCGATCGTCCCAGCGGCAGTCAAGCGGCGAGAATCAGTCGCCGCCGGCCTGGTCGTCCTTGAGGCTCGGTGCCTTGGACGATTTCGGCGGCTCGGCGGGCTTGCTGCGCTTGGAATAGAGCATCGCCGCCGCGACTGCCGCCGAGCCGATCGCCGCCGCCGAACCGATGCCGACGCCGAGCCAGTTGACCGAGCTTTCGGACTTCGCAGTAGGCGACTTGGCGGCCGCACCGTCCCTGCCATCGGAGTGGGATTTCGCTGCGGACTTGGTCTCGCTTGCCGACACGGGCTTGGTCTCGCTCTTGCTGGTCCGGGATGACGATGCCGGTTTGCTGGGAGCAGGCTTGGCGGCCGGCTTCGCAGTTTGCGGCTTGTCGGCGGCAGCCTTCGTCGCGGCGGGTCTGGCGGCAGCGGGCGTGGCAGGCTTGGCGGGCGCGCGTCGCGCGCGCGCCGTGCCGCCTTCCTTAGCCGGCGTACGCCGCCGCGCCGGCGGTTTGGCCGCGCTCTCGCCCTTCGAGGTCTTGTCGTCGTCCATGTCAGCCATAGCGCCGCATCGCCTTATCGGTTCCGCGCAATTGTTGAGGCACCGTCACGGCTTGGCAAGCCCGGATCGGCCTCAGCCGAGCAGCCTCGCATTGACCACCTTGCCGCCCTGCGTCAGCCGGACCGCGCCGCCGATCTCCTCGTCGAGCACCGGGCGCCCCTCGTCCTTCTTCCAGAAAGCGGAGAGGAAATTGTAGAGGTTGCGCGCGTAGAGCGCGGAGGCGTCCGAGGCGAGCGTGCTCGCCACGTTCTTGCGGCCGACGATCTTGACGCCGTGGCGCTCCACGACCTCGCCCAGCACCGCGCCCTCGACATTGCCGCCGCTCTCCACCGCAAGATCGACGATCACGCTGCCAGGGCGCATCGAGGCGATCTGCGCGTCAGAGATCAGCCGCGGCGCCGGCCGGCCGGGAATCAGGGCGGTGGTGATGACGATGTCCTGCTTGGCGATATGGCCGGAGACCAGCTCGGCCTGCGCCTTCTGGTACTCCTCGGACATCTCGGAGGCGTAGCCGCCGACGCCCTCGCCCTCGATGCCGGCAACGCTCTCGACGAACACCGGCTTGGCGCCAAGCGACTGGATCTGCTCCTTGGTGGCCGAGCGCACATCGGTTGCGGAAACCTGCGCGCCGAGCCGCCGCGCAGTCGCGATCGCCTGGAGGCCGGCGACACCCACGCCCATCACGAACAGCTTGGCTGCGGCGACGGTGCCCGCGGCGGTCATCATCATCGGAAAGACGCGGCCATATTCATGCGCCGCATCGAGCACCGCGCGATAGCCGGCGAGGTTCGCCTGGCTCGACAGCACGTCCATCGACTGCGCGCGCGTGATGCGCGGCATGAATTCCATCGCCAGCGCCTCGAGCCCTAGCCCGGCATAGGCATCGATGCGCGCACGCCCGCCATCTTCGCCGCCACCGAAGGGATTGAGGCTGGCGGTGAGCCACGCGCCCTGCTTGGCGCCGGCGAGCGACGCCGGCTCAGGACCCTGCACCGAGAGCAGGATGTCCGCGCCCGACAGAACATCGGCACGCGCGCCCAGCGTCGCGCCGGCGGCGGCATAGGCATCGTCGGCGATCGACGCGCGCGTTCCCGCCCCGTTTTCGACGGCCACGGTGGCGCCGAGACCGACGAACTTCTTGACCGTCTCCGGCGTCGCGGCGACGCGCGCCTCGTCCGGAGCGGTTTCGCGCAGGACGGCGATCTTCATCGTGCCGGCTCAGCTGGCGATGAGCAGGACGACGATCGCCGCCACGATGAACGAGGCGATGGCGCCGTATTTCATGAGGCCGATGAACCCCCCGTAGGTGCCCTCGTGCGCTTTAAAGTCGCCCGCCTTCTCGGCCATGTCCGCCCCTCTGATGCCCTGACCCTGCCGCCTTAGACCCGCCGGCTGCCGGCCTCAAGTGCATCGGCCTCGAAGTGCGTGGCATCACAGCACGCGCTTAAGGCCGCCTTTACTGAACGCGCTGTAACAACGGCGTGAATCAGCGGGGGAACGCATGTCGCGAGCTGACGAACGCGCGGTTTTGGTCATCGACGGCGAAGCCGCACAGGCGCGCCTGGTCGCCGCCATCGCCACGCGTGCAGGTTGGCGCGCGCGCATCGCGAGCGACGTCGACGGCGCGCTCGCGCTGCTGGCGGAGCCGCATGAGCCGCCGTTCGCCGCGATCATCGTCGACAGCACCGATCCCGAGCATGAAGGCGTCGATATGATCGCGCAGCTCCACGAGCTGGCGCCGCGCCTGCCGGTGCTGCTCGTGACCGCGCAGAGTTCGGTCGCGAATGCGGTGGCGGCGATGCGTGCGGGCGCGATGGATTTCCTGGTCAAGCCGATCGCACCGCACCGGCTGATCGCCGCGCTCGACGCCGCCACCGGCACCGCCGGCGGCGAGCTCCGCCCGATGGCCGAGAAGCTCGCCCATCCGCTTCCCTTCGACGAGATCGTCGGCTCCGCGCCCGATTTCCGCGCCGCGCTCGCCATCGCCGCCAAGGCGGCGCGGGCGCGCGTGCCGGTTCTGATCGAAGGCGAGATCGGTGTCGGCAAGGAAGTGATCGCGCAGGCGATCCACGCCGCCTCGTCGCGCGCGAAGCGACCGCTGTTCGTAGTGAATTGCGGCGCGATCGCGCGCAACCAGATCGAATCGGAGCTGTTCGGCCACGAGCGCGGCGCCTTTACCGGCGCGTTCGATCGCCACGTCGGCAAGCTCGCACAGGCCGACGGCGGCACGATCTTCCTGGACGAGGTCGGCGAGTTGCCGATCGAGGCGCAGGCCAAGCTGCTCCGGCTGGTGCAGACCGGCGAGGTCCAGCCGCTCGGCAGCCGCTCCCCGCAGGAGATCGACGTCCGCATCATCGCGGCGAGCAATCGCACGCTGCTCGAGGAGGTCGCCGCCGGCCGCTTCCGCGAGGACCTCTACTATCGCGTCGCGGTCGTGCAGTTCACGCTGCCTCCCCTGCGCGAACGCGCGGGCGACATCCCGGCGCTGGCCCGCCACCTGCTCGGCCGCATCGCGCAGCAGCCCGGGATGCGCAGCCTCGGCATCACGGATGACGCGCTTTCGCTGCTGATGAGCTATCGCTGGCCGGGCAACGTCCGTCAGCTGCAGAACGCGCTGTTCCGCGCTGCCGTGCTCTGCGACGGCAGTGCGCTCACCGCGCAGGACTTTCCCGAGATCGCACGGGAGGCTGCCAATCCCGTCCAGGCGACGCCGAGCGCCGGCAACAATTCGGCGCTGGCCGGCGCCCCGGGCATCACCCTCTACCAGGCCAACGGCCATCTCCGCCCGCTCGACGCGATCGAAGCAGACGTGATTCGCCTAGCGATCGGCCATTATCAGGGCAGGATGAGCGAGGTCGCGCGCCGGCTCGGCATCGGTCGCTCGACGCTGTATCGCAAGCTCGGCGAGCTGGGAATGGATAGCGCGGCCTGATTGTTGCAGCGCAACCATCTATCAAGCCGCGCTTTTATTGATAGAGCCTGCTAATCGGCAGCGGCTTGCAGGTCTTGCAACCAAGCGAATAGCCGATCCGTATTGCGCATTAACCCGTTTCAGTAACGATTCTTGTTGTGCGCCGCCGCATTCGACTGCACACTCCCCTCCACAACCGAACATCGTCAAGACTCAAGCAGGCCGTGGACACCACGATTGCGGGAGATGCTGATATGATGGAGTGGTTCAAGCGGCTGAGCCTGCATTCCCAAGGCGCCGAACGGGGCCGGGAGGATTATGAGGACTCACTTGAGTGGGTGAGCGTCGCGCATGCCGACCTGCGTCCGCCGATCACGGTGGCGGAAGTCGAAAGCTGCGTCGCCAATCTTCGCGAGCTCGATCGGCATGATCACGGCGCCGCGCTGGCGATGGCGGCCGAGCTGCGCGCCCGGGTGCTGCGCGCGATCGCCGACGGCGGAGGATTGAGCCCACGTATGCTGGCGAGGGCCGCGCTGCCGCTTTGCGACCAGGCCTTCGCCGGCTGATCGTGACGCGCTGACAAACGCGCCCTCCTGATTGGCGGGCGATCGCCTTCGCCGGTGCGGCGCCATGATGCTAGGGGGAAGGCCATGCCCTCCCCGCTTCGCAAACCGCCCCGCATCCTGGCGATCGCCGGCTCGGATTCGGGCGGCGGCGCCGGTATCCAGGCGGACATCAAGACGATCACGCGGCTCGGCGGCCACGCGATGACGGCGATTACCGCAATCACCGCGCAGGACACGCTGGGTGTGAAAGCCATCCACCCCATACCGGCGGAGATGGTGCTGGCGCAGATCGAGGTCGTCGCGGCCGACATCGGCATCGATGCGATCAAGATCGGGATGATCGGCTCGGCGGAGGCGGCGCAGGCGATCGCCGGCGCGCTCGATGCGCTCGAGGGCGTGCCGGTGGTGTTCGATCCGGTGATGGTCGCGACCAGCGGCGACCGCTTGGCGAGCAGCGAGACGATCGCGCGCTTCGAGCCGCTGATGGCACGATCGACGCTGATCACGCCCAATTGCGACGAGCTGCGCGTGCTGTCGGGGCGAGGAATCGCGAGCGAGGACGAGATCGGCGAGGCCGCGCGTGCCATTGTCGCCGAATTCGGCTGCGCGGTGCTGGCGACGGGCTGGCAATCGCCGCGGGAGCCGCCCGAGCTGGTCGATCTCCTGTTCGCGCCGACGCGCCGCGAACGCTTCCTCGGCACGCGGATCAATACGATCCACGATCACGGCACCGGCTGCACGCTCTCGAGCGCGATCGCCTCCGGGCTCGGCGCGGGGTTGCCGCTAGCGGACGCGATCAGCCGGGGACGTGCCTTCGTCCGCGCCTGCCTGCTCGCTGCGCCCGGCTTTGGCGCCGGGCATGGGCCGATGGGGCATGCGGCGGCCGAGATTAACCCTGACTTCTGAAACCGTTCGTCCTGAGCGCAGTCGAAGGACGTGCTCCGAACGCATCGCTCCTTTCAGCCTGAGCGAGGTCGAAGGCCACGCGGCTGCGCTTCGACAAATTGGGCGCAAACGACCGTCGCTCCACTGGGCGCGTCCTTCGACTTCGCTCAGACGAACGGTTACTCGGCAACTAATCTCTAGAGCATTGGCCGATCAGCCTAAGTCGGCTTCATCCGTTCGGGCTGAGCGCAGTCGAAGTCCAGCCGCAGCGCGCGCCCTTCGACTTCGCTCCGGGCGAACGGATGATGGTGGATCAATCCAGTCGAAATCGGCTCTAGAACAGCGCCTTCGCCGCCGCCAGGCTAGCAACGCCCAGCGCGGGGATCGCGAAATAGCCGAGCGGCGAGACGAACAGCGCCGAGAGCGCGATCAGGCCGCCCTCGAGCGCGCTCGAGGAGGGCTCGAAGCGGCCTTGCGGCTCGTCGAAATACATCGTCTTGACGATCTTGAGGTAATAGAAGGCGCCGATCACGGAGGTCGCGATGCCGATCATCGCCAGCGGCCACATGCCGACCGCGACGAGCGCGTCGAACACCACGAACTTCGCCCAGAAGCCGAGCAGCGGCGGGATGCCGGCGAGGCTGAACATGAACACCGCCAACGCCGCCGCGAGGCCCGGCCGCGTCCGCGACAACCCTGACAGCGAAGCGATCGTCTCGACCGGATTGCCGTCGAGATCGCGCATCTGGAGGACGCAGATGAACGACCCCAGCGTCATCGCGATGTAGATCGCCATGTAGGTGAGCACGCTCGCCGCGCCCGCCGGCGTCGCCGCGACAAGCCCCATCAGCGCGAACCCGACATTGTTGATCGAGCTGTAGGCGAGCAGCCGCTTGATATTGCTCTGCCCGATCGCGGCGACGCCGCCCAGCACCGTCGAGGCCAGCGCAACGAAGATCACGATCTGCTGCCACTGGTGGCTTGCCGGACCCATCGCCTGCATGGCGACGCGCACCAGCAGCGCCATCGCACCGACCTTCTGCGCGGACGCGAAGAAGGCGGTGACCGGGGTCGGCGCGCCCTCATAGACGTCCGGGGTCCACATATGGAACGGCACCGCCGCGATCTTGAACGCGATGCCGGCGAACACGAAGACGAGCCCGAACAACAGCCCGCCGCTCGTGCCTGTTTTCATCGCGGCAGCGATGCCGCCGAAGTGGGTCGTGCCCGAGAAGCCGTAAACGAGGCTGATGCCGTAGAGCAGGATCCCACTCGCAAGCGCGCCGAGCACGAAATATTTGAGACCCGCCTCGGCCGAGCGCCCGTCGCGGCGCATGAAGCTCGCCAGCACATACGCCGCGAGGCTCTGCAACTCGAGCCCGACATAGAGCGTCAGCATGTCGCCGGCCGAGACCATCATCGCCGTGCCCGCGGTCGAGAATAGGATCAGAACCGGATACTCGGCGCGGCTGCCGCCGGCGCGATCGAAAAAGCGCGGCGCGATCACCACCGATACAGCGGCGGCGATGAAGATCAGCAGCTTGGCGAAGGCCGCGAACGGGTCGGCGAGGTAAAGCCCGTCGAACGCCGGGCCGCCATAGCTGGTTGGTCCGCCGAGCGAGATCGCCGCGAGCGCGAGGCAGGCCGCGGCGAGCCAGCTGATCGTCGCGGTCGCCTTGTCGCCCATCCAGGCGGCGGCGAGCATCAGCACGATGCCGCCGAGCGACAGGATCAGCTCGGGCATCGTGTCGAGCAGCTGCATATAATAGTTCATCGGCACCTGCCCCCATCGTCACCCCGGACTTGATCCGGGGTCCCGCTGCCTGCTCGGTCCGGTGCCGTCGAAAAGCGGGACCCCGGCTCGAGGCCGGGGTGACGAAGAATAAGCATCATCGCTTCTCCGCCATCGCCAGTTGTGCCGGCTCGGCCGCGGCGACCTTGCTCGGGTGGCCATCGCCGCCCGGATCGGCGCGCTCGATGCGCGCGAGAAGCTGGCCGATGTCGCCGCGCATCGGCGCGAGGAAGCTTTCCGGATAGATGCCCATCCAGAACACCGCCGCCGCGATGGGCACGAACATCGCGAGCTCGCGCGCCGAGAGGTCGGTCATCGCCGCGACGTCGGGCTTGGTCAGCGCGCCATAGGCGATACGGCGATAAAGATAGAGCATATAGCAGGCGCCGAGGATGATGCCGGTGGTGGCGACGAACGCCACCCAGCTCTGCACGCGATAGGCGCCGACCAGGCTCAGGAACTCGCCGACGAAGCCGCTCGTCCCCGGCAGCCCGATCGAGGCCATGGTGAAGAGCAGGAAGAACATCGCATATTTGGGCATGTTGTCGGAGAGGCCGCCGTAGCGATCGATCTCGCGGGTGTGCAGCCGATCGTAGATCACGCCGACGCACAGGAAGAGCGCGCCCGAGACGAGGCCGTGGGAGAGCATCACGAGCATCGCGCCCTCGATGCCCTGCCGGCTCCACGCGAACAGCCCGATCGTCACGATCGCCATGTGCGCGACCGACGAATAGGCGATCAGCTTCTTCATGTCCTGCTGGACCAGGGCGACGAGGCTGGTGTAGACCACCGCGATCATCGACAGCCCCATCACGATCCAGAACAGCTGGTTCGAGGCCTCCGGAAACATCGGCAGCAGGAAGCGGATGAAGCCGTAGCCGCCCATCTTGAGCAGCACGCCCGCGAGGATCACCGATCCCGCGGTCGGCGCCTGGACGTGCGCGTCGGGCAGCCAGGTATGCACCGGCCACATCGGCATCTTGACCGCGAAGCTCGCGAAGAAGGCGAGCCACAGCCAGGTCTGCGCTTGGCGCGGGAAGTCCGTCTTCATCAGCGTCGGGATGTCGGTGGTGCCGGCATAATGCGACATCCACAGCATCGCGATCAGCATCAGCACCGAGCCGAGCAGCGTGTAGAGGAAGAATTTGTAGCTGGCGTAGATGCGATTGGCGCCGCCCCAGATCCCGATGATCAGATACATCGGGATCAAGCCGCCCTCGAACATGATGTAGAAGAGGAAGAGATCCTGCGCCGCGAAGACGCCGATCATCAGCGTCTCCATGAGAAGGAAGGCGGCCATATATTCGGGCACGCGGGTGGTGATCGATTTCCACGAGGCTCCGATGCAGATCGGCATCAGGAATACGGTGAGCATCGTCAGCACGAGCGCGATGCCGTCGATGCCGAGCGCCCAGGCGAAGCGCCCGAAGATGCCGCTATGCTCGACGAACTGCCATTGCGGCCCGCCGATCCTGAAGCTGGCCCACAAGACGATGCCGAGCGCGAAATCGATCAGCGTCGCGCCCAATGCGACGACGCGCGCATTCTGCGCCCGCGCCTCCTCGGAGCCGGGCGCGACGAGCGCCCACACCGCGGCCGCCATCGGGATGGCGAGCATCAGCGAGAGGATGGGAAAGCCGAGCTGGTTCATGCCTGGTCGCCGCCCGCCATCTTTGTCCGTTCGTCCCGAGCGCAGTCGAGGGACGTGAGGCCAGCGAAACGTGTCTCGACTTCGCTCGACATGAACGGGTGTAAGGGGTGGATCATGCTCACGCCGCCATCGCCCAAGTCGCGGCGGCGGCGAGGCCGAGCAGCATCACCAGCGCATAGGTGTAGAGATAGCCCGACTGCAGCCGCTGCGCCGCGATGCTGCCGCCGGCGACCACCGCCGCCGCGCCGTTCGGCCCGAAGCGGTCGATCGTGCCCTCGTCGCCTTTCTTCCACAGAAAGCGGCCGATCGCGAAGGCGGGGCGAACGAAGATCGCGTCGTAGAGCTCATCGAAATACCATTTGTGGAGCAGGAAGCGGTAGAGCACGCCGAACGTCGCGGCGAAGCGGCGCGGCATCGTCGTGTCGAGCATATAGCCCCAATAGGCGATCGCGAGGCCGATCAGCATTACCGCGCTCGGCGCGAACTTCACCCAGAAGGGCGCGTGCTCGGCGATCTCGTGCAGCTCGGGCGAGACGAACAGGCTGCCCTGCCAGAAATCGCGCCCGACGGTGAACGGCTCGACGAACACGAAGCCGGCGAGCACCGCGCCGATCGCGAGCAGCACCAGCGGCACGGTCATCGTCCACGGGCTCTCGTGGGGATGATAACCGGCGGTGCCGGTGGGCACCTCGTCGAAACCGCGGGCGTGCGACGACGGCTCGCCGCCGCCCTGCTCGCCGCTGGGATCGCTCACGCGCGCATCGTGATGCGCGGCCGAGCCGGCGTGCGTCGCATCGTGGGCGTGCGCGTCGCCATGGGCGTCGTGCGCGGCGTGCTGGATGTGCTCGCTGCCCGCCCAGCGTGGACTGCCGAAGAAGGTCAGGAAGACGAGCCGCCACGAATAGAAGCTGGTCAGCAGCGCCGCGAACACGCCGAGGAAGAAGGCGATGCCGCCGGCCTGCGTGCCCGCCGCCCACGCGCTCTCGATGATCGCATCCTTCGAGTAGAAACCCGCGAAGCCGAACAGCCCGTCGATGCCGACGCCGGTGATCGCCAGCGTGCCGAGCAGCATCGTGATGAAGGTGTAGGGGATCTTCTTCGCGAGGCCGCCGTAGAAGCGCATGTCCTGCTCGTGGTGCATCGCGTGGATCACCGAGCCCGCGCAGAGGAACAGCAGCGCCTTGAAGAAGGCGTGGGTGAAGAGGTGGAACATCGCCGCGCCGAACGCGCCGACGCCCGCGCCGAAGAACATGTAGCCGAGCTGCGAGCAGGTCGAATAGGCGATGACGCGCTTGATGTCGGTCTGCGTCGTGCCGACGGTCGCGGCGAAGAAGCAGGTCGCGGCGCCGACGAACGTCACGACGTGCATCGCGGTCGGGCTGGTCACGAACATCGGCGACAGCCGGCAGACCATGAACACGCCCGCCGTCACCATCGTCGCGGCGTGGATCAGCGCGGAGACCGGCGTCGGGCCTTCCATCGCGTCGGGCAGCCAGGTGTGGAGCCCGAGCTGCGCCGACTTGCCCATCGCGCCGACGAACAGCAGCAGGCAGAGCAAGGTCATCGTGTCGACGCGGCCGCCCAGGAAGCCGATTGTCGATCCCGCCATGTGCGGCGCGGCGGCGAGGATCGCCGGGATCGAGACGGTGCCGAACACCAGGAAGGTGCCGAAGATGCCGAGCGAGAAGCCGAAATCGCCGACGCGGTTGACGACGAACGCCTTGATCGCGGCCGCGTTGGCGCTTGGCTTGTGGTACCAAAAGCCGATCAGCAGATAGGAAGCGAGGCCGACGCCTTCCCAGCCGAAGAACATCTGGACGAGGCTGTCCGCCGTCACCAGCATCAGCATCGCGAAGGTGAACAGCGAGAGATAGGCGAAGAAGCGCGGCTGGCTGTCGTCCTCCGCCATATAGCCCCAGGAGTAGAGGTGGACGAGGCTCGACACCGTCGTCACCACCACCAGCATCACCGAGGTCAGTGCATCGACGCGCAGCGACCAGTCGACCGAGAGGTCGTCCGAGCGGATCCAGTTCAGCACCGGCACGACATGCGCGGTGTCGTGGCCGGACAGGAAGCCGAGGAAGATCGGCCACGCGAGCGCGCAGGAGAGGAACAGCGCGCCCGTCGTGACGAGCTTCGCGGGCACATCGCCGATCGCGCGATTGCCCAGCCCGGCGACGATCGCGGCGAGCAACGGCAGGAAGACGAGCGCGACGATCACCGAGTTCCTCCCCGGCACGGGGAGGGGGACCGCGAAGCGGTGGAGGGGGCGTGCGGCAGGGCGAAGCGCTTGCGGCGATCCCCCTCCACCATCCTGCGGCTGGTCCCCCTCCCCGTTCCGGGGAGGATCATGTGACGCGCGATCACCCTCACCCCTTCATCTGCTGGACGTCGTCGACGTTGATCGTGCCGCGGTCGCGGAAATAGATGACCAGGATGGCAAGCCCGATCGCCGCCTCGCCCGCCGCCACCGTGAGCACGAACATCGCGAACACCTGGCCGACAAGATCGCCAAGATAGGCCGAGAAGGCGACGAGGTTGATGTTCACCGAGAGCAGGATGAGCTCGATCGCCATCAGGATGATGATGATGTTCTTCCGGTTGAGGAAGATGCCGAACACCCCCATCACGAACAGGATCGCCGAGACGGCGAGATAGTGCTGCACGCCGATCACCGCGCCGATCCTCCCCGCTCGCGGGGAGGGGGACCGCCGGCGCAGCCGGTGGTGGAGGGGGAGAAAGGCTGGGCGCAGCGCTTGTCGCGGCCCCCCTCCACCGCGCTTCGCGCGGTCCCCCTCCCCGTTCCGGGGAGGATCATGCGCTCACCCATCACAGGCTTACCCCCTGCCCGACCGCCGGATCGACAAGCTTGATCGCGTCCTGCGGCCGGCGCTGGTTCTGCCGCGCGACCTTCTGGCCGCGGACGCCGCCGCGCGCGCGGTGCGTCAGCACGATCGCGCCGATCATCGCGACGAGCAGCACGAGCCCCGCGCCCTCGAATACGTAGAGATAGCGCGAGTAGATCAGCGCGCCGAGCGCCTGGATGTTGGACATGCCCGCCGGCGTCGGCGCGGCGCGGCGCGCGAGCTGCAACCCGCCCGCCTCCCAGGCGCCGCCGGCGATCACCATCTCGGAGCCGAGCACGAGCACCAGCGCGACACCGAACGGCCAATAGCGCGCGAAGCCCGAGCGCAGCTCGGCGAAGTCGATGTCGAGCATCATCACGACGAACAGGAACAGCACCGCGACCGCGCCGACATAGACGATGACGAGCAGCATCGCGATGAACTCGGCGCCGACCAGCACCATGAGGCCGGCAGCGTTGAAGAACGCCATGATCAGCCACAGCACCGAATGCACCGGGTTGCGCGACAGGATCGTCAGCGCGCCCGACGCCACGACGAGGATCGCGAAAAGGTAGAAGGCGAGCGTCTGGATCATGCGAGTTCCTCCCCAGCATGGGGAGGGGGACCGCCGGCGCAGCCGGTGGCGGAGGGGGATTTCGGCTGGGCGCAGCGCGTGCGGCGCTCCCCCTCCACCACGCTTCGCGCGATCCCCCTCCCCATTCCGGGGAGGATCATGGTCAACGTCATCACGCCCGCCGCCTACCGATAGGCCGCATCGGCGGCAAGGTTCGCGGCGAGCGCGCGCTCCCAGCGGTCGCCATTGTCGAGCAGCTTGGCCTTGTCGTAGATCAGCTCCTCGCGCGTCTCGGTCGAAAATTCGAAGTTCGGCCCCTCGACGATGGCATCGACCGGGCACGCCTCCTGGCAGAAGCCGCAATAGATGCACTTGGTCATGTCGATGTCGTAGCGCGTGGTGCGACGCGAGCCGTCGGCGCGCGGCTCGGCCTCGATCGTGATCGCCTGCGCCGGGCACACCGCCTCGCACAGCTTGCACGCGATGCAGCGCTCCTCGCCGTTCGGATAGCGGCGCAGCGCGTGCTCGCCGCGGAACCGCGGCGAGAGCGGGTTCTTCTCATAAGGGTAGTTGATCGTCGCCTTGGGCTTGAAGAAATACCGCAAGGTCAGCAGGTGCGCCTTCACGAACTCCCAGAGCGTGAACGACTTGACGTAATAGCCGAGGCTCATCGGCCTGCTCCTTCTTGCGGGTCGGCGGCGACGCGGCACGTCCCATGTTCTTTGACCATCCCGCCCCCGTCGGTCAGCAGATAGGATCCGGTGTAGATCGCTTGCGCATCGCCGGCGCTGAAGCGTTCGATCGCAAACGGGCCGGCGACGAACATATCGAACCGCGCGTAGCCGCCTGTTTCCCGATACGAAATTAGCGAACCATCGTTTGTCCAGGTGCGCAAGCCTTGCGTATAGGCAACATGAACGACGCCGTTACTCAACTCGATCCTCTCTTGGATCGGGGCGCCATATGGCGCACTCTGCAAAGTGGCCGTAACGATGCATTGCGCTTGTAGCGTTGGCGGCGGAGCAGATGCGGCAGCGAGCATGGCTCAGGCTCCATAGCGGGTGAGCATCAGCCACCCGGAGACGAGGAATACCCACAAGAGCGAGAGGGGCAGGAAGATCTTCCAGCCGAGCCGCATCAGCTGGTCGTAGCGATAGCGCGGCACCGTCGCCTTCACCCAGCTGAATATGAAGAAGAAGGCCAGGATCTTCGCGAACAGCCAGATGATGCCGGGAACGTAATAGAGCGGCGCCCAGTCGATCGGCGGCAGCCAGCCACCCCAGAACAAAGTCGCGTTGAGCGCGCACATCAGCAGCACGTTGCCGTACTCGCCGAGCCAGAAGAGCGCGAAGCTCATCGACGAATATTCGGTCTGGTAGCCGGCGACGAGCTCGCTTTCCGCCTCGGTAAGGTCGAACGGTGCGCGTGCGGTCTCCGCCATCGACGAGATCAGGAACACCACCGACATCGGGAAGAGCAGCGGATTGAGCCCGTTGAAGTTGAACAGCCCAAGGATCTCGCCCTTCTGCGCGAGCACGATCGTCTGCATGTTGAAGCTGCCCGCCCACAGCACGACCGTGACGAGCACGAAGCCGATCGAGACTTCGTAGCTGACCATCTGGGCGGCGGCGCGGATCGCCGAATAGAAGGGATATTTCGAGTTGGACGACCAACCCGCGAGCACGACGCCATAGACGCCGAGCGACGACACCGCGAGGATGTAGAGCAGGCCGACATTGATGTCGGCGAGCACCGCGCGCGCGCCGAACGGGATCACCGCCCAGGCGACGAGCGCGACCGTGAAGGTGATGATCGGCGCGATCAGGAACAGGCCGCGATTGGCCGACGACGGGACGATCGTCTCCTTGAGGAAGACCTTGAGGCCGTCCGCGAAGCTCTGCAGCAGCCCGAACGGGCCGACGACGTTCGGCCCGCGCCGCAGCGCCATCGCCGCCCAGATCTTGCGATCGGCATAGATGATCATCGCGACCGCCAGCATCAGCGGCAGCGCGATCACGAGGATATCGATGATCGTCGCGACGAACCAGGCGCCCTCATAGGGCAGGAAGCCGGTGAACCAGGAGATCATGTCGTGGTCACCCCCCTACCCCTGCCACCACATCCGTTCGCACTGAGCGAAGTCGAAGTGCGGCCACCGTCAGCGCGTGGGCTTCGACGGCGCTCAGCCCGAACGGAGGTTGGGACAAAGACCATCATTCCGCCGCCTCCAGCATCTCGGCAGGCTGGCCGTGGAGGATCTCGGCCGAACAGCGCTGCATCGTCGGCGAGGAGCGCGCGATCGGGTTGGTGAGGTAGAAGTCGTCGATCGGATAGACGATCGCACCGGAGACGCGCTTGGCGGCGCGGACGCGAGCGGCGGCTTCGGGCTCGGCGAGGCCGACGTCAGCGACGAGCGGATACGCGCTCGCGATCGCGTTGCGCAGGCCCATCAGATCGTCGAACGGCAGCGTCTTGCCGAGCATGGCGGAGAGCGCGCGCAGGATCGTCCAATCCTCGCGCGCATCGCCCGGCGGGAACACCGCGCGCTCGGCGCGCTGGACGCGCCCTTCCATGTTGACCCAGGTCGCGGGCTTCTCGGCATAGGAGGCGCCGGGCAGGATCACGTCGGCGACGCTGGCGCCGACATCGCCATGCGTGCCGATATAGATCTTGAACGTTTCGGCGAACGGCGAGAGGTCGCGCTCGTCGACGCCGAGCAGGAACAGCGCCCTGAGCTTCGCCGCCTGCGCCTCGATCGCGGCGACGCCGCCCTCGGTCGCGAAACCGAGCTCGAGCGCGCCGACCCGGCCGGCGGCGGTGTGCAGCAGCGAGCAAGACGCGCCGATCTCGATCGCCGCGAGCCGTGCTGCGGCATAGGCGCCGGGGAGCTGAAGCGCGCCCATGCCGACGATCATCGCGATCCCGGCGTCCTCGCCCTTCGCGCCGGTGAGCGCATCGGGAAGGTTCTGGAGGACCGCGATGTCCTCGCCCAGCCACTCGACCGGATAGGTGAGATCGACCCGCGGGCCGATCGCATAGACCTTGGCACCCTTCTTCACCGCCTTGCGGATGCGGGTGTTCACAAGCGGCGCTTCCCAGCGCGGGTTCGTGCCGACGAGCAGGATCGCCTTGGCGCTCTCGACGCCGGCGATGGTGACGTTGAAGCGATAGGCGGCGGGGCGCGACACGTCATAGTCGGCACCGTCGACGCGGCATTCGTGCAGCGCCGAGCCATAGGCCGCGAGCAGCGCCTTGAGCGCGAACACGCTCTCGACCTCGGCGAGATCGCCGGCGAGGCCCGCGACTTCATCCGCGCCCGCGCCGTTCAGACGTGCCGCGATCGCGGCGAAAGCTTCGTCCCAGCGCACCGGCTGGAGCTTGCCGTCGACGCGAAGATAGGGCCGGTCGAGCCGCCGCCGCACCAAGCCATCGACGGCGTGGCGCGTCTTGTCGGACGCCCACTCCTCGTTGACGTCGTCGTTGAGGCGGGGGAGCGCGCGCAGCACCTGGCGGCCGCGGCTGTCGAGCCGGATGTTGGTGCCGACCGCGTCCATCACGTCGATGGCCGGCGTCTTGGTCAACTCCCAGGGCCGCGCTTCGAACGCATAGGGCTTGGAAGTCAGCGCGCCAACCGGGCAGAGATCGACGACGTTGCCCGAAAGCTCGCTGGTCGCAGCATGCTCGAGATAGGTGGTGATCTGCATATTCTCGCCGCGGCCGATCGCGCCGATCTCCTCGACGCCGGCGACCTCCTCAGCGAAGCGCACGCAGCGCGTGCACTGGATGCAGCGGGTCATGATCGTCTTGACGATCGGGCCCATATATTTCTCGGTGACCGCGCGCTTGTTCTCGTGGAAGCGGCTGTGGCCGCGGCCGTAGGCGAGGCTCTGGTCCTGCAGGTCGCACTCGCCGCCCTGGTCGCAGATCGGGCAATCGAGCGGGTGGTTGATGAGCAGGAACTCCATCACACCCTCGCGCGCCTTCTTGACCATCGGCGTGGTGGTGAAGATCTCCTGCTTGTCGGCGGCGGGCAGCGCGCAGCTCGCCTGCGGCTTGGGCGGCCCGGGCTTCACCTCGACGAGGCACATGCGACAATTGCCCGCGATGCTCAGCCGCTCGTGATAGCAGAAGCGCGGAATCTCCTTTCCCGCCGCCTCGCACGCCTGCAGCACGGTGGCGCCGGCGGGAACCTCGACCTCGATACCGTCGACGGTGAGCTTAGGCATTAGCGCAGCACCTCAATGTCTTTGCTGCAAAGCGAAGGTTTCAAAGTCAGCGGGCCCGTCATCCGAACCCCCCAACCCTTTTCAACATGATCAGCGACCTCATGTAGCGTGGCCACAAGACGCGCATTTTCAACCACATTCCATCGCCGCTTTCCGTCGTCCCCCACAACACCGTCGGGTGAGTAAACGCGATAGAAGCCGTCCGAGTACATGTGGGATTTGCGGACCTCGAACTGCCCCTTCCGCGGACCGGTCGCAAAGAGATGCCGCTTGATGATTTCCGGCCCACTCATCCCGCCACTCCCCCCATCGCCGGAGCGACCGCGAGGCGGTAGACACCACTGGCGACGATCAGGCGCAGCGTCGAGCGATCCATCGCGACCTGGAGCGCGGTGCAGGGCGCGAGCTTGGGGGTGAGCGTGGCGACGGCGGCCTTCTCCGCGGGCGATCCGCTCGGGCTGCGCAGCAGGGCGACCGACGCCGCCCAGTCGCTTTCCGCGACGCAGGTGCCGAAATCGTCGAGCGCCAGCGCGTCGCGATCCACCGTCGCGCCCGAAGGCAGCGCCGCGAGCTTGGCATCATACCAGCGGGCATTACCGGGCTTGACCGGGCTTGCCGCCGGCAGCCCCGCCAGCCGCCGCGCCACCAGCGCCTCGGTGACGAGCATGCGGAACTCGGCATCGCGCGCGCCGAAGCGGCCCCAGGCGCCCGGCGCCTTGTCCATGCAGGCGGCGAGGCTGAAGCGGGTGGCGAGCGGGCCATCTTGCTCGCTGCCGGGCAGCGTATCGAGCCAGGCGTAGAGCGGCGGCGTTGCGCTCGCCGCGATGCACGTCGCGACGCGGCGGCGCAGCGCCTGATCGGGCTGCGCCGGCGCCGCGACGGCGGGCACGGGACGCGCGACCGGCTTCGGCGCCGCCAGCGCGGGCGTCGTTGCGACCAGCAGGCCGAGGAGGATGCCCCCGCCTCGCCTCATTCGGCGGCTACCGCATAATCGGCGCCGCCCTGCTTGTCGGCGATGCGGCGCTCGAGCTCGGGGCGGAAGTGGCGGATGAGGCCCTGGATCGGCCAGGCGGCGGCGTCACCGAGCGCGCAGATGGTGTGGCCCTCGACTTGGCGGGTCACTTCCTCAAGCAGATCGATCTCGCCGACCGCGGCATTGCCTTCGCGCAGCCGCTCCATCATCCGCCACATCCAGCCGCAGCCTTCGCGGCATGGCGTGCACTGGCCGCAGCTCTCATGCTTGTAGAAATAGGAGATGCGGCTGATCGCACGGACGATGTCGGTCGACTTGTCCATCACGATTACCGCGGCGGTGCCGAGACCGGACTTGAGGTCCTTCAGCCCGTCGAAATCCATCGGCGCGTCCATGATCTGTGCTGCGGGCACGAGCGGCACCGACGAGCCGCCGGGGATCACCGCGAGCAGATTGTCCCAGCCGCCGCGGATGCCGCCGGCGTGCCGCTCGATCAGCTCGCGGAACGGGATGCTCATCGCCTCCTCGACGACGCAGGGCGTGTTCACATGGCCCGAGATCTGGAAGAGCTTGGTGCCCTTGTTGTTGTCGCGCCCGAACTGGGTGAACCAGGCGGCGCCGCGCCGCAGGATCGTCGGCGCGACGGCGATGCTCTCGACATTGTTGACCGTCGTCGGGCATCCGTAGAGCCCCGCGCCCGCCGGGAACGGCGGCTTGAGGCGCGGCTGGCCCTTCTTGCCCTCGAGGCTCTCCAGCATCGCGGTCTCTTCGCCGCAGATATAGGCGCCAGCGCCGCGGTGGACGAAGACGTCGAAATCATAGCCCGACTTGCAGGCGTTCTTGCCGATGAAGCCCTTGTCGTATGCCTGCTGGACAGCGGCCATCAGGTTCTTGGCCTCGGCGATGAACTCGCCGCGAATGTAGATGTAGGCGGCGCGCGCGCGCATCGCGAAGCCGGCGACGAGCGCGCCCTCGATCAGCTTGTGCGGATCGTGGCGCAGGATCTCGCGATCCTTGCAGCTGCCGGGCTCGGATTCGTCGGCGTTGATGACGAGGAAGTTGGGGCGGCCGGGCTTCGGCTCCTGCGGCATGAAGCTCCACTTCATGCCGGTCGGGAAGCCGGCGCCGCCGCGCCCGCGCAGACCGCTGTCCTTGATCGTCTGGATGATCGCCGCCGGCCCGAGATCGAGCAGCGCCTTGGTGTCGTCCCAGTCGCCGCGCTGGATGGCGCCCTCTACGCCCCAGTCCTGGAAGCCGTAGACGTTGGTGAAGATGCGGTCCTTGTCTTCAAGCATGGGCCGCCCCCGCCTTTTCCTTCTTCGTCATTCCCGCGCAGGCGGGAATCCATATACGCAACGTCGCACCTCCAGCCGCAGCGTCGCGGCTATGGATCCCCGCCTTCGCGGGGATGACGGCGGAGTTCGGGCCGCGCATCACCGCCCCTTCCCCACCAGCGCTTCCGCCGCGAAATAGGCGATCACCGCGAGCACGATGCCGACGAGGATGGCGATCAGCTTGAGCGCGATGCCGAGCAGCACGATCAGCAGCCAGATCGCGATCACCGCGACCAGCACACCGATGACGATCGAGACAAGCCGGTCCATCAGCCACCCTGCTTCTGGCCCTGGCTCGGCGCGGGCGGCGGAGGCGGCGTCACCGTTCCCCAGCGCGGACGATAGTCGACATTGGCGTCGACCATCTCCTTGAGCACGGTCGGGCCGCCTTCCGGGCAGCTCACCTGACGATCGACCTGCGGGCCAATCTTGGGCTGCTCGCCGCGCGCCAGCGTGTCGAGCACCGCGGTCATGCTATCGAAGGTCAGGTCCTCGTAATTGTCGTCGTTGATCTGGACCATCGGCGCGTTGGCGCAGGCGCCGAGGCACTCGACCTCGCTGAGCGTGAACAGCCCGTCCTCGGTCGTCGCGCCCTTCTTCATGCCCTTGGCATAGCAGGCGGCGAGCACATCGTCGGAACCGCGCAGCATGCACGGCGTCGTGCCGCAGACCTGGACGTGGAAGCGGCCGACCGGCGTCATGTTGTACATGGTGTAGAAGGTCACGACCTCATAGGCGCGCATATAGGGCATGTTCACCTGCGCGGCGACGAACTCGATCACCGGCACCGGCAGCCAGCCCTGGGTGTGCGTCTCTGCGCCGACCTGGCGCTGCGCGAGATCGAGCAACCCCATTATCGCCGAATGCTCGCGGCCCTTCGGGTAGCGCGCGATGATCTCCTTGGCGATCCGCGCATTCTCGTCGGTCCACGCGAACCCACCCCAGCGCGCCCGCGTCTCCGCCTCGTCGGGGATATGAGCAGCGTCGGACATCAGCGCGATTCCGTCAGATCGAGGCGCCGCTCGATCCGCTCGACGCGGTCGTTCAGGCGATCAAGCCGCGCATTCACGCTCGAAATTCCGAGAATGCTATGACCGAGATGTTCCTCGACCATCGTCATGCGGATCTTGAGATCGCGCACGTCGAACTTCATCTCCGACATGTCGGCCTGCATCTTCTGCAGCACGCCATAAATCAGTTCGTTCGTGACATTCTCGCTCACCGGTCCACCTCCCCGAAGACGATGTCGATCGCCGAGAGGATGGCGGTGGTGTCGGCGAGCATGTGGCCCTTCATCATGAAGTCCATCGCCTGGAGATGGCTGAAGCCGGTCGGGCGGATCTTGCAGCGATAGGGTTTGTTCGTCCCGTCCGCGACGAGATAGACGCCGAACTCGCCCTTGGGGCTCTCGGTCGCGACATAGACCTCGCCCGCGGGCACGTGGAAGCCCTCGGTGTAGAGCTTAAAGTGGTGGATCAGCGCTTCCATCGACTGCTTCATGTCGGCGCGGCGCGGCGGCGCGACCTTGCGATCCATCGTCAGCACCGGACCTTCCGGCATCTCCTGGAGGCATTGCTTCATGATCCGGGCGGACTGGCGGACCTCTTCGACGCGGACCATGAAGCGGTCGTAGCAATCTCCGCGGGTGCCGACCGGCACGTCGAACTTCATGCGGTCATAGACGTCGTAGGGCTGCGACTTGCGCAGATCCCACGGCACGCCGGCGGCGCGGATCATCGGCCCGGAAAAGCCCCAGGCGATCGCATCCTCCTTGCTCACCACGCCGATGTCGACGTTGCGCTGCTTGAAGATGCGGTTGTCCGCGACGAGGCTGATCGCATCCTCGAACAGCCGCGGCAGCCGCGTGTCGAGCCAGTCGCCGATGTCGGTGAGCAGCTTCAGCGGCACGTCCTGGTGGACGCCGCCGGGCCGGAAGTAGTTGGCGTGCATGCGCGCGCCGGACGCGCGCTCGTAGAAGTTGAGCGTGTCCTCGCGGATCTCGAACAGCCACAGGTTCGGCGTCATCGCGCCGACGTCCATGATGTGGCTGCCGAGATTGAGCATGTGGTTCATGATGCGCGTCAGCTCCGCGAAGAAGACGCGGAGATATTGGGCGCGGATCGGCACCTCGAGCCCGAGCAGCTTCTCGATCGCAAGCACGAAGCTGTGCTCCATGCACATCGGCGAGCAGTAATCGAGGCGGTCAAAATAGGGGATGTTCTGGAGATAGGGCTTGGCCTCGATCAGCTTCTCGGTGCCGCGGTGGAGCAGCCCGACATGCGGATCGACGCGCTCGACGATCTCGCCGTCCAATTCGAGCACGAGCCGGAGCACGCCGTGCGCGGCAGGATGCTGCGGCCCGAAATTGACCGTATAGTTGGCGATCTTGGTGTCGCCCTCTTCGGGCTTGTCGACCGTCGTGCCATAGCGCGGGTCGCCGTGCGGGATGCCGGGATAATCGGGATCGTAGGTCGGCCGCCCGAGCCGCTGCTCGACGATGTCGCTGTTGACGGGCTCAGCCATGCGCGCCTCCAAAGCCCTCTCCCTGGAGGGAGAGGGTTGGGTGAGGGTGGTCGGCGCCATCGATAGCGAGGAACCCCTCACCCCGACCCTCTCCCCATGGGAGAGGGCGATGCGTTGAGCGCGCCGCCATCACTTCTTCACCTCGTCGGCCTTGACGGGGCTCGGCGCGCCGGGAGCTTGCGGGCTCGCCTTCTCGTCGCCGGGGAGGACGTATTTCGCACCCTCCCACGGGCTGAGGAACTCAAAGGTGCGGAAGTCCTGCGCGAGCTTCACCGGCTCGTAAACGACGCGCTTGTCGGCTTCCGAATAGCGCAGCTCGACATAGCCGGTCATCGGGAAATCCTTGCGCAGCGGATGGCCCTGGAAGCCGTAGTCGGTGATGATCCGGCGCAAGTCCGGATTGCCATCGAACAGCACGCCGTAGAGATCGTAGACCTCGCGCTCGAGCCAGCCGGCGACCGGCCACAGCGCCGTCACCGATGGCACCGGCTTCTCCTCGTCGGTCGCGACATGAACGTGGAGGCGGTGGTTCCGCGTCAGCGAGAGCATGCAGTAGACGACCTCGAACCGCTCTTCGCGATCGGGATGGTCGACGCCGGCGATCTCCATCAGCTGCTGATATTCGAGACCCGGCGTATCGCGCAGCAGCCTGAGCGCATCAGCGATGGCCTCGCGCTTCACGATCAGCTTGATCTCGCCGACATGCTCGAGCGCGTCGATCAGACGATCGCCGAGCGCGGTGCGAACGCGCTCGATGACGCCTTCGTTGGATGTGAAGCGGGGATGCGGGGAACCCATCAGTCCACCTTCCCCGCAACAAAAGCACCGTTCGTGCCGAGCGAAGTCGAGGCACGCGCCCCATGCGGCGCGCCCGGAACACGTCCCTCGACTTCGCTCGGGACGAACGGATCGTGATTGGCAATCGGCACGCCGTTCACCGCTCGATCGTGCCGGAGCGGCGGATCTTCCGCTGGAGCTGCATGATACCGTAGAGCAGCGCCTCCGCCGTCGGCGGGCAGCCGGGCACGTAGATGTCCACCGGCACGACGCGGTCGCAGCCGCGCACCACCGAATAGCTGTAGTGGTAATAGCCGCCGCCGTTCGCACAGCTGCCCATCGAGATGACGTAGCGCGGCTCCGACATCTGATCGTAGACCCGCCGGAGCGCCGGCGCCATCTTGTTGCAGAGCGTGCCCGCGACGATCATCACGTCGGACTGGCGCGGCGATGCCCGCGGCGCGGCGCCGAAGCGCTCGAGATCGTAGCGCGGCATGTTGACGTGGATCATCTCGACCGCGCAGCAGGCGAGCCCGAACGTCATCCACCAGAGCGAACCGGTGCGCGCCCAGTGGAACAGGTCCTCGGTCGAGGTGACGAGGAAGCCCTTGTCCTGCACCTGCGCGCTGAGATCGTCGAAGAAGGCCTTGTCGGGCGCGGTCTGCGCGCTCTCCGGCGCGAACGGCGCGTTAGGGTCGTTGAAGACCTCTACTCCCATTCGAGCGCTCCCTTCTTCCACGCATAGGCGAAGCCGAGCACGAGCTCGACGAGGAAGCCCATCATCGCGAACCAGCCGGTCCAGCCGGTCTGCTTGAGCGACACCGCCCAGGGATAGAGGAACGCCGCTTCGAGATCGAAGACGATGAACAGGATCGCGACCAGATAGAAGCGCACGTCGAACTGGGCGCGACTGTCTTCGAATGCCGGGAAGCCGCACTCATATTCGGCGAGCTTGTCGGCATAGGGCCGCGCCGCACCGGTGAACTTGGCGACGATCATCGGCAGCACGACGAACGCCGACGAGAGCAGCACGGCGACGCCCAGGAACAACAGGATCGGCAGATATTCGGCGGCGACTGACGCCATGGAGAGAGCCTCCCGGGCTGCCAAGCAAATGAAAACTGAACGGGTCTCTAAGCCTGCCGCACCTGCGAAGCAAGGCGCGCACCGGCTGAGAATGACTCGCAAAAAGAGGCGCGTGGCAAGAGCGGCGCGGCGGCTCTGACACCCAAAACCCCGTTCGCCCTGAGCCTGTCGAAAGGCCGTTCCTTCCTCTGAACGGAGAAGCAGGACAGTGCTTCGACAAGCTCAACACGAACGATAGTGTGGACGGGTTCGGAAGCGGACGGAGGCAAAGCCCGATGCGCATCGCCGAGGGCGAGTTCGACGATCCCCAAATCATCGCGCTACTCGACACGCACGTTTTGGCGGCGCGTGCCGAGACCGCGCGGGAAAGCGCGCACGCCTTCGAGATCGATCGACTGAAGGCGCCGGACATCCGCTTCTGGACGTTGTGGGAAGGTGAGACGCTGCTCGCCGTCGGCGCACTCCAGGCGCTCGGCGCGGGACGCGGCGAGATCAAGTCGATGCATACCGCGCAGGCCGCGCGGCGGCGCGGCGCCGGCGGCGCGATGCTCGACCATATCGTCGCTGCGGCGCGCGCGATGGGCCTCGCGCAACTCAGCCTCGAGACCGGCAGCTGGGCCTATTTCGCGCCCGCCCACGCGCTCTACCGCAGCCGCGGCTTCGTCGACTGCGCGCCCTTCGGCGACTATCGCGACGACCCCAACAGCCTGTTCATGACGTTGGCCCTGTAGGGCGGATCGTTCTTCAGCGATTACCAGTCTCGGACGAGCTGGTTTCAACACACGCCGTGCTCCGGCGAAGGCCGGAGCGCTGGCGGCAAGTGCCGCACTTCAAACTCCAGCGCTCCGGCTTTCGCCGGAGCACGACATCGCCTGGAGGGCACCGTTCAAGGCAGCGAGCCGAATATCGCCCCTTACGGCCGCGATGGCCAAAGCCGCGGGCGGGTGGCAAAGCCTGCCCATGCGCTCGCCACGCTCCGGTCATGTTCCTCACTGACGCGCAGCGGCTCGTCGGCGCGCTGCTCGCGCCGCTGCCGCTCGCTGCGTTCATGGCGCGGCTGGCCGAGGGCCGCGCCTATAAGATCGACGGCCCGGGCGATCCCGCACGCATCGCGCTGCTCGGCGCCGAGCCCGGCGAACTGCTGCTCGGCCACCACGCGCACCTCGCCGACAGGCTGACCTTCCACGCCATCGCGCCGTCAGGTCCGCCGCCCGCTATCGGCCCCGCGCCCGACGAGAGGGCGTTCCGCGATCGGATCGCGGCCTTCCACGCGCGCGGCTATTCGGTGCGCTTCCCCGAGCTCCGCCCGCTGTCGCCGCCGCTCGACCGCACGGCCCGCGCGTTCGAGGTGCTGCTCCACCAGCCGGTCAGCGCGTCGGCGTTCTGGAGCCGCAGCGCACTGCGCGCGCCGGTCCACTATGACGAGCACGACATCGTCGCGGTGCAGCTGCGCGGGACCAAGACCTGGCATCTCTCGCAGGGCCCCTCGCCGCTCTGCACCGGCTGGCAGTCGATCCCCGGCCCGCTGCCCATGCTCGGCGCGGCGATCAGCGTGACGATGCGGCCCGGCGACGTGCTCTACGTGCCGCGCGGGCTGCCGCACACCGTCGACGGCGCGGGCGAATCGCTGCACGTCGCGATCGGGTTCACGCCGCTCACGGTTCGCGACGCGGTGATCGCGCTCGTCGACCAGCTGAGCGAAAGCGAGCGCGGCTTTCGCGCGACGATCGGCGGCGATCTCGCGCTCCGGCTGCTGCGCGGCGAGGCGGCAGGGCTGATGCCGCCGGTTGCGAATGCCGTCACAAAACTGCGCGAGGCGGCCGGCTCGGCACCCTATTTCGCCGCCGCGCTGCAGCGCCGTTCGGCGCGCGCGATCGGCGCGCTGGACGGGTTCAGCGCGCAGCCCGATGCGCCCGCCATCGGCCTCGACACCGAACTGCGCCCGCGCGACCTCGCCTTCTGCCACTTGAGCGCCAACGCCGATACGATCGACCTGAGCTACCCCGGCGGCCACATCTACGTACACCGCGGCGCGCAGGAGAGCCTCGTCTACATCATCAACGCGCACCGCTTCCGCGTCCGCGACATTCCCGGCGCGATCGCCGACGACGTCCGGCTCGCGCTGGCGGACCGGCTGCTGCGCGCAGGCTATCTGGAGATCGTGCCGGGCTGAGCGCGTTCAGGCGAACCGATCCGTTCGGTTCGAGCAGCTTCGAGCGAAGTCGAGAAGGGTAACAGGTGAACCATGCCCCCGGCATGGTTCAGGATCGTCCGGGGGACGATCCGTCCTGTTACCGGTCGAGAACCGGCCGTTTTTTTGGCGCCACTTCTCGACTACGGATCTCGACAAGCCCGATCCTCCGCTCGAAGCGAATGGTTCTAGTTTGCGAAGGACTAGCGCCGCCTCACCGCAGCGCGCCGGCCACCAGCTTGTGCAGCTTGTTGTGGATCTGGTCGTTGCCGGCGAGATACTCGTTGCGCTCGGTCATGCGGTCGCCGCCGCGGAAGTCGGTGACCCAGCCGCCCGCCTCGCGCACCAGCAGCACGCCAGCGGCGACGTCCCAGAGCTTGAGCTGCTCTTCCCAGAAGCCGTCGAACCGCCCCGCCGCCACCCAGGCGAGATCGAGCGCGGCCGAGCCGAAGCGACGGATGCCCGCCACTTCCGGCCCAACGGCTTCAAAGATCTTCTGCCAGCGCGCGAAATCGCCATGGCCGTTGAACGGAATGCCGGTCGCGATCGCGCAATCGGCAAGGTCGCGCCGCGCGGAGACGCGCAGGCGGCGATCCTGCAACCACGCGCCCCTGCCCTTCTCGGCCCAGAAGCTCTCGTCGGTGAGCGGCTGATAGACGAGACCGGCGATCACCTCGCCTTTCCCGCCCGGGCGCGGCTCCTCGGCCGCGATCGAGACCGCGAAATGCGGAATGCCGTGGAGGAAGTTGGTGGTGCCGTCCAAGGGATCGACGATCCAGCGCGGCTTGTCGGGATCGCCTTCGACGACGCCGCGCTCCTCCATCACGAAGCCCCAGTCGGGCCGCGCCTTGTGGAGCTCCTCGTAGAGCGTCTGCTCGGCCTGGCGATCGGCGTTCGAGACGAAGTCGGCCGGGCCCTTGCGGCTGACCTGGAGCAGCTCGACTTCGTTGAAGTCGCGCCGGAGCCGCGGCGCCGCCTTGCGCGCGGCGCGCTGCATCACGGTGATCAGGCCGGAATGGGAAACCATAAATCCTCCCCCCTTCCGCTTGCGGGAGGGGCTGGGGGTGGGCTCGCGCCATCGGCGTCGCCCAGCATTCGGGGCGGTTGCCCACCCCCCCGACCCCCTCCCGCTCGCGGGAGGGGGAGCTTCAATCAGTCAGCCCGCCGCACATATTCGCGGCTGTAGACATCCACGACGATCCGCGTCCCGCTCGCGATATGCGGCGGGACCATGACGCGCACGCCGTTGTCGAGCACCGCCGGCTTGTAGGACGACGACGCCGTCTGGCCCTTCACGACCGCATCGGCCTCGACGATCGTCGCCTCGATCTGATCGGGCAGCTGCACCGAGATCGGCCGCTCGTCATAGAGCTCCATCACCACGTCCATGCCGTCCTGCAGGAAGTCGGCGGCGTCGCCGAGCAGGTCCCGGGACAGATTGATCTGGTCGTAGCTGTCCTTGTCCATGAAGGTCAGCATGTCACCATCGGCGAACAGGAACTGGAAATCCTTGGTGTCGAGGCGGACGCGCTCCACCGTCTCGGCCGAGCGGAAGCGGACGTTGTTCTTGCGGCCGTCGATGAGGTTCTTCATCTCGACCTGCATATAGGCGCCGCCCTTGCCAGGCTGGGTGTGCTGGATCTTCACGGCGCGCCAGATGCCGCCTTCATATTCGATGATGTTGCCGGGACGGATGTCCACGCCGCTGATCTTCATATGTCGCCTGTCGGAAAAGATTGCCAGGGCGTCTAGCGTCCCCCGCTCCGCTT
>JAFAZF010000018.1 GCA_019239915.1 Sphingomonadaceae bacterium
CGGAAGCCGGAACGCTGCCGAGCCACGGTGCCGCGATCAGCATCAGCGTGAAGATGACCAGATTCTGGAAAAAGACGATCTCGAGAGGTTTCGCCAAAAGTGCCTGCTGGCGCATCAAGATCAGGTTCCACGCATAGCAGATCGCCGAGCACAGGATCGCGATGGCGCCGCGGAACAGCCCCGGTGCCGGCGCTGCGACCGCCTGCCCGGCAACGATCACCAGCACCCCCGCGAATGCCGTCGCCGCGGCAAACAACGTCCGCCGCCCGATATGTTCGTGGAGGATCAGCGCGGCGAGCAACAGCGCGATCAGCGGCGCGATGAAGGCGAGCGCGATCGCCTGCGCCATCGGCACGCGCGCCAATCCCCAGAAATAGAGCAATGCCATGACGAGGTTGACCGTGCCGCGCACGACGTGGAGTCGCAGCGACGCGGCGGTCGGCCAGGCACCACGCACGGCGCCATAGGGGCGTGCCGCAACGGCCACGCTCGCGCCGGACCGCCACAGCATCGCGGCATAGGCGCCGTAGCCGAGCGTCAGCCGCTTCATGAAAACGTCCATGAGGCAGAATGTCGCGATACCGAACAGCGCGACGCCGAACGCCGTCGCACGGCCGAACGGCTTCACGGAACGAGAGGCGGGATCACTCCGCGGCCTGTGCCTGCGTCGCCGCCTCGATTTCCGCCGCCTTCGCCTCGACCAGCTTGACGATGTGCTCGATCATGTCGGCATCCTGGACGTGATGGTCCGTAACGCCGGACAGATAGACCATGTGCTTGCCGTTGCCGCCGCCGGTGATGCCGATGTCGGTCTCGCGCGCCTCGCCCGGACCGTTGACGACGCAGCCGAGCACCGACAGCGACATCGGCGTACGGATATGCGTCAGCCGCGCCTCGAGCGCCTCGACGGTGCGGATCACGTCGAAACCCTGGCGCGCGCAGGATGGGCAGGAGACCACGCGCACGCCCCGGTTGCGGATGCCGAGCGCCTTCAGGATCTCGAAGCCGACGCGAACCTCCTCCTCGGGCTCGGCCGAGAGGCTGACGCGGAGCGTGTCGCCGATGCCGAACCAAAGCAGCGAGCCGAGCCCGATCGACGACTTGACCGTGCCGCCGATGAGCCCGCCTGCTTCGGTGATGCCGAGGTGCAGCGGGCAGTCGACGGCTTCGGCGAGCTGCTGGTAGGCGGCGACGGCGAGGAACACGTCCGACGCCTTCACCGCGACCTTGTACTCGCGGAAATCCGCGTCCTCGAGCAATTTGATGTGATCCAGCGCGCTCTCGACGAGCGCCTCCGGGCAAGGCTCGCCATATTTCTCGAGCAGGTCCCTTTCGAGGCTGCCTGCGTTGACGCCGATGCGGATCGCGCAGCCGTTCGCCTTGGCGGCGTTGACGACTTCCTGCACGCGCGCGGCCGAGCCGATGTTGCCCGGATTGATGCGCAGGCAGGCAGCGCCGGCGTCGGCCGCTTCCAGCGCGCGCTTATAGTGGAAGTGGATGTCCGCGACGATCGGGACGTTCGCCGCACGGGTAATCTCGCGGAGCGCCCTGGTGCTCTCCTCGTCTGGACAGGAAACACGGATGATGTCCGCGCCTGCCTCCTCGCAGCGGCGGATCTGGTCGATCGTCGCCTTCGCGTCGGACGTCGGCGTGTTCGTCATCGTCTGCACCGTGATCGGCGCGCCGCCCCCTACGGGAACATTGCCGACCATGATCTGACGCGATTGGCGGCGGGTGATATCCCGCCAGGGACGAACCGACATGTTGTTCTCGCAGATGCAGCCGATGCGCGCTCCTATAGGCGCTCGCGCCGCGCTTGGTAAGGTCCCCGCGCTAGGCCGCGCACAATCCCTCCACGAAGCGTTCGGTCGACGAGCGCAGGCGGTGGGCGTTCTGGAGCAGTGCGCCGGCCGCGGCATTGACCCGATCGGACAGCCCGCCCGCCTCGTTCGCGACCGCCGCGACACGGCTGAGCCCGTCGGCGACCTCGCCGGCATCGCGGGCCGCATCGCTGGCGTTGCGCTCGATCAAGGCGGCGGTGCTGCTCTGATCGACGATTGTCGCGCGGATCGCGTTCGCCGCCTGCGCGACCTCGTCGACCGCGCTGGCGATATCGGTAAGCGACGTCTCGGCCACCCGCGCGCTCGAATGGACGGCTTCGATGAGCGCGCTGATCTCGGCGGTGGCGCTTCCCGCCTGGCCCGCGAGCATCTTCACTTCGGTCGCGACCACGGCGAAACCACGCCCGGCCTCGCCGGCGCGCGCCGCCTCGATCGCGGCATTGAGCGCGAGCAGGTTGGTACGTGAGGCAATCGCCTGGATACGGCCGGTAAACTCTCCAATGTCGGTGGTGCTGCCCGAAAGCGCACGCACCGCTTCGTCGCCCGCACCGGAGCGGGTGCGTGCGACCGCGCTGAGCTCGGCCTGCTGCTCCGCCACGGCGGCGATGCCGGCGATCGCGTGAGACAGCCCGGCGACGGTACCGGCAACCGCACGGGCGGCTTCCAATGCCATGTCGGCGCGCCCCGCGACGGCCGCGCTCTGGCGGCCGCTATCAATCGCGAGATCGTTGAGCGCGCGCGCCGAGCCCTCCAGTTCCTCGGCAGACGCGCTCACCGCTTCGACTATCCCGCTCACGGAGGCTTCGAACTCGCCGGCAAGCGCGATCAGCGCTTCGGCGCGCGCCGACGCGGCGCTGCGTTCGGCGCTCTCGCGACGGCTGCGCTCGCTCGCGGCACGACGTTCGGCGTCAGCGCCGGCCGCCAAGGCGCGCTCCGCTTGCAGGCGAGCGTCCTCCGCACGCGCCATGGCGGCTTCGGCTTGCTCGCGTGCGGCGATGGCGTCCGCGGCGAGCCGCTCGCTCTCCACCCGCGCCTCGCTCTGTGCCAGCAGCAACTCGCGTGTCCGCGCGGTGATGTAGGCGAGCACGGCGAACTGCATCACGACGGCAGCTCCATGCACGATGACGCGACCGACATCGTCGCCTTGCGCGAACACCCAGCCAGGTACCATGACGTCGAGGAGCAGATGGTGCGCCGCGATCAGCAGCGCAGCGAGCAGGATCGGCCGCCAGTCGCACAACACCGTCAGCGCCGACAGGGCGACGAAGAAGTACATGTGCATGTCCATCTGCCAGGCATTGCCGCGCATGGCGAAGACGAGAAGCGCCGGGTCGAACGCCGCAAGCACGCCAACGGCAAGGCGGGCATCGCCATCGCTGCGTCCGCGCAGCGCCATCAAAGTGGGGACGACGTGCACCAGCAGCGCAATGCCGAACGCGATACCGCCGCCATCGACCGGATGGCGTGCCATCATCGCACCGATCAGCAGCGTCGCCAGCCAGCTCGAAATGACGAGCAGCTTGACCGCGCGGCGCCGCAGCGCCTCGAGCGTATCGAGTTTCATCGCGCCAGGTCTGCCTTCGGCGGCGCGCAACCGGCGACCGGCGAGGCGAGCGTGACGATGCCGAGGCCGAGCAGCGGTCGCAGCAGCTGCGCGCGGTCGGCATAGACCACCAACGATTGCGGCAGCGGCCCCCGTGCCAGGATGAGCGCGTTGTGCGCGCGCGCAGCCACCGGCAGCAGCCGCGCGGCGGTCTGGCCGAGCGGCACCAGCAGCATCGGCCCCCTGCTCGGCGGCACCAGCGCAAGCGAGACGAGCGCGAACAGGACGAGACCCAGCTGCGCGACCAGGGCCGCACGCCGCGAGAAGGGCGTCAGAAGCATGGCGTCGCCCTACCCGCCTTTGATTAGCGACCGGCTAATGCCGTTTGGGGGCCGTTGACCGCGGCGGGACAATCGTGCGAGTGGCCGGACAGCGTCGGCGCGCGCCTAAGGCAGCAGCGCGGGTGTAGCTCAATGGTAGAGCAGAAGCTTCCCAAGCTTACGACGAGGGTTCGATTCCCTTCACCCGCTCCAACATTATCATACCTGCCTCAGGCAGCTGCTGGCCGGTAGCCAGTTCGATCATGCGCACGAGGCGACCGCCGAGCTCGATCGACACCCCGCGTCCCTGTTCGGCGGGGGTCAGGACGATCGAATCAATTAGGCTGCGGATGCGAGGTATAGCCTCGAGCCTCGCCTCAGGGCTGTCACCGTCAGCGAGCACGCGGCTGATCGATTCGACCTCGCGCCGATAATCATTGGCGATGCTCGGGTGCAGCGCGATCACGCGTTTGCTTTGGAGAGCGGCGAGCTCCTCGTTGAACGCCTCGCGCTGAGCGCGCACCTCTAGAAGCTTGTCCCGGATGTCTGGGAAATTTCCCACGCCGTCCGCAATTGCGTTGACGAGGCGCTCGATCCGCCCGGTTACTTGCGTCAGCTTTCTTTCGATCGTCGCCCGGTCTTGGCATTCTTCGCGGTCGCGGCGAGCGCTCTCCGCGCGATATTCGCTGACGAATAATGCGACCGCTTCCGGATCGAGCAGCCGCTCCTTCAGGCCGGAGAGCACGCGCTGCTCATATCGCTCATCGCTGATGATGCGCGTGTTCGTGCAGCCCGCGCCGTTGCGCGCGCCCGCACAGCCCCAATAGCCGCTCCTGATCCTGATCCAGCCAGCGCCACATATGCCGCAGCGGCCCATGCCCGAGAGCAGATGCTTCGGCCGACGCTGCACATGGATGGGGGTCTGACTGCGTGCCTCGAGCTGCGCCTGCACCTGGTCCCAGACCGCCTGATCGATGACACGCAGCATCGGCACCGGCTGCATCGCCCATGTCTCGGCGCGGTTCGGGCGGATGCGCGTGTTGCGGCTTACCGGCTCGACGATCTTGCTCGTGCGGTTGTGCACAAGCTCACCGATATAGAGCCGATTGCGCAACATGCCGTCGGCGCGTTGGCGACCACCGGTGATGGTGTTGCTCTTCCAAAGCCCGCCACGGGGGCCGGGCACCCGTTCGACGTTGAGCCGCTCGGCGATGGCTCGCGCGGACTGCCCGGCGGCATATTCACCGAAGATGCGCCGGACGATATCCGCCTGCTCGGGATCAATCTCGCGCAAGCCGCGAATGAAGCGGCCGCGCTCGTCGATGCGGTTGCATGTCCGATAGCCATAGGCGAGCCCGGCAGGCGCCCTTCCCTCGGCGACCCGGCCGCGCTGGGCACGCTTGATGTTATGCGCAAGCTCCTTGCGCTGTTGCTCATCCAGCAACCCCTTGATGGCGCCCTTGAAGGCATCGATCTCGCCGTC
>JAFAZF010000082.1 GCA_019239915.1 Sphingomonadaceae bacterium
ACCTTTCGGTCTATGGCCGCAACCTGACGAACGAGATCTACGAGGCGCGCGCCTACAACATCAACGGCCTCGGCATCGGCATCGGCAACCTCGCCGAACCCCGCGTCGTCGGCGTCCAGGTCAAGGTTCCCTTCGGAGCAATGGTGCATCAGTAAGGACCGCACGAGCGGTTCGTGATACCGGCGGCGCGTGACTTGGAAGGGTTGCGCGCCGCCTGCCGTCGCAGAGCAGTTTCGATGGAGACACCGGAAAGATGATCACGCCTCGGGACAGGCTGGACATCCTCGATGTCCAGAATCTCTACGGTCATGTTCTCGATCGCGGCCTCTGGGACCGGCTGGGGCAGGTCTTCGCTGCCGACGGCATCTTCGATCCCAGCGACGTCGGCCTGCCACCGATGATCGGCATGGAAGAGATACGCCGCAAGCTGATCCCGCTCGAGGAACGCAACCCCAAGCGGTGCCATCATTCCACGAATGTGATCTTTCTCGAGACGGCTCCGGCGTCCGCGCGCGTGCTCAGCAAATATATCTGCAACCACGCGACCGGGATCATCTCCTACGGCGAATATGAAGACGACATGATCCGCACCGATGCCGGCTGGCGGATTGCGCGGCGCCAGACACGTCGGCGCGCGCTCGGTCGCGGCGAGGCCAATGCGAAGTTCGCGATCGATTGGGATGCGCTGCTTGCGAATGCTCCGCCGCCACAGCCCCTAAGGGAAGCGCCCGCGCTTGGCCTTTCGGTAGAGGATCGGCTGGCGCTCCTCGATCTGCAGAACCTCTGCGGCCATGTCCTCGATCGCGGCTTGTGGGATCGGATCGGCGAGATCTTCGCCGCCGACGGGGTGTTCGATCCCAGCAACGTCGGCCTGCCGCCGATGACCGGCCTCGCCGAAATTCGCGAGAAGCTGATCCCGCTCGAGGACGGCGCCGGCCCGACGCGCTGCCATCACTCGACGAACGCCGTGATCCTGGCGGCGGACGGCGACCGTGCGACAATGCTGAGCAAATATCTCTGCTCGGCCGGACCTGCCGCGATCAGCTACGGCGAATATGAGGACGAATGCGTCCGCACGGCCGAGGGTTGGCGCATCGCGCGCCGCAAGACGTTCCGCCGCGCGGCCGGCGTCGAGATCGCCGGCGCGCCGTTCACGATCGAGTGGGACGGGTTGCTCGCCAATGCCCCGCCCCGCCCTGCCCTTGCCGCGCCGCCAGCGCCGCTGCCGCTCTCCGCCGAGGATCGCCTCGATATCGAGGCGCTGCTCGCGCTCTACGGCCATGTCTTCGATCGGCACTGGCCGGAACGGCTCGACGAGGTGTTCACCGCCGATGGCGTGTTCGATCCAAGCAGCGTCGGCCTCACCGTCGTGCGCGGGCTGAACGCCTTCCGCGACAAATTCTTCCACGTCGCGCCCGGCGTAACGCCGGGCGAGGGCCGCGCCCACCACACCACCAACGTCACGATCCTCACGGCGACCGACACGACGGCGCGCCTCCTGAGCAAATATGTCGTACGCCACCACAGCGCTGCCGTGGCGTTCGGCGAATATGAGGACGATCTCGTCCGCACCGAGCGAGGCTGGCGGATCGCGCGTCGGAAGACCTACCGGCGCGCGCTCGGGCTCGATGATGGCAAGTCGGATCGTTTCTCGGTCGACGCGGACGGGCGCCTGGCCACGGCATGAAGTCAGGCGTAGTCGCCGCCGTTCAGCATTCGCGCGAGCTTCGGCCCCGAGTTGCCGATCTGCACGAGTTCGAGCCGCAGCCCGTCGCGCGTCTTGTGGAAGCAGCCTGGCAGCACCCGCCCTTCCTCGTCGCGCCGCACCAGCTCGGGTTCGCAGCCCAGTTGCTCGAGCCGCTCCGACTCGGTCGCCATGTCGTCGACCCAGATGCCGATATGATGCAGCCCGGTCTTGTCGAAGATCGTATCGTCGCGGCGCTTGAGCAGCTCGAGATAGGGCGGCCCCTGCAGCGAGTAGGTGAAGAGGTCGTCGCCCTGGATCGGCGCCCAGGAAAGGCCGAGCAGCCGCGTCAGGTCGGCCATCGCCGCCGGAACGTCCTCGACGACGAGCGTGAAATGATAAGGCGGCACGATCGCGGCCATTGGAAACTCCTCTCCTGAAAGGACCTTTGACGGTGTTCGGCGACGGTGAGCATGATCAGGCGCTTGCGGACGGATGGCGCGACTTCTGCCGACGTCTCGAGGAAGCAGGCATGCGCGTGTTCAAGGATCAGAACCCGCCCGATCCGCTGCAGCGCGCCGACGGCTTCCGCTATCTTACACAGAATCTCGGGCAAGCTTTCGATCTTGCACTGGAAACGCGGGACACCCGCTACCCGGCGTTCCACCATTTCGTCTCGCCAAGCCGCAAGCTCGGATCGGACAATGCCGATGCCGTCTATCTCCAGGCCTGGATCGACGGCGCGTCGGTTTACCGTGTTTCGGGTCGCAAGGGCAGCGCGCGCTTTTGGAACTTCACCATTCAGGGGCCGCGCCCCGCGACCGCCGCGCTCCACGATCCGTTCGGCGACATTCCTGAGGCGAATATCCTCGGCCACGAGCTCGTCACCGACGATGACGGACGCTTCGAGCTGTTCATCGGTGGCGGACGGCAGGGCGCGAATTGGCTGCCGACCACGCCCGGATCGCGCAAGATTTTCTTCCGCCAGTTCTTCGACCGCTGGGACGAGGAGCCCGCGCAGATCGCGATCGAACGCGTCGACATGGCCGAGCCGCGCCCATTGCCCACCCCCGCGACGATGATCGAGGCAATGCGCTGGGCCGGCGACTTCGCCTTCAATGTCGTCGACCAATGGCCGGACGTGCTGTGGCGCAGCGGCCTGATCGACCCGTCCGCAATCAACCGATACGCCGGCGCCAATCTTCGCCCTGGTGCGCCGCTCTCGCCGGAAGAGGAAGCGCAGGAGCTGCGTCGCGGACGCGTGGTGACGCAGATGCATTGGCGGCTCGAACCCGATCAGGCGCTGATCCTCAGCTTCGATGCGATCGACGATTTCTGGATGCTGACCAATGAAGCGATGTTCGGCAACAGCATGGACTTCGCCTATCGGCCGGTGAGCTATACGCCCAGCCGGACCGCGATCGGTCGCGATCGCCGCGTTCGCCTGGTCATGGCGCACCGCGATCCCGGTTTCGCGAACTGGATCGACGCGCAGGGATTCCGCGAAGGCGTGCTGAATTTCCGCAATGCCTCCAGCCGCGCGATACCCGCGTTCGAAACGGGAACCGTTCCGCTCCGCGAACTGGATCGCGCGATGCCCGAGGACGCGGTACGGATCGACGGCGAGGGCCGGCGGCGACAGATGCTGGAGCGTTTCCACGCGATCCGCCGCCGCTTTGCCTGACACCGTCCGTCAGTAGCGCTGGCCGCCGCTGATCATGACCGTCGCGCCGCTGATCCATTCGGCGGCGTCCGTGCACAGGAACACCGCCATGCCGGCGATGTCGCTCGGCTCGCCGAGGCGGCGGAGCGGCACGGTCAGCGCGGCCTTCGCCTCCGCCTCCTCGTCGGCGAACAGCTTCTCGGTCGTGGCGGAACGGGTGATGCCGGGGCCGATCGAATTGACGCGGATCCCGTAAGGCCCGAGATCGAGCGCCCAGAGCTTCGTCATCTCCTGGAGCGCGCGCTTCACCGCGCTGTAATTCTGCACGTTCGACGATGGGTAATGCGCCAATGCGGAATCGATGTTGATGATCACGCCGCCATTGCCCTGCTTCATCATCACCGCCGCTGCCGCCTTCGCCGCCGCATAGGGCGAGACGACGTGCATCTGCATCAGCCGTTCGACGGCGATGTGGTCGGCTTCGAGAAAGCCCTTCCAGCCATCGGGGACGTTGCGGCTGCCGCCGGCATTGTTGACCAGCACGTCGAGCTTGCCAAAATGGTCGACCGCGCGCGTGATGACCGCCTGCACGGTATCATATTTGTACGAATCCATTTCGACGACCAGCGCGCGGCGCCCCTTGGCCTCCACCTCGCGCGCGGTCTGCTCAAGGTCCGGCAGCGTACGCGCCGAAAGAACGAGATCGGCGCCAGCCTCGGCGAAGGCAAGCGCAAGCCCCTTGCCGATGCCCCGGCTGGCACCGGTGACAATGACGACTTTATCGAGCAACGGCTTTTCGGACATCAACTCCCCTCCGCTCAGTGTTTAGGTGCCTCGATCGCGATGCCGTAGCGTTCACGATAAGGCCGGAATTCCTCGTGCAGCTGCTCGATCGGCACGCCGAAGATATCGAGCGGGTAGCGGAACTTGCCGTAGCGATCCGATCGGTTCTCGGGCATCCAGCTTTCCATCGCCGTGCGAAAAGCATCGGTGAAGGCGCGGCCGCTTTTCTCGTAGACGCGCCGAACCTGCCCGATCGGATCGGAGACGAACGCGCGATAGTCGACATGGTGGACACGCGGATCGTCCGCCATCGGTGCCTTCGCAAGGCGCGCGAAAACGTCCCGGCCATAAGCGAGCGTCTGCTGCGCGAACGCGGCCCGGTCTATCGGACCCGCGATACCCTCGAAGATCTGGGCGAGCAGCTGCACGCGCGATGCCAGCGCCTGCACCGGATCGCGATGGATCCAGACCACGTCCGCATCCGGATAGGTTGCGAGCACCGTCTCGAGCCGATGATGGTGCTGCAGCCCCTTCAGCACCCAGTGGCGATCGGGGCCACCATATTGGAATTGCTGCAGCATCATCTTGTGGAGGCGATATTGCGCCTCCGGATCCTGCAGCGTGGCGGCGAAGGGCTGCAGCGGCACGCGCCACCAGGCGGTCGGCGTGGTGCCGCGAAAATCGATCTGCCACAGCCGCTCGCACTCGGGCGGATTGCGGCCGAGCATGTCGTTATAGGGATGCGAGATCAGCCAGGCCGGGACCTGATCGAGGATCTCGCGCCAATCGGCGTCCGCCTGCGCGCGCCGCGGATCATCCGGACCCGCGAGCGATGGCGGCGGCGACGGATGCATCGCTTCCCAGAATTCCAGCAAACGGGCGTTCGGATCCTGTCCGAACAGCATCTGGGCGAAGGTCGTGCCGCAGCGCGCCTCGCCGGTGACGATCAGCGGGGCTTCAATCGAGATCTCGCCAAGCTGCAGCCGTTTGTGATCGGCGAACAGACGCAGCCGATCGGTGAGCAGCCACAGGAAGACATCGCGTGCATGCGAAATCCCGCGGGCGTCCAGCCCGGCCGCATTGATCCGCTGGCAGAGCGTTTCCACGCGATCGCGAACCGTGGCATCGCCAAAGTCGGACGATCCCGCCTCCCGCTCCGCCTCGGCCATCAACACCGCCGGATCCAACGTGAGACATTCCGCATCATCAAGCCGCGTAGCCAAGGCATCCCCCGCCGATAACTAATTCTTTATCCGGCTCATATTGCGTCAAAGCGGATTACGTCAACATTTATACCGCTTTGTATCACGCAAATTCCCTGTCCTGGATAGCTGGCGTCGAGGGCGCGAAGGTCACGGGAAAGCGCTCCGCTCCCCACATCCCTGCACCGGCCTGCGCGCGCCACTCGACGCCGCCATCGATCGCGATGTTGGGCATACGCCACAGGATCGTGGCCAGCATCTCCTCGAGCTCAACGCGCGCGATCGACGCACCAAGGCAGATATGCCGCCCGATCCCGAAGGTGAGCTGGCCGTTGCCGGCGGTCGGCTTGCGCGAAACGTCGAACCGCTCGGCATCGTCACCCCAGATCAGCGGATCGACATTGGCGGAGACGAAGTTGGTCTGGAGCAGGGTATCCGCCGGGAAGATGACGTCCTTGAAGGCGGTTTCTTCGGGCACATAACGGGGCTGCCCGCCGACCGACGACAGGAAGCGCAGGCTCTCCTCGACGGCGCCGGGTATCAGCGATGGATCGCCCTGCAGCTTCGCCAGCTGATCGGGGTGCTGCAGAACCGTGGCGAGGGTGATGCCGAGCTGGGTTCGCGTCGTGTCAGTGCCGGCGAGGAGCACGGCCTCCACGATCGATTGCAGCTCCTCGGTCGAGAGGCGATCGCCCGCTTCCTCGGCCTGGATCAGCTCGGTCAGCAGGTCGTCGCCCGGCACGCGGCGCCGCTTCTCGATCAGCTCCTCGACATACTGATCGAGCTCCTGGTGCGCGGCCAGGATCCGATCCATGCTGGCGCCGACGTCGCCGGTGTAGATCTGGAAGATGTCCCGCGTCCAACCGAAGAACAGCTGCCAATCCTCGCGGGGCGTGCCGAGCAGCTCGCAGATCACGGCGGTTGGAAATGGATCGAACAGATCCTCGATCAGCTCCGCGCGACCAGCTGCGGCGACACGATCGATCATGCGGTCGATCTCTGCGCGCATGAACGCGCGGTGCTTTTCCGCACCGCGAACGGAGAAGGCCGCCGCGACCAGCTTCCGCAGCCGCTTATGATCCGCGCCTTCCGCGCGCAGGAAGGGATTGGGCCGGCGGGACAGGAAGCGCTCGTCGGTGATGCCCGCACGGCGCAACGAGACGTTGCCGCCGTTGACGAAGCGCGCATCGCGATGCATCGCGACGACCTCCGGGTAGCGCAGCACCGTGAAGCCGCCCTCCGACCGCGCCAGCCAGTGCCGCTCGCGCGCCTCGCGCAATATCTCGAACCTCGCCGGATCGCGTGGCCCGAACCGGGGCAGCACCGGCAGATCGATCTCGTCGACCGGCCGGGGCGCCGTCACCGTTTCGTTCATCATCCCTCCTCGCCGACGTTGGATTCGCCGACTTCGTGCATAGAATGGCAGAGGCGATCTGCGCCGTCCTCCACAAATCTTCGCCAAAACCGGATTCTCATGCAAGTGGCAGCGCAAACGGCCACGCAGCCCCGATAGCAGGTGCGGCGACTGCGACCATAATGAACCAGCCAGCGGCGGCGCAGCTCGTCTTGAACCGCCGCCGCTATGATATAGCAGGTCGATATCGGCCGGAGGGATCCCGCTTTCGATGATCGACCAGATAGACCGCGCTATCCTCCAGCTGCTCAGGAACGACCCGCAGACTTCCAACCGATCGATCGCCCAAGCGCTCGCGGTGTCGGAGACGACGATCGGCGTCCGCCTCGAGCGCTTGAGCAGCACCAACGTCGCACGCGTCATCGGCCAGCGCAGCGTCCGTGCGCTCGGATGGACGATGAGCGCGCTGCTCGACGTCTACCTCGCCGCGGGGGACGCCGAGGAGGTGATCAGCCGCATTCACGATCTCGAGAATGTCGTCACGGTCTATCAGGTCGCCGGCACGCCCGAACTGCTCGTGAAGATCGGCGGCAGCGACATCGCCGAATTGACCCGGATCGCGATCGAGAGGATCGGCCGCGATCGCGGCGTGCGCCGCGTCGACACCTATGTCTGCCTCGGCCACGGCCATGTCCGCTCCGGCTTCGGCAACCTTGAGTCGCCGCGTGTCGCCGATCCGCTTTCCGGCGACACGCTGGAGGAGCGGATCACGCGCATTCTGGCGCGCGACGGGCGCATCAGCAACCGCGAGGTCGCACGTGCCGTCGGCGTCGCGGAAGCGACCGTCCGCGCGCGCATCCGCAACCTGCAGCAACGCGGCCATCTGAACTATATCCTGATCTGCAATCCCGAACGCGTCGGCTACACCTCGCTGGCGTTCATCCGCATGCGGGTGCCGCCGCGCGAGATTACACGCCATTTCGAGCGACTAGCGGAAAGCCCCAACGTGTTCGGCGTCACGGTCGTCACCGGCACACATAACCTCCTGATTTCGGTTTATGCCGCGAACTGGGACGAGCTTTGGGAGCTCTGCACCCAGCTCTCGCATGCCAGCGCCGACATCGAGGATCCGGTGATCCGCCCGGTGCTTCGTTTCGCCCGGCACCGCTACGACATGGCGTTCACCCCCGATCCCAATTCGATCTGATGGCCGGTTCGCTTAGCTGGGGCTATGTCGCACGGCTGCAGCTCGTTATCGGCAGCGTCATGTGGCAGCATGAGCGATGACCTATCGGTCGCCAGCCTCGGGACGGCAGTTCGTGATCGTCGTGGCCGGCGGCGACGACCCGCTCGTCACCACCCTTGGAGGCACGATCATCGCCTGTCCGCCCACCACGGATCGGGGGCACTGATGCGCCGTGCGCTTCCTCCTGCCGAAGGCGGCATCGTTCTCCGTGCATGACGTCCTGGCTGCGGAGCTCGATCCGCCGGCAATCGAAGACGGACGCGCGATCCCGCTGCAATGGATCTCGGTCGCGCCCGGCGCACCTTATTTCGTCGATGAGAATGGTCGCGACTGGACCCCGATCGGCCAGAACGACGCGATCAGCTGGCCGGAACTCGCCGGTCTGTTCCGGAGGCGCGATCTCGGCGCGGTCGAGCGCCATCTGCGCTGGCTGGCCGCGAACGGCGTTACTTGCCTGCGATTGATGCTCGAATATGCGCAGGTCCGGCACCGCTATTTCGAGCGCCCGGCCGGCCGCTTCGTGCCGGCGATGGTGCAGCTCTGGGACGATCTGTTCGCGCTCTGCGAGCGGGTCGGGCTGCGCATTCTGCTGACGCCGGTCGACACGTTCTGGACCTGGCTGCACTGGCGACATCATCCATGGAACAGCGCGAACGGTGGACCGCTCGATCATCCCTCGCGGCTGCTGCTGTGTCGCGACATGCGGGCTGCGATCAAGGCGCGGCTGAGCTTCGCGGTACGGCGCTGGGGCGGATCCGGCGCGCTCTTCGCCTGGGATCTCTGGAACGAGATCCATCCCGCCCACGCGCTCGACAGTGCCGACTGCTTCGGCGAGTTCATCCACGATCTCTCGACCCATGTCCGCGGCCTCGAGCTGGAGCTCTACGGGCGCTCGCACCCGCAGACCGTCTCGCTGTTCGGGCCGGAGCTATGGCTGAAGCCGCATCTCGAATTGCGCGAGCCGATCTTCCGCCATCCCGATCTCGATTTCGCCAGCATCCACATCTACCGCGAGCGTTCGATCGACGATCCCCGCGATACCGTTGCGCCTGCGCTCGCAATGGGTCGGATCGTGCGTGAGTGCATCGCCGAAACGCCGATCGAACGGCCGTTCCTCGACACGGAGCACGGGCCGATCCACCGCTTCAAGGACAAGCGAAAGACGCTGCCGGAACCGTTCGACGACGAATATTTCCGGCACATGAGCTGGGCGCATCTCGCCTGCGGTGGCGTCGGCGGCGGCATGCGCTGGCCGAACCGGCATCCGCATGTGCTGACGCCGGGGATGCGCCGTGCCCAGCGCGCCATGGCTGCGTTCCTGCCGCTCATCGACTGGAGTGACTTCCGGCGCGTCAGCGGCGATGAGAATGTCCGCGCGCCGGGCTGGCATGTATTCGCCTGCCACGACGACCGTCAGGCGGTGGTCTGGATGCTGCGGCGCGGCGCCCGCGGCGCCGACGGCCGCCTCAGGCAAGATTTGCATCCGCGCCCCGCGCAGCTGCGACTGCCTCGCTTTGCCGGATGCGCAGTCGAGGTGACCGCCTTCGACACGGTGCGTGGGCATGTCACGCATTGCTGGACTGCCGAGGTTCGTGGTCAGGAGCTCAGTCTTGACGACGCGCTGCCGCGGGCGGACTGCGCCTTCGCGATCCGCCGGCTGGATCATGGATAGGCAAAGGTTTCGCGTGCGCTGCAGCTAAACGCAGCCGCAAACTTCGATCATCATGCCAGCGGCGCGCGCGAACCTGCGCCGAGCCAATCTGCGCGTCCACTTACCCACCCGGCATGCGAGACCGCGCAGCCAGGACGATACCTGCGCCGCCTTCATGGCGCTCGGTATCGCTCGCTGATGTGCTGTCGTTGCTACGGTGCTGGCGTTTGGGTGCCGGTCGATGTGAAGAAGACGCCGCGCTCGCCGCCCGGAGGGCCGACATAGCGATCCATCTCTTCCTGGAAGCGCTGCGCGAGATGGGCTTGGTGGCTTCCCGGCACCTGCGCCTGAAGCTCGCGAAACCAGTCGCTTTCCTCCTGATACATATGGTGAGTCACCGCGCCGCGGATATGCTCGAGCTTGTCGAGATAGTCGTGGCTCAGCGGGTCGAGATTCTCGAGTAGCGCCATCTGGATCTTGGTCATGGCCTGCTCTTCATAGGCCATGCCCGCGTGAGTCTTGTGCCCGCTGTCGGCAAGCGCGGGATAGAGGACCGACTCCTCGGCATTGGAATGTCCGGTCAGCAGCACCGCCAGCCGTTGCTGTGCGTCGCGGCGCGCCTCGGCACCCGTTGCCGACTTCACCGCCGCGAACGCTTCCTCGATCCGCTCATGATGATCGATCACCAGCGCGAACCAGCCACCAGCGGTGGCTTCCGCGCGGGCTCGTGCGCGCGCCTCCAACCGCGTCTCCTCGCTCTCCGGGGGCGTGACCGCGGCAATGACCTTGTCCAGGAACGACATCGTAACCTCCCGAATAGCTGCAAGATAAGAAAGGCCAGACCGGGATAGAGTTCCTCGTGACGAGACCTGCTTGCACGTCTTTTGAATTGATCTAAGTCAATCTAATGATGCTTGTTGATAGAAGTTGATCCTATATCAGCTTCACGCTTGGGTGGCAGCTACTCACTCACGATCCGCGCCAGGCGTCCAAGACAGCGGCATTCCAGCCGCCCCCGCGCAATCGGGACGTGCATCGAGAAATGGTGCCGCTTGCGTGACTCGAACACGCGACCCTCACATTACGATGGCCTGTGACGCGCGGGGTTATGCCACTGATTTGCATCGGCTTTTTGGGGCATCTCGATGGTTTTTTTCCCAGATGTCCCACGCCCTCCCCAACCGGCGGGGCGCCGTCGTTCGGGCACGTCGGAGCTTACGTGCTTTCGCCGGACGTGCCCTCGGCGAGATGACCTGCGCTATACCTGCGAGGCATGAGCCGGCGACACCATTTGCGAGCCGCGTCCAACCCCGAAAGTGGGACTTAGCTGCCCGTTACCTTTGAATCGCGATCGCGATAATGTCGCTATTCGACGAGACTATACGCAAACACTATGCGGATCGTCCGATGTCGCTCTCGATAGGCTACGCGCTCCGATCCTAATCCGCTCCCGAAAGTGCGCCGGTCCGTAGGCGCGCTTGGAGACGCGGTGATGCAGGATCTGCTCTGGGTAGCGATCATGGCGGGACTGGTTGCGGCGACGCTCGGCTATGTCCGGCTGTGCGACAATGCGTGAGGCGGGCGGGATGACGCTCGATCTCTGGCTCGCCGGCGGGACCGCGATCGCCCTGCTCCTCTATCTCGTGGCGGTGCTCGTCCGCCCCGAGCGGTTCTGAGGAGGCAGCGATGACGCTTCAGGGCTGGATCCTGATCTCCGTGTTTGTCGGCATGCTGCTCGCGCTGACCAAGCCCACGGGCGCGTGGCTGTTCGCGCTCTACGAGGGCCGCCCCACGCTGCTCCATGCCGTGATCGGCCCGGTCGAGACCGGCTTCTATCGGCTCGCCGGTATCGACCCCAGCGAGGAACAGGGCTGGCGCCGCTACGCCATGCACATGCTGATCTTCAACGCGATCTTGATGCTGTTCACCTACGCGGTGCTGCGGCTGCAGGCGTTCCTGCCGTGGAACCAGCAGCATCTCGCCAACCTGCCCGAGCATCTCGCGGCCAACACCGCGATCAGCTTCACCACCAACACCAATTGGCAGAGCTATTCGGGCGAATCGACGATGTCGAACCTCAGCCAGATGCTCGGGCTGACGATCCACAACTTCCTCTCGGCCGCGACCGGCATCGCGCTCGCCTTCGCGCTATTTCGCGGCTTCGCGCGGCGCCCCTCTCCCGACAAGGCACCGGCTACGATCGGAAACTTCTGGGCGGATGCCACGCGCATCACGCTCTACCTGCTGCTGCCGATCTCGATCGCCTATGCGCTGGTCCTGATCGCGAGCGGCGTGCCGCAGACACTCGCGGCGACGGTCGACCTCCATACGCTCGAGGGCGCCAGGCAGACGCTCGCGGTCGGGCCGGTCGCGTCCCAGGAGGCGATCAAGATGCTCGGCACGAATGGCGGCGGCTTTTTCAACGCGAACAGCGCGCATCCGTTCGAGAACCCGACCGCGCTGACAAACCTCGTCGAGATGCTGTCGATCTTCCTGATCGGCTTCGGCCTGACGTGGACGTTCGGCAGGGCAGTCGGCAACACCCGCCAGGGCTGGGCGATCCTGTCGGCCATGGTGCTGATCTTCCTGGCCGGTGTCGCGCTCTGCTATGCGCAGGAGGCGGCGGGCAATCCGGTGCTCCACCACCTCGGCGTGGCCGGGCCCAACATGGAGGGCAAGGAGGTGCGCTTCGGTGCCGCCGCTTCGGCGTTGTTCGCGGTCGTCACCACGGCGGCATCGTGCGGCGCGGTCAATGCGATGCATGACAGCTTCACCGCGCTCGGCGGCCTGGTCCCGCTGTTCAACATCCAGCTTGGCGAGGTCGTCGTCGGCGGTGTCGGGGCGGGCATCTACGGCTTCCTGCTGTTCGCGATCCTCGCAGTGTTCGTCGCCGGACTGATGGTCGGCCGGACGCCCGAATATGTCGGCAAGAAGATCGAGACGCGCGAGGTCAAGCTCGCGGTGCTGGCGATCGCGGTGCTGCCGCTCGTCATCCTCGGCTTCACGTCGCTGTCCTGCGTGCTGCAGCAGGGGCTGGCGGGGCCGCTCAACAAGGGGCCGCACGGCTTCGCGGAGATCCTCTACGCCTTCACCAGCGCGGTGGGGAACAACGGCTCCGCCTTCGCGGGGCTCACCGCGGCCACGCCCTATTATGACGGCATGCTGGGTATGGCGATGTGGATCGGCCGCTTCTTCATCATCGTGCCGATGCTGGCGATCGCCGGCAGTCTCGCCGCCAAGAAATACACGCCGACGAGCGCGGGCAGCTTCCCGACGACCGGACCGCTCTGGGTGGGGCTGCTCGTCGGCGTCGTGCTGATCCTCGGCGGCCTCACTTTCCTGCCAAGCCTCGCGCTCGGCCCCGTCGCCGATCATCTCGCGATGATCCGCGGCCAGCTTTTCTGATCGAGGCGCCGGACATGGCACGCGCAACCACCACGTCGCTCTTCACCGCCGATCTGATGCTGCCGGCATGTCGCGACGCGTTCGGGAAGCTCAATCCACGGCAGCTCGTTCGCAACCCGGTGTTGTTCGTCACCGCCTGCGTCGCGCTGTTGCTCACGATCCTGATCGCCGTCGGGCATGACCATCTCGGGCTGGGCTTCAAGGCGCAGATCGCGGTCTGGCTGTGGCTGACCGTGCTGTTCGGCACCTTCGCCGAGGCGCTGGCCGAGGGGCGCGGCAAGGCGCAGGCGGCTTCGCTGCGCGCTACCAAGGCCGAGCTCACGGCCAGGAAGCTCAAGGGCGGGCGCATCGAACAAATCGCGGCGAGCCTGCTGCGCGCCGGCGATATCGTGCTGGTCGAAACCGGCGACCTGATCCCCGCCGACGGCGAGGTGATCGCAGGCGTAGCCTCGGTCAACGAGGCGGCGATCACCGGCGAGAGCGCACCGGTGATTCGCGAGGCGGGCGGCGATCGCTCGGCGGTGACAGCCGGGACGCGCGTGATCTCCGACCAGCTCACGGTGCGCGTCACCGCCGATCCGGGTCAGGGTTTCCTCGATCGCATGATCGCGCTCGTCGAGGGCGCTGAGCGGCAGAAGACGCCGAACGAGATCGCGCTCACCATCCTGCTCGTCGGGCTGACGATCATTTTCCTGATCGCGGTCGGCACGATCCCGGGTTTCGCGAGCTATGCCGGGGGTACGGTGCCGGTGGCGATCCTCGCGGCGCTGCTGATCACGCTGATCCCAACGACGATCGCGGCGCTGCTCTCGGCGATCGGCATCGCCGGCATGGACCGGCTCGTCCGTTTCAACGTGCTCGCCAAATCGGGCCGCGCGGTCGAGGCCGCCGGGGATGTCGACGTGCTGCTGCTCGACAAGACCGGCACGATCACGATCGGCGACCGCCAGGCGAGCGAATTTCGCGCGGTCGGCGGCACGTCGCCCCAGCCGCTGGCCGAGGCGGCGCTGCTCGCCAGCCTCGCCGACGAGACGCCGGAGGGCCGCTCGATCGTTGTGCTGGCGCACGAGACGTTCGGCGTGACGACGAGCGCGCTGCCCATCGGCGCAGAGGTGATCGCCTTCACCGCGCAGACGCGGATCTCAGGCGTCAGGATCGGCGACAGCCTGATCCAGAAAGGCGCGGTGGATTCGATCCTCAAGGCCAATCCCGGCCTCGGCGAGACCGCGGCGGCGACCGAGCTCAGGCGCATCACCGACGAGATCGCGCGCGCCGGCGGCACGCCCCTCGCCGTCGCGCGCGACGGCCGCCTGCTCGGCGCGATCTTCCTCAAGGACGTTGTCAAGGCCGGCATCCGCGAGCGCTTCGGCGAGCTGCGCGCAATGGGCATCCGCACGGTGATGATCACCGGCGACAATCCGCTCACCGCAGCCGCGATCGCAGCGGAAGCTGGGGTCGACGATTTCCTCGCCCAGGCGACGCCCGAGGACAAGCTCGCGCTGATCCGCAAGGAGCAGCAGGGCGGCCGCCTCGTCGCGATGTGCGGCGACGGCACCAACGACGCCCCCGCGCTCGCCCAGGCCGACGTCGGCGTCGCGATGAACACCGGCACGCAGGCGGCGCGCGAGGCGGGCAACATGGTCGATCTCGACAGCGATCCGACCAAGCTGATCGAGGTCGTCGGGCTCGGCAAGCAGCTGCTGATGACGCGCGGCGCGTTGACCACCTTCTCGGTGGCAAACGACGTCGCCAAATATTTTGCGATCATCCCGGCGATGTTCGTCGCGCTCTATCCGGGGCTCGGCGCGCTCAACGTCATGGGGCTGACGACGCCGCAGAGCGCGATCCTCTCGGCGATCATCTTCAACGCGATCATCATTCCGCTGCTGGTGCCGCTCGCGCTCAAGGGCGTGACCTACAAGCCGATGGGCGCTGGCCCGCTGCTGGCGCGAAACCTCGCCGTCTACGGCGTGGGTGGACTGGTGGCGCCGTTCGTCGGGATCAAGATCATCGATCTGGCCGTGAACGGCCTTGGCCTCGCTTGAGGAGCACTCCGATGGGCAACGACTTCATCACCGCGCTGCGTCCCGCGATCGTCATGACGATCCTGTTCGCGCTATTGCTCGGGATTGGCTACCCTCTCACCATGACCGGCATCGGCCAGGCGATCTTCCCGGAACAGGCGAACGGTAGCCTCGTGCGCGATGCCAACGGCTCGGTGATCGGGTCGACCGTGATCGGCGAGAGCTTCACCAGCGACCGCTATTTCGACACGCGCCCCTCGGCGGCGGGCAAGGGCTATGACGGGCTTGCTTCCTCGGGCTCGAACTACGGCCCGACCAGCCGGGCGCTCGCCGATCGGGTCAGGGCCGATGTCGCCAAGGCTCACAACGCAGGCATCTCGACGATTCCCGCAGATCTCGTCACCGCCAGCGGCTCGGGGCTCGATCCCGACCTGTCGCCGGCGGCGGCTTACGCGCAGGCACCGCGCGTGGCGCGCGTTCGCCGCCTCTCCGTGACACAAGTGCGCGCGCTGATCGGCGCGCAGACCGCGCGCCCGATCGCCGGCTTCCTCGGCGAGGAGCGCGTCAACGTCCTGGCACTCAACCTCGCGCTGGATCGGCTGGGGACGCATTGACGGAAAGAGACCGCCCCGCACCCGAAGCGTTCCTGCGTGAAGCGGCGCAGGAAGGACGCGGCCGGCTCAAGATATTCCTCGGCGCGGCTCCCGGCGTCGGCAAGACCTACGAGATGCTGCGCGAGGCGGCGTCACGCGCTGCGGCCGGCCTCGACGTCGTCGTCGGTGTCGTCGAGACGCACGGCCGCGCCGAAACCGAAGCGCTAACGCGCAGCCTCGCCATCCTGCCGCGCCGGCAGATCGACTATGAAGGCCGGACGCTGGCCGAGATGGACCTCGACGCGCTGATCGGGCGCCGCCCTGCGCTCGCGCTCGTCGACGAACTCGCCCACAGTAATGCGCCGGGCAGCCGTCACCCGAAGCGTTACCAGGATGTCGAAGAACTGCTCGCGGCCGGCATCGACGTCTATTCGACGATCAACATCCAGCACATTGAAAGCCTCAACGACGTCGTCGCCTCGTTCACGCGGGTCCGCGTCCGCGAGACGGTGCCCGATTCCATCCTCGAGCAAGCCGAGATCGAGGTCGTCGATATTCCGCCGGACGAGCTGATCGAGCGACTGAAAGAGGGCAAGGTCTATCTCCCGGAGGAAGCGACGCGGGCGCTCGGCCATTTCTTCTCGAAGTCGAACCTGTCGGCGCTGCGCGAGCTGGCGCTGCGCCACGCGGCGCAGGCGGTCGACGCGCAAATGCTCGACTACCTGCGCGATCAGGCTCTCGGCGGGGCGTGGGGCGCAAGCGAGCGGATCGTCGTCGCGGTCAGTGAGCTCGCCGGCGCCGACGGCCTCGTCCGCGCCGCCAAGCGCATGGCCGACGCGCTGCACGCATCGTGGACCGCGCTGCATATCGAGACCGCGCGGACGCGCCAGCTCGGCCCCGAGGAGCACAAGCATATCGCCAGCGTGCTGGCGCTCGCGACGCAGCTAGGCGCGCGGGTCGCGACCGTGCCCGCCGAGAATGTCATCGAGGGGTTGAAGGCGTTCGCGGTCGAGGCGCGCGCGACGCAGCTGATCGTCGGAAAATCGACGCGCTCGAAATGGTTCGAGTTGCGCCACGGCTCGGTGGTCGACAGGCTGGTCCGCGAGACGCCGGGCATCGCGGTGCACGTGCTGCCGTTCGGGCCGGGGCCCGATACCGCCGCCCGCCCTGCGCGGCCTGGGCCGCGCGCCGGCTGGGGCAGACCCGCCGCTTATTTCTACACGACGCTGATGGTCGCGGCGGTCTCCGCGCTCGGCACCACCGTCCTCGACTTCCTCGCGATCGGCAACATCGCGCTGCTCTATCTGCTGCCCGTGATGGCTGCCGCGAGCCTGTTCGGCCTGCGCCCCGGCCTCTATGCCGGGCTCGCCTCCAGCCTCGCCTACAACTTCTTCTTCCTGCCGCCGGTGGGCACGCTGTCGGTCTCCAATCCCGAGAACGTCGTCTCGATCTTCGTGCTGATCGGCGTGGCGATCGTCACCAGCCAGTTGACGTCACGCGTCCGCGTTCAGGCCGATCTGGCGGGGGCAAGCGCGCGGACCAACGCCGCGCTCGCCGGCTACTTGCGCCAGCTGACCGCGCTCAACAATGCCGACGCGGTCGCCCACGCCGCTTGCGCCGAGATCGCGCGGTTGCTGTCGCTGCGTGTGATCCTGCTTGAAAAAGGCGCTGCCGGCCTCACCGTCGAGGCGGCGAGCGAGCCCGGCGCGCGGCTGGAGACGATGGAGACCGCTGCCGCGCAATGGGTCTATGATCACGGCCAGCCCGCCGGTCGCGGCACCGGCACGTTGACGGCGTCGGACTGGCAGTTCCAGCCGCTGCGCGCCGGCGATCACATCCTTGCGGTGATGGGCCTGGCACGCGACGACGGTGCCGATCCGGTGCGCGCTGACCAGTTGACGTTGCTTGGCAGCCTCGTCGAGCAGACAGCGCTCGCGCTGGAACGGCTGCGGCTCGAGGCCGAGATGCGCGACGTTGACGCGGTCCGCGAACGCGATCGGCTTCGTGCGGCTTTGCTCTCGTCGGTCAGTCACGATCTGCGCACGCCGTTGACCTCGGTGCTCGCCGCAACCGCCGAGCTCCGCCGCCGGAGCGACGATCCGCTGCTCGACACGATCGAAAGCGAGGCGACGCGACTCAACCGCTTCGTCGCCAATCTCCTCGACATGGCCCGTGTCGAGGCGGGGGCGCTGCGACTCAACATCGAGCCGGTCGACCTGACCGACGCGGTCGCGGGCGCCGTCCACGACACGCGCCGATCGCTGGAGGGGCATGCGATCCAGCTGGATGTATCGCCCGAACTGCCGCTGGTCGCGGTCGACCCGCAGCTTTTCCACCACGTTCTGCTCAATCTGCTCGACAATGCGGGCCGTTATGGCGCGCCCGATACCCCGATCATGATCCGCGCGAGCCGTACATATGGCGCGCTGCGGCTCGCGGTGATCGACGAAGGCAGCGGCCTGCCACCGGGCCGCGAGGCGGAGGTCTTTGAGACCTTCCGCCGGCTCGATGGCTCGGATCGCGCAATCGGCGGCACCGGGCTCGGGCTTGCCATCGTCAAGGGCTTCGCCGAGGCGATGGGGATGAGTGCGCGCGCCGAGAACCGCGACGATGGCCGTGGCGCTGTCTTCAGCCTGCATTTCCCTGAACGGTTACTGGTCCGCGCCTCCAGCCCGGACGCCGACGCATGAGCGGGCAGCGCATCCTTGTCGTCGACGACGATCTTCATATCCGCCGGCTGCTAGAGAGCACACTCTCGCGGGCCGGCTATGAGACGATTGAAGCGACCAGCGCCACTGAGGCGCTGGCACAGGCGCGCCATGCCCACCCCGACGCGATCCTGCTCGATCTCGGCCTGCCCGATCGCGACGGATTGGAAATCATCCAGCTGCTGCGGGAGACATCCGCGGCACCTATCCTCATCATCTCCGCGCGCGATGCGACCGACCAGAAGGTCGCGGCGCTTGATCTCGGTGCGCACGACTATGTCGAGAAGCCGTTCGACACCGAGGAACTGCTCGCCCGCGTGCGCGCCAGCTTGCGGGACACGTTGATCGCGCAGGGCGCGGCCGCGACGCTGATCGCCGGCGACATCGAGATCGATCTCGTCAACCGTCGCGTGGTTCGCGCAGACGATGAGGTGCATCTGACACGCAAGGAATATGCGGTGTTGGAGCAGCTTGCGAGGTATCCCGGCCGCGTCGTCACGCACAAGCAGGCGCTCGAGGCCGGCTGGCCGCACAGCTACGACCGCCGCACCGAGTATCTGCGCATCGTCATCCGCAACCTGCGCCAGAAGCTGGAGATCGACCCCGCGCGGCCGGCACTCATCTTGAATGAGCTGGGCGTGGGCTATCGTCTGTTCGCCGGTCTGCTCTAACGGCCGCCTTCGGTGCCCGGCTCGACGGCGGACGGGACCGCGATGTCCGCGGCCGACACGGGCGTGGCAAGCTTTGTCATCCTGTTCTCCTCGAGCGGCGCAGCGGCCGCGGAAGAAGTAAGTCGAAGAAAGCCCGGAGCGGACAGGGCCCACAGAGGGCAACGATCCGAGCGGGGCTGAGGCAAGCGCCACGCCTTGCCGAGCTTGTGCGTGGCGGCGCTGGCCTCGACGCTAAACTCGATTTGTCGGCCCCTGACACTGCCTCATACTCGGCCGAGTTGCCTACGAATGCTATCGAGCAAGCGAAGGCGGAGATCGAGCGTCGCCGGGAACGAGCACAGCGCTTCCCGACGGCATTTTCTCAGATCCGGCTTGGTCGCTCTTGCTCGACCTCTTTGCCGCGGAAGCCGAGCGGCGCAGGGTTACAATCACGGACGCCTGCATCGCGACAGGGCTATCAATGACAAGCGCGCTCCGTCAGCTCAAATATCTTGAGGCACGCAATCTACTCGAGCGCCGGTCTGATCCTGAAGATGCGCGCCGATCCTTCGCCCGACTATCTCGCAACGCGCGAGAGAGAATGATCGCTGCGCTCGGTTCGTTCACGCGCTAGCGCGCCAAGTAAGCACGGCTCACCAGATCAAAGCGGATGTGATCGCTGCGTGATTGCTAGAGTTCAAGATTACCGCAGATTTCCGGCTCGAATTGACCCTGAGGCATTGAAAAGTATGGTGCCGCTTGCGTGACTCGAACACGCGACCCTCGCATTACGAATGCGATGCTCTACCGGCTGAGCTAAAGCGGCCCGGAGATGGGCGCGCCGATAGCAGCGGGCGCCGCTCGCGGCAAGCGCCGACGGTCGGCGCGAGCCGTGTCGCCTCCATGCGCTTTACCAAGCGTCAACCATGGTCTGGCAGAGTGGCGGTCGCGTGGCGCATTTCGCGCCCGCTCGAGGTGCGCGCATGGATAGCTTGCGGTCGGTCGGCGACAGGGAAGACGATCTCGGCGAGGAGACGCCCGGCATCGAGGCGCCGCCCTCGATCGGCAGCGACGAGCGCCGCATGCAGGTGCGCGCCTATAATCATTGGGTGTCGCTGCTCGGCGGCCGCGCATACCCCTCGCTCGACGATCTCGATCCCGCCGGCATCCCCGACTTCGGTCCGCACGGCGTGCTGCTCGATTTCGGGCGCGATCCGGAGCGGCCTACGATCGCGTATCTCGGCGCCGAGCTTGGCGACGAGTGCGGCCACGATCATGCCATCCGCGGCGTCGCCGACGTCCCCGCCGGCTCGCTGCTGTCGCGCCTCACCGATCATTATGCCGAGATCCTCGCCAACCGCGCGCCGATCGGCTTCGAGGCCGAGTTCGTCAACCGGCGCGGCTTCAACACCCTCTATCGCGGCATCCTGATGCCCTTCTCCTCGGACGATGTGACGATCGACTTCATCTACGGCGTCATCAACTGGAAGGAGGTCGCCGACGAGGCGATCAGCGCCGGCATCGAGGCCGAGGTCCGCGAGGCGCTGGGCAGCCTCGCCGCCCCCGCCCTCACCTCCTGGGCCGATGGGCCGAGCCGCGTGCCGTTCGACGATGTGGTGCCCGACCGGCCAGTGCGCGATGCGACGGTCATGCCCTCGCCCGTTCGGCTGGCGGTCGAGGCCGGCCTGGCGGACCGCCTCGCCGCGGCGCGCGCGGGTGCGGAATGCGCTTGCCACGGCGCCGATCGCCCGGCGCTCAACCACGCGCTCGCGCTCGCCTACGAGTTCGCGATCGCGAGCGAAGCGCTCCCCGACGATCTCGCCGAGTTGGTCGCTGAGGCGGGAGTCGGCGGACACGAGGACGCGCCGATGCTCGCCGTCGCTGAACTCGTCTTCGGACCCGATTGCACGCCCCAGCTGCTCGGCGACTATGCCGCCGCGCTCGCCTACGGCCGCCGGCTCGAGCTCGCCCCGAGCGGCTTCGCAATGCTGCTCGACGAGAGCCCGAGCGGCTATGGCGCGCTCGCCGAGGCCTATCGCGCGGAGCATTCCGCGCCGGCCGCACCGCCGCCGACCGCGGCCGAGCTCGCGCGAGAGAAGCTGCGCACCGCCGCGCCGAGCGCACAGATCACGCTCCAAGGCGTCGACGACGAACTCGTCCTGCTGGTCGCGCGTCGCGAACCGGATGGCGGCTATGCGGTTGTCGCGACGCTCGCCGAAGATCGCACGCTGCTCGATCGCGCCTTGCGTTCGCTGGCCGGCTAAGCCCGCGCAGCCGCATTGCGACGACGTTACGCAGCGCGCACGCCCCCCTATTCGCCGCGCTAAGCACCTGATCCCGCGGGGTTGAGCCGCGGCGATGACGGGTCCATATCGGCGGCGCGCACGATGCCGCGCCGATCACCCGCAGGACGATCATGCAGGCTGCCAGTACCCGTCAGCGCGCCGGCGCCGACGCCGCGTTCGTTTCCCGCCTCGCCGACATACTCGTCGCCGGCGCACTTCCCGGCGAACTCGACGGCTTTTCCCAGGATGACCGGCTGGAGGCGGCGCGGTTCGTCGCGGCCGCCGCCGGCGAGCGCGCCCCGGGAACCGCGATGGTCGCGCTCCAATCCCTCCGGGGCGAGGCCGGGCGGCGGCGAATGCGGCTCGCTGTCGTCAACGACGACATGCCGTTCCTCGTCGATTCGGTCGCGGGTGCGATCGCCGCGCGCGGGCTCGCGGTCTACCGGCTGCTCCACCCGATCCTCGCGGTCCGCCGCGATGCCGGAGGCGTCCTGACCGGCTTGCTGGATCCAACCGAGGCGGCCGGCGAACGCCGCGAATCCCTCCTCTATTTCGAGATCGAGCGCGCCGACGCGCGCACCCGCCGCGCCCTTGCCGCCGAGATCGAGGCGATCCTCGCCGACGTTCGCGTCGCCGTCGCTGACTGGCCGCGCATGCAGGCGGCGATGCGTGACGATGCCGACGCTCTGCCCGATGGCGAGGGCGCGGCGCTGCTGCGCTGGCTGCTCGACGGCAACATGACGCTGCTCGGCTGTGAGATCGAAGGCCGCGACGGCGTGCAGCGCGCGTCGCTCGGCATCCTGCGCAACCGCGGCGCGGCGCTCTGGTGCGAGGACGAACGCCGCGAGGCCCTGGCACGGTTCGCCGCGGGCGCGGAGGCGCCGCTGGTCCTCAAGGCCGACCGGATCGCGACCGTGCACCGCCGTGTGCCCATGGATCTCGTCGTGCTGCCGCACCGGACCGGCGATACGCTCGACCGCGTCACCATCTATTGCGGGCTGTGGACCTCGGCGGCGCTCGCGGCGAGGCCCGATCGCGTGCCGGTGCTGCGCGCGCGCCTCGGCGCGCTGCAGGAGAAATGGGGCTTCGCTCCCGCGAGCCACGCCGCCAAGGCGCTGCACCACGTCCTGTCCGATTTGCCCCACGATCTGCTCGTCGCCTTCCCCGGCACTACCCTGGAAGCCGTCGCGCTCACCGCCATGGGGCTGATCGACCGTCCCCGGCCGAAGCTGCTGCTCGCGCCCGGCACGCTCGGCCGCAAGCTCTTCGCATTCGTGTGGCTGCCGCGCGACGAGCTTACCACCGCGCGGCGGGTGCAGATCGGCACGATGCTGGAAGAGGCCTCGGCGGGCAGCGTCTCGAGCTGGTCGAGCGAGATCGGCGACGGCGAGCTCGCGATGCTGCGCTACACGCTCGATGTCGGCGCTGACATGCCCGCAATTGATGCCGGTGCGCTCGACCGGCGGCTCGAGCAGATGGTGCGCGGCTGGGCACCGGCGCTGGAGTCGGCTCTGGCCGAGCTCATCGGCCCGGCGCGCGCGACCCGGCTGACGCTCACCTATGGTCACGCCTTCCCGCCGCAGTATCGCGCCCGCTACGACACGCTCGCCGCCGCGCAGGACGTGCTGCGGCTGGCAAGCCTCGGCGAGGAACAGGCGCGCGCGGCGAGACTCTACCAGGCAGAGGGCGACGCCGCCGATCGCCTGCGCCTCAAAATTTACCGCGCCGATGCCATCGTGCCGCTGAGCGACGTCGTGCCCGTACTCGAGAATTTCGGCTTCCGCGTCATCGCCGAGATGCCGACTGCGCTCGGCGAAGATCTCGGCTACATTCACGAATTCGCGCTCGAGACCAGCGACGCGCAGGGCCTGTTCGCGCGCGCCGCGGTGATCGAGGCGACGATCGCCGCCGTGCTCGAAGGGCGCGCCGAGAACGATGCGTTCAACGCGCTGCTCGTCTCGGTCGGGCTGGAGCCCCGTGCGCTCGTCCTGTTCCGCGCCTGGTTCCGGTATCTGCGGCAGACCGGCATGAGCTGCGGCCTCGCCACCGTCACCGAGGCGTTGCGCCGCGCACCCGACGTCGCACGCGCGCTGATCGAGCTGTTCGACGCGCGGCTCGACCCCGTGCGCGCCAAGCGTGCGGAAGCGCTCGGGCAAAGCGCGCGCGACGCGATCGACGCCGGACTCCTCAAGGTGACCGCGATCGACGACGACCGCATCCTGCGCCGGCTGCGCGCGGTGATCGAAGCGATCCTGCGGACCAACGCGTTCGCACCCGCCGGCGTGGCGGCGCTCGCATTCAAGCTCGACAGCGCCGCCCTGCCCAACCTGCCCGCGCCGCGGCCGTGGCGCGAGATCTGGGTCTACAGTCCCCGCGTCGAAGGCATCCATCTGCGCGGCGGCCCGATCGCCCGCGGCGGCATCCGCTGGTCCGACCGGCGCGACGACTTCCGCACCGAGATCCTCGGGCTGATGAAGGCGCAGGTGGTCAAGAACGCGGTGATCGTGCCGACAGGCGCCAAGGGCGGCTTCTATCCCAAGACACTGCCGCTACCCACCGCCGGCCGCGCCGCGTGGCTCGTCGAGGGCACCGAAAGCTACCGCATCTTCATCCGCGCGCTGCTCTCCGTCACGGACAACATCGTCGGCGACAAGATCGTCCATCCCGATCGCACGGTGGTCCATGATGGCGACGACCCTTACTTCGTCGTCGCCGCCGACAAGGGCACCGCGAGCTTCTCGGACATTGCGAACGAGATCGCCACGACGCGCGATTTCTGGCTGGGCGACGCCTTCGCTTCGGGTGGATCGCAGGGCTACGACCACAAGGCGATGGGCATCACCGCGCGCGGCGCCTGGATCTCGGTCACCCGGCACTTCGCGGAGCTGGGAGTCGACCTGCAGAAGGATCCGGTCTCCGTCGTCGGCTGCGGCGACATGTCTGGCGATGTATTCGGCAACGGCATGCTGCTTTCGAAGAGCCTCCGCCTGATCGCGGCCTTCGATCATCGCCACATCTTCCTCGACCCCGATCCCGACACGGCGAAGAGCTGGGTCGAGCGCAAGCGGCTGTTCGATCTGCCGACCTCCTCCTGGGCCGACTATGATCCCCAGCTGATCTCGACAGGCGGTGGCATCCATCCGCGCACGCAGAAGGAGATCCTTCTTTCCGGCGAGATACGCGCGTCACTTGGCATCCGAGCGGAGGCACTCGACCCCTCCGCACTTATAGCGGCAATCCTCAAGGCGCCGGTCGATCTGCTTTGGTTCGGCGGCATCGGCACCTATGTGAAGGGACCGGCCGAAAGCCACCTCGACGTCGGCGACCCTGCGAACGACGCCCATCGCATCAACGGCGATCAGGTCGGCGCGCGCGTGATCGGCGAAGGCGCAAATCTCGGCGTGACGCAAGCGGGTCGTATCGCATACTCTCTCAAGGGCGGCCGCAGCAACACGGATTTCATAGACAATTCTGCCGGCGTCGATTGTTCGGACAACGAGGTCAACATCAAGATCCCGCTCAATCGCGAGATTGTGGAAGGCCGCCTCACTTTCGGCGAGCGCAACGCGCTGCTCGGCGAAATGACCGATGAGGTCGCCGCGCTCGTGCTTGAGGACAATCGCCTGCAGACGCTCGCGCTCTCCATCGCGGAACGCGGTGGTGCGGGCGCGCTGCCGAGCCAGCTCCGCGTCGTCGAGATGCTCGAGGCATCGGGCCGCCTCGATCGCGAGGTCGAGGGACTGGGCAGCAACGAGGCGCTGCTCCGCCGCGTCACCGATGCACAGGGCCTCACCCGTCCCGAGCTCGCGGTGATCCTCGCCCACGGTAAGCTCGCGCTACAGGAGGCTATCGAGAACGCCGCGCTGCCCGACGACCCGACGCTGCTGCCGATCCTCCACCAGGCCTTTCCACGCACGATGCTCGCGCGGCACGAAGCGGCGATCGACACGCACCGGCTGCGCCGGCAGGTCATCGCCACCGAGATCGCCAACATCGTCGTCAATCGGCTCGGCCCGACGACGCCGTTCGAGCTCGCCGAGGAGGAAGGCGCCAGCCTCGCCCAGGTCGCCGCGGCCTATATCGTGGTCGAGCGGCTGTTTGAGCTCGGCGAGCTCTGGCGAACGATCGAGACGGCGCCGCTCGCCGAGCCCGACCGGCTGTCGCTGCTGGATCGCACGGCCGGCGTCATCCGGCTGCACATGGCGGACCTGCTGCGCGCGCCGGAAGGCGATGCGGCGCCCGGCGAGGCGGTCGCGGCGCTGCGCGATGGCGTCACCGCGCTCGACGCCGCCGCCGAGCGGCTGCTGCGCGCCGAGGCCCGCGCCGAGGCCGCAAGCCTGCGTGGGCGGCTCGAGCAGACCAGCGCGCCGGGGTCGCTCGTCGACCGCATCGTGCGCCTCTATGAGCTCGATGGCGCGATCGGGACCGCATCGCTGAGCCGCCGGCTCGGCGTCGCCGAGGTCGAGACGACCGCTGCCTACACCCGGCTCGGCGAGGCGCTGGGCCTCGATTGGGCGAAGGCGGCGGCGCTCGGCCTCGCCTCATCGGATCCGTGGGAGCGGCTGCTCGCCGCCGGCCTCGCGCGCGACTTCGAGCAGCTGCGGCTCGATTTCCTCGCCCGCGTCGGCGGGAGAGATCCCGGCGCCGCCGTCGACGAGTGGCTGGAGGCGCAGCAGGCGCGCGTCGCGCAGTTCGTCGCGCTCGTAACACGTGCCCGCGCCAGCGCCGCGCCGACGGCCGCGATGCTCGCCCAGATCACCGCGCAGGCGCGGATATTGCTCGCGCGCTGACAGGCGCCGCGGCTAGGCAGATCGCATGACTACGCCTGTCTTCGCCGTCGCCGCGCCGCTCGACAGCGCCGCGCTCGCCGAGCGCTTCGCGATCGACGGCCGCATCCAGATCGACGGCTTCCTTCCCGAGGCCACCGCACAGGCGCTGCGCCGCGAGCTCGCCGCCAGTGCCGGCTGGCGCCATGTCGTCAACGGCGGCGCGAAGGTCTTCGAGACGGCGCGCGGCGAGTATGACGCGCTGCCCGCCGCCCACCGCGAGGCGATCGACAGCGCCGTGCTCGCCGCCGCCGCGCAGGGCTTCCAATTCCGCTACGACGTCATCCGCGTGCCGGACAGCGCCGCCGAGCGCGCCGCTCGCGCCGATCTGCTCGCCACGTTCGCGAGCTTCATGTCGGCGCCCGAAACGCTGCGGTGGGTCGCGTCGGTCACCGGCGCGGACGATCTCCGCATCGCCGACGCGCAGGCGACGCGCTACCGCGGCGGCGATTTCCTCACCCGCCACAACGACAAGGCAGAGGGCAAGAGCCGTCGTCTCGCCTATGTGCTCGGCCTCACGCCCGGCTGGAAGGCGGAGTGGGGCGGCCTGCTCCACTTCCAGGACGAGAGCGGCGCGAACGTCAGCCGCACGATCGTGCCGCGCTTCAACGCGCTCTCGCTGTTCACCGTGCCGCAGCCGCATCATGTCAGCTACGTCGCGCCCTATGCGCCGGAGCCCCGCATCTCGATCACCGGCTGGCTCCGCACCGATCCGCCGATGCCTTGAGCGGGCCCCATGCCCGTTCGTCCCGAGCGAGGTCGAGGGACGTGCCGCGAGCGATGCTTAAGCGTGTCTCGACTTCGCTCGACACGAACGGGAGGTTGGGGATCAGACCGATGGGCAACACGCGCTAGAGATCATAGCCCAGCCGCTCGACCCACGGCACGAGCAGCGGCATCATCGGCGCGAGCTGCGCCCGATAGCGCCGCCAGCGGCCGATCGAGCGGGCGTGGATCGCCTGGCCGACCTGCGCGTAGCTCGCCGATGCGATGTAACCGCGCGCGGCCGCGGTCGCGCGATGATCGAGCAGTTCCGGCCGCCACCGCAGGTCGAGGAATTCGAGCAGCGCCCGCAGCGCCGGCTGGGGCGCCTCGACCAGTCGCTCGTATCGGAGTTCGTGGACGGCGGCGAAGCCCGGCCGCCAAGCGGTCCAGCAGCGCAGCAGCAGATCGCACAGCACCGCCGTCGTGCCCACCTCGAGGAAGTTCGCCATCGCGGCGTTGATCGCGAAGTTGGTAGTGTAGCAGCTGAGCGCGATATCGAGCGGATGGCGCGCGATGAAGATCAGCCGTGCGTCGGGAAACAGCCGCCGGATCAGCGGCAGCGAGGCGATGTGCAAGGGATGCTTGTCGATCACGCACGCGGCGGCGGGCGTGCCGGCAAGCGCCGCGTGTCGATCGAAATAGCGCGCGCGCAACGCCGCGATCTCCTCATCGTCGAGCGTCATCAGGCGGTCGCCGACCTCCGCCTCGATCTCTTGCACGATAGGCAGCTCCTCGAGCATGGCGACATCGGGATGGCCCATCAGGAAGGTGTCGAGCAGCGTCGTGCCCGAGCGCGGCAAACCGGTGAGGAACACCGGCGCCCGCTCGTCCATCGCCGGTAGCGGCGGTGCCACGAGGCTCGGAATAGCTGCAAGCCGCGCCTCGATCCGCTCACGATAGCGGCGAGCCTTGTCGTCGACCTGCGGGTCGAGCCGCGCCATCAACGCGTTCATCTCGCCGAACGCCGCGAAGGCCGTGGCGCCGTCGCCGAGGCGATCAGCCAACTCGCCGATCAACTGCGCGCGCCGCGCCGGCTCGATCGCGAGCGGTGACGCCTCGGCCGCCGCCAGCGCCGCGCGATAATCGCCGGCGCGGCGCAGCCGATGCGCACGAAGCAGCGCGAGCGCCGCGTTCGGCACGCCCCTCGCCTCCGCCGCGTCGATCAGCGCCCGCAGCGCATCCGCGCGCCCCGAATGCTCGTAGAGCAGCCCGAGGTAGAGATGTGCCGCGCCGTGGCGCGGATCGCGCTCCAGCGCGGCGCGGTAGGCCGCCTCCGCTTCGGCGAGCGCCAGCCGATCGGCATGGAGCAGCCCCTGCTCCACCCAGGGTTCCGCCGCATCCGGGAGCAGCGTCGCGATCCGCGCGAAGCGGTGGATCGCGACGTCGGGCTCGCCGGTCCGCTTCGCCTGCGCGGCCGCATCGTGGAGCGCGCGCAACAATGCCTCCCGCGTTACCGCGCTGGCAGGGCGAGCCGCAGCGCCTCCTCGAGCCGCTCGACGCCCTCCCCGAAGGCATTCTCCTGACAATCGAGCAGCCCTAGGAACCGCACGAGCGCGGCACTCGCCGGATTGGCAGTCAGCAGCGCTTCAGCCGCGGCGCGTGCGGCGCCGATCTCGCCGCGCGCGGCCCGCTCGGCGAGCGCCCGCATCGTCTCGCGCGGAACCGCGTCGGGCATCGCCGCTAGCGGCCGATCGGACGCGCGACGTCGAAGGCGATCGTCATGCGCTCGCCCGCCGCGAACGGCCGCGTGCCATGCCACATCGTCGCCGGAAACAGCACCAGCCGGCCCGGCTTCGGCTCGATCATCCGCGTCGGCGCGAGATCGAGGCCGAGCTCCGCCGGCGCCTCGCCGAGCGTCAACCACCCCGCGGGCGCGGGCCCGCGCGCCGCGGCATCGGGCACCGCGACGTAGAGCGCCGAGCTCAGCCAGCCTTCGGTGTGGAGATGGCTGGCATGATGCCCCGCGCCCGCAAAGCGCACCGACCAGGAACCCGCGAACCGCACCGGCGCATCGCGATCCGGCGCCAGCGTTGGATGGCGCGGATCGCGCGGCGGCAGCTGGGCGATATGGCTTTCGACTGCGGCGATGATCGCCCGCCGCGTCGCCTGGATGATCGGTTCGATCCGGCTGAGCAGCGGCCCGACGGTCTGCGTGCCGCCACGCACCGATTGGTCGAGCTGCTCGCTGCCGTGCGCGTGAAGCGCGCCCAGATGCGCGGCGAGCGCATCGAGCGGAGGCAGCTGATCCGCGATGTCGTAGACGCCGACCAGGCGGGCATCGCCTTCGAGCCACTCCACGCGCGGATCGCCGAGCTGCCGCCAGGCAAGCGCGGCGTAAGGCAGCATCAGCCGCGCATCGGGATGATCGAGCCAGCGTTCGGCGGCGGCCCGTGCCAGCTCCGCCCGTCCGCTCCGCAACAGGTGGCGGACATGGTAGACCGCGAGGCCGATATCGCCGATCGGCGACAGCGCCGCAAACAGCGGATCGGCGTCCGCGCCGAGTTCCCCTGCGATGATCGCGGCATAGGCGTCGAACAATGGCGCAGGGCCGACCGCATGGCGCGCGCGGGCGAGCCAAGCGCTTGCGCGCTCGGTCAGCCGCGCCTCGATCAGCAGATCGAGGCCGAGCTGCCATAGCGCGACATGGCCGGGCCGCTGGGCCAGCGAACCCTCGAGCGCATCCAGGAAGCCTGCCCGATCTCCCGTCATCCAGCGGATGTGTGCGATGTGCCGGTGTCCATCGATCCACCCGGGGTTCGCGCCGAGCAGCACCTCGAGCTCGGCTAGGGCGCGATCGGGCCGTCCCTCCGCGACGTGCGCATCGGCGCGGCCGCGCAGCGTCGCGCTGTCCGTCGGCGCGAGCAACGCCGCGCGCTCGAACAGCGGCGACGCCGGCAATCCGGCATCGAACGCGCTCTGCGCGAGACCGAGCATCGCGCGCGCATTGCGAGGATCGCGCTGCACCGCTTTTTGAAACGCGGCGATCGCGTCTTCCTGGCGGTCGAGCGCGCGCTGCAACAAGCCGAGCCACTGCCAGAGCGCCGCGACGTCGTGGCGCCGCGCTGCCGCCGCCACCACCGGAAGCGCCTCGGCTTCGCGCCCGGCGGTCAGCGCCGCGTCGGCAAGATCGGCCGCAAGCGCCGGCGACGGCACCGCCGCGCGCGTCTGCCGCAACAGCCGCTCGCAGACCGTCCAGGCGGTCTCAGAGGCCGCCGTCGCCGCCAGGGCCATGTTCCGCGATCAGCACCGCCGCGCCGTCGCGTTCGATCGCGCTCAGGCCGGGATGCCAGACGTCGAAGATCAGGATGACGCGTGGCGCATCGCTCTCGTTGGCGGCCTCGTGCTCGATGGTGTCGTCGAACACCCAAGCGCCCCCTTCCTCCACCGTGCGCCGCTCGGCACCGACGCGGAACCAGCAGCCCTCCGGCACGATCAGCGGCAGATGGCAGACCAGCCGCGCGTTGGAGATGCCGTGATGCGGCGGGATGTGCGCGCCGGGAGCGAGCAGCGAGAACATCGCGTTCGGCGAGCGCCCGCGGATCGCCGGCTGCGGCAGGCGGGCGAGCAGCGCCAGCGTCTCGGGGCAGTGCGCGGCGTTCGCCTCGACCCGCGCGCCGCCGGCGAGCAGATGCGCCGCCGACCAGCGCCGCGAGTGGTTGAGCGCCGCCCACTGCCGCAGCGGCACCGCCTCGTCATACTGGATGTAGGGAACGAGCCGGGCATCGGGCGCCGCGATCAGCGCTTCATATTCGGCGCGGATCACCGCGGTGGCCGCTTCGAGCTCGGCAAGCCAGGGAAACAGCGAGCGATCGTGGAACTCGCGCTCGATCAGGCCCGGATAATGGAAGTGCGTCGGCGCGCAATGATAGGGTTTGGTGAGCCGCAGCGTGTTGCTGCGGAAGCGATCGAGCCGCCGCGCCTGCTCCGCGTCCGCGCTGGCCGCAGCCACCGCCATGAGCGCCGCGAGCCGTGCCTCCTCCCGCGCCTGGAACGCGGTATGCTTCTCGCGCGCGAACGCGAGCTGGCGGCGGAGCGGCGCGGGCAGCTCCGCGTCCGGCGGTGCATGGAAGATCGCGGCACCGCAGAACTCGGCGGCCTCGGCCGGCCGATCGAGCGCGTCGAGTATGCCGGCCTTGACGAGCAGCGGCACGAAGCCGAGCGGATCGACCGCCAGCGCGCCGTTCACCGCCTCGAGCGCACCCTCGAAGTCGCGCCGCGCGCGCCGCATCGCCGCGAGCTTCAGCCAGCGATCGCCATCGTCCGGATCGCCGGCGCAAGCCTGCGCGAGCAGCGTCGCGGCCGTCTCGAAATCGCCGCGAGCGGCGGCGCGATCGGCATCGCTGTCCAGTGCTGCCACGGCCATGACCGCAGATAGCATGAAGGCGGCGGCCCCGAAAAGCCGCCGCCCCCAAGCCTAGCGAAGCGTCAGCCGATCAGAAATCGACCGAGGCCCCCACGAACACGTAGCGACCGAGCACGTCATACACCTGCGGGAAGGTGTTGCCGGCGCCCAGCGAGGCCGACGGCGTCACCGCCGAGCCGAGGATCGGCGGATCCTTGTCGAACAGGTTCTGCGCACCGATGCGGAGCGAGACCTTGTTGGCAAGACGCGCGGTCGCGGTCAGGTCGAAGTAGCTGACGTTCTTGATGTGTTCGTCAACCGTGTTGATACCGGTACCATCCGGATTGATGTTCGGATTAAGCGTATCGACCTTGGTCTTGCCGATGAACCGCCATTGACCGGACAGCGAGACGTTCCACGGCGTTGTCCAGGTCAGGCGCGCCTTGTGGCGCCAATGCGGGATCGGCGTGCCGCAGGTCGCCCCGAAGTAGCCGACGCAGTCAAACTTTGACGGTCCGACATTGTCCACAACAAACTTGTCGATGTAGGTCCCGAAAACCGAGAAGCCCAGCGATCCCCACTTTTCCATGCGGTAGGTGTAGTTCGCAGCGATATCGATGCCCTGGGTTGTTTCCGACCCGGCGTTGAGCGTCGTATCGACCACGTAGCCGTCCTTGTTGAGCCACAGCGAACCCTCCGCACCCGGATCGGTGTTACGGTGGATAAGGCCGCAGTAGATCGCCTCACCCGTACGACCGCACTCGTCGAGAATATTGTCCTCGCCGAGACCAGGCGCGATGAGGCCGTTGATCTTGATCCGGTAGGCATCAACCGAGAGATTGAAGCCGCGCAGAAAGCTTGGCGTCAGCACGACACCGACAGTATACGTATCCGATTTCTCCGGCTTGAGCGTGCTGGGATCGACCGGGCCGCCGATCTGCCCATAATATTGCTTGGCCGGATTGGCGGTGATGTTGCCGTATTCGGCAGCAGTCACGCCCTCACGCATGCACTGCGCCAGGGTGAACGTCGGGGTCGCGCCTTCGCAGGGATCGTGCGAGCCATCGAGCGCGACCTGGTTCGGCGCGAACAGCTCCGCGACGTTAGGCGCGCGCACCGCACGGTTGTAGCCGCCCCGGAAGCGAATGTCGGAGATCGGCGCATATTCGATCTGTCCCTTGTAGGACGAAACCGAACCTTCCGGGTTGTAGCTGGAATAGCGGTAGCCGCCGGTGAGCACGAGTTCCTTTATGAATGGCTTGTCGGAAGCGATCGGCAGACGCAGCTCCGCGAAGCCTTCTTTGACGTCAAATCCATTGTTGATCGGCGGGCTGGCGCTGCCGAAACCGGACAGATCGCCCGACGACGACAACGCGTCCGACGCCACCTTCAGCGTCTCGCGACGATACTCGGCACCGATGTTCAGGCCGATGCCCTCCGACGACCAGGGCGACTGAATGCCATATTCACCACCCAGGATCGTGAACGAGCCGCTTGCCACCTTCTCCGTGGTCTCGCCGGAGATGAATGAAGGCGCCTCCAGATAGTCCAAAGCGGCCTGCGTCACGCCGTCCGCGACATTGCCCTGCAGCGTCGTGGTTCCGGTCCAGATATTGTAAGGAACGCAGGTGCCACCCGATCGGCAGACGGGGAGACCGCTGACCGGATCGGTGATCACATCGAGCGCATTGTTGAGACGGCTGATCGAGAAATAGTCGGTCGCGGTCTCATGAAGCTGAACGTCGCCATACTGGAATGACACGTCGTAGCTGATGCCCTTGGCGATATCGCCCTTCGAGCCCAACACCGCACGGTAATCCGTGTGCCGATATTCGTTGATACGGGGACCGCCCTCAACGTTGCGGCGGCCGATGAACGCCGTACCCCGCGCAACCCCATCAGCCCCGACGGTCACGTTGAGAGGATCACCGCAGATCGCAGCAAACGCACCGGCATTCGCGGCGAGCAGCGGGTTGTCGCAGTTGACCGTCGACGTGTCGGTGAAGTCGCCGCCCGGGGCGGTGTGACTGGACGAGTCATCGTCCATGAACATGAACTCGGCGTAGGGCTTGAACGCATCCGATACTTCGTAACGCGCGAAAAAGCCGGCGGTGTAACGCTTGTCATTACGCTGGAAGTAGTTGGTTGGTGCATAGTTGTACACACCGTAACCTGGGATTGCAGTCCGGCCAGGACCAACCTGGAAGGTACCACTGTTCACGCCGAAGATGTTGGCCGGAGCCGCGATCGGCGAACCACCGCAATAACGACCCGCCGGCAAGCTGTTGTCCTCATTAAGACCGCAAGCCGAATAGTCGCGGTCGCCCTGCGTAACGGCGGAGATCTTGCGATAGTTGAAATAGCCGACCACGTGGCCGCGGCCGTCATCCGTCGCTGCACCGATCTTCACGCTCACATCGAAGGTTCGACCGTCGACTGTCGGCCCCTTGGGATCGGGGTAGCCCGCCGAGTCGACCAGACCTTGTGCGGTCTTGTTGGCATTGTTGTGCGGGTAGAGGCTGTATTGGCCATCGACGGACACGCCGGTAAAATCGGTGTCCATGATGAAGTTGACGACGCCGGCGACCGCGTCCGAACCGTAGACCGAGCCGGCGCCGCCGGTCAGCACGTCGATACGCTTGATCATGACGTCCGGGATCATGTTAATGTCGGCGCCACCGGCGGTGATCGGATCGCCGACCTGCATGCGGTGGCCATCGATCAGGACGAGCGTGCGTTGCGCGCCCAGGTTGCGCAGGTTGATTGTCGCGGTGCCGTCCGAGGGGTTGTTCGAGAAGCCGCCCTGATCGGCGAAGACCTGCGGCAACGAGTTGAGCAGATCCTCGACGCGGGTCGTGCCCTGGAGCTTGAGCTCCTGGCTGGTGACGACCGTGACCGGGCTGGTCGAGGTCAGGTTCGGCTGCGGGATGCGCGAGCCGGTGACGATGATCTCGCCGCCGTTCGTGCTGGCCGGCGACGCGTCGGCCGAGGTGGTCGGCGCGGTCGCGGCGTTGGCGGCGCCCGAGATCGAGCCGGCGGGCGCGGTCTGGTCGCTCACCTGCGCGAATGCAGGCGCGGAGGCGACGACGGCGCCGGCGACGATCGTCGAAGCCAGGAGGCGGTGCCGAATGTTGGTCTTGCTCATGGTGACCCCTGTTAGAGGGGTCGCCGCGATACTAAGTCGCTGATTTTACAGAGATGTAAAAGCCCGAAATTAGCTCCGCTGTACCACGAGGCTGTCCCCGCGCTGTACCACCCGCGCCGCCGAACCGCTCGGCGACGCAGTCCGCTTAGCGTGAATATCTCGGGCGGTCATCGTCTTCCTTCGCGCGCGGCCGCGCGATCGGAAGCGGCGACAAAAAGCTCGACGATCATCATTCAGGCTTGCCGACGAGCTAAAACGTCGCTCCGGCGTTGAGAGACGTGGCTCGGGGAATTTGAACAGCGGGATGAGTGGATTGTCGGCCCGACAGCAGCCATGATGGCTGCGAGCAGGAGGCATGATGAGCAAGCGACCACGCCGGAATTACAGCCTAGCATTCAAGGCGAAGGTAGCGTTGGCTGCCGTGAAGGGCGAGAAGACGCTGGCCGAGCTGGCACAACAGTATGATGTTCACCCGAACCTGATCACGCATTGGCGAGCGAAGCTGTTGGAGAGCGCGGCCGACGTGTTCAGCGTGGAGCAATCCGCGCCCGAGCCGGCGGTCGACGTGAAGGTGCTGCACACCATGATCGCGAGTTGGCGCGGGCGAACGATTTTTTGTCAGGTGCGCTCGGAAAGGCCGGACTGTTGCCGAGCGCAAAGCGATGATCGACCGGGCGCACACGCTGCCGATAGCGCGGCAGGCGCAGCAACTCCGGATCAGCCGTGACAGCGTCTATTATCTGCCGCAGCCGGTGCCGGCCGCCGATCTCGCCATCATGCGCCGGATCGACGAGCTGCACATGGCATAT
>JAFAZF010000026.1 GCA_019239915.1 Sphingomonadaceae bacterium
CCTGAAGATCGCCATCGAGATCGACGCCGGTCAGCATGGCGTTCGAGCCGATGAGGACGCGAACCGCCGCCGAACTCGAGCGCCGTGGATGGACCGTCCTGGAACAGCGAGGTGCGGAACGCCCTTGCGGCTGTGGTCGCGGCGATCAACGAGGCGATCGCCCGCGCCGCAACCCACCCCCAAGCCCCTCCCTTCCAGGGAGGGGAGCTAGCGGCAGCTTTCCACCAAAAGCGATCCCTTCGCGCCCGCCTCGGGTTGCATGGCCTTACGTCCGCGGTCCAGAAGAAGAAGACCCTCACCCCAGCCTCTCCCGCTGAGGCGGGAGAGGACCGAAGGACGCTATGACCGATCGCCCCAATTACATTACGCCGGCAGGATATGCCGCGCTCGGGCGCCGCTATCGCGAGCTGATGGAGGTCGAGCGGCCGAGGATGGTCGAGGTGGTGAGTTGGGCGGCGGGCAATGGCGATCGCTCGGAGAATGGCGACTATCTCTACGGCCGCAAGCGGTTGCGCGAGATCGACGGCGAGGCCAATCGGCTCGCCAAGAAGATGAAGGCCGCCAAGGTGGTCGATCCGGCGCAGGCGGAAGATCGTGGCCGTGCCTGGTTCGGCGCCACCGTCACGGTGGCGGACGAGGACGATCAGGAGCGCCGGGTGACGCTCGTCGGCGAGGACGAGGCGGATGCGGCGGCGGGGCGCATCAGCTGGCGATCGCCGCTCGCGCAGGCGCTGAAGGGCGCGGCGGTCGGTGATCTGCGCCGCGTGATGCTGCCGGCGGGTGCGAAGGAATATGAAGTGACGGCGATCGACTATCCGCCGCCGAACTGAAGCAAGGTGGCTCCAAAACGGATCAGATCATGCCGTCCGTCAGGAAAAACACCATCAGGACAAGAAGCAGACCGCCGCCGACGATTGCGGCAGTCAGCCAGTCCAAAGGCTTGAGGCGGTAGGATCGCCCGCGTCTTTCCTGCATTCTCTCCCTCGTCGCCACGTTGCGTGATCTGAGTCCGAGAATTAGGGAGTTTATTCTGGCCTTGCGGTGACCGCAAGATTAACTGCGTCTCGCGCAATCCCTCAACCGAACGCCTTTTGGGCGAGGCGAAGGACCGCGGAATCGGCTTCCGGTGGAGTCATGTCGACCGCCGTCTCCAGCGCGTCGGCGACGATGCCGAGCGCAGCGATCCGCGCGGCCTTCTTGTTGTTGCCGTCGATCGGGTGCCAGCGGGCACGCTTGCGGTCGGTCCTCGCCAGCATGTCGTGCATCGCCTCGAGATAGTCGCCGCGGTGTGCGCGATTGCGAAAATCCTCGGGGGTGATCTTCCAGCGTTTCCAGGGATGCGCGAGGCGGCGCTGAAAGCGCGCGTCCTGCGTCTCCTGCGTGACGTGGAAGAACAGCTTGACGATCGTCGTGCCGAGCGACGCCTGCTCCGCCTCGAAATCGTTGATCTCGTCAAAGGCGCGGTGCCACGCGTCCTCGCTCGCGAAGCCCTCTACGCGCTCGACCAGGACGCGGCCATACCAACTCCGATCGAAGATCGCGATCTCGCCGGGCGCGGGCAGCTTCGCCCAGAAGCGCTCGAGGAAATGCTGCGCCTTTTCCTCGGCGGTCGGCGCCTTGATCGGCCAGACCTCGAAGCTGCGCGGATCCCACTTTGCGGTCATGCGCTGGATCGCACCGCCTTTCCCCGCCGCGTCCCACCCCTCGACGATGACGATCGCGCGCCTCTTGTGGACGATGTGCGCAATCTGCGCCTGCTCGAGCCGGGTGCGCAGCGCGCGGAGATCGGCGTGATAGTCGCCGGGATATTTGTGCCCGGCTTCGTAGTCGGAGAGATGGATCATGGCCGCACGACCTTACCGTCAAAACACCGTTCGTGCCGAGCGAAGTCGAGGCACGTGCCGCTAGCGGTCCGGCTGCCTCACGTCCCTCGACTTCGCTCGGGACGAACGGGTTCTTTTGAGCTCAAGATTTCTGCGGCTCCACCACCCTGATGTGTAGCTCGCGGAGCTGCTTCGGCGTCGCGGGAGCGGGCGCGCCCATCAGCAGGTCCTCGGCCTTCTGCGTCATCGGAAAGAGGATGACCTCGCGGATATTCGGCTCGTCGGCGAGGAGCATGACGATGCGGTCGATGCCCGGCGCGGAGCCTCCATGGGGAGGAGCGCCGAACTTGAAGGCGTTGATCATGCCGGCGAAACTGGTGTCGACCTCGGCCTGGCTGTAGCCGGCGATCTCGAACGCCTTGTACATGATCTCGGGAAGGTGGTTCCGGATCGCGCCGGACGACAGCTCGACCCCATTGCAGACGATGTCATACTGATAGGCGAGGATGTCGAGCGGATCCTTCTGCTCCAGCGCCTCGAGCCCGCCCTGCGGCATCGAGAAGGGGTTGTGCGAGAAGTCGATCTTCTTCTCCTCATCGTTCATCTCGAACATCGGGAAGTCGACGATCCAGCAGAATTCGAAGCGCTTCTGGTCGATCAGCCCGAGCAGCTCGCCAAGCCGCGTGCGCGCCGCGCCGGCGAGGCGGGCGGCGTCCGCCTCCTTGCCTGCGGCGAAGAAGATGCCGTCATCCGGCCCCACACCGAGCGCGGCGATCAGCTCCGCGGTCGGGCCCTCGCCATGGTTCTTGGCGATCGGGCCGCCGGGGACGCCGTCCTTGATGTTGATGTAGCCGAGGCCCGCAAAGCCCTGCGAGCGCGCCCACTCATTCATGTCGTCGAAGAATTTGCGGCTTTCCTTGCCGGCGCCCGGCGCGGGGATGGCGCGGACGACGCCGCCCGACCCGGCGATGCGATCGAACAGGCCGAAGCCCGAGCTCTTGAACGCCTCGGTCACGTCCGAGATCAGGATCGGATTGCGCAGATCGGGCTTGTCGTTGCCGTAGCGGAGCATCGATTCCTTGTAGGGGATGCGGCGGAACGGCAGCGGCGACACCGATCGCCCTTTGCTCTCCCAGTCGGCGAACTCCTCGAACACGCCGTGGAGCACCGGCTCGATCGCGGCGAACACGTCGTCCTGCGTGACGAAGCTCATCTCGAAATCGAGCTGGTAGAACTCGCCCGGCGAGCGGTCGGCACGGGCATCCTCGTCGCGGAAGCAGGGCGCGATCTGGAAATAGCGATCGAAGCCCGCGACCATCAGCAGCTGCTTGAACATCTGCGGCGCCTGCGGGAGCGCGTAGAATTTGCCGGGATGGACGCGGCTCGGCACGAGATAGTCGCGCGCGCCTTCCGGGCTCGACGCGGTCAGGATCGGCGTCTGGAACTCGGTGAAACCCTGCTCGATCATGCGGCGGCGGATCGAGGCGATCACGCTGGAGCGAAGCACGATGTTCTTGTGGATCTTCTCGCGGCGGAGATCGAGGAAGCGGTTCCGCAGGCGGATGTCCTCGGGATAATCGGCCTCGCCGGCGACTGGCAGCGGCAGCTCGGCGGCGGCCGACTGAACTTCGACTTCCTGCGCATAGACCTCGACCTCTCCGGTCGGCATCTTCGGGTTCACCGTGCCCGCCGAGCGGGCGAGCACCTTGCCGGTGACGGTGACGACCGATTCGACGCGGATCGCATCAAGCGTCGCGAACGCAGCGCTGTCGCCGTCGCAGACGATCTGGGTGAGGCCGTAATGGTCGCGCAGGTCGATGAACAGCACGCCGCCATGGTCGCGCTTGCGGTGCACCCAGCCCGAGAGGCGGACTTGTCCGCCGACATCCCCGGCGCGGAGTTCGGCACAGCTGTGCGTGCGGTAGGCGTGCATCTTTGTCTCGTGAAATGGCATCGTCATTCCCGCGCAGGCGGGAATCCATAACCTCCAGCGTCAGAGAATATGGATCCCCGCCTCCGCGGGGATGACGGATTTGTCCGTCGGATGACGGTTCTACCCGCCGTCCATTGTCGCGCGGCACTTCCCGCACCGTCCCGCTTTGTCAAGCAGGCTCACCTATGCTTATGGGGTTCGATGGACATCCTCCCCTTGATCACGGACACTAGGACGCTCGCCGATCTCTGCGCGCGGCTCGCCAACGCTCCTTTCGTCGCGGTCGACACCGAGTTCATGCGCGAGAACAGCTATTGGCCCGAGCTCTGCCTGATCCAGATCGCCGACGAGAACGAGGCCGCCGCGATCGATCCGATGGCACCGGGACTCGATCTCAAGCCGCTGCTCGATTTGCTCGTCGACAATGAGGAGGTCCTCAAGGTCTTCCATGCTGGGGGGCAGGATCTCGAGATCATCTACAATCTCACCGCGAAGACGCCGCACCCGCTGTTCGACACGCAGGTCGCGGCGATGGCGCTCGGCATGGGCGAACAGATCGGCTATTCGAACCTCGTCGAGAGTCTGCTCGGCGAGCGGCTCGACAAGGGCGCGCGCTTCACCGACTGGGGCCGCCGCCCGCTTGACAAGCGCCAGATCGACTATGCGATCGGCGACGTAACCCACCTCGCCCGCCTGTTCCCCAAGATGCTCGAGCGGCTACGCAAGACCAATCGCGGGGGCTGGCTCGACGAGGAGATGGAGCGGCTCGCCGACCCCTCGAGCTACGTCAACGATCCGGAACATGCGTGGCAGCGCGTCAAGGTGCCGAGCCGCAAACCCGAGGTGCTCGGCCGGCTGAAGGCGCTGGCGGCGTGGCGCGAGCGCGAGGCGCAGGGCAAGGACCTGCCGCGCGGCCGGATCATGAAGGACGAGACGCTCGCCGACATCGTCAGCCATCCGCCGCGCGACCAGCGCGACTTGGCCAAGGTGCGCGGCCTTTCCGCCAACTGGGCGACCAACGATATCGGCGCACGGCTGATCGGCGCGCTGGCGGGCGCGACGCCGCTCCCCGAAGACGAGATGCCGCCGCGCGACGATCGCAAGCCCG
>JAFAZF010000083.1 GCA_019239915.1 Sphingomonadaceae bacterium
ACGTCGGTGCCGATCGCGGTGCCGCGCTTGACCCCTTCCCAGACGAGGCTGGCAGCGTCGCTGCCTTCGCTGCCGGTGATGATCGGCACGTCGATCCGCTCGGCCCAGACCTTGAGCTGGCCGATCGCGGCGGCGCGGAAGGCGGAGACGCGGCGGGTATCGTGTGGGACGCGGTGAGGCAGGCGACCGCGATCGGCACCGACGCGCTGATCGTCGACACCGCCGGCCGGCTGCAGAACAAGCGCGAGTTGATGGACGAGCTGGCCAAGATCCGCCGCGTGCTCGGCCGCCTCAACCCGGCCGCGCCGCACGACGTCGTGCTCGTGCTCGACGCGACGACTGGGCAGAACGCGCTCAACCAGATCGAGGTGTTCGGCCGCGAGGCGGGCGTCACCGGGCTCGTCATGACCAAGCTCGACGGCACCGCCAAGGGCGGCGTGCTGGTCGCGGCGGCCGAGAAGTACGGGCTGCCGATCCATGCCATCGGGGTCGGCGAGAAGCTCGACGATTTCCGCCCTTTCGATCCGCGCGAGGTGGCGAACATCATCGCGGGCGCGCGTTAGAGCAGATCGTCATGCCGGCGAAAGCTGGCAGCTCGTAATACGGTGCATTGCTTCGATCGCGAGGGATCCCAGCTTTCGCCGGGACGAAGATTGAAGCAGTGGCCCGCGTTAATCCGTCGTACCGGTGAAGGCCGGTATCCAGTTCTGCGGCCGGATCTGGATCCCGGCCTTCGCCAGGATGACGAACAGAGAATGACCGCGACCTCCGCCAACACCAAGCCCGCTCTCTCCCCCGGCGCCAAACTGGCGACGGATTTCGGGCCGCTGCTCCTCTTCTTCCTGGTCAACATGTTCGCGCCGGTGGATCCGCTCGAGAAGATCTTCGTGGCGACCGGCACCTTCATGATCGCCACCGTGATCGCGATGGTCTGGTGCCGCATCGCCACCGGTCACATCTCCGCAATGCTGTGGTTCAACGGCGTGATGGTAGTCGTGTTCGGCGGCGCGACGCTGTGGCTGCACAATGCCGACTTCATCAAGATCAAGCCGACCATCTATTATCTGATGCTGTCGGCGCTGCTGTTCTTCGGCATGTGGCGGAACAAGCCGACGCTGAAGCTGGTGCTCGAGTCCGCCTATCCGGGGCTTACGGAGCGCGGCTGGGTGCTGCTCTCGCGCAATTGGGCGTGGTTCTTCCTGGCGATGGCGGCGGTGAACGAACTCGTCTGGCGGCATGTGCCGACCAACGTCTGGGTGAGCTACAAGCTGTTCGGCGCGCTGCCCGCGACGGTGATCTTCGCGCTTGCCAACGTGCCGCTCCTGATGAAGCACGGCATGGGCGAGGACGCGGCGGCGGACGAGATCAGCCAGATGCCGCCGGAAGGGTGAGCCCCTCTACCGATCTGAAAGCCCGTTCGTCCTAAGGAGGGGCTGAGCGCTGTCGAAGGCCCGTCCCGAAGGACGGCTTCAAACGCGTCCTTCGAGACGCCATTTCGACAAGCGCAATGGCTCCTCAGGACGAACGGGGTTCTTTGGCAGAGGGCCTTACTTCGCCGCCTGGTCCGCGCGCGAAATGCCCTGCCCGTCGAGGTTCTGTGCGACGAAATCCCAATTGATGATGTTGTTCAGCACCGTCTCGACGAACTTCGGCCGCGCGTTGCGATAGTCGATATAATAAGCGTGCTCCCACACGTCGATGGTGAGCAGCGGCGTCAGGCCCTCGGTGATCGGTGAGATGCCGTCGTGCAGCGACGTCACCTTGAGCTCGGAACCATCGAGCACCAGCCAGCCCCAGCCGCTGGCGAAGTGGTTGACGCTCTCCTCGCCAAGCTTCTTGAGCAGCGCCTCGGTCGAGCCGAACGCGCTCTCGATCTTGCTCGCGAGCTCGCCCGAAGGCTTCTTCCCCGCCGGCGCGAGGCACTGCCAGAAGAAGCTGTGGTTCCAGATCTGGCCGGCGTTGTTGAACAGGCCCTTGTCGCCGTCGGCCTTGGCCTTCTTGACGACCTCGACGAGGCTTAGGCCCGAAAGCCCCTTCTCCTGCTCCCAGCCATTGACCTTGTCGACATAGGCCTTGTGGTGCTTGCCGTGATGGAATTCGAGCGTCTCGGCCGACATGTGGGGGGCGAGCGCGTCCTTGTCGAAGGGCAGCGGGGGAAGCTCGAACGCCATGACGAATCTCCTTGTCCGGTGGGATGGCTCGCGCTCCCTAACGCCTCAACCGCGACAATGTGGCTTAAAATTACAGTTGCGAAACGTTCTCAAGAAGATGGATTAGCCGCCAGCACACGCCCGATGTAGCAAGACTGCTACATCTGTGCGAGACGGGTCCGAAGACTCGAAAATGGTGGAGGACGAATGCGCGGTAAGCTTTCGGCGGCAGTGGCGGTGGTGGCGCTGATATCATTCGGCGCGGGCGCGGCGGCACCCAGTGGCGGCAAGCCTGAGTTCGGCGCCTTCGGGCTCGATCCCAACGGCCCTGATCCGACCGTCGCGGCGGGAGACGATTTCTACCGCCATGTCGACGGCCACTGGCTGGCGACGACGCCGATCCCGCCCGATCGCTCCTGGTATGGCGAACCGGTTCGGCTCCGCGAGCAGGCGCAGGCCCGGGTCCGCGACATCCTCGAAGCGGCCGCGCAGGCGCCGGCGGGCCCTGACGCGCGCAAGTTCGGCGATTATTATGCGAGCTTCATGGACGAGGCGGCGATCGCCAAGGCCGGTCTCGCGCCGCTGAAGCCGCAGCTCGACATGATCGCGCAGGTGAAGACGCTCGACGACCTCGCCCGCGCCTTCGCCGCGATCGACCGCGTCGAACCGGTGCCGCTCGGCGCCACCGAGAGCAGCTTCCCGGTCAACATCGGTGTCGATGCCGATCTCAGGGATCCGACACGTCATTCCGTGTCGCTCGATCAGGGCGGCCTCGGCCTGCCGGATCGCGATTATTATTTCGGCGCGGATCCGAAGCTCGTCGCGGCGCGGACCGCCTACAAGAGCTACATCGTCAGCCTGTTCACGCTCGCGGGCATGGCCGACCCGGCGCCGCGCGCGGATGCGATCATCGCGCTGGAGACGCGGATCGCCCAAGCGCACTGGGCACGCGCCGATCATCGCGACTACGACAAGATCTACAACCCGATGACGCCGGCGGCGCTTGCCAAGGCGGCGCCGGGCTTCCCGTGGGCGAGCTATCTTGCCGCCGCAAAGGTCGGTGGCGAGGCGACGATCGTCGTCAACACGCCCTCGGCGCTCACCGGATTCGCGAAGCTAGCGGGCAGCGTACCGATCGCGGTGTGGCGCGATTATCTGGCGCTGCGGCTGATCGGCAATGCCGCGCCGGTGCTGCCGCAAGCCTATGTCGACGCGGACTTCGCCTTCCATGGCAAGGCGCTGAGCGGCACGCCGCAATTGCGGGTTCGATGGAAGCGCGCCGCGGATGCGGCCGGTCTCGCGATGGGCGATGCGATCGGCCGCGTCTATGCCGAGCGCTGGTTCCCGGCTTCGTCCAAGACGGCGATGGAGCGGCTGGTCGGCGAGGTGAAGGTCGCGATGGCGGGCCGGATCGACCGGCTCGCCTGGATGGCACCGGCGACCAAGGCGCGCGCCAAGGTGAAGCTCGCCAATCTCCGCGTCGAGGTCGGCTACCCCGATCACTGGCGCGATTATTCCGGGCTGACGATCGTGCGCGGCGACGCGCTCGGCAACCTTCAGCGCGCCAACGCCTTCGAATATGACCGCGAAATCGCGAAGCTCGGCAGGCCCGTCGATCGCAGCGAATGGGGCATCTACGCGACGCCGCAAACGGTCAACGCGTTCAACGCCGGCCAGCTCAACAAGCTGATCTTCCCCGCCGCCTATCTTGCGCCGCCGGAATTCGATCCCAACGCCGATCCCGCGGTCAACTATGGCGGCATCGGCGCGACGATCGGCCACGAGATCAGCCACAGCTTCGACGATCAGGGCGCCAAGCTCGACGAGCAGGGCCGCCTCGCCAACTGGTGGACGCCCGCCGATCTCGCCGCGTTCAAGCGATACACCGAAGCGCTGGCGAAGGAATTCGATGCCTACGAGCCGCTGCCGGGGCTGCATGTCAACGGCCATCTCGTGCTCGGCGAGAGCGTCGCCGATCTGGCCGGACTGGTGGCGGCGCTCGATGCCTATCATGCCAGCCTGCACGGCCAGCCGGCGCCGGTGCTCGGCGGCCTGACTGGCGACCAGCGCTTCTTCGCGGCCTATGCGCAGAGCTGGCGAACGCTGTGGCGGCCCGAGATGCTGCGCGTGCTCGTCACCACCGATCCGCATCCGCCGAGCGAATATCGCGCCGATACGGTGCGCAACCTCGATGCCTGGTACGAGGCGTACGCGGCGAAGCCGGGGCAGAAGCTGTACCTGGCGCCGAACGACCGCGTGAAGATCTGGTGAGCTTAGTCGCGACCGAACCACCGTTCGTGCTGAGCGAAGTCGAAGCACTGCCACCGTGGCGCGTACCCTTCGACTCCGCTCAGGGCGAACGGACCTCGATTGCCTGGCCTTCCTTCTCCAGCAGATCGTGCTTCTTGAGCGCGTGCCGCAGCTGATCGTAGCTGAGCTTGAGCGCGACGGCGGCGGCACGCTGGTTGTAACGCGCGCGGCGGAGCGCCGCCTCGAGCAGGCCGCGCTCATAGGTCGCGACCGCCTCACGCAGATCGTCGCAGGGCATGTCCGCGTGCGGTGACGGCGTGGCCGCAGCCGCCCGCTCCGCGGCCGGCAGGGGCCCGGCGGCCCGGAGCGGCGCCATCCGCCACGGCGAGGCGAACGGATCGAATTCGATGTCGTCGATCGCGCGCTCGGGATCCTCCCAGCGATAGACTGCGCGCTCGACGACATTGCGCAGCTCGCGGACATTGCCCGGCCAGTCGTGCGCGGCGAGCGCGGCAGCGGCGTGGCGGCCGAAGCCCGGCCAGCGCGGCCAATCGAGTTCGGCGGCCATGCGCCGTCCGAAGTGATCGGCGAGCACCGCCACGTCGCCCTCGCGCACGCGCAGTGGCGGCAGCGTTACCACCTCGAACGAGAGCCGATCGAGCAGATCGGCGCGGAAGCGGCCCTGATCGACGAGCGCGGGAAGATGCTCGTTGGTCGCCGCGACGATGCGGACGTCGACGCTGATCGCCCGGCTCGATCCGATCCGCGTCACCTCGCCATATTCCGCCGCGCGGAGCAGCCGCTCCTGCGCGCCCGAGCTCAGCGTCGCGAGTTCGTCGAGGAACAGCGTGCCGCCGTCGGCCTCCTCGAAGCGGCCGACGCGGGCACGCGTCGCGCCGGTGAAGGCGCCCGCCTCATGGCCGAACAGCTCGGCCTCGATCAGCGTCTCGGGCAGCGCCGCGCAGTTCAGCGTAACGAGCGGCCCCGCCCAGCGCGGACTGAGCCGATGCAGGCGCTCGGCGACCAGCTCCTTGCCGGTGCCGCGCTCGCCGATCACCAGCACCGGACGGTTCAGCCCCGCCGCCCGGCTGGCGCGCTCGACCGCATCGAGAAACTCGGTCGACTGGCCGACGAAAGCGTTGTCGCGATCCACTGCCAAATGATGGCGCAGAATCCCAACTGACGGCAAGTCCTAATTGTCTCATTTAGGCTTTTGTGTTCCGAAAACGGCCGATTTGCGCCGTTCCCGCGAACTGGCACGACCCCTGCAAAGCTGGTGGCATCCGCCGCTTCGGCGGCAGCCAGTTCCAAGACACAGCCAGTTAGGGAGACCCACCATGTTCGACCGCATCGACTTCCAGCGCATCGTCACCGCCGCCGCCGGCGCCGCGATCCTCTCGACCGCCTGCATCGGTGCCGCCGTCGCCCCCGCCAAAGCTGCGGACGTCGCGCCGCTCACCGTCAGCGACTGGCAGAAGAGCGTCGACAAGCAGATCGACCGCACGCTCCGCTTCCCGAGCGGCGTCGCGGCGATGGACGGACATGCGATCGCCACCGTCGCGGTGAAGTTTGACGATCATGGCGGCTTCGACGGCGCCAGCATCGCCAAGAGTTCGGGCAACGAGGCGATCGACGCCGAGGCGCTGCGCACCGCACGAACGATCCGCTATCCGGTGCTGCCCTCCGGGCTGCGCGGGCGGGCGCAGACGGTCTCGATGCAGCTGCTCTTCGCCGAGCCCAAGGACGGCGACGCCGCCCGCGAGCAGATGGTGGCCGACCAGATGGCCGCCGACGCGCACCGCGCGGTCGACGGCTTGGGCCTGACGCAGACCGCCAGCCGCTGAACGATCGGGAGGGCGGGCTTTCGCGGCCCGCCTTGCCATAATAGAGTTGCGCATACCCAGGAGTGACCGATCAGATGGGCATCTTCAGCCGAACCCGCGACATCATCGCCGCCAACGTCACCGACCTGCTCGACAAGGCGGAAGACCCGGCGAAGATGGTCCGCATGATCATCCTCGAGATGGAGGAGACGCTGGTCGAGGTTCGCGCCTCGGCCGCGCGCACCATCGCCGACCAGAAGGAGATGCGCCGCCACATCGCCAAGCTCGACAAGCTCCAGGCGAGCTGGACCGAGAAGGCCGAGCTCGCGCTTTCCAAGGACCGCGAGGATCTCGCCAAGGCCGCGCTCGTCGAGAAGCAGAAGGCCGCCGACATGGCCGAGCAGCTTGGCGAGGAGATCACCGCGCTCGACGATGCACTGAAGGCGTCCGAGGCCGACATCAACAAGCTGCAGGCGAAGCTGCGCGAAGCGCGCGCGCGCCAGAACTCGATCACCGCGCGGCTGGAAAGCGCGCACAACCGCGCGCGGATGCGCGAGATGCATTCAGGGGCGAAGGTCGACGAGGCGTTCAGCCGCTTCGACATGCTCGAGCGCCGCGTCGACTTCGCCGAAGGCCGCGCCGAGGCCGCCGGCATGGGGGCGGCGAAAAGCCTCGAAGAGGAGATCGCCGAACTGCGTTCGTCCGAGAAGGTCGATGCCGAGCTCGAGGCGCTCAAGGCGCGGCTGAGCCGCGGCGGCCAGGGCTGAGGCGATGGAGGACATCCTCGTCCCCATCGCCGTTTGCGGCACGCTCTTCATCGGGATGCCGTGGGTGATCCTCCATTATGTCACGCAGTGGAAGCGCGCCCGCGGCCTCTCGATTGAGGACGAGAATCTGCTCGACGAGCTGCACGAGACGGCACGCCGGCTCGACGACCGCCTGCGCTCGATCGAGCGAATCGTCGCCGCCGACAACCCGGAATGGCGCGCCGGCGCCGAGTGGAAAGCATCGGAGGACTGGAAGCCGGGCGCCTGATCGCCCGCGCACCGAAGCATTCCAGGCCGAACAGGGAAGGACCAACAATGGCCAACCGCCGCACCAAATTCTACCTCGACAAGCGCAACGCGAAGTGGCTCGGCGTCTGCGCGGGGATTGCCGACTATACCGGCTTCGACGTCACGCTCGTCCGGCTCGCGATGGTCGTCATCACCATCTTCGGCCACTTCGTGACGATCCCGGCCTATCTCATCACCGCCTGGGTCGCGAACGATCGCCCGCGCGAGTTCGACTATGCCGATCGCGAGGACGAGAAGTTCTGGCAGCATGTGCGTGTCCGCCCCGGCGGCACGATCCGCGACGTCCGCTCGCGCTTCCGCGACATCGACCGACGCCTCTCGGATCTCGAGGTCTACTATACCAGTGGCGGAAACTCGCGGCTCGCCAACGAGATCGACAGCCTGCGCTAAGCGCCAATCGGAGGACGGATCATGGACATGTTTTCCACGGTCGCGCTGATCGCGCTGGGCGGCATCATCATCGGCGGACTCGGCGTGATCGGCTGGATGTTCACCACCTGGTATCGCATCAAGCATGGCTATCCCCTCGACGGGAGTGACGGCGCGCAGGTCTTCCCGACCGCGATCGCCGAGACGACCGAGAGGGTGCGGCTGCTCACGACCGAGAACGCGCAGCTGCGCGCAGAGCTCGGCGCGATCAAGGACCGGCTCGCCACCGTCGAGCGGATCGTCACCGACAGCAGTTATCGGCTCGACCGCGAGTTCGATGCGCTGCGCGGGTCCGCGAACTGAGGAGCGGGGCGCAATGGAAACCGTCGTCGTCGGCGATCATGCCGTCCATGTCGTCAAGTTCGGCGAGTGGCTGTGGATCCTGATCCCGCTCGCCGCGATCATGGCCGGCGTGATCAAGCACTGGTTCAAGCTCAAGGAGCGGCAGATCGACGCGGTCTCGCGCGATGCCGCGGAGAAGGCGGCGCAGTACGCCGCCAAGACCGATCGGCTCGAGCAGCGCGTCGCCGTGCTCGAGCGGATCCTCACCGATCGCGGCACCGGACTTGCCGATGAAATCGAGCGGCTGCGCAACACGCCGCTGAACTGAAGCCGAGGACGGAACTCATGGGCGTTTTCGATATGGTGGTGCTGATCGTCGCGATCGTGGCGATCGCCGGCGTGTTCCGCGCGAAGCACATGGCCTCGCTCGAGCAGATGCGAAGCAGCGTCGATCCGGCGCTCCGCGCCGAGAACGACACGCTGCGCCGCGAGCTGCAGGCGCTCAAGGACGGTGTCGCCACGCTCGAGCGCATCGCCACCGACAGCTCGACGGCGCTCGACCGCGAGATCGAGCAGCTGCGCCGCGGCTGAGCCGCGCATTCGCCAAGGGAAGCGCACGATGATGGACCCGACCAGCATCATCACGATCGCCGCCGCGAGCCTCACCGGCCTCGCCATCGTCACGCTCGCGACGCTCTCGGGCTGGCGCGGCTGGCTCGATCTCCAGCGCCAGCGCCTGGCCGGCCCCCGCCCGGGCGGCGGCGAACCCGGCCCCGCCACCGCGCGCATCGAGCTCGCCGACCTCAAGGAGCGCATCCGCAAGCTCGAAGCGATCGCGGCGGGGATCGATCTTTAGCTCTCCCCTCCCTGGAAGGGAGGGGTCGGGGGTGGGTTGATGAGCGACGTATTTTACCGGCAACCACCCACCCCAACCCCTCCCTTCCAGGGAGGGGCTTAAGTCGCTAACCGCCCCGCATGACCGCGCCCACCCTTGCCGAGACGCTGGAGGAATATGAATTCCTCGATGCCGACGAACGCTATCGGCTGCTGATCGAGCTCGGCCGCGCGCTCGAGCCGATGCCCGATGCGCTCAAAACGGACGCGACGCTGGTGCGCGGCTGCTCGGCTTCGGTGTGGGTCTATCCCACCCGCACCGATCAGGGCCGACTCCAGTTCCTCGCCGATTCGAACGCGGCGATTACCAAGGGCATCATCGCGCTCGTGCTGCTGAGCGTGCAGGATCGCACGCCGGAGGAGATCGGCGCGACGGACATCGCAGCCGCGCTCGCTCCCTTCGATCTCCGCAACCAGCTCAGCTCTAACCGCACGCAGGGCATCCCCAACATGATCGCGCTTATCCGCGCGACCGCCGCGCGCTATGCTGGCGAGGCATGACGCGCCTCGCCCTTCTGCTCGCGCTGCTCGGCGCTACGCCCGCTGCAGGTGGCGGCTTCACCGTCGCCGGCGAGCCGTTCGCGCAGGCCGACATCATGGACGCGCGCACCGTGCCCGACGGGTCGGGATCGGCGGCGCTGCTCGTCACCTTCACGCCCAAGGGCGCGGCGCATCTGAAGGCGCTGTCGATGGCGCATGACGGCCAGCCCGTTGCGATCGTCCTCGACGGGCGGACGCTCTCCGAGCCGGTGATGCACAGACCGATCGACGACGGGCAGCTCGAGATCACCGGCGATTTCGGCACGTTCGACGCCGCCGCCACGCTCGCCAAGCGCATCTCGGGCAAGGATCCGGTACCCGAGGGCGGCGAGTGAGCGGGCCAAGAACGACCTTGGCGCCCGGTGCCGACGCGATCGAGCGGATCGCGCGCGATGTGCTGGCCAAACTGCCGGAGGAATTCGCCGACCAGCTCGGCAACGTCGTGATCGGCATTCAGGATTTCGCTGACGACGCGACGCTGGACGCACTCGGGCTCGACGATCCGTTCCAGCTCTCCGGCGTCTATCAGGGCCGGCCGCTCACCGAGCGCTCGAGCTTCGACACGGCCACGTTGCCCGACATGATCCGGCTGTTCCGCCGCCCGCTCCTCGATGAATGGGCGGAGAGCGGCGAGACCCTCGAAGCGATCGTCGGCCATGTGCTGATCCACGAGATCGGCCATCATTTCGGCCTCTCCGACGCGGACATGCACGCGCTCGAGCAGGCGGCGGATTGAGGGCCACGATCATCCAGCCGCCACCACCATCATTCCCGCGGAGGCGGGAACCCATACTGGCTGGCTTGCCCGCTCGATCGCGACGTCGGAGACTATGGATCCCCGCCTTCGCGGGGATGACGAAAGGGTTGGCGCACATATCTTGCCGCCACTCCGGACTTGATCGTGGGTCCCGCTGCTCTTGCCGATCGAGGAAGAAGCCGGAAGCCGGATCAAGTCCGGGATGACGGTTGGTTTGCGGTTCGAGGACGCCGCCTGCCTGCGCGGCGGCCGGTTGCTGTTCGAGGGCGTGAGCTTCGCGCTCGCGCCGGGCGAGGCGGCGCTCGTCACCGGGCCTAACGGCGTCGGCAAATCGAGCCTGCTGAGGATGGCGGCGGGGCTGCTTAAGCCGGCGGCGGGCGCGATCGTCGCGGAAGGCCGCATCGCGTGGATGGGCGAGGCCGCCGCGCTCGATGCGGCCCTGCCGCTAGGCGCCGCGCTCGGCTTCTGGGCCAGGCTCGAGGGCGCCGACGCCGCCGCAACCGCAGCCGCAATCGACGCGATGGCGATCTCGAACCTCGCGCCGGTGCCGGTGCGGATGCTCTCGACCGGGCAGCGCAAGCGCGCGATGATCGCGCGGGCTATCGCGAGCGGCGCGCCGATCTGGCTGCTCGACGAGCCCGGCAACGGCCTCGACACCGCCGCGCTCGGCCTGCTCGCCGACGCCATCGCCGCCCATCGCGCCGCTGGCGGCATCCTGCTCGCGGCGACGCACCAGCCGCTCGGCCTCGGCGAGACGCGCACGATCGCTCTGGCGCCGTTGCCGGTCGACTCCCTGCCATGATCCGCCCGATTATGATGCGCGATCTGCGCCGCGCGCTGGGCGCCGGCGCGGCGCTGCCGGTGGTGTTCTTCCTGCTTGTCGCCACGCTGTTCCCGTTCGCGGTCGGCCCCGATGCCCAGTTGCTCGCACGGACGGGCTGCGGCGTGCTGTGGGTGGCTTCGCTGCTTGCCGCGCTGCTGCCGATCGACCGCCTCGTTGCGCCCGATGCCGAGAGCGGTGTGCTCGATCAGCTCGCCGCGCGCGGCATATCCGACGAGGGCATCGCCGCGGCCAAGCTCGTCGCGCATTGGCTGGCGTTCGGGCCGCCGCTGATGCTCGCAGCGCTGCCCGGCGCGGCGCTGCTCGACATCGGCGGCGTCGAGCTTGGCCGGCTCGAACTCGGGCTAGCGCTCGCCACGCCCGCGCTCGCCGGCCTGACGCTGACGGTGAGCGCGCTGACCGCCGGCCTGCGCGGCGCGGCGGCGCTCGGCGGGCTGCTCGTGCTGCCGCTCGCGGTGCCCATCCTGATCTTCGGGGCGGCGACGGGCAATGGCGAACCGGGCGCCCTCAAGCTGCTCGCCGCGATTGCCCTCCTCATCACCGCCGGCGCACCGTTCGCGGCGGGCGCGGCGCTGCGCGCGCTGCGGGATTGACCCTCACGCGCAGCGGGCTCGGTGGCGAGCGGCTAGAGCACAATCCGTCAATCTGGCCACCAACGCCCATTCGCCCTGAGCGAAGTCGAAGGGCAGGCGCTGCGGCCGGGCTTCGACTTCGATCCAAAGGATCGAAGTTTATCCTGAGCGCCTGCCTTGGCAGGCAGTCGAAGGGCTCAGCCCGAACGGATGCTGCTGATACAGGCTGATGAAAATGCTCTAAGGGTTCAGCAAATTGATGCTGCCCGGCGCTGCCATCAGCCCCTTCCAGCAGGCCGGCGGGATGGTCTCGCCGCGGGGCGCGGTGCGGCCTTCGGTGACGAAGATGCCGTGGCTCGTCAGCCAGTCGGCGATGTCGCTGCGCGCCGTCACCATCGCGGTGACCGGCGCGAGCAGCAGCCCGAGCGCGACGGGGAGCGCCCACAGCGCGCCATAGACGCCGGAGAAGGCGATCGCGAAGAACATGCAGCCGAGCGCGATGTGCCAGCGGAATCGCTTCGCCGCGGCCTGGAAGCCGAGCCCGTTCGCGGTGCGCAGCTGCGCCGACCAGCCGCTCGGCCGCCCGCGCAGGATGTCGATCACCGCCGAGGTCTGCGTCACCATCATCACCGGCGCGACCAGGATCGAGATCGGGAGCTCGACGCAGAGGCTCATCGCCAAGCCACGGCCGCCGCTGAGCGCCGTGCGGAGATCGTGATCCACGCCCGCCCAGGCCAGCGCGATCACGCGCGGGCCGAACAGCAGCACGATCGTCGTGAACAGCAGCCAGCCCGAGGGCAGCAGCACATAATCGGGTGCGCCGCTCGCGCGGATCGGCTCGATCCAGCTCGCCAGCATCAGCAGCAGCCAGAGCGGCGAGGTGAAGTAGGCCGAGGCGCCCATCAGCAGCTGGAGCCGGTTCGCCCAGCCGAAGCCGGCGCTCAGGATCAGGCGGAGATGCTGGATGTTGCCTTGCGCCCAGCGCCGATCGCGCACCGCATGCTCGATCAGCGTCGGCGGGAATTCCTCATAGCTGCCGTCGGGCATCGGCAGCATGTGGCACTGCCAGCCGCGTCGACGGAGCAGCGCCGCCTCGACCATGTCGTGGCTCATGATGTGGCCGCCGAAGGGCTCGCGCCCGGTCAGCGTCGGCAGCCCGCAGCTCTCGGCGAAGGCTCGGACGCGGATGATCGCATTGTGGCCCCAGAAGGTCGCCTCGTCGCCCGACCACCAGCGCAGGCCCGCCGATGCCACCGGTCCGTAAGCGGCGGCGGCGAACTGGTGCCAGCGCGCGAACAGGGTGCGGCCGTTGATCAGCGCCGGCACGGTCTGGATCAGGCCGACGCCGGGCTGCTGGTCCATCAGCGTCGCGAGCCGCGCCATGATCGCGCCCGACATGATCGAATCGGCGTCCAACACGATCATGTTCTCGTAGCCGCCGCCGAAGCGCGTCACCCATTCGGCGATGTTGCCGGGCTTGCGCTGCGTGTTGGCCGGGCGGCGGCGATAGAAGACGCGCATCGCGCTATCGGCCTGAAGGCGGCGGAAGGCGAAGCGTTCGCCGGCCTCGTTCTCGGCGCGCGAATCACTCAGGATGAAGAGGTCGAACAGCGCGCTGCCGCCGACGGTCTGGATCGACTGCGTCATCGCACGCAGCCGCACGAACAGCGGCTCGACCTCCTCGTTATAGACCGGCACGAGCACGGCGCTGCGCGAACGCGGCAGCTTGGCGGTCGCGAGCATCGGCGGCAGGCCGGGACCGGTGGCGATCAGATCGAGGAAGCCGATCACCGCGGTGATGAAGCCGAAGCTGATCCAGGCGAAGAGCGCGAAGAACAATAGGAAATAGCCGGCATCGAACAGGTCGACGCCACCTCGCGCGAACGGGTTCGCCATCTCGCACGCGCCCAGGAAGCCGAACAAGGCCGTCAGTGCGACGAGCAGGATGCGACGGCGCGCCATCCGCCAGTCGCCCCCGGCGACCGTGCCGTTGCCCGGCGGCGGGACTTCCTCGAGATCCTGAACCGGCATCGCGAGCGGCGCCTCGGCGGGCAAGTCCGGGCGGCGGCGTCTGGACGCGTCTGATCGGCCGTCGAACGGAACGAGCGAAGCCAATGTACCCTGACCCTCCGCGCCTGCCGCTACGCGCCTGCGCATGAATACAGGATGGGCAGCGAACAGGCGCGGGTCAACCAAGCCGTTGACGGCGCTTTTGTTCCTCCGCCGGACGAGCTTGTGCAAGCCCATGCCGAAACGGTTCCAAAAACTGATCATGTCCGCGAAAGCTACCGCTTCACTCAGTCAGAGCAGTCGATTGGCGTGGATCGGCAGCATCCGTTCGGGCTGAGCCCTTCGACTGCCTGCCAAGGCAGGCGCTCAGGATAAACTTCGATCCTTTGGATCGAAGTCGAAGCCCGGCTGCAGCGCGTGCCCGTCGACTTCGCTCAGGGCGAACGGCCGTCGATGAGCCAGACTGATCGACAAGCGCTCTAAACGACGGCGACCGCCAACGAACCCCGGCCATGGCTGGCGTCGCGCTCTCGCCGCACCAGCGTGCAGGGTCAGCGTTCAGAACAGCTGGTAGAGCAGCGTCTCGGTGAGCGCGCCGGTGCCGCGGCGCAGAAATGCCCGCAACTCCACCGGCCCCGGCCCGTCGAGCGCCACGTCGACCATCAGCCGCCAGCAATTGGATGCACCCGCGACCGGGTAGGCGGCGGCGCTGAGCACGCGGCCATGCGTGATGTTGACCACCGCCTCGACGCCGCTCGTGCGGCTGAGCCCGCCCAGCCCCGGTCCGACGAAATCCGCGACCAGCTTGCTCGCATTGGCGATCGGCGTCTGGCCGGGGCGGCCGGCACGGCCCGTCCAGCAATCGGTCGCGCGCGCGCCGCCGCCCACCAACGGCTCGCTCGCGATCCAGCGCATACGATAGTCGAACGAATATGTCGCGCCGGCTCTGGCGGGCGCGGCTGGCGTCCAGAAAGCGACGACATTGTCATCGGTCTCGCTATGGGTCGGGATCTCGTAGAGCGTCACCGCGCCCTTGCCCCAATCGCCCTGAGGCTCGATCCAGAGGCTCGGCCGCTTCTCGTAGAAGACGCCGTCATCCTGATAATGGTCGAAGGCGCGGTCGCGCTGGAGCAGGCCGAAGCCCTTCGGGCCGCTGTCCGCGAAGCTGCTGGTGATCGCGCGCGGCGGGTTGCCGAGCGGCCGCCAGATCCGCTCGCCGGTACCGGTCAGCATCTGGAGACCGTCCGAATCGTGCACTTCGGGGCGCCAGTCGACCGCCTGGCTGCGATTGCCCTCGCCATACCAGAACATGCTGGTGAGCGGCGCGACGCCGAGCCGTGCGACGTCGGCGCGGAGCGCGAAGGCGCAGCTCACGTCCTGCGTCACGCCGCCCGCCACATGGCGGTTCACGAACCGCCATGCGCCGGTGACGCTCTTGCCCTCGAGCAGCGCGTATACCGTGAGCGCGTCGCCCGCGGGCTCAAGCCAGAAGCGGGTGAAGGCGGGGAACTCCTCGGCCTTGCCGCTGCCCGTGTCGATCGCCAGCCCGCGCGCGGAAAGGCCATATTGATCGAGCGCGCCGGCGGCGCGGAAATAGGCGGCGCCCTGGAAGGCGAGCCAATCGCTTTTGCCGCCGGGTGCCATCAGCCGGAAACCGGAGAAACCCGGCAGCAGCCGCGGTGCACCAGGGCCGGGCGTCACCGCGAACAGATCGGGCGAGAAGTCGAAGGGCCGCGCCCGCCCCTTCTCGACGATCGAGATGGCGATCGGAGAGGCGGCGTAGCGGCTGAGCGGAAAGAAGCGGACGCCGTGCGTGCTCGCCGGCCACAGCGTCCTGTCGCCCCGGTATGCGATGCGGCCAACGTCGTCATAGTCGATCGCGGCAGCGGCCGGGTTCGCGGGCGGCAGGCCGGCAAAGCGGCCATGCGCGCGGGCGAGCGCGAAGCTCTTGAGCCTGTCCCACGAGAAGTCGGCGCCTTCGCCCGCCGCCGATGCCATGCACGGCAGCACGCCCGAGGCGAGCATGGCGGCCACGGCATGGCGGCGGGTGATCATGGCGGGCTCGGCTCGGCGGCGATGCGACTGGTGCGCTTGGTGTCGCGCATGCGCAGGTAGACGATCAACGAAACCAGTATGAGGCCCGTGACATACCAATAGAAGCCACGCTCGTTCCCGGCCTGCTTGAACCACAGCGCGACATATTCCGCCGTGCCGCCGAAGATCGCATTGGAGATCGCGTAGGGCAGCGCCACGCCGGTCGCGCGGACCTCGGGCGGGAACAGTTCCGCCTTCACGATCGCGTTGATAGCCGTATAGCCCGTCAACAGCGTCAGCAGGATCATCACCAGCCCGAACGCGGCGGCGGGCGAGCGGACATGCTCGAGCGCGGTGAAGACGGGCACGGTAAGCGCCACGCCGAAGAGGCCGAAGCCCGCCATCAGCGGCTTGCGCCCGACGTTGTCGCTCAGCGCGCCGGCGAGCGGCTGGAGGCAGGTATAGGCAAGCAGCGCCAGCGCCATGATCGTGCTCGCCGTCTCCTTCGAAAAGCCGGCGGTGTTGGCGAGGAACTTCTGCATGTAGATCGAATAGGCGTAGAAGGCGACGGTGCCGCCCGCGGTGAGCGCGAGCACCAGCGCGGTCTCGCGGCGGTGCGTGCCGAACAGATCGGCGACGGAACCGCGCGCGACGCCTTTCGCCTCGGCGACATGGAAGCTCTCGGTCTCCGCGAGCCCGCGGCGAATACGCCACACCGCGAGCGCGAGCAGCGCCCCGATCGCGAAGGGAATGCGCCAGCCCCACGCCGCCATCTGCTCCTTGGTCAGCCAGAGCTGCAGCACGAGCAGCAGCCCCAGGCTGACGAGCTGGCCGGAGATCAGCGTGACATATTGGAAGCTCGACCAGAAGCCGCGATGCCGCTCCCCCGCCATCTCGGAGAGATAGACCGCGCTCGCGCCATATTCGCCGCCGAGGCTGATCCCCTGCAGCATCCGCGCGACGACGAGGAGGGCCGGCGCGAGCGCGCCGATCCGCGCGAAGGGCGGGCAGAGCGCGATCATCAGCGCGCCCGCGCACATCAGCACTACCGAGAGTGTCAGGCCGGCCTTGCGCCCTTGCCTGTCCGCATAGGTGCCCATCAGCCAGCCGCCGATCGGCCGCATGACGAAGCCGACCGCGAAGATCGCAGCGGTGTTCAGCAGCTGCGCGGTCGAGTCCGCCTTGGGGAAGAAGACCGGCGCGAAATAGAGCGCGAAAGCGGAGTAGGCGTACCAGTCGAACCATTCGACGAGGTTGCCGGCCGATCCGCCCAGGATCGAGCGCAGGCGCTTGGCAGCCGAGATCGGTGCGGGTGTCGAACCAGCGTTCTCACCGCCCCACTCCGTTCGTGTCGAGCGAAGTCGAGACACGTCAGTGCAGCGCCCGCTGCACGTCCCTCGACTTCGCTCGGGACGAACGGGTCATAGGCAAGGATCGGCCGCTCAGAAGTCGACCTTGTCGTAATGCGGCGGCGGACCGACGACCTCCATCCGCTCGGAGAGCAGCGGCCGGAACGAGGGGCGCGACTTGAGCCCGGCATACCAGGCCTTGGTCTGCTCATGCCCCTGCCAATCGACGCCGCCGAGATAGTCGGCGACCGAGAGGTGCGCGGCGGCCGCGAGATCGGCGAGGCTCAGCGCCGGGCCGGCCAGCCAGCGCCGGTGATCGAGCAGATAATCGATATAGTCCATATGGTTGTTAGCCTGCCGCATCGCCTCGCGCAGCGCCTTGGCGTCCGGCGACTGGCGGTGGATCAGGCGCTTCTTCATGCGCTCGTCCATCAGCGGCTTGACGACATCGAAGTAGAACGCTCCGTCGAACCAAGCGACCAGCCGCCGGATCTCGGCGCGGCTGGCGGCATGGCCGACGATCATCGGCCCTTTCTCGATCGTCTCCTCGAAATATTCGCAGATCGCGGTCGAATCGATCAGCGTCACGTTGCGCTCGGCCTCGACCATCACCGGCGTCTGCCCGGCCGGATTGAGATCGAGAAACTCGTCACGCCGGAGCCATGGGGACTCGCGCACGAGATCATAGCCGACGCCCTTCTCGCCGAGCAGAAGCCGCACCTTGCGCGAGAAGGGACAGAGGGGGAACTGGTAGAGCTGCCACATGCGACTGCCTTGTTACGGGTGCAGGCGCGCGGGGGGAAGGGGTTGATCGCTATCCCCTCCACACCAATCCAAACCCGTTCGCGCTGAGCGCCGTCGAAGGTGGGCCCGAGCGCTGCATCCAGCGGCACGTTCTTCGACCGCGCTCAGGACGAACGAAGGTTACGCTTGAGGGCGCGACTTACTCCGCCGCGACCACCGCCTCGGTCTCGTCGTTGAGCGGCACCGGCAGGCGCTCCAGCATCTCCTTGGGCACGACCTGCCAGAACTGCTTCTGCCAGCGCGTCCAGTCGGCAAGCACGGTGTGCGCCCATTTGCTGTCGGTGGCGCGTGCGTGATCCTCGACGAGCGCCTTGAGCTTGTCCGCCCAATGGGCGGACGCGATGCGCTGCCAGACGATGTTGTCCGGATTGGCGTGCGCCGTGAAGCTACCATCCTCGTCGAGCACGAAGGCCATGCCGCCGGTCATGCCCGCGCCGAAGTTCGGGCCAACCTTGCCGAGCAGCACCGCGGTGCCGCCGGTCATATATTCGCAGCCATTGGCACCGCAGCCTTCGACGACCACATCCGCGCCGGAGTTGCGCACCGCGAAGCGCTCGCCCGCCTGCCCGGCCGCGAACAGCCGGCCTGCCGTCGCGCCGTAGAGAACGGTGTTGCCGATGATCGCGTTGTTCTTGCTCTCGAGCGGGCTCGAGACCATCGGCCGCACCGCGATCGTCGCGCCGGAGAGGCCCTTGCCGACATAGTCGTTGGCATCGCCGAACACCTCGAGCGTGATGCCCTTGCAGGCGAACGCGCCCAGCGACTGACCGGCAGAGCCGCGCAGACGGATATGGACGTGGCCGTCCTGCAGATGCGTCATGCCGAACCTGCGCGTGATCTCGGCCGAGAGCCGCGTACCCACGGCACGGTGCGTGTTCCGCACCGTATAGGTCAGCTGCATCTTCTCGCCGCGATCGAACACCGCTTTCGCGTCCTCGATCATCTGCGCGTCGAGACTGTCCGGCACCTCGTTGCGGAAGAAGTTGGCGGTGAAGCGGCGGTGGTGATCCGGCGCGTCGACCTTGGCGAGGATCGGGTTGAGATCGAGATCGTCGAGATGCTCGGCGCCGCGGCTGACCTGGCGGAGCAGTTCCGTGCGACCGACGACCTCGTCGAGGCTGCGGAAGCCGAGCCGCGCCAGCACCTCGCGCACCTCCTCGGCGATGAAGGTCATCAGGTTGATGACCTTTTCGGGCGTGCCGACGAACTTGTCGCGCAGCTTCGCATCCTGCGTGCAGACGCCGACCGGGCAGGTGTTCGAATGGCACTGACGGACCATGATGCAGCCCATCGCGACGAGGCTGAGCGTGCCGATGCCGAATTCCTCGGCGCCCAATATCGCGGCGATGACGATGTCACGCCCCGTTTTGAGGCCGCCGTCGGTGCGCAGCTTCACGCGATGACGGAGGCCGTTCAGCGTCAGCACCTGGTTGGTCTCGGTGAGACCCATCTCCCAGGGCGTGCCGGCATATTTGACCGAGGTCTGCGGGCTGGCGCCGGTGCCGCCGACATGGCCGGCGACGAGGATCACGTCGGCATGCGCCTTGGCGACACCCGCCGCGACGGTGCCGATGCCGGCCGAACTCACCAGCTTCACGCAGACCCGCGCGCGCGGGTTGATCTGCTTCAGATCGTAGATGAGCTGTGCGAGATCCTCGATCGAGTAGATGTCGTGATGCGGCGGCGGCGAGATGAGCGTCACGCCGGGCGTCGAATGCCTGAGCCGCGCGATCATCTCCGTGACCTTGAAGCCCGGAAGCTGGCCGCCCTCGCCCGGCTTGGCGCCTTGCGCGACCTTGATCTCGAGCTCCTCGCAAGCGCCGAGATATTCGGCGGTCACGCCGAAGCGGCCGGAGGCGACCTGCTTGATCGTCGAGTTGGCGTTGTCGCCATTGTCGTAGGGGACGTACCGCGACTTGTCCTCGCCGCCCTCGCCCGAGACCGCCTTCGCGCCGATCCGGTTCATCGCGATCGCCAGCGTCTCGTGCGCTTCCGGAGACAGCGCGCCCAAGGACATGCCCGGCGTCACGAAGCGCTTGCGGATCTCGGTTATCGCCTCGACCTCGTCGATCGGGATCGCCTCGCGCGCCCAGTTGAACTCGAGCAGATCGCGCAGATAGACCGGCTGCAGATCGCGCACGCCGCGCGAGAACTGCAGATAGGTCGAATAGCTGTCGGTCGCGACCGCGGTCTGCAGCAGGTGCATGAGGTTGGCGGAGTAGGCATGCGCCTCGCCGCCCGCACGCTGGCGGTAGAAGCCGCCGATCGGCAGCGTCGCCACCGCCGCGTCCCACGCCTTTTCATGCTTCAGCATCGCGTTGAGCTGGAGCGAGGCGTAACCCTCACCCGAGATCTTCGCGGGCATGCCCGGGAAGAGATCGTTCACCAGCGCCCGGGAAAGCCCGACCGCCTCGAAATTATAGCCGCCGCGGTAGGACGAGATCACCGCAATGCCCATCTTGGACATGATCTTGAGCAGGCCGTCGTTGACCGCCTTGCGGTAGCGCGCGAGGCACTGATCGAGCGTGAAGTCACCGAACAGGCCACGGCCGTGTCGGTCGGCGATCGCCGCTTCCGTGAGGTAGGCATTCACCGTCGTCGCACCGACGCCGATCAGCACCGCGAAATAATGCGTGTCGAGGCACTCGGCCGAGCGCACGTTGACGCTCGCATAGGAGCGCAGACCCTTGCGCACGAGATGCGTGTGAACCGCGGCGGCGGCGAGCACCATCGAAACCGCGACGCGATCGGGGCCGTTATGCTCGTCGGTCAGGAAGAGCTCGGTCTTGCCCTCGCGCACCGCCTGCTCGGCCTGGCGGCGGATCGCCGCGATCGCCTGGCGAAGCGCGTCGGCGCCGCCGTTTGGATCGAACGTGCAGTCGATCCCGGCGGCATTGGCGCCGAAATGATCCTTCAGCGTCGCCCAATCCGCACTGTCGAGGACCGGCGAGTCGAGCACCAGCACGTTCGGCTGTGGCCCCTCCTTGTCGAGGATGTTGCCGAGATTGCCGAACCGCGTCGTCAGGCTCATCACCTGCGTCTCACGCAGGGAATCGATCGGCGGGTTGGTGACCTGGCTGAAATTCTGCCGGAAGAAATGGCTGACGAGCCGCGGCTTGTCGGAGATCACCGCGAGCGGCGTGTCGTCGCCCATCGAGCCGACCGCTTCCTTGGCGTCTTCCACATAAGGCGCGAGGATCAGCTCCATATCCTCAAGCGTGACGCCGGCCGCGACCTGGCGCCGGATCAGCTCGGCGCGCGCATAGGAGGGGCGATGCTCGCCTTCGGGGGCGACGAGCTCGGAGAGCGAACGGAAGCCCGAGACATAGTCGCCGAACGGATGCTCGCCGGCGATGCGATCCTTGATCGCGACGTCGTCGAACAACGCGCCCTCGTCGAGATCGACCGCGATCATTTGGCCGGGGCCGATCCGCCCCTTCTTCACGATCGTGCTCTCCGGCACGACGACCATGCCCGTCTCGGAACCGACGATCAGCAGGTTGTCGGCGGTCTGCGTCGTGCGCAGCGGGCGCAGCGCGTTGCGGTCAACGCCGGCTACCACCCAGCGCCCATCGGTCATCGCCAGCGCGGCAGGGCCGTCCCACGGCTCCATCATCGAGGCATAGTAGGCATACATGTCCTGATGCGCCTGCGGCAGATCGTGCGCGTTCTGCCACGCCTCGGGCACGAGCATCAGCTTGGCGGTCGGTGCGTCGCGGCCGGCGCGGCAGATCGCCTCGAACACGGCATCGAGCGCGGCGGTGTCGGACGCGCCCGCGGGGATGAGCGGCTTGATCTCCTCGCTATGCTCGCCGAAGGCGAGCGAGGCCATCTTGATCTCGTGGCTCTTCATCCAGTTCTTGTTGCCGCGGATCGTGTTGATCTCACCGTTGTGGGCGAGCGTGCGGAACGGCTGCGCCAGCCACCATTGCGGGAAGGTGTTGGTCGAATAGCGCTGGTGGAAGATCGCGAAGCGGCTGATGAAGCGATCGTCGGCGAGATCGGGATAGAAGACCGACAGTGTCTCGGCGAGGAACAGCCCCTTGTAGATGATCGAGCGGCAGCTCAGCGAGCAGACGTAGAAACCCTGGATCTGCGCTTCGACGACCTTGCGCTCGATGCGGCGACGGATGAGGTACAGATTCTTCTCGAATTCGGCGACGTCGCCGTCCTCGGGCTTGGGCCCCTGGATCATGATCTGCTCGATCTCCGGGCGCGTCAGCATCGCCTTGTCGCCGATTACCGAGACGTCGACCGGGACCTGCCGCCAGCCATAGATGGTGTAGCCGAAATCGATGATCTCGCTCTCGACGATCGTACGGCAGGTCTCCTGCGCGCCGAGATCGGTGCGCGGCAGGAAGATCATGCCGACGGCGAGCCGACCGGTGCCGGGCTTATGGCCGCCATTTTCGATGGCATCGTCGAAGAAGTGGGTCGGCAGCTCGACATGGACGCCGGCGCCGTCGCCGGTCTTGCCGTCGGCATCGACCGCGCCGCGATGCCACACCGCCTTCAGCGCATCGATCGCCGCCGCGACGACGCGGCGCGAAGGCTTGCCGTCGATCGCCGCGACCATGCCGACGCCGCAGGCATCGCCCTCGAAGTCGGGACGATACATTCCCTCGCGGGCAAGGCGCTCGCGTTCGGCTTCGATGCGATCCAAGTCAGCCTGCATCATGCAAAAGCCCTTCCTGCTGGACGAAGCGCTGGATGCTCGCCCACGTGGTGTTCAACGTCTCGCGGCCTTCCCAGGCCTGGTTGACCTGCGACGTCCGCTTTTCCGGATTGAGCGGATATTCGTGTGCCAAGGCGTTCCGAACGCGAACAGCGTTCGCCCAGATCTTCTCGTTATCGAGAATACCAAGCGCATAGGCCCGCCGCGTGACATCGACGGATGTCATGCGCTCGATCTTACCATGCTCCATGATCCTCGAGATCGCCTCTAACGTTCGCTGAAGAATGTCCTCGAACTGCTCGAAGCGCTTGAGATAGGCGAGCTTGGAAGTTTCGGCGTCGATCGGCAGCGCATCGATTCGGTCGGGTGACATCGGCATCAGCGGCGCGATCACACCACTCGTCTCCTCGAATCCCCGGTGGAGCCGAGCACAGGTCGCCAGATATTCAGCAAGCAGCCGCTGCTCTTCCTCCTCGCTCACAAAATCACCCCGTCGCGATAGGCGACAGCTTCGATGGGGGTCGGCTCCGCACCCCGCTTCGTCGCGATCAGATCGACGCGCTGCGCATCGATTCGTGCAAACAGCCTATCCAGAAAGTCGTCTTTCACGCGCCACATATCGATGTCGCTGCCGTGCTCGACATGCAGATCGATGTCGCCGCCGCGCCGATCATCAAACGCACGGCTTCCGAAGACGCGGACGACCGCGTCCGGTCCGAACGTCAGCCGCGTGGCCGCCTTGATCGCAGCGATTTCGTGCGTCTCGAGCCGCATGTCACGCCGCGACCTTCTCGCGCGCTCCCGCCTTCGCGGATGCCTTGGCCTTGAGATAGGCATGCATCTTCTCGGCGACGTCGCGGCCATCGCGGATCGCCCAGACGACGAGGCTGGCGCCGCGGACGATGTCACCGGCGGCGAAGACGCCGTCGATCGAGCTCTGCATGCTCTTGTGATCGATGCGCAGCGTGCCCCAGCGCGTCACCGAGAGATCGGGCGCGTCGAACAGCTGCGGCAGCGGCTCGGGATCGAAGCCGAGCGCCTTGATGACGAGATCGGCCTCGAGCCGGAACTCGCTGCCCGGATCGATCTCGGGCGCCCGCCTGCCGCTCGCGTCGGGCGCGCCGAGCCGCATCTTCGCCGCACGTACGCCGGAGATTGCCTCCTCCGCCGCCTCGAACGCCTCGGGCGCCGACAGCCAGACGAACTCGACGCCCTCCTCCTCCGCGTTCGAAACCTCGCGCTGCGAGCCGGGCATGTTGGCGCGATCGCGGCGATAGAGGCACTTCACCGACTTGGCGCCCTGCCGGACAGCGGTGCGCACGCAATCCATCGCGGTATCGCCGCCGCCGACGACGACGACATGCTTGCCGGCGGCATTCAGGCTGCCCGCGTCAAACGCCGGCACGTCGTCGCCGAAGCCCTTGCGGTTGGATGCAATCAGATAGTCGAGCGCCTTGACCACGCCGGGCGAACCGACGCCGGGCGCCTTGATCGCGCGCGCCTTGTACACGCCGGTGGCGACGAGCAGCGCGTCATGCTTCTCGCGCAGCTGCGCGAGCGTCGCGTCGCGGCCGACCTCGAAGCCGAGATGGAAGACGATGCCGCCATCCTCGAGCCGCTTCACGCGCCGCATCACGACGTGCTTCTCGAGCTTGAAGCCGGGAATGCCGTAGGTCAGCAGCCCGCCGGCGCGATCGTGGCGATCGTAGACGTGGACGTCATAGCCTTGCGCGCGCAGATATTCCGCCGCCGTCATCCCCGTCGGCCCCGCACCGATGATGCCGACCGATTGCCCGGAGCGATCGCCGAGCGGCACCAGCGGCTCGATCCAGCCCTCGTCCCACGCAGTATCGGTGATGAACTTCTCGACCGAGCCGATCGTCACCGCGCCATGGCCGGAGAACTCGATCACGCAGTTGCCTTCGCACAGGCGATCCTGCGGGCAGATGCGGCCGCAGATCTCGGGCATCGTCGAGGTCGCGTTGGAGAGCTCGTAGGCTTCGCGCAGCCGCCCCTCGGCGGTCAACCGCAGCCAGTCCGGAATATGGTTGTGAAGCGGACAGTGCGTCGAACAATAGGGCACGCCGCATTGCGAGCAGCGCGCCGACTGTTCCTCGGCTTTCTCGACCGCATAGCGCTTCGCGATCTCCGCGAAATCCTGCGCGCGCAGGTCGGCCGCACGCTTGGTCGGGTAATCCTGACCGATCGCGACGAACTTGAGCATCGGGTTCTCGGACATGCGCGCCTCCTGCGGCAGATATGCACATATCCACAGCGCAAGTCACGCGGATTTCTGCCTGTAGGTAAGTATAGCTACCCTATCTCGTCGGGAATATGCCTCACCCAGTCGCCTTCCGCCCATTCGTGGGACCGGACCGGTCCGATGCGGCCCTTTCTTATCACGCCAGAAGCCATAACAGGGCCGCGATTCCCGCAGCGATTCGATACCAGGCAAAAGGCGCGAAGCCGTGGCGGGAGATTAGCGCAACAAACGCTCGTACAACCACCAATGCGACGAGGAATGCGATCAGCGAGCCGAGCAGTATCGCCGAGATGCCGATCCCGTTGGCGCCGATGTCGTGGCGGTTCTTGAACAGCTCGAGGCCGGTCGCGCCCATCATCGTCGGAATGGCGAGGAAGAAGCTGAACTCGGCGGCCGTGCGCCGCTCGACGCCGAGCAGCAGCGCGCCCATGATCGTGGCGCCGGAGCGGCTGACGCCGGGGATCATCGCAAGGCACTGGACGATGCCGATTCCCAGCGCGCGCGGCAGCGGGATCTCGGCGACGCCATGGATGTCCGTGCGCTTGGCGGCGCGTTCGATCAGCAGGATCGCGATGCCGCCGAGGATCAGCGCGACCGCGACCACGTCGGGGCGGCCGAGCAGCGCCTCGATCTTCTTGTGCAGCGCGAGCCCGATGACCGCCGCCGGCAAGAAGGCGACGAGGATGTTGACGACGAAGCGGATCGACGTGGGATCGCCACGCAGCAGGCCGCTCAGCACGGCCGTGAACGTCCGCCAATACAAGACGACGATGGCGAGGATCGCGCCGAACTGGATGACGATGTTGAACACCTTCCACTGCTCGGCATCGAAGCCGAGCAGCGCGGTGGCAAGGATGAGGTGCCCGGTCGAGGAGACGGGCAGGAACTCGGTGACACCCTCGACGATGCCGAGGATGAGGATGCTGAGCAGATGGTGCATGGGGCTCCGGGAGCTAGCTGGCCGCGCGCTGGCCGAGCGAGAAGCGACCGCCGCGCCGGTAACGCACCAGCCATTTCGGCGCGACCGCGGCGAGGGGCGACGGGTTGATGCCGAACGCCGCGAAGCCCGCCGCGCCCGGCGCCACGACATTGTCCCGCTGGAGCATCAGCCACTGATCGCGCGTGATCGGCGCACCCGGCAGGAAACCGAACGATGCGAGCTTCTCGCCGACGGCGTCCGGTATCGCGATCCGCGTCGGGGTGCGGCCCGTCGCCTCGCAGATCCAGTCGATCAGCGCGCCCATCTCGATCACCTCGGGACCGCCGAGTTCATAGGCATGCCCGGCATGTGCCTTCGGATCCAGCACGGCGCGCGCGATCGCCTGGGCAACATCGGCGACGTAGACCGGCTGGAACTTGGCGGAGGAGCGGACCACCGGCAGCACCGGCCAGGCTTCCGCCATCCGCGCGAAGCGATTCACGAAGCCATCTTCGGGTCCGAAGATGATCGAGGGGCGCACGATCGTTGCTGCTGGATAGGCGGCACGTACCGCCGCCTCGCCCTCGCCCTTGCTGCGGCCATAACCGGACGGCGCGCCGGGATCGGCACCGATCGCCGAGACCTGAACGAGCGCCTCGAGACCCGCCGCGGCCGCTAGCTCGGCGACGTTGCGCGCGCCGTCGACATGCACCGCCTGGAAATTGCCCGCGAGGATGCCGACGAGGTTGACCGCGGCGTCGGCGCCGGCGAACGCGCGCGCGATCGTCGCCGGCTTGGTGATGTCCGCAGCGATGAACTGCGATTGGCCGAGACCGCCTTGCGGCTTCAGGAACCACGCGTCCTTGGGATTGCGCTCGGCGATGCGGACGCGCGCGCCGCCGCGCATCAGCGCCTGCGTGACGTAGCGGCCGAGAAAGCCGCCGCCGCCGAACAGCGTCACCACCTGATCTGCCATCGCATGCCCTTGGATTGATCGGCCGTCCCGCCCCTTGCCCGCCCCCGCGCCGCAACACAAGCACCCGCCGATCACCATCCGCATTGACGCGCCGGGACCGCCCCGCTAAGCGCGCCCGCCTACCCCGTGCCCAGATGGCGGAATTGGTAGACGCACCAGCTTCAGGTGCTGGCGCTCGCAAGGGCGTGGAGGTTCGAGTCCTCTTCTGGGCACCAGGAACCTTTCCGGGAATGTCCGGGAACGTCCAGCAAGCGGCTGGTTTTCCAGCGTTTTTTCGGAGAAAATCGCCGATTGGAATCCGGGCTCATCCGCCCGGAACCATCGGCATACCATCAGCTTTGATGGTGTTTTTGATGGTTCCGGCGAGCCCTTTGGAGCTTGCACCATCATGGCCCTGAATCACGTTCAGATCACCAATACCAAGTCCCGAGACAGAGCCTACAAATTGGCTGATTCCGACGGGCTGTATCTCCTCATCCAGTCGACCGGGGCGAAACTGTGGCGCATGAACTATCGGCACCTTGGCCGACAAAAGACGCTCTATTTCGGCGCCTGGCCCGAGGTCGGAATCGCAGCAGCGCGCCAACTGCGTGACAAAGCGCGAGCACAGATCGCCGCCGGCCTCGATCCCGCCGCCGAGAAGCGGATCGACACGCTCGCGCGCAAGGTCGCCGCGGACAACACCTTCAAGACGATCGCTGAAGAATGGGTGGCAAAAAATGAGCGGGAGGGCCGCGCGCCGATCACGCTCGACAAGATTCGCTGGCTGCTTGGCATGGCCTATCCGATGATCGGCACTCTCCCAATCCTGAAGATCACGCCACAGGAGATCCTAGCCGTCCTACGGAAGGTCGAGGCGACCGGCCGCTACGAGAGCGCCCGGCGGATGCGTAGCGTGCTTAGCCGGGTGTTCCGCTATGGTATCGCGACGGCACGAGCAGATCGCGATGTTGCGGCTGACTTGCGCGGTGCTCTCGTCACGCCGAAGGTCCAGCACCTCGCGGCGATCACGACGCCCAAGGAGGCTGGCGGGCTTCTCCGCGCGATTGAAGGCTACACTGGCCACGAGATCACCGCCATCGCTCTTCGCCTGTCGCCGCATCTTTTCGTGCGGCCCGGCGAACTGCGCAGTGCCGAATGGACGGAGTTGGACATGCAGGAGGCCGTTTGGTCACTATCGGCTGAGAAAATGAAGATGCGCCGGCCGCATCGAGTGCCGCTCTCGCGCCAGGTGCTCGAAATGGTCGACGAACTTCACGCCCTTACGGGCGATGGACGCTTTCTCTTCCCGTCCTTCCGCTCGCCAAAGCAGTGCATGTCCGAGAACACCGTCAACGCGGCGTTGCGGCGGCTTGGCTATAGCCAGGAAGAGATGACAGCGCACGGCTTCCGCGCCATGGCAGCGACCCTGCTCAACGAAATGGGCATCTGGAACCCGGACGCCATCGAGAAGCAACTCGCCCATCTCGACACCTCAATGGTGCGCCGTGCCTACACACGCGGCGAATATTGGAACGAACGCGTCCGCATGATGCAGCACTGGTCCGACTACCTAGACCAGCTCCGCGACGGCGCGAAGATTCTCCGGCCGCAATTCGCGAGGGGCCGGGAAAAGGGGGCATAACTCTCCGCCGTCGGACTTGCCCGTTCTTACCCGCGGCAGGCAATATCGGGAGCGGCCATCGAGCCTTTTCTCGGCACCCGGAATCTGATCTCGTGGATAAAGCGAGCGGTAAAGCCGGGATGGTTTGGTCGCTGCGCGAAATGCGAGTAGATCAGCCACCGGTAAGGCCTTTGAGGCTCCAATAGGGTATAAGGGTCGATCGACCCACTTTCACCGTTTTCAAGTCGCCGGCCTGAATAAGTTCGTATAGGCGCGAACGGCTAATTCCGGTGAGCTGGACCGCAGTAGAGATGCGAACGGTTAAAGGCTCGATGACGGCCGCGATCGGCTGGCGCTCGGGGTTTTGCGACATCGGTCAGGCCTTTGATCTGTTACGCGCAAAGCTCTTGTCGCTTTCCAAGAACGCGGCAAGCATAGCGGGGATCAGTTCGGCGACTGGCTCATCGCGCTGATAGGCTTCGGCATAGAGAACAGCATACTCCTCGAGCGAGCGATGAAGTGCGGGTGATATACTGAGCACAATCTTTACAGGGGTGCGATCGGGCAGCTTTCCGAGTTTCAGATCGGGCATTTTCCTATCTCCTTCATCCGCGCCAAGGTGGGAGGATCAGATCTTTTCGGACGACCAGCCGTACCGGCGTGCCGGGGCGCACCGTGATCGTTGGCTGGATGTTGAGCGTCTTCGAGACGAGCTGATCGCCGGTACGTGACACGTTCTGCTGGCCGGATTGGCGGATCGCTTCAATGAGACCGCCATTTCCCGTGAACTGCAGCTCGGAGCCCACCCCGACCAGTGTCGAAAGCACGATCCCCTTGAGCAGCGCCCAGGTTTGAAAATCGACCTTGTCCTCGAGGCCGGCATAGCCAGCGGCATCGGAAGCCGGGACGTTGTCGATCCGCAGCGAGCTTCCATTGGGCAGGATGATGCGCTGCCAGACGACGAGTGCGCGCTTCTGTCCGAACGCGACGACGCTGTCGTAGCTGCCGATCAGCCGTGCGCCCTGTGGCACTAGCAAGACGCTACCTGTCGCCGAGTCGAACACATTCTCGGTCACCTGTGCGGTGACCAGCCCCGGCAAATCGGAGCTCAACCCCGTGATCAGGCTCGCCGAGATCACACTGCCTGCCGACAGCATGTAGGGTGACGCCGCTACCGCGAGCGTATGCGGATTGATGTCGCCATCCTTGTCTAGCTTGGCCACAAAGTCGGACTTGCGCTGCTGGCCGTTGGGATCGCGGTCGGGATCGATCGCGAGCTTGTCCGGATTACCAGGAGCGCTCGCCGGCGGCTCCGCCGTAGCGATCGCTGGAGCCTCCGACGTGTCGGCACGCGTACCGGACTGTACGAGAACAGCCGATTGCCGCGCCGCCTTCAGCTCCGCGAGCTGCCGCTCCCGCTCGGCGGCGGCTGCCTGATTGGCCGCGGAACGCGCACCCGCGCGGTCGTCGACGGCGAGGCCCGGCTCATGCTCGAGGATCGGCTTGCCGAGGTCGCCCGGCAAAGGCGGTCCAAGCCGCGGCACGTCGCCGTAGCTCTTGGGCAGGCCGTTGAGGGCGTCGCTGGTCGGCCGGTTCTCCGGCTCCGACATATCCTCCTGCGTCGCGACGACATGGAAGACGTGCGGCTTCAGCGCGAACCAGGCAACAATCACGAGCAAGATCACGCCGATCGCGGCCAAGCCGACGATCAGCCCGCGCTTGAACCGGATCGCGGTCGGCGGCGTGGCGCGGATGACCAGCGTCTCGGGGTCGACCTTCGGCATGGTCGGCGCGCCGGCGGCGGCGGTGGTGTCGGTCATGACGTCCTCCGCTGGCCGGCACCAACGCGCGTGATGCGAACGACGTCTTGGTGCTTGAGCCCGAACCGGAGCTCGGCGGCATCGAACAGCCGATCGACGATATAGAAGCGGCCATGGACGCGATAGTTGACGAGCTCGGCCGCGCCCTTTGCGCAGAGGTGGCTCGGGGAATTTGAACAGTGGGGATGAGTGGATTGCCGGTCTGACAGCGGCCATGCTGGCCGCGAGCAGGAGGCAAGATGAGCAAGCGACTGCGCCGGAACCACAGC